>NZ_VTZR01000029.1:0-44108 GCF_008370385.1 Paenibacillus sp. B2(2019)
CGCCGCCAGCGTTCGTCCTGAGCCAGGATCAAACTCTCCAATTAGTATTGAAAAGAGCGATATGCTCATTTTGAAACATCTGACGAGAAAATTAATTCTCTAATTTCGGATTTCACTTTCGTGATTTCCCACTCACTCGTTGTTCAGTTTTCAAAGATCAATGTCTCATCTTTCGTTGTCGTTGCTTGTCAGCAGCGACCTTTATAATATATCACAGCACCTTTGTTTTCGTCAAGCGTTTTTTTAATTTCTTTTTTTCGCTTACCGTTTCAGCAAGTTGTTAATCAACATCTTGTCCAAAGGGGCGAGACTTAATGTATCATATTTTTCAAACTCACGTCAAGCATTAAAACAAAATAATTCTTAATCCTATTAACATTACTACGCCTGGAAGGCCAAGAACCGTTACTGCGCCTATGGTTGCGGGATTCAGGGGGATATGAACTTGTGTGAATAAACCCGAGAAATTCACTACATATATTGCGAGCGCAGCCAGTACCAAATGAGCTCCGAACAGACTAAGCCATCCAAAGCCAAGTTTTTTCCGGAATACAATTACACTTAACAATACAACTGATATGACCAGTACTCCTATAGCTAACATTCTTAGCATGTTGATCCCTCCTATATTTCCTTTTGACTAGCGCCTACATCTGACTGGTATTCAATCCAATGCTCTTTGCATGTTTGAGATGTATCTGATACTTGCGCTCTGCTGCCTCTAAAATATAAATAGCATAATCAATTTGATCTTGACCCAACGCTTCATCAAACATTAGGTACGCTCTCTCCCACTCAGATTGCGCCTTACGAACCTCCAGCAACGTTTCCCAACCCTCCGTATCTTTTCTACCCTGTTCTTCATCTGCTCCCCGCCACAATGAGGTCCACCATCCCATTACTCATTCCTCCTCAGAATAATTTCGATGCAAAATTACATCTCGTTATTCTCATTCATATCGGGATAGGGACAAACTTAGAACAAAAAAAGGAGGCCCAGGGGGCCTCCTTTTGAAAAACACGACTTTAGAGCTACTAGAATAGCTCACGACGACCTTCCAACGCTTTGGACAAGGTAACCTCGTCGGCATATTCAAGATCGCCACCAACAGGCAAGCCATGGGCTATTCTGGTGATTTTAATCTCAAAAGGCCGAACTAAACGAGAAATATACATCGCCGTTGCCTCACCCTCAATGTTGGGGTTAGTCGCCATGATAAGCTCACTCACTCTTTCATCACTCAAACGAGTCAATAATTCCTTCAAGCGAATATCATCAGGGCCTATACCTTCCATAGGTGAAATCGCACCCTGAAGAACGTGATAATACCCATTAAACTCTTTGGTTCGTTCTATTGCCACCAAATCCTTGGAGTCTTGGATCACACAGATTACTGAAGGATCTCTAGTTTTGTCCTGACATATCTTACACGGGTCCGTATCCGTAATATTACAGCAGACGGAGCAATAATGAAGATTACGCTTGACACTTACTAGCGCTTTAGCAAAATCAATGACGTCATCCTCTTTCATGTTAAGCACATGAAAAGCTAACCGGGCGGCTGTCTTCGGCCCAATCCCGGGCAAGCGCGTAAAAGCATCGATCAGCTTGGCTAGCGGTTCGGGATAATACAAATTAATAATTCTCCTTTAGACGAAAGTGGAGTGAGTGAATTAGAACAAGCCTGGGATCTTCATTCCACCAGTAAATTTACCCATATCATTGTTCGCAAGGTCTTCAGCTTGAGTCAAAGCATCATTAACTGCAGTGATTACCAAATCCTGTAGCATTTCAACATCTTCCGGATCAACAGCTTCTGGCTTGATTTGGATAGAAAGCAGCTTTTTGTGGCCATTAACTTGAACTGTAACTACACCGCCACCTGATGAGCCTTCAATCACCTTGCCACCTAGTTCTTCTTGAGCTTTAAGCATTTGCTCCTGCATTTTCTTAACTTGCTTCATCATTTGGTTCATATTATTCATACATCATCTCTCCTTTGGAATGCGCAATTTGCGCTAGTATGCTTACATTACTCTTTTATGACAACAAGGTCTTCTCCAAAAAGCTGGATAGCCTCATCAATCCAAGGTTCAGATTTCGCATCTGCAGTATCATGTTCATGCTCTAGCCGCAACTCTTCTTTGCTAGGTTGTCCCACTGACTTCTGAGCGGCTTCGTTCCAATCGCGCTGCATTATAGTTACCAGTCTATAAGGTTTACCAAGACGCGCTGCAAACACATTCTCAATGACCTGTCTGTTTGCTGGCTTCTCCGTTGTATCACGATGAATCGTGTTCTTAAATGCAACAAGCACAGCATCGTCCATTACAGATACAGGTTCTCCGTCTACAAACCACGCATGAACCGTTACCTTCTCCTCTTTTACCCCTTGCAAGACAAGACTCCACTGTTTGTAGATAGCTGCAAAATCAGGACTATCCTTACCAGCAATAAACTTATCAACATTTGGAGGCATTTTGGAGGTTGCAGAGATTCTAGGCGCAGAACTTGGAGTCGGATTCGATTTCGCAGAAGAGGCACCATCTCGCCCACCTCCGGAAATACCACCGGCCTGCAATGCCTGCTCCAGCTTTTTCTCCAGCGCAGTAATCTGTCTCTTGAGCAGATCCAGTTCACCAGAGTGGACTGCAGGAGCATTCCCCCCTGATCCAGCCTGCAATGCACCTAACGGAGCAGCTGATGCGGTCTCACTTTCCTCTTGCTGCAAGCTACAAAGCTTCATCAGCGCGACTTCAAACAAAGTCTGCGGATGAGTAGCATATTTCATTTCACCCAGGTACTTATTAAGTGTATCTACGATCTGAAACAGACGATCCCGGGAAAATGCGGTGGCCATATCTTTAAACTCGGCGGGATTAAGCACTCGCTCCGTCAGTTGATCGGCCCCAGGTACCATCTTAATCATCAATAAATCACGGAAATAATACATAAGATTCTCTAGACATTTATCAGCACTCTTACCTTCATGCATAAGCTGTTCAACAAGCTCCAGCAGAAGACCCATATCACCTTCCAATATGGCAGTGGCAAGACGTGCAAATTGCTCAGAGGGTATCCCTCCGGTCATCCCCAGGACTTGTTCGTACGTAACTTTGCCATCTGTAAAAGATGAAATCTGATCCAGCAAACTCACTGCATCGCGCATACCTCCATCAGAAAGGCGGGCAATATACTGCAATGCGTTAACATCAGCTGTAATCCCTTCCTTCTCACAGATAGCACTTAGATGCGCTGTCTGCTCTTCCAAAGCTACTCTGCGGAAGTCAAAACGCTGACAACGAGAAATGATCGTCGCTGGCAATTTATGAGGTTCCGTAGTCGCAAGGATGAACATTGCATGTGACGGCGGTTCTTCCAATGTCTTTAATAGCGCATTAAATGCTTCTGTTGTCAGCATATGCACTTCATCAATAATATACACTTTACGGCGCACCTCGGTAGGTGCATATTTCACCTTGTCCCGGAGGTCGCGAATCTCTTCTACGCCCCGGTTGGATGCCGCGTCTATTTCCTGCACATCCATCACATTACCCGCAGTGATTCGCAAGCAGGAAGGACACTCGTTGCAAGGCTCCGGACCTGGCCCACGTTCACAATTGACCGCTTTCGCTAAGACTTTAGCAGCACTTGTCTTACCAGTTCCCCGCGGACCACTGAACAGATAGGCATGCGAAACCCGCTGTTCACGAATTGCGTTCTGCAGCGTTTGGATAATGTGCTGTTGTCCAACCATGTCTTGAAACGACTGCGGCCGCCAAGCACGGTACAGCGCGATATGTTCCACTATGCATTACCCTCTCTTAGGCTGCCTCTTTCCCGGCATTTGTCGCAAATTTATTATACTATATTCATCGGCTATTGACCAAAAACAAAAAGCATCTTTGCTTGTGGCAAAGATGCTGTTATAAACAGAATTATAAACCGTGCACCTGTTATTGATGACTACGATCCAAGCGGCAACCCTACATGACTGCTCGGGCTAGGCCACCCTCCGGCACAAGAGTAAACTTACTTATGGCTGCTTCCTTCCGGACCTGACCAGGTTCATAAGCACTCATTGCGGAGGACCCAACCGTCAACACAGCCCGTAGGAACCAAGGCCTCACATCGATAGCACCTCTAACAGGAATTCAACCTCGCTACAGCGGATTGCGAGTTACAGGGCACCGCTACCTCCCCGTCTAGCACGGCGAAGATAAGTATAGCTCACGCTCGGACAAAAATCAACTCCAAGACATAAAATGAGCCCCCAGCGAGAAAGCTGGGAGCTCGATCTAACCATTAAGCCGCTAAGCGGCTATTCCAATTAGATACCGTATTTCTTCTTGAATTTATCAACGCGACCGCCGGCATCCAGGAACTTCTGCTTGCCAGTGAAGAAAGGATGGCAGCTGGAGCAAATTTCAACACGAAGCTCTTGTTTAACAGAGCCAGCTTCGAAAGAGTTGCCACATGCGCAGGTTACCTTAGTTAAGTTATACTTTGGTTGAATTGCTGCTTGCATTTTGAATTTCACCTCTCATGCCCTAAGCCTCATGCGGACCCAGAGTTATATGATTACACTGTGGTATTTTAGCACGAAAAATTCAATTGATCAATATGTTTCATTGGTAATTCATTGGTACATTTAATCTATTAAATGTTGAGTTGCCGTTGCTTTACCCGAGCCATATTTGCTGGTGGTACATGTGTGTAAGAACCAATAACAACATCCGGCAATTCGTCCCGGAAAATTTCCAGCATCGTCTTCATGCCGAGAATTTCACCCTTAGCAGGAGGAATTAATTCCAGATAACTCTCTGGATCAATGTTCAGATTACGCATCTGAATAAGCTTCAGATCCGTACGTCTTACAAACTCCACCATCGCCTCAATCTCTTCTTCGCGATCAGTTACTCCAGGGAAAATCAGATAGTTGATCGATGTGTAAACACCTTGCGAGGCAGCATATTTCAAAGACTTCTCTACATTAGCCAATGTGTAGCCACGTGGTTTGTAATAAGCATTGTAATGATCATCTAGAGCACTAATCGTGCTGACACGCATCAAATCCAGCCCAGCATCGACGATTCCACGAATATGATCGCTTAAACCAGCATTGGTGTTGATATTAATGTAGCCCATGTCAGTAATCGAGCGCACTTCACGGATTGCTTCTATAATAAGTTTTGCCTGCGTAGAAGGCTCACCTTCACAGCCTTGTCCAAAACTGATAATCGATTCAGGCGTCTTCAAGTGCTCCAACATAACTTGTGAAATTTCATTGACCGTTGGTCGGAAATTCATCCGAGTCTGCGGAGACACAAAACCACTATCATCAGGTTGTTCAGAAATACAGCCAAAACATCCAGCATTACATGAATAAGAGACAGGCACACCGCCCTCCCAACGCCCTAAGAAGGTGTTGGAGGAAGTCAGGCATTCATAACCAAGCGCACAGTTAGAAAGATGCTCATAGAGACGGTTATCAGGATATTTGGCAGTCAACTCGCCAACGCTTACCTCAAGATCCTGTTTATCACAGTTCAGTGGGTTCCACTTCTCCGGATTATCGGTTGGATCCGCCGCAACATAGAACCCGCCATCCTTCCACACTACAGCCGAATACCCAAACAGAGGAAGCTTGTAAGACTTATCTGTCTTTACATACCCAGGAAGACACAAGCGAGTATAGCCCTGAGGCAGCAGCGCGCCTACAGCCTGTGAGCCATCCGGCAACGCCATCATTTCACCTGTCTCAGGATCCATACCCACAGCCCGCGTACTAGGCAAGCCCACAAGAGTGGCGCCTTCAGGCAGCGGAATCAACTCTTCCTCCAACATTTCAACGATCATATCTCCACTACGGGCTAACCCGTACAGTTCTGGATGATCATATACGTTTCCTTGCCCGTCGGCATATACCAAATACATGTTAGTCTCCTCTTATTATCAATTCTCAAGTTGTAGGTACTGAAGAAGTCTTTGCCCGTGTTGTGCGACGAGCAGCCGTACCACTGTTGGAAGTTCCTCCGCTACTTGCAGTTCCATTTGGCGATTGTTTAGCTCCCGCAACGTCAAATGATGCTAAGAATTCAGCATTAGTCTTTGTATCACGCAGCTTTTTGATGAATCCCTCCACAAAATCGTAGGATTCATTCATATTTTTGCGAATCGCCCAGATCGTATCAAGCTCTTCTTTGCTCAAGAGCACTTCTTCACGACGTGTACCTGAACGACGAATATCAATAGCAGGGAATATACGGCGTTCCGCCAATTTGCGGTCCAAATGAAGCTCCATATTACCAGTACCCTTAAACTCTTCATAAATAATATCATCCATACGTGATCCGGTATCAATTAAAGCAGTTGCTAAAATAGTCAGTGAACCGCCCTCTTCTACATTCCGTGCAGAGCCAAAAAACCGTTTCGGCCGATGAAAGGCTGCTGGGTCAATCCCCCCACTAAGCGTGCGTCCAGATGGTGGAACCACAAGATTATACGCACGTGCAAGACGGGTAATGCTGTCTAAAAGAATAACTACATCCTTCTTGTGCTCAACTAAACGAAGAGCTCTTTGCAACACAAGTTCGGCCACTTTAATATGATTCTCTGGAAGCTCATCAAACGTCGATGCAACCACTTCGCCTTTTACTGAACGCTGCATATCAGTTACTTCTTCGGGACGCTCATCTATTAGCAATACAAAGAGTTCAATCTCAGGATTATTAGTGGAAATACTATTGGCAATTTCTTTCAAGAGGAGCGTTTTTCCTGCTTTAGGAGGTGCTACAATCAAACCCCGCTGCCCCAAACCTACAGGAGCGAGCAAATCCATTATTCGGGTAGACAAATGAGTAGGGGATGTTTCAAGCGGTAGCTTGTCTTGCGGATAAAGTGGTGTTAATGCTGGAAAATGTAGTCGCTCCGCTGCGCTAGCAGGGTTCTCGCCATTAACGGCATTGACTTGAAGCAGGCCAAAATATCGTTCATTTTCTTTCGGCGTCCGGCATTTCCCAGATACAAGATCTCCGCTTCTGAGATCAAACTTCCGAATTTGTGAGGCTGAGATATAAATATCTTCAGCGCTAGGCAAATAGTTAATCGGCCTTAGAAATCCATAGCCCTCGGGTAGAATTTCCAGTACGCCTTCCATAAACATAAGACCGCTTTGCTCTGCCTGTGCCCGAAGGATCGCAAAGATCAGTTCCCGTTTCTTCAGCTGTCCGTAATAAGGGATCTGGTATTTCTTGGCCAGCTTATACAACTCGGTCAGCTTCATTTCTTCCAAATCGGAAATTTGAAGATCCATGTAATAACCACCTATTCAATTTTTAAATGAGTTCGCCCTAGTCTATCTACTAGGCAAAATGATGAGTCTATTAAAATGCCCATTAGGATATTAATACCCAATTTGGAAGGATATATGCGGTAAATAAGCAAATAAACCTCCTTCCAAACGGGATATCCTAATTTTATTCGTTCTCACGCCAAACATGAGCACCAAGTTGTCGAAGGTTGCTCACTAAATTATCATAACCACGGTCAATATATTCTACGCCGGTCACCTCGGTGATCCCATCCCCTACTGTCAATCCAGCAATGACAAGAGCAGCACCTGCCCGTAAATCGGTCGCTTTCACCTTTGCAGCGTTAAGCTTACCACCCTCAATAATTGCAGAACGGCCTTCAACGCGTATTTTCGCGCCCATCCGTACCAATTCTGGCACATGTTTAAAACGGTTGCTGTAGACGAAATCGCTAAGCACACTAACGCCTTCCGCCTGTGTCAACATACTTGTCATAGGAGATTGTAAATCTGTAGGAAAGCCAGGATAGGTCAACGCTTTGACATCTGCGTGCTCATATTTAGCTCTACCTATAACGCGAATACTTTCGTCAAGCTCTTCAATATCAACGCCCATCTCTAAAAGCTTGGCCGTTAAAGCTTCCAAGTGCTTAGGAATAACGTTATCTATCAACACATTACCACGCGTAGCCGCAGCGGCAATCATATAAGTTCCTGCTTGAATCCGATCGGGAATAATGGAGTGACGGCAACCGTGCATCTCCGATACCCCTTCGATTCTGATGGTTTCTGTACCAGCGCCTTTAATAACAGCGCCCATAGAGTTCAATAGGGTTGCTACATCTATAATCTCAGGCTCTTTAGCCGCATTTTCAATAATTGTGGAGCCTTTGGCACGTGAAGCCGCCAGCATGATGTTAATAGTGGCACCTACGCTTGATACGTCTAAATAAATCTTCGCACCGCGTAGCTCTTTAGCATATAAGTGGATAGAACCATGTTCGTTGGTAACTGTTGCTCCCAGTGCCTCGAATCCTTTGATATGCTGATCGATTGGACGAGGTTCGAAGTTACAACCACCGGGCAGACCTATTGTCGCTTCTTTGAATCTTCCAAGTAGAGCTCCCATCATATAATACGAAGCTCGAAGTTTCTTAACCGGACCATTAGGCATAGGTATAGATACAATACGCGAAGGATCAATTTTCATCTGGTTGCCTGACCAAGATACACTTGCGCCAAGCTCTTGCAAGATTTCGGAGTAAACGGCTACATCACTAAGGGACGGTAAATTATCAAGAACAACTTCAGATTCGGCCAAAATCGCCGCAGGAATAAGTGCAATAGCACTATTCTTTGCTCCACTGATGGTTACAACGCCCTCTAGCGGACGTCCACCGCCAATCATTAATTTTTCCATAGATTTATCAATTTCCCCCTACGTGTATTGCAGCTGTGTGGGCAATACGTGCTGTGGACTTTTAGTGATGAAAATGGAAAGACACCGGCTAAGCGGTGTGCTTTCCTCATCAAACTATTCAACTGGGCAGAGCTACACCCTGCCCTTTACAAATTGCTTGTCCACCTGTGGCGGAAGCTAACAATGATTAGGCTTTGTTGTTGGATCCAAATTCGCGGATTTTACCGATAACGGTTTCTTTGATCGCATCGCGACCTGGTGCGATGAATGTACGTGGATCGTAAGCATCAGGTTTAGCAGCTAGAACTTCGCGGACAACTTTTGCGAACACGATTTGGTTCTCAGTGTTTACGTTGATTTTGGAAGTACCCAAGGAGATAGCTTTCTTGATGTCATGCTCAGGAATACCTGTACCACCATGAAGAACCATTGGGATGTTAGTAGCGTCGCGGATTTCTTCCATTTCTTTAAATCCGAGGTTAGGCTCGCCATGGTAAGGTCCATGAACGGAACCTAGTGCAGGAGCCAAAGTGTCGATACCTGTTTCTTTAACAATACGTACGCACTCATCAAGCTTAGCATACATGATGCCGCCGATAACGTCGTCTTCTTGTCCACCAACAGTACCTACTTCTGCTTCTACAGAAACACCTTTAGCGTGAGCATATTCAACGACTTTTTTAGTCATATCAATGTTCTCATCGATTGGGTGGTGGGAACCGTCGATCATTACGGATGTAAATCCAGCATCAATTGCTGCTTTACATTTATCAAAGCTAGATCCATGGTCAAGGTGGATCGCTACAGGAACTGTGATATTCATATCGATAATTAGACCTTCTACCATTTTAACAACAGTAGTGAAGCCGCCCATGTGACGTGCTGCGCCTTCGGATACACCAAGGATTACTGGTGATTTCTCTTGTTCAGCGGCACCAAGAATAGCTTGTGTCCACTCCAAGTTGTTAATGTTGTACTGACCTACTGCGTATTTTCCTTCAAGTGCTTTGTTCAACATGTCTGTCATAGATACTAATGGCATGGTTTCATCCTCCTAAGAATGTTGGTTGGCTATGTTTTTAAACCGACATCACATACAGGCTTATTATAACACATCCTGAGTCAAATACTAAATAGGATAAACAAAAAAATGTCCCGGTGGGACGATTTTTATCCAGCCCGTATAGCATTTGCACTCAAACTGTTTATAATCACCATAACCAAATAGAATCGATACAGAAAATATCACTTTAACTGCATTGATCTACAGACTTATTATGAAGATGCATATTGACCGCTACCCGCATTTCATCGATGTCAAATGGCTTTGTGAAATGCATCAATGCGCCTAGCTTGGTTGCTTCCTTAATCATATCCAGCTCCCCATAAGCGGTCATCATTATGACCTTAATGGATGGATTTAGTTCCTTCAGATGCTTCAAAATCTCGAGTCCATCCATTCCCGGTATTTTCATATCGAGCAAAACCAAGTCAGGAGACTCACTGCGAACAATGTCTAAGGCCAATTTTCCGTTAGCTGCTTGAAATGTCGTATATCCTTCGCTATTGAACACTTCCATAAGAAGAATCCGAATCCCATTCTGATCATCGACAATTAACACTTTCTTTTTTTCCATATAATACCCTCCCAGAGATTAAGCCAGATTGACTATACCGCGCTCTCCACAGCTAACGGCCCCTTCAGAAACTAACCCATACGAAACCTATTATTCGTGCTTCACTGCTCAAATCCTGCTAATTGGATAAAATGGGTAAATAAAGAGTCTGAATTACAGTGATGTCATTTACGGAGCTCTTCAAAATGGACAAACAGGCATAAACACCTTCGGCGTCCCTATAAGGACGGTAAGCGTTTAAGCGAAAAATATTAGACATAAAGAATAGATAAACAACTTATACTTTCGAATAGTTAAAAAAAAGAGCCTCCTATGGGAGGCTCTTCAGGTTTGAGACAGAACCCGCAGGTTCCGATTATATTTACAAAATTACTGCTGTTCGGAATGAGTCAAAGAAGCTTTGACGAAATCACGGAACAACGGTTGTGGACGGTTCGGACGTGAAGTGAATTCCGGATGGAATTGAACCGACAAGAACCAAGGATGTCCCGGAAGCTCTACGATCTCAACTAAACGGCCATCTGGAGAGGTTCCGGAAATAACCAGACCTGCTTTTTCAATCTCATCACGGTACGTATTGTTGAACTCATACCGGTGACGGTGACGCTCATAAACCAGTTCATCATCGTAGCAAGACATTGCCAGGGAACCCTCAGCAATCTTACAAGGATACAAGCCAAGACGCATAGTACCGCCCATATCTTCAATATCCTTCTGCTCAGGAAGCAGATCGATCAGTGGATATGGTGTGTTCGGATCGATTTCGGAGCTATTCGCACCTTGTAGACCTAGAACAGAACGGCCATATTCGATTACGGAAACTTGCATACCTAAGCAAATTCCGAAGAAAGGTATCAATTTCTCACGGGCATAACGAATCGCAGAGATTTTACCTTCAATTCCCCGATCACCGAAACCACCAGGAACAAGAATACCACCAATACCACGCAGCATTTCATCCACGTTCTCATCCGTAATTTCCTCTGCATTCACCCAGCGAATCTTAACCTCTGCATTAGCAGCAAAGCCTGCGTGTGAAAGTGATTCAACAACGCTCAAATAAGCGTCATGCAGTGCTACGTACTTACCAACAATCGCAATTTCCACTGTTTTTTCAAGCTTCTGAATCCGTTCAAGCATACTTTCCCATTCACGCATATCTGGTGCAGGTGTTGTAAGCTTCAAATGATTAACAACAATCTCGTCCAATCCTTCATCACGAAGATTCAATGGAACTTCATACAACGTTGAAGCATCGCGGCATTCCACAACAGCATTAGCATCAATATCGCAAAAGAGTGCGATCTTCGCTTTCATATCTGCGGAAAGCTCATATTCCGTACGGCACACGATGACATTCGGTTGAATACCGATACTGCGCAGCTCTTTAACACTGTGTTGTGTCGGCTTTGTCTTCACTTCTCCAGCAGCCTTGATATAAGGAATCAAGGTTACGTGGATATACATCACATTTTCCCGTCCGATATCACTCTTGATCTGACGAATGGCTTCCAGGAACGGAAGACTTTCAATATCACCTACGGTTCCACCAATCTCTGTGATTACAACATCAGAGTTGGTCTCGCGGCCTGCACGGAACACGCGTTCTTTGATCTCATTCGTAATGTGTGGGATAACTTGTACAGTTCCGCCCAAATACTCTCCACGACGTTCCTTGCTGATTACAGATGAATAGATCTTACCTGTCGTCACATTGTTGTTCTTTGACAGATTAATATCAATAAACCGTTCATAGTGTCCAAGGTCAAGGTCAGTCTCCGCACCGTCATCGGTTACGAATACTTCACCGTGCTGATAAGGACTCATCGTTCCAGGGTCTACGTTAAGATACGGATCAAATTTCTGAATCGTTACCTTTAGACCTCTGTTTTTGAGCAGCCTGCCCAGCGAAGCGGCGGTAATGCCCTTGCCCAGGGAAGACACAACGCCACCCGTTACAAAAATATACTTTGTCACTGTAAAACCCTCCTAAATAAAGTCCAGACATAAAAGCGGCGCATGGTGTTTATCGTAACCCGTTTTACTATCATCAAAACAGGGGAAATCAAAAGTTTGATTCACCGGGGAAAACATAAAGCGTCGTCCCGCAAATTACATAAAACTACAGCTACTTTGCATCTAAAAAAACAAAAAAGTGACACCCGTAGAACCGGGGCACTTTTTATTTTAAGAAACGCGTTTATTAACTTACATGATAAGCCCATGCAATAGTTTACTCTGACGTTCCCCCACTGTCAAGGGAGGAATTAAACCATCAGCAAGACTCTTTGAAATTATTTATCTTACTTGTCAGCTTCTGCATCGTCTTCATCTGAGTCATCTTCTGCATCGTCTTCATCTGAGTCATCTTCGTCTATGTCATCTTCATCGATCACGACATCTTCGTCGACTTCTTCTTCGCTGTCGTCGTCGGAATAGAGGTCGTCGCGATCTTCGTCGATAGCGTCGAAATCCTCTTCTTCAGCAGCGTAGTTTTCTTCTTCTTCAGCAAAGTCGTCATCTTCCAAATCATCGTCTTCATCGTTGATGATACGCACGCGTTTGGTGTTACCAACCGGATCATCAGAGCGCTCTAGAGGATACCAGCGTTTCAATCCCCAAAGGTTGGTTCCGACACAGGCAAAACGCCCATCAATGTTAATCTCGGTATATAACTGGGCAATAGTATCTTGGCTTTGTTGATCGGTCATGCCGCGCAACTTGGCTACCTCGACCATCAGATCACGGTAATAATACGGTGTATTGGCTGCCTTAAGCACTAGAAAGGCCAAATCCACCATCGGCATTTCTTTAACTTTCTCAGGGTCTAGCTTTAAATTGAGTGGCGTACTCACTAAAGGACACTTCCTCTCACGCATTGTTCACATTACGGTTTATTTCAATAATATCCATTAACAAAACTAAGTAAAACCTATTTGACAACAAATTGCAAGTCAAAAGCGGTAACAGCTAACAGAAAGAGCCTTCAGGCTGTTATCCATAGCAGAAACCTGTCTCCATCTTGAAGAAGGATAAACCCAAAACATATGTACCTGTGTGAAACTTATAATTCCTTTTAAATAAAAAAAGGCGGAGGAAACCCTCCGCGCATGACTGTATCCACGCCAAGGATCGGCTCCTTACGTGATGTTACAAAGAGAGTGTTAATCTCTTCTGTCTATTTTATGTAAAGCGCCGTCTTTTGACACGATGGGCAGCCCATTTCGTTAAAAAAGGGCAAGTTCCCATTCGGACCCCCTCTTCCACTCATACAATATGGCAGCAGGGCACCGAGGAGGGGACAGCGAAACCTATGGACTATTACAAATTTTGGCACATGCTTCTTGAAGAAATATCGGTTGCCCCCAACAATGGTGAGCGGCGTATTCTTACCTTCAATGATCCCCGCCAGTATGCCGGGGCATTCACACAATGGAAGGCGCTGAAAGCGAAGCAGCCTGAGCTGCGGCAAGTGCAGGTATCTCCGCTGATTCGGGCCTTTTTTGTGCCTGCTGCCGGAGCTGGAAAACTAATGAACCGATTTGCAGACCTCCTAAATGTCGAAGAGGATCTACAAATACAAATCCATTCCATAGCTAACGAAAAGAGCGGTACCGCCACACTCCCTTGGGGAGTAAAAGCCATTCATGCTCCTCAGGCATGGTCCAAATCAACCGGAGTTCACGTCAAAATCGGCGTAATCGACACAGGTGCTGATTACCGCCATCCCGATCTGAAGCATTCATTAGCCTCTGGGGTCAACTTACTACACCGCGGAATGTTGCCGCTAGATGATAATGGACACGGGACTCATATCGCCGGCACTCTAGCTGCGGCAGGAGGAACACGCGGTATGATGGGAGTGGCTCCACGAGCGTTGCTATATCCAGTCAAGGCTTTTGATCATAGCGGCTCCGCTTATGTATCGGACATTGTACTGGGCATTGATTGGTGCGTACAGAACAAAATTGATATCATCAATATGAGCTTCGGAATGAAAACTAGAAGCAAAGCGCTTCACAATGTGGTTATTAAAGCGTACCGAGCCGGAATCGCTGTCATCGCCTCATCCGGGAATGATGGAAAACGTGGCGGAGACTATCCCGCACGTTATCCTGAGACGATTGCCGTGGGCGCCATCGATAAAAGACATCGTGTTGCTGGCTTCAGCAACCGCGGTTCTTATATCGATGTCTATGGCCCCGGCGAAGGCGTGACCTCCTGTTGGCTGAAGGAGGGCTACAAAGAGATGAGCGGCACCTCCATGGCGACCTCGCATGTCACGGGAGCCGCTGCACTGCTGCTCGCGGTGCGACCGGGACTCTCGCCAAGGGAGCTGAAGCTGCTCTTGCGCCGCACCGCGTCCCCGGTGCGGCTGCGCAAGGGGCAGCGACGCGCATCCCTTGGCGGCGGCGCTGCCGATGCCCTACGCCTGCTGAAAGCAGGAGTGAGGGCCAAGCGGGCGGTCTCCGCGAACGTATAGACCCTGCCCGGGCACCGGGTGGGTCACTCTGACGTGAGCGCAGCTTGTGCCGGTGCGAAGAACGGCACAAAATAGAATCCGCCTCCCAGGGAACCGGAAGGCGGATTTTTTGTCGTTTGATGTTGAATTACATGCGGTCTGGTGCGGAAACACCAACAAGACGCAGGACATTAGCAATGGTGGTACGCGCAGCACCAAGCAGTGCAAGTCGTGCCACGGTTTGAGCGGCATCCTCAGTGATTACACGTTCAGCTTTGTAATAACTGTGGAACATCGCAGCCAGCTCATATACATAACGGATGAGGCGATGTGGAGCATAACCTTCAGCCGCAACAGCAATTTCTGCTGGGAGCTCACCAATTTTGCGCAGCAGATCATATTCATGCACTGCTGTTAGCTTGGAGAAGTCAATCTCAGCGTAATCAGGGATAGAAATCCCTTGCTCCTCTGCCTGACGGAAGATGCTGCAGATACGCGCATGCGCATATTGAACGTAGAATACAGGGTTCTCATTAGAAGTAGAGATCGCCAAGTCCATATCGAAATCGAGATGGGAATCCATGCTACGCATAGTGAAGAAATAACGAATCGCATCGATTCCTACTTCTTCCATTAAGTCTTCCATCGTAACCGCTTTGCCGGTACGTTTCGACATTTTAACCTTTTCACCATTCTGGAACAGGCTGACCATCTGAGCAATCAGAACCACTAGCTTCTCAGGATCATTGCCAAGTGCTGACATCGCCGCTTTCATCCGCGGAATATAGCCATGATGATCCGCACCCCAAATGTTAATCATTTTATCGTAACCGCGGCCATACTTATCGCTGTGATAAGCAATGTCCGGTGTAAGGTAGGTGTATGTGCCATCGTTCTTAATCAGAACGCGGTCTTTATCATCGCCATACTTAGTCGTTTGCAGCCAGGTTGCCCCATCCTGCTCATAAACTTCTCCACGATCACGAAGCTCGTCTAGCGAGCGTAACACTTCTCCGTTCTCGTACAGCGAAGTCTCACTGAACCAGATATCGAAGTTTACGCGGAATAGTCCCAGATCACGTTTGATTTTATCGAGCTCTTTATTAAGTCCATAAGTCCGGAAAAATGCTGCGCGGTCACTTGGGCTCATTTCGAGTAGTGTATCACCCTTTTCAGCCACAAGCTCTTTAGCAAATCCCTTAATATCCTCGCCATGGTAACCGTCTTCAGGCATTTCTGCTTCTTGGCCCAGCTCCTGCAGGTAACGAGTTTCAATGGATTTGCACAGGTTGACCACCTGGTTACCGGCATCATTAATATAATATTCCCGTGTCACCTGATAGCCTGCATAATCGAGTACGTTGCAAAGCGCATCGCCGACAGCAGCACCACGAGCATGTCCTAAATGAAGGCTACCCGTTGGATTAGCGCTGACGAACTCCATTTCAACCTTCTGACCTTGACCGATGTTAATACGGCCATAATCATCACCCTGCTCAGCAACAAGGCTGATAATTGGGTACAAATAATTCTTGGACAAGGTAAAGTTAATAAAGCCTGGTCCGGCAATCTCAGCTTTTTCAATAGAAGCGCTGCTTGTATCCAAATGTTCTATAATTGCCTCAGCAATTTGGCGCGGGTTACGTTTTGCGATTTTGGTCAGCTGCATAGCAGCGTTCGTAGCCAAATCACCGTGTGCCTTATCTCTTGGTACTTCCAGTACGATATCCGGAACCTCTTCCGGTGCAACAATTCCTGCATTTACAATTGCATCGGCAATGGCTTCTTTTACCCGTTCATTCACTAGCTCCAACGGATTCTTTCTCTGTGTCATAATTTCGGTTCCTCCTGTATATGCAAACTAATAGCAAACTTTCCTGACAATTCCTCGTATACGTACAAATCATATTCCCATGCAACCGTTAGGGAGCGCCCTTCGCGCACCACGTCCAGCTTGTTCGTTTCTGTAGAAAGATTAAACTGTGTATATGGTGAACGATAGAATCCCGGCAGACGCCGTCCGGATTGAAAGCTCTGTTCCGACTGTATCCCACCGTGGCGGATTAGCTTTAGCTGATTGCCTGCAATCTTTATTGTTGTACGAACAGAAATTTTCTCTCCTCGAGGGCCTTGCTCTAACTCTTCATATTGAATATATAGATGCGGTCCTTTGGATACTACCTCTCCATTCGCTTTCATAACATTCCGCTGACCATCTTGAAGGCTCACGAGCGTAATAGAGACGCCATATTTGTTAGACTGTAATTCGGGCATCACACGTTCCTCCATTCTGCAAGCCTCTACATTCTGCATAAGAAAAACGCCTGTCGTAAAACTTAAACATTTTTATATCATTCAAAGGCCTATTCGCTTTCCCATTGTACACTATATCCAGTTCAAAGAAGCATTTCAATCTCAGAATCCATTAGATCTAGCTTAGCTCATAAAATTTTACCATATTGATGGATAAAAGCACACTTGGAACATGTAGTAAAACTGTACCCAAGTGCAACCAACTTCATAATTAACAGAAAAAACGGCTCCCTTAGGAACCGTTTAGAGGACTATAACGCTATGTTAGCTCGCTCACTACTTATACTAACCCACCCATTACAAGGACAAAATTTTCAACGAAAACCTAAGTTCCCAAGTAGCGCCACCATCTTTAGTTACGTATAACGATGAATAATCGCGTTCGCGAACAGCTATCCAACCTTCTTTATTACTAGTGAACGAGATTACCCCGTCATACCCAGCAATCGCCGGAAGATTGGTCCATTGCTTGCCACCGTTATATGAGCGTCCTACCGCTACTTTTTCCGCTGCGTCGGAATAACCCACTAAGAAGGTCGTACTGTTTCCTACCAGCTCCAAATTTCCAGGTCTGCCAGACGCAGGCCCTTTATTTACTACAGCCTTCCCGCTACCCGGAGCAGGCCCACCCCCAGCAGTTTCCTGAGCAATCACTCTATTCCAGCTCTTGCCCTTATTCGTACTTGTATATAGGGAATATGAGGTCTGACTCATCCCTGAGCCACCATAGAGAACCACATCAACTTGATCTCCCTTTGCAGTGATTTGCCCATACTCAGGATCGGAAAAGGCTACCTTCAACGCCAAACTCCAAGTTTTGCCACCATCTGTAGTCTTCATTACCCGGTAGCTGGTTCCAGGCACAGTTACAACGGCCCAGCCGGTATTACGATCACTGAAATAAGCACCGCGTGTATTGGATGGGGTTGAAATCTTACTCCAGCTAAGTCCCCCGTCCTTGGTGTAATACGTTGATGCCCTGTTATACCCGAAACCAATCTTACTGTCGATAAAATCGATTCTTTCAAAGCTAACAGCTTTATTCGAAAGTCTTTTCCATTCTGAGCCGCCATTAGAGGTACTGATTAAATATCGAGCTTGACCGTCTTCTACAGAAGCAAGGGCAAAACCATGCACGTTATCGGGAAAATCAATCTGTTTAAAGCTCCATTGGCCTTCATAAATTTCTTGAAAATTGCAGCCTCCATCAGAAGTGCCAATCATAAATCCATTGCCTGCTGCCCGTCCGATATTTCCATTCAGAAACTGAACATCAGAAAAGGTAAGCGGTGTGGATACGTCTCCTGAATGCTTGTTTTGCAGAGACTGTAGTAGCCCATGATCTCCAGTGCCGCACGCCGCTGGTGTAGCCGATGCAGCAGCATGTACAGAAGAAGCTGATGCACCCCAACCTGAAACCATTATTAGCGTCGCCGAAAGGGCGGTTATTGTCGTTCTGTGAATCTTTTTCGTCCAGTTCATAGTGACACCTCCTATTGTATATATACCCTAGCTTTCAATCTCTACTCTTTTATACCTCCTGAAGCACGCATGATCCACCATTGAATAGTCACAAAATGGAAACAGTTTGTCATCTCCTATTTAAATCTCCTCCGGTGATAGTCCCTTTAACAGATCACCTAGTTATACAATGAATATCCTTCCAGTTCCTTTCCCATAATACAAGGAGAAGGGAGTCTGGTGTCATGTCACGTGAATCAACGAGTCCACCCAAACGAAAAAGCCGCTTCCGCCGTTTATTCCGGCTGCTGGTAGCCATGATTATATTGTTTCTACTGACCACGGGAGCTCTGCTCGGTTACCTATACCAAAAAGATCTCCCTCCCATTGGCGACGATGTGCGCTCCAAGCTACTCGACTCCAGGGGCAACATTCTTGCCACCTTTACCTCAGACGGGCGTAGCCGTGAACCGGTCAAATTAAGTCAAATTTCTCCCCTGCTCATTGAAGCCACACTAGCCGTCGAGGATCGTAAGTTTTACGAGCATTCCGGATTTGACATGAAGGGAATGGCTCGGGCCGTGCTCGTCAATCTGGAAGAGGGAAACCGAACGCAGGGGGCTAGCACGCTAACTCAGCAGCTCGCGAGAAATCTTTATCTATCCCACGAGAAGACGTGGACGCGTAAAGCTAAAGAAGCCTTGTATACGATGCAGCTCGAGATGAAATACAGCAAAGATGAAATCTTGAACATGTATTTAAATAACATCTACTATGGCCATGGTGCCTATGGCATTGAAGCAGCCTCTCAAATGTATTTTGGTAAATCTGCAGCAGACTTAGACTTGGCAGAGAGTACCATGCTAGCTGGGATTCCAAAAGGACCAACCTATTATTCGCCGTACAATCATTTAGACAATGCTAAAAAACGGCAAAAAATCATTTTGACTGTCATGACCAATTTAGGAGAAATCACACAAGAAGAAGCAGGACAGGCTGTTCAGGAGGACTTGAACTTAAAGCCACAAGGACAGAAGGATACCACTGTGGTTGCACCTTATTTCAGAGATTATATCCGCAATCTGGCCACAGAATCTCTTCACATCAGCAGTGATGAGCTGGAACAAGGGGGACTAAATGTTTACACTACCCTTGACCCTGACATGCAGCATGCCGCAGAACAAGCAGTCGACAAAGAGATGGATCAAAAGAGTGATCTGGAGACCGCTCTTGTTTCCATCGATCCTCGCACTGGCTACATTAAAGCTATGGTCGGCGGAAAAAATTATCGTACCAACCAATACAACCATGCTCTAGCCACCACACGTCAGCCTGGCTCGTCCTTTAAGCCGATCATGTATTTAGCAGCACTCTCTTCTAAAGAGATGACTGGTCTTTCCGTTTTCAAAAGCCAGCCAACGATGTTCCATTATGATAACAATCGCAAAACCTACCAGCCTCGGAACTTCGGGGATAAGTATCTGGGCGAAATCAATATGCGACAAGCCATTGCAGCATCCGACAATATCTATGCTGTGAATACGATCATGAAGATCGGCGCAGATAAGGTGAGCGAGATGGCAGGCAAGATGGGCATTGATAGTCCGCTTCAAAGCGTGCCGTCACTGGCACTCGGTACCTCACCGATCAGTCCGCTAGAAATGGCTGCGGCATTCGCTGTTATTGGAAACAGTGGTCAGAAAATGCCCACCACAGCCATTCTAAAAATAACGGATTCTAATGGTATGGTGCTGTATGAAGCACCACAGTCAAAGGGTGAAGCCATTGTAGAGCCTTCTGCCGCCTATGTGTTGACCCGTTTAATGGAGGGGGTATTTGAGACTGGGGGGACAGGAAATCGCGTAGCTTCTATAATCAAACGTCCGGTAGCCGGCAAGACTGGAACTACGGATACAGACGGCTGGATGGTAGGCTTCACCCCCGAGCTGTCCACTGCAGTTTGGGTTGGATATGACAAGGGGCGCGACATCACAACTACCGATGGCCGACGGGCAGCTCCAATTTTCGCGGAGTTTACTGAAAAAGCGTTGGAAAATATCCCGCCTAAGATTTTTCCCATTCCAGATGACGTAGTCAGTGTATACATCAATCCGCAATCCGGTAAGCTAGCTACAGCAGCCTGTCCCGAAAAAGAACTGGAGACTTTCATTAGTGGAACTGAGCCCACCGAATACTGTGATCAACACGGCAAAGCTCCCGTTGTCGATGATGTACAAAGCAAAGTAGATCCTGCTGAAGAAAGTCGTTCCCTGTGGAACAATATTAAACGCTGGTGGTTGAATTAACCTCTTCATTAATTGAAGAGGTTTTTCTTTTTTATTACTTATTTATTGTAGAATCCATAGGATGGCCAAACTCGATTTTCACTTCTCCCACAAAGGATGTAACCGCTTCATTAATTATATTCACCCCATTCTCTTAACTCACAATTACTGCTATAATAGTTAGTAGCAACCAAAATATAAAGATGTAAATGAGGGACATGGGATGAAGGATACAGGCATGATCCGGAGTTTAGACAGTCTTGGGAGAATTGTGGTTCCCGCAGAAATCCGTATGACTCGTAATATCGACATTGGTGATCCTATCGAATTTTTTATATTAAACGATAACACCATCATACTCAGGAAGTACACCTCGACAGAATGTACGTTTTGCAGAAGCCACGACCATGTCACCTACTATAAAGAGCAATTTATTTGCAGTAGCTGTCTAAAAGAAATTGCCGACCCTGAACGCATGTCTCAAGTGCCTGAGGCGCGCCAAGATTTTGCAGGCGAAGTGTCAGAACACAGCAACACGATCCGGAAGACGAAGACAGAGGATATGTGCCAACGCCTGGAGCGGGCCATAGAAGAACATCCATATGCCAATCAGAAAGAGCTTGCTGAAATTCTTGGGATCAGTCAAGCCAGAGTAAGTCAACTCAAACGCAAACTTAGTACGGCAGGAAAATCGTAAACTAATTCATTGTGTTCAATTCAAAAAGGCTTCGACTCTCCTATTTCAGGATGTCGAAGCCTTTTTTCTGTATCATGTAACCTTGTCCGGGTAATTCGTTCCTACTCGGTCAGTGCAGCCTTAAGCTCATCGGAGGACGCAGTCCACCATGCCTCATTATGAGAGATCAAGAGGGATTTGAGGGCAGCTTTTTCAACTGCGCCAAGCCCTCCCACATCGATTTTGCGTTTTAGAGCAGCATCCAACTTATTGACATGCTCGGCGAGAATTTTCCAACCGCGACGTGCTTCCGTATCGATCCACATTTCACAGGCCGTTATTCCGCCATAGAATTGACTATCCTGTGTACGGTCCACTGCTACCCATACTACCCAAACCTGTCTACCGTTGGGTACATCTTCACGGTTCATGGAGAATTTAATCCCCTTTTCAACCTTACTCTTGGCATGCATGGCACCAATATCAATGACTGCTTCACCGCCATCAATAATGACAGGCGATACGTTATTGAGCTCTATAGAGCCCGCTCCAAAGCCTTTATGTTTACTTTTGGCATTCACAATATTTAAGGCAATCTGTTTCTTGCCCTCCGGTTGTATGTTGTCCACGAGTGCACACCCTTCCTCTTACGAATAATTTAATTTTAGCTAATAATGCGGCGATTGCAAACATATACATCCCGTAGATGCTTGTCACGGGAGGAATCACACTATGAAGTCACTGTCATTAAGGTACATCATCATCTTTGCGACCCTGGCCACCCTCGTGCTATTAGGAGGCATATGGGTCTATTCGGGGGATAACTCCACATCTTCTGTTACTAGCTTTGTTTCAAAAGAGGCCAAGTCCTCAAGCGGCATAGCTCCTGCAGCTGCACCACAACAGACACTGCCTGAAAGCGCCCCCGTTCCAGCAGAAGAGGCATTAAGTCAACGAGTTGTCGAGTATCACATCGATGTTCAGCTTGTTCCTGATACAGAAACCTTAATCGCTTCTGAGACGGTAACCTGGACACACCCCGGTGTAAAACCGGTAAGTGATCTATATTTTCATATGTATCCAAATGCTTTTGCTTCATCAGATACTACCTTTATGAAGGAGTCCGGAGGAACGCTCAGAGGTGACACCATGCCAGAGAACGGCTTCGGAAGTATGACTTTAACCGATTTGCGCACAACAGAAGGAACATCACTAATGCAAAGAGTGCAATTTGTACAACCCGATGATGGTAACGTCAACGATAAGACACTCCTAAAGGTACATCTCCCACAGCCGGTTAATGGTGGAGAAAGTGTCACGCTTAAACTCCAGTACGAGGTCCAGCTCCCCAAAATATTTGCCCGTATGGGCGCATCAGGCAATTTCGTGATGGCTGGGCAATGGTTCCCTAAACTTAGTGTATACGAGCCTATGGGCACACGCGGGGTTAAGGAGGAAGGCTGGGATTTGCATCAGTACCACGGCACCTCTGAATTTTACAGCGATTTTGGCATCTTTAATGTAACGATTGCGGTTCCTTCCGACTACACGGTAGCTGCGACCGGATTTCCTGTGAAGAATGCCAAGCTAAAGCAAGATCAGAAAATATATCAGTTCTACGCTGACGATGTCCATGACTTTGCGTGGGCGGCATCCCCTGATTTTACAGTAGCCGAAGAAGCCTTCTCTACGCCAGAAGTGCCTGGTGTACGGATTAAGGTGTATCTCGATCCATTACACAAAGACTTAAAGGAACGATACCTTCAGGCCGCTAAGGCAGCTCTGACCTACTTCAGCAAATGGTATGGTCCTTATCCCTACTCGACTCTGTCTATTATCGTTCCGCCTAAGGAGGGGAATGGGGCTGGAGGAATGGAGTATCCAACACTCATTACAGCGTTTGGAGCCACAGACTCTTCTCCTGACACCTCACTTGAAAGAACCGTCGTTCATGAAATTGGCCATCAATACTTTTACGGCATGGTAGCCAGCAATGAATTCGAAGAGGCTTGGCTAGATGAAAGCTTCACTTCTTATGCTGAAGACAGACTCATGGAGCAAGAATATGGCATCAAAACGAATCTCCCTCTTCAGTCCAGCTTGGTGACCAAATCAGAGCCGCTAAATTTAGAAACATGGAAATATGCCGGGGCAGAATCCTATAGCCGGAATGTGTATATTCGCGGAAAGCTAGTACTTAAGGATATTGAACGCCAAGTAGGCACTAAGGCAATGAACAGCATCATGTCCACTTACGCACGTAAATTCCGTTTCCAGCACCCCACTACGTCTGATTTTCAAAAAGTCATTGAGAAGGTAACCAAAAAATCATGGCAGCCTTATTTCGAAGATTATATTTATGGTGGTGGTGCTCCTGATTTCTCAGTAGATACGATTACGATTAAAAAGAATGGCAACAGCGATGCTCAGAGCTATGAATCCATAGTAAAGATTACAAACAAAGGGAGCCATTACGTTGACGTTCCCATTAAATTCACATTCGCCGATGACTCTGCTACAGAGCGGGTCTGGAGCGGTGAAGGAGCTGAGACTACCTTCCAATTGTTAAGCGATAAGCTTCTGCTCTCTGCTGAGGTTGATCCTGAGCATACCATTCTGTTAGAAAACAAACATCTTAATAACTTCAGACTGGCGGAAATAGAGCCCAAAACGCTCTCCCGCTGGACATTAAGTGTAACTAAACTAGTTGAAACCGTGCTCGGAACTCTTGTCTGGTGAGGTGAATGATTGTGAGAACATCGATAACCCGCGGCTGGCAAAGCATGAAGGAGCAATTTTATATTCTGATTCTGCTCTTCATCTACCGACTGCTCTGGGGCTACTTTATGTACGGCTTCATCCGATCTGCTATCGTTCCAATTCTACTACGTTATCCAGATAAAGACGCTGGAGGCAGCGGAATGGGCAGACTACTCTATTATGTCGAAGGGCAGTTCAGCTTGAACACAGATCCTGCGATACGTACTTGGTTATGGATGTTCCTAGGGCTTGTTGTCTTACGACTGCTACTCTCCCCCTTCATAAGGGCAGGATTACTGCATGAACTCCATCAGGAGCGAAAAGGAGAGCGTGGCCTGTTCTTTTTTCCCGGTATGAAGCTTTATGGATTTCCAGTGTTTATCTTCAGTCTAATCGAATGGGTGCTGGCTCTACTTCCGTTATACTGGCTTGCTCCAAAAATGTACGGGCTATTCTTGTCCTCCTTTCTGAACTACTCTTTGTTACTTCATCTAGTTCCATACGTATTGGCATGGCTTATATACATCTTTATCGTGCGCCTGTTCCTTCTATATATGCAGTTTGGTTATACCAGCGGCACGGGGATGTTCTCCTCCTTATTCATTTGCTTGAAGTCACTGATTCCGGCAATAGGAATTTCAATCGTACTTGGTGCAGCAGGCCTGATCCTTTTGCTAGTGTGCGGAATAACGGGTATCTTCTGTCCTGGCCTACCAGCACTTCTTATTCGTCAACTTTCATCACTGCCCTCAACACTCTTCAAAATGTGGGGAATTTCAGCTCAATATCATCTATGGCAAAGTAAAGCATTTCCACAATAATTTGAAGCATTACAGAACATAATATAAGAGTCCCGGTTCCTGAATCAGGAGCTGGGACTCTTTCGCGTTATAGACAAATTATGAGGATTTGCAAAATCGTAAAGACTTTGTTACAATAAGTCCTGTTCCATTGGTAACAAGTTTGTAATCATTTGAAACGATTTCTACATAACTTCATGTATTTGTTGTAGTCATGTCGATAAGTCACTATCTGGTGCATAAAACGCCGAATTCCTTGCACCGGGAAGTGGGGGAACCATATTTTGGGTGAATTGATCTCGCTTTGCAGTGATCATAGGGGAACCTTCTACCGAATCCTTAAGCTAACCTCACAGGCATTGGAAGGGGTACAATTTTTTTGAAGAATTTAAGAAAAGCATGCGTCGCTGCGGCGCTAGGACTTGTGATGGCGTTCTCTATTGGTGGAGGAAGTGCCTTTGCAGATTCTAAGATGGACAGTGTTATTTCAAAGACAATTGGAGTTGCCTATAAAACCGGAGGCACTAGCACTGCCGGGTTTGACTGTTCTGGATTTACTACGTATGTATTCAAGAAGGTGGGTCTTTCTTTGCCCCGTACTTCAAAAGCTCAATATAATGTCGGAACTCCTGTAGCCAAAAGCAAATTGCGTTCAGGTGACCTAGTTTTCTTTAACACATTGGGCAACGGCGTATCCCATGTCGGCATTTATGTTGGAAACGGAAAATTCGCACAATCATCATCTTCATATGGCGTGACCATCACTTCACTTAGCCAGTCCTACTGGGCCAATCGCTACGTTGGTGCTAAAAGAGTAATGAGTACTTCCTCATATCAAGCTATAGCCTACGATTAATACTTCGCCACAACTATAACCTCACAATTACATTATATAGACCTGGGTTTGATTATTGACTTAATCGAATCCAGGTTTTCTTTTGCCTTATTATATTCTTTACACCTCTAGAACGGACTTTAAACACTTTTATTTGATAAAAATTTCAATAAATATAAAAATTAGTTTAATATTATCGCTTACATATGCATTTTGTCTTTAAAAAAACGAATTTTTCTGCATGATTATGTTAAAAACGATTGCCAAGCGGCACTCTGTTTGTTACAATAACTGCAGTAAGATTTTAGTAACATTTTTGTAATCATTAAGTTGTTATTTACAAAGGTTTTGTCATGTATTGATTACAAGCTATTCCTAATCAACAGTATCAGCCGAGTTTCCTAACTATTAGGAAAACGGGGGAACCAACTTTGGGTGAATTGACCTCCATTTTTAGAGGGGTCATAGGGGACCTTCAACCGAACCCTTAAGCTAACCTCGTAGGCATCCGGAAGGGGTATAAACTTTTGAAGAAGAAGCTAGCAGCAGCAGTACTTAGCTTTTCCATTATTTTCACCATCGGAGCAGGAAGCGCTTTCGCGGATTCCAAAATGGATAAAGTGATCGACAAGACCATCGGAACTAAGTACGTATCCGGCGGCATCTCCACAAATGGATTTGATTGCTCCGGATTTACAATGTATGTATTTGATAAAATTGGTATAAACCTACCACACCAATCAGGTTCCCAGTATCAAATGGGTACTGCTATCTCCCAAGATGATTTAAGATCTGGAGATCTTGTATTCTTCAATACAAGTGGTAAGGGTGTCTCCCATGTCGGTATTTATGTCGGTGAAGGCAAGTTTGCACACGCATCTACCTCACGCGGTGTAACAATTAGCTCCCTGAGTGATAGCTACTACGTGAAACGCTACATCGGTGCTAAACGAATTATGAGCACGGATGCTTATCATTCTGTTGCTTCTGAGACAGAAGATAATGATGATGTTCAATAAGTAAATCGTACATAGGCTCTTTTCCAAGATGTTGATTCTTGGGGAAGAGCTTGTTTTTTGTCTTATTTAGTATTTACCCCTCTCAGAATTTGTAAAACAATAATCCTCATAAATTTCTGAGTCGACCATGCCTCTTTTTGTATATAATTAGTTACAAGCATAAACGCCTTCGATGTCCTTATAAGGACCATAAGTATTTTAAGCTAGAAATATAAGACATTTTAAGTCCCCCCGTGAAAGGAGGTCCTTGACCTTATGATAAATCCCTCTGTTACTTTTCATGTAGCGCCTATGGAGACCAGTCACGCGGAAGAGATTTGCAACTGGGATTACACTGCCCCTTATAATATTTACGGCTGGATGCCGTGGGAGCAAATGCAGGCTCTTGGAATCGAGTTCGGTGACCCGCAGCTACGGAATGAGCAATATGTCTCCATATTAAATGGGCAAGGGATTTTGTGTGGATTCGCGCAGTTGTTTCCAATGGAAGGTGTTGTTCGCTTGGGGATTGGTATGCGCCCTGATCTATGCGGTCAAGGTCTAGGAAAAATATTCATGGATGCAATCGTGCAAGCAGCCTTGCTTCGTTATCCTGAGCGTGAGATTGATCTAGAGGTATTGACCTGGAACCAGCGGGCGATCCGAACTTACCAAAAGTGTGGATTTACGATTACCGATACGTATGAACGCCTAACCCCCACAGGAAACAAACCTTTTTATTGCATGGTCTATGATAAATAATATTAAATTCCATATTTTTCAATGATTTGATGGTATTATCGTTCATTTTTTTGTCACAAACCCTATGATAACGCTTCACCTTGAGCTATAATGTAGGGAGCAGCTTACATAGAAGGGACGAACTGGGATGCAGAAATGGATCATGAGCGGTTTGTTTTTTGCCGCCTGTGCCTTTGCGGTAGTACTTATGTTTACACTTCCAGGTAAAGAAGAGGTAGCTGAACAGAATAAGCCGACGATGCCGGAAGTCCAATTGGATGCGGCAAAGGCCGAAGCAACCGTGAAAGCCAGCTGTATCACCTGTCACGGCGATCAGCTTCAAGGTGGAGTTGGACCCAGTCTTCAAAATGAAGGCGGTCAGCATGATGCTGAAGAAATCTACAGTATCGTCACTAAAGGACGAGGTCAAATGCCTTCCTTTAAAGAAAAGCTAGCCCCTGAGGAGATTGCAAACGTCGCCCTCTGGCTCTCAGAGAAAAAGTAACAGTAACTACTACCTAAGCAACTAAAAACGCCCGTGCCAGAAGATAGTTCACTATCTGCGCACGGGCGTTTATTTATGAGTTTAGGTGACACTAACGATTTTTCTCAAAGGCTTCATTAAATTCATGTGCCTCTCGAATATCTAGAGCTGTAATACCGTCTTCCTCATTTGATTTCAGTCGTAAAGTCACTATCTTATAATCAATCGTAATATGTGGATGGTGATCAAAGGCTTCTGAAATGGTGGCTACTTCATCAACGAAAGCAATACCCTTCATATATTGGCTGAACATATATTTTCGCACCATGGTATTCTCTTCCAGCTTCCAACCTTCCAGCTTGCTGATCTGCTCACGCAGTTCTTCTTCGGTAAATAACAATTCGTTTCCTCCCTTACTAAAAATTGCAGTAAAATCCGCAGGTCCCTTTACTCGTCTTATTCGTTAAACAAAACATCCCTTAGCTTCTGAGGTCCAAGGGATGTGCCAGGATAAAGGCAATATTTTCGATTAAATGTATTCAAGAATCCCAGCGATTATAACTCGGCTACACCAATTTTAACACGGGCTACTAACTACGGGCAAATTACGCCCCGCCGCCGCCTCTTCTTAAATCAAAACAACAGAGGCTAAATCCTCTTCTCCGACTAAAATATTAATGCGGTGAGTGTCCTTATCGTAGATGATAACGCCGCTCCCCACCTCAATCATAGGTTCATTACCTAGCGCGAAGAAAAGATCCTCAGCCAGTGCCTCCCATACCTCCATCTTGGATTCCTGCGGCAATTCTTGCCACTCTTCCGGATCCATTTCAAAAAATAAGTACCCATCGGAAATTCTTCCGACAGCCTCAGTCAAATCCGTTAGGATTTCACCGTAATCTCTACCATGCTTTACACCCACATGTATCACTCCGTTTTCTCCACAGATGAATAATTACTTACCTTATCCATTATAGCCGAAAAAATGACTTCACAAAAAACGGAATGATGTCGATAAATAAGAATATACGTTATTCGGTTTCGAACAGAGTGCCTTGCCGCTGTTTCAAGGATGATATACGCGGCTTTGTCGGAACACATCTTATAATCTCATGGACGAGGTGCATAATGGAAATTTCAACAATACTTGGTTTAATTTTTGGTCTAGTTGCAGTTATTTGGGGTATGATCCTCAAGCACGCTCCTCTTCACGCTTTAGCCACACCTGCTGCTTACGTTATTATCTTAGTGGGTACGGCAGCTTCCATCTTTATGGCCTTTCCGTTCTCGGAGGTCAAGAAGATTCCAAGTCTGTTTAAAATGATTTTTGTCAAAAAGAAATTAATCAGTAAACCCGAATTAATTACTATGTTCATGGAGTGGGCTTCTATTACACGGCGTGAAGGTCTGCTGGCTCTTGAGTCGAAAGTCGATGAAATAGAAGATAACTTCCTCAGAAATGGCATGCGGATGATTATTGATGGAAATGATCAGGATTTTGTCCGCGATGTTCTCATGGAGGACATCCACGCCACAGAGGATAGACATAAAGCAGGCGCACTCATTTTCTCACAAGCAGGTATGTATGCTCCTACACTTGGCGTACTCGGGGCCGTTATCGGACTTATCGCCGCTCTGGCTGATATGAGTGATATGAACAAATTGGCTGCAGCAATCGGGGCTGCCTTCATCGCAACACTACTCGGTATCTTTACAGGTTACGTATTATGGCATCCTATCGCCAATAAGCTAAAACGACTTTCCAAACGTGAAATTGAAGTTCGAATGATGATGGTCGAAGGTCTTTTGTCCATACAATCCGGTGTATCCACTATTGCCATCAATCAGAAGCTTGCTGTCTTCCTGACACCTTCGGAACGAGCTAAGTTAAATGATGAGAAGGAGAGTGGATCGGGTGAGCAAAAAGACTAGACGACACGAAGAGCATGAAGAACACGCCGATGAATCGTGGCTACTGCCTTATTCTGATCTTATGACCCTTCTGGTAGCCTTGTTCATCGTAATGTATTCTATGAGTGCAACGGATGCCAAAAAATTCGAAGAGATGAGTCAAGCCTTCAGTTCTGCTCTTAATGGCGGTACAGGTGTTCTTGAAGAGCGGGCGGCAATGCCATCTAAGAGTCAAGAGGATTTAGGAAAAAATGATCAAATGGATAAATCAGTAACCAAGAAAAATGAACAAACAGAAATGGCTAAGCTGCGGCAAAAGGAACAAGAGGATTTAGAGAAGCTTAAGAAGCAGTTTGATCAATATATCAGCAAGAACGGCCTTACCGATCTACTCAGCACTAAGCTCAATCAATCCCAACTTATGATTACGATAAGTGATAACGCGTTGTTCGCATCCGGACAGGCAGTAGTTAAAGATGATTCTCGGCAATTAGCAAAGTCCATCTCAACCATGCTGCAGCAATTCCCGGATTATGATGTAGTCGTGCAAGGACATACCGATAATATCCCTATCTCTAATAGCGACTATTCTTCCAACTGGGACCTGAGCGCCGATCGCGCCCTTCAGTTCATGAAGATCTTGCTAACAAATACGAACCTGAATCCACGGAAATTTAGTGCGATTGGATACGGGGAATACCACCCCATTTCTGAAAATACAACAGCTGTTGGACGAAGTAAGAACCGCCGGGTTGAAGTATCCATTATTCGTAAATATCAAGAAACCAAAGAGTTCTCAGGCATTGCTCCTTCCGATGAATAATGGTTATCCTATTACAAGCATAAAGAGCTGTCCCAAGGTCTTAGACCGATGGAACAGCTCTTTTTTGATACATTGTATTCAAATCTAGGCTCTTCTAGGTTATAGAAGTTCGTAGTTCAGTGTAGCTCCAAGTTCTTGCTTCTCTTCAGCAGACAGCTCACGCCATTCTCCTGTTTGTAATGCCCCTAGACGAATATTCATAATCCGAATGCGTTGAAGCTTTCTAACCTCGTAGCCAAAAGCGCTGCACATACGGCGGATCTGACGATTCTTACCCTCCGTCAAAATAATACGGAATACACGCTCTGTAATACGAGTGACCTCACAAGGTAGCGTCTTCTCACCTAATATCTTTACGCCGCTGGACATGCCGGTAATAAATGATGGCGTAATCGGTCTGTCTACAGTAACAACATACTCTTTTTCATGCCGACCTTCGGACCGTAAAATCTTGTTAACGATGTCCCCATCGTTGGTAAGCAAAATCAATCCTTCTGAATCCTTATCGAGTCGCCCAATCGGGAAGATTCGCTCATGATGACCTACAAAATCAACAATATTCCCCTTAATATGCTGCTCTGTAGTTGAAGTGATACCCACTGGCTTGTTTAACGCAATGTAAACCGTCTGGCTTGATGTTTCAAGCGCAACACCATCTATTCTCACATCATCGCCTGGAACGGCCTGACTGCCAAGCACAGCAGGTTGTCCGTTGATCGTAACTCTACCACCTTCCACCAGCTTATCTGCTTCACGGCGTGAACAGTACCCTGTCTCACTGATGAATTTATTAATTCTCACGTTGTCCTTCACTCCGTTCATCCTTAATATTAAGCCAAGGGGTATCCGTACCAGCTGCAGGCAGCTTGATCATAACAGTTGTCCCTTGACCCACTTCACTTTGTATTTCCAAATGACCCTTATGAGCCTGAATAATACGTTGGCTAATCATTAGCCCTAAGCCTGTTCCCGACTCCTTATTGGTGAAGAAGGGCTCACCCAGCTTAGGCAGCATATCCTTAGGAATTCCTTCGCCTTGATCTGAAATAAGAATGAAGACAGAATCCAAGGTATTTCTTAACTCCATTGAAATCACACCACCATCAGGCATAGCCTCAATAGCATTTTTGACGATGTTAATAAACACCTGCTTTAGCTGGTTCACTTCACAATGTACGGTGGATGGATATTCAGAGAATGTCGCACTAAACTGAATCCCAAACAAATGAGCTTGACTGTCTAATAGAGAAACCACATCACCAAGGATATCCCGCACATCTTTTTCCTGAAAATGAACAGCTTGAGGCTTGGCCAAAATCAAAAATTCACTTACGATCAGATTAATCCGCTCGAGCTCGGACAACATCAGTTCAATATGGAGGGGGACCAAAATCTGCTTTTCTTGTTGAAGCTGCAGAAATCCTTTTAGCGTCGTAAGAGGATTACGAATCTCATGAGCTACTCCCGCGGCTAATTGACCAACTGTAGTCAGCTTCTCAGAGCGTCTAAGCAGTTCCTCCATTCGGTTACGTTCCGTCATATCACGTGAGACGTGAATAAAGGAATGTGGATACCCGTCTTCATCACGAATCACTGAGGTACTAACACTAACTTCAACAATTGTTCCATCACGTTTAAGTCTTACCGTTTCAATTGGTGGTAGAACCGCACCACTCTTTAACGCATCAAGCCGCTCTTCCTCCTGCTTAAGCGCTGTCGCAGGCACAAGGTAAGGCTTATTCCCTAGCACCTCTTTGGCACTCCATCCATACAGTTCTTCGAAGGCTCTGTTCGTACTAGTAATTCGGCCGTCCATATCGATAGTATGTATCGCATCAGAGGTTCCATTAATGACCGATTCCAAATGCTCCTTAACTGCTCGGTTCTCTTCCAGTGTCTGTTTGAGTCGATTAGTGCGCTGCATGAGATGAGCCGTCATAGCGTTGATTCGTAGTGCCAGTTGCCCTAACTCATCCCGGCTAGTTACCTTAAGTGGAGGCTCGAATTTCCCTTTGGCTACATCGTTCACTTTGGCAAGTATCGCCTGAATAGGACGAGTAACAAATCCAGACAGTATGTAACTGCATAACAAGAATAATGTAAGTAATAACAGTGAAGTTGTCAGATTATTAATTAATTGTTCATGAACCACAGATGAAATCACGGAGTAATCCAAAACGACACCAATCACATAAGCTTTCAGTCCAGGAGATTGGATAGGGATGAAGCTTTTGAGCACTCTTTTTCCAAGCACTTTCGTCTCCAGTGTAACCGGCTTCTGCTTCTCCTGAGCCAATAGAATCGCTGTTCTATCCTGCTCCACATTACCATAAGTATAGGTGCCGTACTTAATGGGACGGTTACCAAGATTCTTATTCAATGTGTCAGTTCCGTCAGCCTTCATACTTGCTGAACCAAATGTTACTGGGTTAAATCCTGTGAGTTCTAAGATCCCTGGATTAGCTTCTTTAGTCTGCGCTGCGATTTGATCGGGATTGGTAATCTTGACATAGTCGCTGGCTGCAGTATTGAGAATAACAGGATTTATGATGTAGTTGCTCTCTTCATCATGGTAATATCCCCATTTTTCAATGAAATCAAGATTGTAGGTTGAATAATCAAAAGGGCCTGACCAAAAATGGTCCATGGCCTGCCCCTGACCCACGGATACCTCCTGATTATCGAACAACTCCAAAAAGGCCAGATACCAGTACCCCCAGTCCTTTGTGGACACCCCAATATCACTAGGTAGCGAAGACCTCGCTATTACAATATCGTTATCAGTCTTTACCAGAATTGAAATATTAGACACGCCCACCTTGGAAGTTAGGGCCTTAAGTTCTTCATTCGTCACATTCCTATAGTCGGGGTCCAGCTCTTCGGAGGCAAAGATAGCCGCCATCCTTAAATTATGCGCAATTTGATATTCTACATAGTTAGAGCTATAGTTACTTTGTTCTACAGAAACGGCCATTTGCATAGCGGTTAGTTGCATATTATTAATGCTTTCATTCCGTAGATTATTTTGGGCGGCATAAAGGTTAAATGTCAGGTTCAGTGCTAAAATTAGCAACACCGCCCCAAAAATAATAGCAGATAGTTTTGTCTTTATGGACAAACTGTTTGTTCACCTCTTATCCACTGGTAAATCCTTGCGGGGCCTACAATAAACATCATACCTTTTGCCCTCACATTTGAAAAGACATTTCAATGTAGCGTTCCAATTCAAGAATATTGAAATTCAAAAGGTCTTTCTCTACAATATACAAGTATAAATGCCTTCGGCGTCCTTATACGGACGGGAAGCGTTTAAGCGCGAAATATAAGGACAAAGTATAGCGTGAAACTTATACTTTCTTATATTTTAAGAAACCATCCACAGCTTATGCACATATAAACATTTTATTATAAAACGATGTGTACAAAAATGTGCATAAGTAGGCGGTTATCCACAGAGTTATGCACATTTTGTTAAGAACGAATATTTGTTCGTTGTACAATGGTTACAGAAGAAGGGAAGATGATCTTGAATATTAAAGCCAATGAATCGCCAGAAGATATACAAGCGGTTCATGAATATTGGATGAGGCAGGCGATCGCAGAAGCACGTAAAGCTGAGGCATTAGGTGAGGTTCCTATTGGTGCTGTCATTGTTCGACATGGTGAAATTATAGGACGTGGATACAATTTACGAGAAACGACAATGGATTCGACAGCCCATGCAGAGATGGTAGCCATTCGTGAGGCCAGCAATGTCATGAATTCTTGGCGTCTGCTGGATTGCCAGCTGTACGTCACCCTAGAACCTTGTCCGATGTGTGCAGGAGCAATAGTGCAGTCCAGAGTGCCTCTCACGGTATATGGAACGCCTGACCCTAAAGCTGGATGTGCCGGGACCCTCATGAACTTGCTTGAAGAGCCGCGATTTAATCATAGAACTGAGGTAATACAGGATGTTTTACAAGAAGAATGTGCAGATCTACTCACCTCTTTCTTTCGCTGTTTACGTAAAAAGCCAATAAAACAAAAGGAGGACTCCTAAATGACCCTTACTCTATATCATACCTCTCAAGGCATCTATATTTCTCCACTTGAGCTTAAGGATGCACAGAGCCTGCTGGAGCTTCGTTTAAATAACCGGGTAACCCACGAACCGTTTGAGCCAAAACGTGATGAGCACTTCTTTACCCTAGAGAGTCAACAACAGATCATCAATCAGCGTATTGAGGACGCCCTACTGGACAGAGCTTATATGTTCGGCATTTATCTGCTGGATGGACAGCTAATCGGTCAGATCACATTGTCCAACGTCTCACGAGGTATAGCACAATATGCTGATTTAGGATATTTAATGGATCATCGGATGCAAGGACAAGGTTATATGACAACAGCAGTCGGATTAGTCCTTGGCTATGCGTTCCGGGCCTTAGGTCTACATAGAGTTCAAGCAGCTATTTTATTGCATAATGAAGCTTCCCGAAGAGTCCTGGAGAAGAGTGGGTTCAAACCTGAAGGGATTGCTCGTCAGTATCTTAAAATAAATGGACAGTGGCAGGATCACCAAACCTACGCAATCTTAACCGAAGATGTGCTGACTGAGGAACGGAAATAAGATTCTGCATTGTCGCAGGAAAGAGTGCTACTTTTTTTCCTAAAAAAAGACCCGCATGGGCGTATAATATACGCATCATGCGGGTCTTAATCTTGCGAACTGGGATTAATAAGTTCCCATACCACCGAATTCTTCTCCAAGTTGATCCATTGTAATTACATCATCACCTTGAGGGATACCAATCTTGAATACCGGCTTCTCGTTGATCTTACTGTATTGGCCCGTTCCATTTACTGAGAAGGCCACTTTTGTGCCATCTTCCGGATCATTTACTTTAACATCCATCAATAAATCCTGATACACAGCGTATCCATCTTTATTGATCGCAGTATTATAGTGGAACTGGTTGATGGTAAGGTACTTATCAAGATCAGCTAAGCCCTTATCCAATTCAGTTCTAGCTTCACCTGATGTCAGTTCTTCTTTAGCCTTAGCTAGATCTGCATCTTTAATCTGCAGCATATCCTTGTATTCTTCCTTGCTTACGATATCAATAATTTTAGGCAGGGCATTATTCACCAAGATAGTGATTGCTTCTTTAACATTATCGTTAGTCACTTGGAACTGAACGACTTGTTTAGCTTCCACACCTTCTGGTAAATTAGCATCTTTGGGATCAATCTCGTTAAAATATTTTTCTTCGTCATATTCAGCTAGGACAGTGTCCACCACTTCATTAGACAGCTTCTGCATTTTTTGAGTATCCATCGTACTTGGGTTAAATTCTGCACCCTCCTGCTCTGCCAACGCCTTCAGATCCACCTCTACAAACTTGTTAACGATTGTCTCCGGAATCGGGAAGAACGGAATCGATGGAATCTTAACATACAACTTCTCAGTGGTCATCACCATAGGGACATTGAAGCTCATGCTCATATCGCCCTTGAGATTCAGAACCATAGTTAGCTCTGTCTGCATTGGATCAGCCTGATAAACCCCGTCGACGGTAATATCAGCATTCTTGAGCATGCTGAGTACCTGTGTGGTCATTGCAGCAGATTCAGCATCAGCAGTCTCGATGGTTAGATCATTGATCGAGAATTTACTCTTCATCTCATATGAAGACATCGTAGTCGCTTTTGACGCGGCTGATTTTAAGGCCTCTTTTGGCGCCTCCTGTTTACTTGCACATCCTGGCAGAATTACTGCTGCTGTAAGCAACAGTGCCGCGGCCGATAAACCCCATTTTTTGTTCATTATTTTTCTCCTCTCCCATGTAAAAAAAATCTCCCCCCCTTATGATAAACTATTTGTAAAAATCAAGAAACACTTCTTTATAATTCTTATTGTTTTTATTTGTTATCCTTGCGGATTATGATGGTCAACATGATTAGCCTGCTTCACCTTTTTAGAGCCAGAAAGTGGCTCTGGTGCAGAAGAATTATGCTCCTTTCTACGCTCCCCATCGTTAGGCTGTGCCCCGGGAACTGGAATACTTTTTGGCTTTGACATTGTTCATTCCTCCTAAGGATTAGTTATATTCTGTAGAGCCTGAGCACATTCGTGAATTTGTCGTGAATACTGCTGTGCTAATAGCTGTACTGCATCACTATGCTCATCAATATGAATTCCACTCTGCTCCACATCAAGCAGATCAACAGCGACCTCCCTGCTATCTACATACCTGCAACGAAAATCAAGTGAGTACCCTTGACGTCCTGCTGCATTAAAATGAATAAGCAGACTATTCGGATCACCATCATCCGCTAGTACATTGAAACTGTCCCCATCCTCCATTAACGCAGGCAGGCGTTCTTGCCAGGCCGAGACAAGATTATGCTGATCTACTTCCAATTGTCTGTCCATAATTATGATCATCCTCCTTCTCTAATACATTGCGGAGAAATCAATCTTTTTATTCTCAATGGAACTAGGTTCATCAAACAATAACTAAAACTGTACCAGTTCAAGCACAACAAAAAAACCGCCTCCAAAGGAGACGGTTTCTATCTGCTTATTTCTTAAAGTTCATAAAGGAATGGCGGAGAGGATGGGATTCGAACCCATGTGGGCTTGCACCCTAACGGTTTTCAAGACCGCCCCGTTATGACCGCTTCGGTACCTCTCCAAATGCATATAAATTTCACATGCATTAGTAATTGTACCATATGGTGCGAAGAAAAAGCAACTATTTTCTTAAATAGTTTTAGGTTGGATCGATTTTACATTGCGCATATACGGTTGTAGACATTCCGGAATCAGAACACTACCATCCTCTTGCTGATAATTCTCAAGAATTGCTGCAACAGTACGCCCAACAGCCAAAGCAGATCCGTTCAGTGTATGAACAAATTCAGGTTTGGATTTCGGATCTTTACGGAAACGAATATTTGCCCGACGCGCTTGGAAGTCCTCCGTATTTGAGCAAGAAGAGATCTCACGGTACATTCCACTCTCAGGCAGCCATACTTCCAAATCGTACGTCTTAGCCGATGTAAAGCCCATATCAGCTGTACATAGCCCAAGTACGCGATAAGGCAAACCAAGAAGCTGTAGCACACGCTCAGCATCTGCTGTCATTTTTTCTAACTCCTCATAAGAGGATTCAGGTGTAGTAAGCTTCACCAGCTCTACCTTGTTGAATTGATGCTGACGGATCAGACCGCGAGTATCACGGCCAGCTGAACCCGCCTCAGAACGGAAACAAGAGCTGTAAGCTACATGATACTTAGGTAGATCTGCTGCTGTCAAAATCTCTTCGCGATAGTAGTTGGTTACAGGTACTTCCGCTGTAGGAATCAAATAGTATTCAGTGTCACGTAACTTAAACAGATCTTCCTCAAACTTAGGAAGTTGCCCCGTTCCGTACAAGCTGTCTTTATTCACAATGTAAGGCGGCAGCATTTCTTCATAGTTATGCTCACCGCTGTGCAGATCCATCATAAAGTTAATAAGCGCCCGCTCTAAACGTGCTCCCAGTCCTTTATAAAAAACAAACCGAGATCCCGTAACCTTCGCTGCAGCTTCAAAATCAATAATATCGAGCTGCTGCGCAAGCTCCCAATGTGATTTCGGAGTAAATCCGAACTCTTTTGGCTCCGACCAGCGACGCAATTCTACGTTATCATCCTCAGACTTACCAACTGGAACTGAATCATGAGGAATATTCGGAATACTCATAGTAAGTTCAGCAATCTGAACTTCCAATTCACGCACTTCGTCATCAAGCTCTTTAATTCGGTCAGATACCGTACGCATTTCAGCAATTAGGTCATCTGCTGGCTCACCATTCTTCTTCTTCTTCGCTACTTCACCAGAAACCGTATTACGACGGTTCTTAAGACCTTCTGTTTCTTGCAGTAATTCACGTCTGCGTAGATCAAGTTGTGGAAAATCAGCAATTAAATCCAGTGATTTACCCCGTTTCTCTAAGGCTTGTTCAACTCGAGCGTAATCACTGCGTAATACTTTTACGTCTAACACAAAGTTTCCCTCCTGAAAACAGCCTAAACTCTTTCAAATTGCTGCTTACAGCTTTGAAAGAGTCAGGATGTTCTTATATGCGATTCTGTTGTTGCACTTGCCTAGTAGCCTCTACCATATCAGCAAAATATTGATGCAGTCTGAAATCATCGGTCAATTCTGGATGAAAAGAAGACACCAGCAGGTTACCCTCCCGTGCAGTTACAATCTCATCATTATAGACTGTAAGCACTTCTACACCCGGGCCTACCTCGTTGATAAGCGGTGCACGTATAAAAACAGCACGAACCGGCTCATCAATTCCTTTAACCTCCAGATCACATTCAAAGCTTTCCCGTTGACGACCGAATGCATTCCGAGCTACCGTAATATCCATTAGCTCCAAATGCCCTGGTTCGCCGCCGGCAATTTGTTTGGCCAGAACAATCATACCCGCGCATGTTCCAAAAATCGGCTTGCCCTGATTGGAGAAATCACGTATGGCTTCGATGAAGCCATATTTTCGCATCAGTTTACCGATCGTTGTACTCTCACCACCAGGAATAATTAGGCCATCAACCTCCTCAAGCTGCTCTACTCGCTTGATAGGTACGCCCACTGCTCCGGTCTTCTCTATACTAACAATATGCTCCGTAACTGCGCCTTGAAGCGCCAGCACTCCTATTTTCATCCGGGCAACCTTCTCTCTATTAACGGCCACGCTCCGACATACGTTCAGCCGGGGTTAGAGTTGCAATATCAATCCCCTTCATTGGTGCGCCAAGGTTCTTAGATACTTCTGCAATCAGTTTGTAATCAGTATAGTGTGTAGTGGCTTCAACGATCGCACGGGCAAATTTCTCAGGGTTGTCCGATTTAAAAATACCTGAGCCTACAAACACACCGTCCGCACCTAGATGCATCATCAGGGCAGCATCGGCAGGAGTTGCTACACCGCCAGCAGCAAAGTTAACAACCGGCAGCTTACCAAGCTCATGCACTTCAAGCAGTAGCTCGTAAGGAACTCCCAGGTTCTTAGCTTCATTATATAGCTCATCCTTGGACAAATTAGTTACTTTGCGGATTTGACTATTGATAAAGCGCATATGACGCACTGCTTCAACAATGTTGCCTGTTCCTGGTTCACCTTTCGTACGGATCATGGATGCACCTTCGTTAATACGTCTCAAGGCTTCACCCAAGTCTTTAGCTCCACATACGAACGGAACAGTGAACTCACGTTTATTAATATGGAAGACTTCATCAGCAGGAGTAAGAACTTCACTCTCATCCAAATAGTCAACACCCAAGGATTCCAGAACCTTTGCTTCTACGTAATGGCCAATACGAGCCTTAGCCATAACAGGGATACTTACCACTTTGATAACTTCTTCTACAATTGTAGGATCGGCCATCCGTGCTACACCGCCAGCTGCGCGAATATCAGAAGGCACGCGTTCCAATGCCATAACAGCTACTGCACCCGCAGCCTCAGCAATTTTTGCTTGTTCTGCATTCATGACGTCCATAATGACGCCGCCTTTTTGCATTTCTGCCATGCCTCTTTTAACTCGCGATGTTCCAGTTTCCATGTCCTAGCCCCCCGAATGATCTATCTTAATCTAACTTGTAATTTTACCCCAATGAAGGGAAATATACAATCCACTTACTCGGATTTAACGCAATTTTCGATGCTAAATTCATTAGAACAAGTTCTTGATCCCTGTAAATAAATCGCCGAAGAAATCTCCAATGGCTCTAAGGAATAAACTGAACCAACCGGCTTTCTCCGCTTCTTCAGCAGTAATCAGATTAACTGTCTTCTGCTGAACATCAGACATGCCTTCAACTTGGTAGGAATAAGTAACCTTACCCACTTTAGCAGATTGTTCTATAGGAGCAACTAAGGTTGCTGGATCATTTATTTCAACAGTTGTTTTAATTTGAGGGGAGGTTGTTCCCTTAGGGACGATAAACGAAACAGCTTCATCCGTAACTACAGACACCTTTTTATTTTTCCCTTTAAGAACTGGCACAGTTTCGTTGCCGGCTATCACTGCTTTAGGGGCCACGACCTGTTTGATTTCAAAATTATTAAATCCGAAATCAAGTACTTTCTTCGTCTCTGTAAAACGGTGTGGCTCTGTATTAGCCCCCATTACTACACTTATCAGACGCATGCCATCACGTACAGCTGTACCTGCAAAACAATATTTTGCTCTAGCGGTATGGCCTGTTTTCAAACCATCCAATCCCTCATAAGCATAAGCCTTAAAATTCTGGATACTCTTGTTAGCTTCCAACATCCAGTTAAAGTTAATCATTGGTGCGGTATCACGTTCACGGAACTTATACGACTGAACCGTTGTAAATCTATTAAAATCAGGATGATCAGTAACGATATATTTGGCAAGAATAGCAGCATCCATCGCTGACATTACGTTTTCTTTCTTATCAGTTGAGCGGTACTTCTTAGGCATGTCAGCTTTGTCTAATCCAGTAGAATTAACAAAATAGGCAGTTTTCATCCCCATCTTCTGGGCAGTCTGATTCATTAGCTCTACGAATTCCAATTCTGATCCAGAAACTAGTTCTGCCAAAGCTACTGTAGCATCATTTGCAGATCCGACAGCCATTGCTATGTACAGCTCTTCAACCGTATGCTCGTCATTTTCCGCTAGAAAAATACGTGATCCAACCTGTTTAGACGCATTTTCCCCTACTATGACTTTTTGATCCCATGAAAGCTGTCCAGTCTTCACCGCTTCTGCTACAAGATACTCTGTCATCATCTTAGTCATACTAGCTGGAGGCAAAGCCTCATCTGCATTCATAGATAAAAGAATTTCACCTGTTGTTGGTTCTATTAGAACCGCTGATTTCAAATTTAGACCCAGTGATTCCACAGAAGGGATCTTTACTGCTTTCTGAGTCGTCTGAGTTGCAGTACCAGCTTGTATTGTCGTTGTCGTACCTTCCTCTGCGAATGCCGGAAGTGGAGTGGAAACTAACATATTTAAAAGTAGACCTACTGTGACTGTCTTAATCATAAATTGCTTACCGTTAAATTTCTGTTTGTGCTTCAATGATTACTACTCTCCTTTAAACCTCATATCAATAGCTTGTTCTATTCTAACACAGGGGTACACGCAAAAAAAGACAGACAGGACGAAATAGTCCTGTCTGTCCAAAAAATAGTCTTTCTAGTCCATTACACGGAATAATTTGGCGCTTCTTTCGTAATTTGCACATCATGTGGATGGCTTTCGCGAAGTCCAGCACTTGTGATGCGAATGAAAGAAGTGTCATTCCGAAGTTCTTCGAGTGACTTGGTCCCACAGTAGCCCATACCCGAACGCAGTCCGCCAATCAATTGATGAACGGTATCCGAAAGAGGCCCTTTAAAAGCGATACGACCCTCAATTCCTTCAGGAACAAGCTTTTTATCGTCATCCTGGAAATAACGATCCTTACTACCTTGTTTCATGGCACTCATACTGCCCATACCACGATATACTTTAAATTTGCGGCCTTGATAAAGCTCCGATTCTCCTGGGCTTTCTTCTGTACCTGCAAACATACTTCCCATCATTACTGCATGAGCACCAGCGGCAATAGCCTTAGTGATTTCACCGGAGTACTTGATTCCACCGTCAGCGATGATAGGAACTCCGTACTCACGAGCAACCGTTGCACAATCATAAATGGCTGTAACCTGCGGAACACCGATACCAGCGATAACTCGTGTTGTACAGATAGATCCAGGTCCAATACCTACTTTAACTACAGAAGCTCCAGCTTCAATAAGTTCACGGGTTGCTTCACCTGTAGCCACGTTACCAGCAACAATCGTAAGATCAGGATACAACTCACGAATTTGACGAACCGCTTCAATAATATTAATGTGGTGACCATGTGCAGAATCGACGACGATCAAATCCACACCTGATTTCACTAACGCTGCAGTACGCTCGAATGTATCTTTAGAGATACCAACAGCTGCTCCAACCAGTAAGCGACCCTGTGCATCTTTCGCTCCGTTAGGGAACTGAATCGCCTTCTCAATATCTTTAATTGTGATTAGGCCCTTAAGAACGTTATTCTCGTCGACCAGCGGCAATTTCTCAATTTTATGACGTTGTAAGATGCCTTCTGCTTCTTGAAGTGTCGTACCTACAGCAGCAGTCACGAGATTCTCATGTGTCATAACTTCTTTGATTGGAATATTAAAGTCATGAATAAAACGTAAATCTCTATTAGTTAGAATACCGACCAGTTTGTTGTCACTGTCTACAATCGGTACTCCGGAAATACGATATTTACCCATTAGCAGTTCAGCATCGGATACCAGATGTTCTGCTGAAAGAGAGAATGGGTTAGTAATAACTCCGCTCTCGGAACGTTTTACACGATCCACTTCTTCCGCTTGCTGCTCTACAGGCATATTCTTGTGAATAATCCCGATACCACCCTCACGAGCAATAGCAATGGCCATAGCCGCTTCTGTGACTGTGTCCATACCTGCACTCATAAGCGGGATGTTCAACTTCACATTCTTACTTAGAACTGTAGTCAAATCTACTTCCTTCGGCAGTACCTCAGATTTACGCGGAACCAGCAGCACATCATCAAAAGTCAGACCTTCTTTACCAAACTTATCTTTCCACACCTGGGTCATTCCTCCTCGGTTGTTTTTAAATTATACCCGCCTACAAACTTTATAAAAGAAGAACCTTCGACTTTAAGTCCATTCACGACAGACAACTCTGTACATCTGGAAGTTGAACAAGTTCATATCTTCAATTTAGGTTTGAGATGCTTATCCAAAAATATATTATTGCCATCTTAGCAAAGGGCATTTGGACTGTCAAGAACATTACATCATCAGAGTAGGTATTCAAAAAACGACTCACGCGTAAGCGAATTATTGGACTATTGTCCGCACAGAGTGGACATTTAGTGGTGAAATTATACAATCCACCATACCCATCACCAACGCTTACACCTATCTCTAATGTAGTATCTCAAAATAAACCCTAATGAATTCTTCAATAATACAACAAAAAGACCACTGTCGATTACTCAACAGTGGTCTTGCGTGCTTGGCAACGTCCTACTCTCCCAGGACCCTTCGGTCCAAGTACCATCGGCGCTGGAGGGCTTAACGGTCGTGTT
>NZ_VTZR01000003.1:0-166022 GCF_008370385.1 Paenibacillus sp. B2(2019)
ACACCAACGCCGATCGTGACACCAACACCAACGCCGATCGTGACGCCAACACCAACGCCGATCGTGACGCCAACACCAACGCCGATCGTGACGCCAACACCGACACCGTCGTCGGAAGTGACGCCAACACCGACATCGTCGTCGGAAATAACACCAACACCGACACCGTCGTCAGAAGTAACGCCAACACCGACGCCAACGCCGGAGCCTCCGGTGTTCCCGACACCAACACCATCATTTGTAATTGGTACTATCGTTGTTAATGATGATCCTGTGCCGCTGGGCCCTGTAGCTTCGTCAACTCCAGCACCAGTACCAACACCAACACCGTCGAGCAACACAGAGGTACTTGTTGATGAGGAGGAGATTCCATTAGGACCAGTATTGACAGTAACACCAACGCCGTCACCAGAGGATATTGCTGTAGTGGATGATACAATCCCGCTAGGTAATCCACCTGTGGATGAACTTCCAAAAACGGGAGAATCAAGTTCAGTCCCTTATTATGTAACTGGTCTAGGTTTTGCACTTATTGGATTGCTAATGAGAAATAGATTCTCGAGCAAGAAATAATAAACGGTGATTGTAGCTTGAACACAAGTTATGCCATGAAGAATAGTAAAGCCGCTTTCGGGACATATTCCGATGGCGGTTTTCTTTTGTTATGATTGTTATATTTTGGCGCATTCTAAGTAGATGTTATACTGATTTACAACGGATATGAAGAAAGGACGGGGAAGATGAATTGGTATGGTTCTTCATTAGCGCTGTCATCGTCATAGGAGCTCTGATCTATGCGGGCTTTTTCTTTTATGGAATTGCTATTAAACGAGCACCGAAGGAATTCCTGAGTAATAATCGTGATTTGAAGGTTGATCCCCCGGTTGCCGGGGCTTCTTGGGGTGAGGGGAAGGATTGGATCTCCAGTCAGAGCTTTGAGAATGTGGAGATTACATCTGAGGACGGGCTACAATTAAGAGGGTACTTGCTCCTTTCGGATCGTGCTGAAGGTCGTACAGCGATTCTAGCTCATGGTTATTCTGGAAAAGGGAAGGATATGGGGGCGTACGCCAAAATCTATTACGAGAGACTGGGCTTTAATATTCTGATTCCCGATGCCAGGGGACATGGGGAAAGCGCTGGGAATTATATTGGTTTTGGATGGCATGAGCGCAAGGATTATTTGCAGTGGAGTGAATATATAATAGAAAAGACTGGGCCCAGTGCTCAAGTTGTGCTTCATGGGGTCTCTATGGGTGGTGCTACAGTGCTAATGACCTCAGGTGAAAATCTCCCACCGCAGGTCAAAGCTATTGTCTCGGACTGCGCTTACAGCTCAGTTAAAGCACAATTAGCCTACCAACTACGGCGTATGTATCGCTTGCCAAGTTTCCCTTTTATTCAAAGTGCGAGTCTAATTACTCGTTTGAAAGCAGGGTATGGGTTTAGTGAAGCGTCTGCCTTGAAACAGGTGAGGAAGGCGAAGGTGCCGATTCTTTTTATTCATGGGGATGCCGATAATTTTGTACCATATAGTATGATGAATGAATTGTATGAGGCATGTCAGAGTCCCAAAGAGAAGTTCGTAGTGCCGCAAGCAGGGCATGGGTTAGCTTATGATATGGATAAGACGGGGTATATAAACGTAGTAACAGCTTTTGTGAATCAGTATGTAAATTAGATGCCCTGAACGTAGACAGCGCCCGATATCCGCTAGGTAGCGGTTATCGGGCGCCTATATTTTTCCACACATGGCATGTGTCCTTATGTAAGGTTCGTACAGCCATGCTTTTTCGTTATATTCATCCCCCGCCGTTCGTGAGTAACGGGTGTCTTAATTCCTTGTTATTTCCAGCAGCCGTGTGGCGAGAATAATCCTTCCAATACGACAAAAGCCCTACCTCTCTTTTGCCCTTGCGGCTCCATTGACCGCGCCAGTGTGAATCGGAATGCTATATTTCGAATTTAGTCTCATAAAAAGGAAAGTTTCTGCAAGAAAACATGAAGCCTCTGTGTCCAAAATGCCGAAGTGTAAAATAGTCGGCCTGACATCTTCTTGATGGGGATATTCAATATATCGAAAAACAAATACGATATAAATATAACACAGTATTGTTTAAAAGGCAAATATAATAATGAATTCCAAGATAAGGGTTGTTTGATTTAGAAGGGGAACAAGCAGAGCAAGAGAGAGTGTTTGATTCGAATATATCGTATGCTGGATTATTTGTGGATTAATTCGGAAAAGCTAGAAAGCCAGAGTAAATGGGGCTGTGGGGGTTATTTTGCGTGCCTATTTTGTGAACTGGTCTCTAAAACTTACATTAAACCCCAACATTGATTGAAGGATTGAGGGTAGACCGTTATAATTAATAAGTCTGGATTTTAATTAAAAAATAAGGGAGATTTTTATGAAACGCGCAGATGTGTGGTTGATTTCCATCGTATTAATTGCTGCGCTCGCTTTTCTCGCACCGAGATGGTTTTCGGACAATGATGATAAAGGTGGGGCCGGTAAAAATCTCGTAGCCAATGTAACGGTGGACGGCGAGTTATTTAAAACGGTAAAGCTTACAAAAGAAGAACAAACCATTGAGGTCCGTACCGAACGTGGCTATAACCTCTTGAAGGTGCATGATTACGGGATTGAAATGTACGATGCCGACTGCCCGGATCAAGTATGCCTAGGTTTTGGTTTTATTACCCTGCCCAAACAGACGATTGTCTGTCTACCGCATAGAGTATTAGTGGAAATCACAAGTGCGTCGGGGGAGGATGATATAGATGCCTATGTCCAGTAGTGAATCTGCAACAGCTTTAAAAAGAACGGTAATTATTGCGATTTTCGCCGCAGTGGCAGTAGTGCTTAGTCTAATAGAAGCGCAGATTCCGTTGTCAGGAATGGGACTGGTGCCGGGTGCTAAACTAGGATTAGCTAACATTATGATTTTGACTTGTATTTACTTTTTACGTGGACGGGACGCATTCCTGCTTGTCATCCTCAAAACGTTGCTTACTGCATTTTTGCTAGGTACTTTTTCAAGCTTACTATTCAGTTTATTCGGTTCGCTGTTTAGCTTTGTTGTAATGTTCGTGTTAATGCTGATTAGTGGCAAAGGCAAGAGTATAAGCTTGATCGGCATTAGTATAGCTGGTGGGATTGCACATAATATCGGTCAGCTGCTGGCAGCTTCTATGGTATTCTCATCCCTTAGTATTTTTTATTATCTTCCCATGCTGCTAATCACTGGAGTAGTAACAGGAATTGCCGTGGGCTATGCAGTCCGTTATTTGGTGGCTTCATTGTCAAAAATATCGTTGTTTGAAGAGTTTTTGGACTGATTAGTCACATCAGCGGAAGGATGACTAACATGAATGAATCATATGAAGGTCAAGAATTAGAGGGAGAAGGACAAGCTATCATCTCTCTGGATGGGGTATCGTTTGGTTATGATCCTGAGCATCCGATTCTTCAAAATATAACGTTATCTATTTCTCAGGGACAATGGGTTAGCTTGGTTGGTCCTAATGGCTGCGGAAAGTCTACGCTAGTTAAGCTACTAAATGCTTTGCTGCCTAAGAGTGCTGGCGAGATTGTGGTTAGTGGTATGCAACTGAGTGAGGAAACGATCGGAAGCATTCGGCAATGCATTGGTATGGTGTTCCAAAATCCAGATAATCAGTTTATTGGAGCCACTGTAGAGGAAGATATCTTATTCGGCCTGGAAGGGCTTTGTTTGTCGTACGAAGAGATGGCTGAACGATTACACTCTTATACGACGAGGCTGGGAATAAATCATCTGCTGTCCAAACACCCAGGTGAGCTGTCTGGAGGCCAAAAGCAGCGTGTCGCTATCGCCTCCATTCTTGCTATGGAACCAGGCATCGTCATTTTTGACGAGGCCTCTTCTATGTTGGATGAAGGAAGCAGAAATGATCTTCTTGGTATTTTGCAAGATATGCGAGCGGAAGGAAAGTATACGATCCTTATGATTACGCATGATGCAGATGAGATTTTGGCATCGGATCGGGTGCTTGCGCTGCATGGAGGTGGTTTAGCTGCTGATGTTACACCGGCGGAGCTGTTCCGGAACGAGGAGCTTCTGCAAAAATGCCATCTGTGTGAGCCGTATCCTTGGCGCCTTGCACGCGAGCTGCAGAATCAGGGCATCCATGTGGATGTTCCCGCCAGTGAAAAGGAGCTTATAGACACGTTATGGCCATAGAATTACAGCAAGTAAGTTATTCCTATGCTGACAGAAGCCTATGGAAGCTGACGGCGCTCCGCGACATTAACCTCAGTGTTCCAACAGGCTCTATGGTTGGTATTGCTGGGGCGACAGGCTCTGGTAAATCGACACTGCTGCAGTTGTTTAACGGGATACTGAAACCAACGGAGGGTACAGTAAAAGTACTCGATGTAACCATCCAGGCGGGGGAGAAATCACCTAAGCTAATGCCGCTGCGCCGTAGAGTCGGATTGGTATTTCAATTTCCAGAGCAGCAAATGTTTGGAGATACGGTCGAAAAGGATCTTATCTTCGGTCCTCTTAACTTCGGCATGAGCCTCGAAGAGGCAAAGGCACGCGCAAGACAGGCCATGTTGGATATGGGGCTGGATCTGGCGCTGCTAGAGCGGAATCCTTTTAAATTGAGCGGTGGGCAAATGCGTAAGGCAGCTATCGCCTCCGTACTAGCTATGGACCCTGAAGTCATCGTTCTGGATGAACCGACGGCTACGCTTGATCCCATCAGCCGTGCAGAACTAATCCACTTGCTGGAGCGTTTATGCCGTGAGCAGGGGAGAACGATCATCGTCGTCACGCATCGGATGGATGAGTTATTGCCTTACGCGGACAACTGGCTTGTCCTTAAAGAGGGCAGTACGGCATTTCAAGGCAGCGTAAAAGCGCTGGCAGATGACCCTTCGATTCTGGAACAGTGTGGCTTGACGGTTCCGCAGTCCCTTCGTTACTGGCGTGCAGTAGCTGATCGCTTTGGTCTTACGGATGAAGCTCCTCGCTTAACGGCAGAGAGCTTAGCAGAGCTAATCGCTTCGCTGCCATCTGGATCAGGCAACTCTAGCGAGCAGCACGAAGGAAAGAGGGATGGCCATGAATGAGAAGCTAATCATAGGGCGCAGTATTGAGACCGGTTCATGGGTACATAAGCTAGATGCTCGTGCCAAAATCACCGGAATGCTATTATACGTAGCTGTTATCCTGCTCTCCCGTTCGTGGATGGCTATGGCGCTGCTGGCTATTTTCTCAATAGCGGTTATGGCTTCCACTCGGATTCCGCTTAAATACTTCCTGAAAGCAGCTAAGCCTTTACGGTATTTAATGCTATTTATCTTTATCGTACAGCTGCTGTCTGTGAAGACGGGTGAGGCGGTGCTGACGCTTGGTTCGTGGTCCATTTATGAGGGAGGGCTAAGATTAGGCGCATTTTCGGTCATCCGCATGTTCTTTCTGATCACTTTCACGGCGTTACTTACATTCACCACAACGCCGGGTAAGCTGAATCAAGGGCTGGAGGGGATTTTGGCTCCATTCAAAAAGTTTGGCTTGAAGCCCGACCGTATCACACTGATGATCAGCATTTCCCTTCGTTTCATACCTACGATTCTAGATGAGTCGCAGATTATCATGAAAGCGCAGGCCTCACGAGGTGCCGATCTGAAAGAACTGCCTTTGAAGGAAAAGGGACGAATGTTAGTCTCCCTGCTGGTTCCGATTATCGCTAGTGCGTTTAGGCGTGCGCAGGATTTGGTATATTCCATGGAAGCTCGTGGCTTTCGTATGGATGCTCCGCGTAGCCAGTATCACCGCCTAAGGTGGGGCATATTCGATACTATTTTTATTACTATGTTTATTGTAATGGGGATTGCAGTAGCTTTGGTGTAAAGTACAACTTGTATGGAGAGTATCAACTTGGGAGGGAACTTGAATGGCACGTTATTTTAATGGTAGAGAGATTGAATTATTAGCACCCGCAGGAACGTTTGAGATTTTCAAGGAAGTGATCCAGGCACGATGTGATGCAGTTTATTTTGGTGGACCTGTATTGAATATGAGAATGATGCGTAAAGGATATAATCTGTCTCATGAGGAGATCGTAGAGGCACTAGATATTGCTCACCGTCTAGACAAAAAAGTGTATATCACAGTGAATAACCTATTTAGTGAAGAAGATGTGGAAGAGGCTAAAGAATATTTGCGTTTCCTTGATGGTGCTCGTCCCGATGCCTTGATTGTTCAGGATATGGCAGTGCTGGAGCTAATTCGCGAGATGGAGCTTAATCTTCCTATTCACTCTTCGGTCATGATGAATGTTCACAATCTGGAAATGATCTACGCATTGCGTGATCTGGGTGTAAGTCGTGTGGTTACTTCGCGGGAAATGGATTTGCAGACAGCTAAGCTGCTAGGTCAGCGGAGTGGGATGGAACTGGAGTATTTTATTCACGGGGATATGTGCTCCGTTCACGGTGCGAATTGTTATTTCAGCTCCCATGTATTCGGTATGAGCAGTAACCGTGGGAAATGTATGAAGCCTTGCCGCTGGGATTATCGGGTTAAAAAAGACGGGTATGTATATCCGGCCGAATACCCCCTAGCTGTAAAAGATATGTTCATGTATGAACATCTTCCGGAATTGATTGAATCAGGGATTACCTCCTTCAAAATAGAGGGCCGCATGCGGGATAAGGAGTTTATGGTGATGCTGGCGAATAGCTACGGCGAAGCCATTGACCGGTATATCGATGATCCGATTGGCTTTGATCGTACGGTAGATACGAAAGAGCTTCATAACAACCGTAAACGTGACTTTTCGACGGCGTATGCCTTCGGCAAACCAGGACTGACTAACATTAACCGCCGTTATGAAGGAACTGGTAAATTCTATAGCACTGGAAAAGTATTCAGTACACCAACTGCAGAGCGTGAGCTGTCTGAGAAACGAGTTGAGCAGTTGCGTGAAAGATTGGCTGAGGTCGAGCAACCGCAAAAGACAAAAGCTAAGTTAGCTGTACGTGTGAATAATATGGAACAGGCACGGATGGTCTTAGAGCTTGGTGTAGATAGCCTGTACTTGCCAGGGGATGTATTTGAACCAGATAAACCTTTTACAAAGCGTGACATCAAGGAACTGGGTGAGCTAAAGGGCGATAGCAAAATCTACTTGGGTTTACCACGGATGATGACCGAGCTGCATTTTGACCAATATGATCAATTGCTTGGCGGAGAACGCTTGCCGATTGACGGTATTATCGTTACAAATTTAGGAGCTATTCGTCGTTATAACAATACAGGCTATCCGCTAATTGGGGACAGTAACTTAAATGTATACAATCATCTTTCAGCGCAATTATATGCTAACTTAGGTTTAACTCAGCTTTCGGTATCGCCAGAAATGACGCTAGAGCATTTTGCTACCTTTGCCTCTCGTTGCAAAACGCCTTTGGAAGTTGTTGTTCATGGTACACCCGCACTAATGTATATGGAACATGATCTTTATGAGAATACGGAGTTAATGGAGCCTATTGCTGAAGAGGATAATCAATATGTGCACAATAATGTATTGGTACTAAAGACAGATCAAGGCGAGAATCCGGTATATCGTGATCAGCACGGCCGTTGCCATCTTTTATTCGCAAAAGAGCTTTGCTATTTACCTTTGTTGAGTGAGATGAGTGGACTAGGGATATCAAGCTTCCGTATTGAAGGAGCAACCTATAGCGTCGAACAGCTACGTGAAATTATTGTTTCTTATCAACAGGCAATCAACGGATCTGATAGCGGGGATGACATGCTGGGCGGCCTTAAGCCAGTCTATGCTGGTTATACTTTGGGCTCGCTACAGTTCAACTAATTGTATTTTAATGGGAACTAAATATCGCCTAGTGATAGGGCGGTGCACAGGACTCTATGAATAAGTTACTATTTTCACAAAAAGGAGAGAACCCTTCATGGAACAACAAGACTTCATCGGAAGAGAAGCAGTAGCAGCCAAACGTAAGCAATATTTCTATCCTTGTACACAGCATTTTTACCGTGATGCACCTCAGCTTGTTCGTGGTTCAATGCAGTTTGTTTATGATGAAAAAGGGAAGTCCTATACGGATTTCTTCGCTGGCGTATCCGTAGTCGCATGTGGTCACTGTAATCCGGCTATAACAGTACGCACGATTGAACAACTGCAGCAGCTGCAGCATACGACAACCATCTATCTGACGCAACCGAGTGTAGATTTGGCAGAGCGTTTGGAAGAGGTTATGCCGGGTGGGCTACGACGGACCTTCTTTGTTAACAGTGGTTCTGAGGCTAATGAGGGAGCTCTGCTGCTCGCTCGGATGTATTCGGGACGTAAAGGGTTTATAGCGCTGGAGAGTGGCCTGCATGGCCGTACCAATCTAACTATGAGTGTGACAGGCCTGCCTATGTGGCGTACCGATAAATACTTGGATCATGACGTTGAGTTTATTCCTCGCCCTTATCATCCGGATTTATCGCTGGAGGAAGCGGCATCGTTATCCCTGGAATCGCTAGAGCAGGTGCTTGAAGTGAAGGGGAATACTATCGCTGCCATGATCGTAGAGCCAATCCAAGGCAACGGCGGAATGATTATGCCAACCCGAACCTACTTTCGTGATGTAAAAGCATTGTTAGAGAGATACGGTGTACTCCTAATCGCTGATGAAATCCAAACTGGATTTGGACGTACTGGTAAAATGTTTGCTATGGAGCATTTTGACGTTGTACCCGATATTATAAGTATGGCCAAAGCACTCGGTAACGGAATTCCAGTTGCAGCCTTCGCTACAACCGATGAGATTGCCCTTGCCCTAAACCGTCCTTCAGCTTCCACATTTGGAGGGAATCCGGTATCTGCTGCAACAGCGCTGGCTGTGCTTGATTATATTCGAGATGAACGGCTTCCTGAACGTTCGGTACAGCTCGGAGAACGATTGAAGGCAGGTCTGAAGGCTTTGCAAGCTCGTTATCCTTCGTTGATGGTTGATGTGCGGGGAACTGGACTAATGCTGGGTGCGGAGCTAACGGGTGTAGATGCTGAGGGTGCAGCGGCACTTACAGATCAAGTGCTGGAGGCGATGAAGGACCGAGGTTATCTAATCGGCAAAAATGGCATAGGGCGCAATGTACTAGCCTTCCAGCCACCGATGATTATTACGGAAGAAGATATCGACGGGATGCTTAACGTCCTGAACGAAGTTCTTGCAGACCATAATCATTAATGGACATAAACACAGTAGTGAAGAAAGAGGAATGCACGAATGGCGATTCTAAACATATGTAAAACTGCAGGTCTAAAACTTAAAATGTTCAGCGAATTGGTAATGTTCTCTCATACGCTTTTTTCGCTACCATTTGCTATTATATCGATGGTATGGGCCGCAGGGGGCTGGCCATCGGGACATGTGATGATCTGGGGATTGATTGCATTGATAGGCGCCCGTAATGGCGCCAATGCATTTAATCGGCTGGCGGACCGTACGTTCGATGAACAGAATCCTCGAACGGCACATCGACATCTGCCTCAACGCTTACTGGCGGAAAAAGAAGTTGTTGTCTTTGTTATTGTCAACTATGCCATTTTCATTGTGGCTTCAGGCATGCTTAATTTGCTCTGCTTGATCTTGTCGCCAGTGGCTATCGTATTGATATCAACCTATTCCTACACGAAGCGGTTTACCTTTCTCAGCCATTTATATTTAGGATTTGTTATTGCTTCTGCACCGATTGGCGCATGGTTCGCTGTAACCGGAAATATCGCATTTACACCGTTTGTTATCGGTACTGTTGTTATGCTGTGGATTGCCGGATTTGATATTATTTACGGCACTCAGGATATCGACTTTGACCGGCGGCATGGTCTATGGTCTATTCCTAGCTTTTTCGGTCTAGAGAATGCGCTGCGCATTGCAAAAGGACTACATTTCATTATGATTATGCTGCTATTGTTCCTATATTTATGGCGTGATCTCGGCTGGATGTATCTGGTAGGGATTGGCATCGCGACGCTGCTCCTGATGACCGAGCATAAGATTATAAAACCATCGAATCGTAAGCTGATGAAGGTGGCCTCTTATAATCTGAATCAGGTGATCAGCATAGTGATTTTATTGTGTACGCTGATTGATTTTTTTTATGTTAGCTAGGGAGCGTTTATCGTTGAGTGTGGTTAGGAAGCTGCACTGCGTGGAATGTTGGACTTTCGATCGCTGTTATTCTCGGATTTCTTTGATTTGAACCGGCTGTCTGCGGTAGAAATCCGAGAATAAAGGCGAGCACTTCGTTTCTACAGTTCCAAAATTCCACTCCGTTCCGTCCTAACCTCTAAGCTAACAACAAAAGACAACAGCCTACCCAAAAGAGGGTAGGCAAAGGGATCGGAAAGCTGACTACGCGGCTTTCCTTTTTTTGTTTTTGTGGGCATCTGTGAAGGTGACTAGAGCCATGTAAGAGGGCTGAACTTATCCAAGGCAGACTTATAGGGAAAACCTCCCTATATTTCCGAGCTTAATTGACTTTAGATCTTGTTATAGGGAAAGTCTCCCTCTAATTTACCTGATGAGTCTATAAACCATGCAAAATCGGTTTTTAGAGGGAGGATTTCCCTATATGTTCGGAATAGTAGAGCCTGGAAGCTAAAAGGCTAAACACGCTCACGGGCGCTGCGCTACGTTCGGCTTGTTTAGCAAGCACACAAAAAACGGATACCAACCCAATTAAACGGGTGATATCCGTTTTTGATTGTCCTTAGCGATCACGGTCGGCAAAATATTGCAGCAGTGTATCCAGATCGGCATGCGCCGGATAGGAGGAGAGCTGCTGCACAATCGCTCCAGCCTTATCTAGATAGTTCTGGCTGAACTGTTCTGCGCGAGCTAAGGCATCGCTTCTCTTAATAAGGGCAAGCACATGTGCCACCTCAGCATCGGAAGAATCAGGGCCGATTGAACGAATCACAGGCGAAAGCTTTGGATCCTGTAATGCATAAAGCACTGGCAGGGTAACCTGACCATGACGCAGATCGCTGCCGGCGGGCTTACCCAGCACAGCCTCAGACTGCGTGAAATCCAGCAGGTCATCTTGTATTTGAAAAGACATGCCTAAGGCTTCGCCAAAGGTATACAGAAGGTTGGCCACTTCCTCTGAGCTTTCGGTGGATAATGCACCCACACGTAAGCAGGTGGCCATAAGAAGAGCTGTTTTGTTTAAGGACTTCTCCAGATACTGCTCCATTGTAATCTCATAATCAAAAGCATGTTCCATTTGCTGATACTCACCTAGACAGAGCTGAGCAGTAGCTACAGAAGATAAGTCATGAACATATTTGTTTTTGTCTCCGGTATATTTGCTTAACAGTTCGATAACCCGAGCGGACATATAATTGCCAATATGCACTGCTGATAGTGTGCCCGTCTTAGTATGTAGGGCGGGTTTGCCCCGCCGTAACTCAGAATCGTCGATGATATCATCATGAATTAATGAGGCAACATGAATAAATTCAGCGGCAGCAGCTAATTGAAGCGCTCTTCGACCTGTATCCTTTCGGCCAAAACGACTGCCAACAATGACCATAAGAGGACGGAGGCGTTTACCTCCAGAATTTATAAGCTCAAGAACACTCTGCCCGAGTTGTGATTTCTTAGGAACATCCTTATCTCGTGCCACAAGATTTACGATTTCACGATTAATTTCATCTATGTCTATGTTTAAGGCCTCATGCAGCTTCATCTTATAGATCCCACCTGTCAAATGGCTTTGCTTGTGCGACTGCGCTGTCTGCACTCTTGAATCAAGAACTGTTCGATTCCAGCCGCTGGATCATGTTCCGCGAAGTCTCCATTTGACCGTCTAATTTGCATTTTTTTGATCGAAGGAGCTAGATAAGCAACTAGGTCGAGCTCACGGCATTTCACCGCAAACTGAAGGTAAAAGCTGTACAAATAATCTCCATCCAAAATGTTGCGTGTAAGGTCGGGATGATGTGGGATACATTCCATATGGCGCTCAGCTGCCAAAGTGAGAATAGTGTAAATACCCAGCAAATTGACTTTGCGGTTGTATTCCAGATCATGGCGTTCTAGTACCGAGATTAGCTGCTCACATGCAGCCGGAGAGGGATTAAGCTCAATTCCGGCAATAGGTGACATTTCAGTATGCAACAACCGGAGGGTATCTTCTATGAGTTGTTTGTTCACAAGATTCTCTCCTTCTTGTCGGTTTTGCCGGAAGAAACCATACCCCTGATCATCCCTACAAAACCATTCATTAAAGAATAAATTGACCATTTCCTGATATTAGGAAGATTATTTTGTTCATGTAAATAAGGAGAGTAATGTGTCCTAGGGACACATTACTCTGAAGTACATCCATATTTAACTTACTGACATGCAATCTACATATTTGTTCTAAAATAAATTACACGAATTCAGGGCTTTATAATCAGTCGGTGTATAGATACCATCGTCTGACGATCGGAACTCTCTTCCAATGTTTCTTAAGCCAAGGAAGTACATAGTAATCTAGGCCAAATGTGCTGCCCGATCCGCCGATGCAGGCGATACCCGCACCAACATACCATAACATTTCTGTAGAAGCCATTTTGGTCGACCAGATCATGACGGACATGGCTATCGTCGCTATAGAAGCAATAGCTGTGAACAGACCAACGATGAGCATAATACCGAACACGATTTCTGCACATACCATACCGATTTGGAACCATTTTGCGAGGAAAGTATAACTTCCGTCGTTGTTGTAGAACATCAAATCCATGAACCAGTTTGTAATATTATATACGAAGCCAGGAACTGGCAATGCTTCAACCGCTTCTTTTGCAGTGGATACTGCTGAAGCTGCAGATTGTGCATCTACTGTTGTTTTAACTGCATCCACCGCTACGCTGGCTGCTGATGAAGCATCCGTTGCAAAAGGAGCGGCTGGAATTAGGAATATCTTGTTAGGATCTACCCAAATTTTCCGTAGCTTATCTATACCTTCATATAACCACATTCCACCAAGCAGCATGCGAAGCGGAACGAGCCAGAAGTTAGGTGAACGCTTGGAGAAGTGTCCGCCCAAGAAGCTCTTACGGTTCTCAACATGGAAGAACTCATGCATCATGTAAGTCCAAACCTTATTGAAGCCTACAACCTGAGACAGGTAGAACATATTGATAAAGTGTTTGGATAACATTGCCATAAAACCAGTAAGCATAAAGAACTTGCCTGGCAAACCAACATTTGCTACACCGTAGCGGCTACCGATGGATACCATGGTACCGTGGAAACCTGGTTTGTATGCTTTTTTAGCAGTGTTCTGAATGTCAGCTGCAATGTTACCAGCAACGATCGGAGCTGCTTGTTCAGCATTCTCAACCATTTGTGGTACAGGACGAGTTTCACCTTCAGGAATGAAGAAAATGTTGTCCCCTACTACATATACGTTCTTATGATCTACACTTTCAAGGTTCTCATTCGTAACAATACGTTTGCGTCCTTGTTGTTGTACTTCAAGTCCACCCACGATTTCAGAACCTTCAACACCTGCAGTCCAAACAATGGTTTGTGAAGCGACAACATTTTTCTCACCAAGGGCAACACTACCTTCGCCTACTTCAGTGATCTTGGCGCCTGTAACAATTTCCACGTTCAGCTTGCGAAGGTGAGCTTCGGCTTTTTGAATCAGCTTATCTGGAAGGATAGGCAGAATCTTCGGAGCCATATCAGCCACAATCAATCTTACTTCGGATGGGTCAATATAGAACTCCTTGCACAATTCCTCGCGTTGCTCAGCCATTTCCCCAACAAGCTCGACACCTGTAAAGCCGGCACCGATGATAACAAAAGTTAACATTGCACGGCGTACAGTTGGATTTTTCTCCATAGCGGCTTTGGTATACATGTCGCGGATTTGACGTTTCAATGCTACCGCATCATCGTAAGACCAGAAGGAGAAGGTATTCTCTTCTGCACCTGGAATGCCGAAGAAGGTTGGTTTGCTACCTGTACCGATTACAAGGTAATCGTACGCATAGGTAGTTTTATTGGATTTGAGTTTCTTACCCTTGAAATCAATATTGCTGATTTCGTCAAGAACAACATTCACTTTAAGGCCAGCAAAGATTTTCTTAAGATCGATCTTGATTGAATCCTCTGGAGCACGGTTCGCGGCAACCTCATGCAGCTCAGTCAATAGAGTGTGATATGGATTCCGGTCGATCAGTGTGATTTCAACATCTTTGTTTTTCTTAAATTTCTTTGCCAGTTTCTTAGCCGTGAGTACGCCGCCGTAGCCGCCGCCCAAAATGACTATTTTTTTCAAAAGAAATTCACCTCATTCGTCTGATTAACTGCAGAAGGTTATGCGAAATTATTTCGCGCCTTCGAGTGCTTTTTCAGCAAGTGTAAAATATTCACCAACATGAATACTCACGCCGGAAATTGCATCTGTTTTACCTTCAGCTGTAAGTTCTGGAGCAGCGCCTTTTTCAAGGTAGTATTGCTCAACTTTAGCGATCTCTTCATGCCATTCAGCTTGAGCACCGCCAGCTTTCATACCGTATTTACCGTCAACGGAGAATTGTTTCTTGTCGTCACCAGCAGCATTTACACCGCTGAATTTAACAGCGACGATATTACCGTTAGCAACAGTCAAGTCAACAGTGGATTTCCAACCGGAGTCTTTATCCATTTCGCCTTCAGCATGGTAGCCTCCGTCTTTGTATTGACCAGCTTCAACAGGGCCAGCGGCCAGAGCAGCTTCAGCAGCTTTTACAAAGTCAGTAACATGTACAGATACTCCCGAGATAGCGTCAGTTTTCCCCTCAGCGTCTAAAGTTATAGCTGCTGGATCTTGTTTCTCAATCAGAAATGCTTCAGCTTTAGCTGCTTGCTCGTGCCATTCAGAAGAAGCACCGCCAGCTTTCATGCCATATTTACCATCTTCGGATACTTTTTTCTTCAGGTCGCCTGCACTATTAACGTTAAAAGCATTCCAATCAGCTTTAGTGATTTTTCCACCTTCTACAGTCAAGAGTGCATAAGTTTGCCAGCCAGTTTTAGCATCGGCTTCAACAGTAGCGTAGTAAGTTCCATCTTTGTACTTCGCTGTTTCAGTTCCTGTGTTGCCGGAATTAGCTGCTGCATTGGTTTCAGTTGGAGCATTAGTAGCCGCCGGTGTGTTGTCTGTGTTGTTACCACAACCTGCAAGCAAACTACCTAGGATAAGGGCAGTCGACAAGATTACTGTTGTTTTTTTCATTTGTTATGACCTCCAAAAATATAGTTTAAAATATATATATTAAAATGTAAAACATTTTAATAGTAATGCGAAGTGATAAAAATCACTTTATAAATGATATTTGTCACTTTAATCTCAGGGTGAAGAGCCAAGTTCCAACAGTATCATGACATATATCGGCATACAATAGAAAAAAATTTAATGATGTTGTTTCATCTCCGAGGGCATTCTAGCACATAGAGCAATTAACTCATGTGAAAAAAATCACTTAAAAAATTAAATGTTTAATTTATACATTGATTGTATCAAATTTTAAAGGATTTGAATACCTTTTTTTAAACTATTATTTGACAAATTGTGACTTTCTATAGATTAGGTAAGATTCATGGCGAATAGGACAGGGTAATGTAACGATAACACAGGATAGTATTCTACCCTACTTAATTCAGCTAAGGAGATGAGCTTATAATGGACAACAATGTGTTTAAAGGAAAATGGAAACAGCTCAAAGGCGAGGCCAAAAAGCAATGGGGCAAGCTTACGGATGACGATCTTGATGTGATTGATGGTGAAAAGGATAAGTTGGTAGGTAAACTACAAGAGCGTTATGGCCATTCGAAAGAAGACGCGGAAAAAGAGTATCAAAGCTGGGGACGTTCCTACCGCGATTAATTCAAAATAGCTTATACTCTCAGTGCCCAAATATAAAATGCATAGGAAGAGCGCAAATCGTATACGATTTGCGCTCTTCCTATGCAACAATTAGGTGTGCGAAGGTTAAGCTATGGTATTATTGTGAGATGAAATCTGTAATTTATCTTGTGCAGGCAGGAGCAAAACTATGGGGTATCTTAAAATATTTTTCGGGAATACCGCGATTCTTATAGCCGTGGCCTATTTGGCTAATCTGATCTATAAACATACCATTTCAAATGCAAGTGTAGGAATAAAGAAGGCGAGCTGGGTGATCCTGGCGATCTTTGCTGGTTGGATCAGTACTCTTTTTGGTTATAATCTGGACGACCATGTGATCTTTGATTTGCGGTTTGTACCCTTAATCATCTCGACGCTGGCATATCCTAGACCCATCACACTTATATTGATCGGTATAGGGACGGGGCTTACAAGGTTAACTTTTGGAGTGACAGAGGCAGCAGTTGCAGGAATGCTAAATCTTTTTGTTTTGGGAGTTATTTGCGCGGCGCTTAGCTACTGGGTCAGACGCTCAACCCTCAGTATTGTGAATCAAGGTCTGATCGTTATTCTAATCGTTAATCTTATGAATGCCATAAACATTATGGCGTTAGGCGTTATCCCTGTGGAAGAGTACATAAGAGAGATTATGCCAATTACGTTCCCTGCGGGGCTAATTTTAAGTATTTTGTTCTCATTAATTATCCGTGATTTTCAACTCGGTCTTCTAAGGAATGAGCAGATCCAGCATGCTAACGAACAGTTGTCTGCTCAGACTGAAGAATTACATAAGAACAAGCTTGATCTTGAAGAGCGTGCTAATCAGTTAATGATGGCATCTCAATTCAAATCGGAATTTCTAGCCAATATGTCACATGAGCTTAGAACTCCACTGAATAGCATCATTAATTTATCGCAATTAATTGAAGAAAATGATGATTTGCTTACGGAAGCAGAAATAAGAGAGTATGCAGCCATTATCCATCGTTCGGGTGATGAATTATTGATGATCATCAGCGATATTCTGGATTTATCCAAGGTGGAGGCAGGTCGATTAGATATTATAAATATAGAATTAAATGTTAGCGAGATCCCAGATTTGCTGGCAATGCAATTCGCTGTGACGGCCAAACAAAAAGGGCTGGATTTTAATATCTACATGGATGAGAATGTCCCTCCAATGATTCATTCCGATCCACATCGCGTGCAGCAAATTTTGCGTAATTTGCTCTCAAATGCTTTTAAATTTACAGAGACAGGTTACGTATCGCTGCATATCCACGAGCAGGAAGGTGGGGAAGCGGATGCCGTGCAACACTGGCTTGTATTTGATGTGGAGGATAGTGGCATAGGAATCACGCCGGAGAAGCATGCCATGATCTTTGAAGCCTTTCAACAGGCAGATAGAACGACTAGCCGGAAATATGGTGGAACAGGACTAGGACTTTCTATTAGTAATGACTTGGCCAGATTGCTCGGCGGATTCATTTCTATGGAGAGTGAGGAAGAGAAGGGGAGTCGGTTTTCGCTTTATTTACCCCTTGAAGTGGATAGTGAGTAAAGCTCCAATATTATTTGGTGATTTGGCGTATTGACAGTAGATTGATGCGGAGTAGAATGAAGCCAATGCCGCATCAAAGGAGTGTTACCGCCTCTATGGACAACATGGAAAATAAGCATAAGGTTACGGTTTCAAAACGTGTTCGTAAACCTTCAGTTCATCGAAGAAATTTGCGTATAGCTACGCTGGAAGGTGTGCCATCAACTATTTTTCAGGTACTGCTGCAAGGGCAGTTCCTAACAGGATTCCTACTATATTTAGGAGCTTCCTCTAGTCAAATTGGATTTGTGCTAGCGCTTACTACATTAGTTAATGTGGCACAGATTGGTGTAGCCTTTCTGATTCAGAAGCTGCCAAGTCGCAAATGGGCCATGGTTACTTTTATCGGTCTGCATAGGATACTTTGGGGTTCTACGGGACTAATCCCGTTTATTTTTCCTAAAGAATATTGGGTCATTGCATTTATTGCTTTATATACTACTGCTTTTATTGCCAATACTGCTGGTGGTGTGCTGTGGAGCTCTGTGATTAGTGATCTAGTTCCCGCACGGGTACGTGGACGTTATTTTGGGATTCGTAACACTGTCCTGAATGCACTTGGAAGTTTGGTTATGTATGGCGGAGGTATTATTCTGGACCGTTATCCCGGGGGTCATGGTTTTCTGATTCTATATATTGTTGTGTGGATCTTCTCGATATCGAATGTCGTAGTATTCTTTTTTTATCCGGATGTACCGTTCGAGAAATCAGAAGAGCATAAATTTTTGCCCATGTTTAAGAAACCGCTTAAAGATACATTATTTATGAAGTCAACCTTGTTTCTGGCTGCTTGGCTGTTGTTGCAGAACCTAACGGTTCCGCTATACTCTTATGTCATGTTGCAGTTACTTCATATTAATTATGAAACGTTGTCATTGCTTAATGTGTCCCAGACCGTGTTTATGATGGCTAGCTTCTACGTTTGGGGCAATCTAAATGCGAAATACAGCAATAAGCGACTGTTATTCTTTACTTTGCCGATTATTGCGCTGTCCTCATTGATGTGGGGACTCTTGTCTGTGATGCCGATGCTGGTGGTCTTATTTGCGGCCCATATCGTTTTTGGTGTTGGTGTAGGCGGTTTCAACCAGCTGGCCTTTAACTTTATTATTGGAGACACGCCGAAAAAAGAACGTCCGATGTATATGGCCACATATGCGGCGCTTACCGGGTTATCATCCTTTTTTGGTCCGCTTATTGGCGGTCAGCTCTATGAAAAAATTGCGCACTGGCCGCAATGGACTCAGGTATACGGTATGCAGCTAGTGGTAGGGACGCTGATGATTGCACTTGCGTTTCTGCTAGGTCGTCGTATTCTAAAGGACGAATAGAAGTAAAAGGGGGTTATTCCTTGTTAAGAATAGCGATGGTATTAGGTGCCACCGGATTGGTAGGCAAAGCGGTTACGGAGGAATTGTTAAACCGTGATGGCTGGAAAGAAGTAAGGGTGCTTGTACGGACACCGTTAGCCATAGAACATCCTAAACTTAAACAAATCGTTGTAGATTGGGAGAACCTAAGAAACTATACAGAGTCGTTCGAAGGGGTACATTCCATCTTCTGTTGTTTAGGGACTACGATAAAAAAGGCGGGTTCACAAGAAAAGTTTGAACGAGTCGATCTACACTATCCGCTTGATGCTGCAGCCATAGCGAGAGAACAGGGTGTTAAACAGTTTTTGGTCGTCTCTTCAATAGGGGCAAAGGCGAAGTCGCGTAATTTCTACAGTCGGACTAAGGGAAGAGCGGAAGAAGGTTTAACCGCTATTGGATTTCAAGGTATGCATATATTTCGCCCCTCCTTGCTACTAGGCCAACGTGAAGAATTCAGATTAGGGGAGAGAGTCGGAGCCAGTTTGATGAAAGCGCTGGATTTTGTAATGGTGGGTAAGGCGGCTAAATATCGTGCGATACCTGGTACGACAGTCGCAAGAGCTATGGTTAACATTGCGTCTGCGGATACCCGTGGATTACATATTTATACGAATGAAGTGATACATGTGATTGGGAAACGCTAAGCTTTCTGGGTCTCTAATAAATTTGCATTAAGATGAGAACAGGACTTACAATGGACAATAAATGATCAGCGCATAATGGAGAGGGGTAGTAAGATGAGCAAAAAACAAGTAGCTACAACAAAAGCACCCGGAGCAATCGGTCCTTATAGTCAAGCTATAACCACGGGTAGCTGGGTATACACTTCAGGACAACTTGGTCTGAATCCGGAAACGGGTAATTTGGCTGAGGGTGTACAAGAACAAGCGCGTCAAGCGCTTAACAATGTACAAGCCATTCTTGAGGAAGCTGGTGCAACATTAGACCATGTAGTAAAGACAACTGTATTCTTAAAGGATATGAATGATTTCGCGGCCGTTAATGAGGTTTATAGCACCTTCTTTAAAGAACCTTATCCTGCCCGCAGTGCTATTGAGGTTGCGCGTCTACCTAAAGACGGACTTGTTGAGATTGAAGCGGTAGCTCGTAAGAAATAAGGAGTTATCCTTTTGCACTTTTATTATTTTTATCAAAATGGCAGGCTAAGGTGGATAACCCTAGCCTGCCATTTTTTATATTAGAATTAGTAACTTCTGTATCTCCGATACTTACTACGGCGGGGTTTGAACAATAACCAGATGCTGTAAAGAAGCAGGAGGCCTGCTGTAATCAGTCCCGTTAAATAGACATCGCTGGTCTCTTTGTGTTCCAAGGCAATCGCAATGAAGGCCCACACGAATACGAGTGGGTAAATGCTATCTCGGTAAGGATAGCTGACCACAATTGCAAGTAGAGTTCCCACGCAGAGCATAATAACGCCCCAAGTGCTACCGCTAAGACCCCAACCTCCCCAATGATTCTTTTCTAGAACAACGCTGATGTTCACGATAGTAGCCACAGAGATCCAGCCAAGGTATATACTAAAGGGTAGCTTCATCAGCCATTTCTCGCCTGAGGTAGGATTAGCGATCAAACGTGTTTTTCGGTAAATGACAATCAGTGTGATTAACATCAGCACCATAGCAACCAGAGAGAGCTCAATGTATAAGTATTGCCAAAGGAAGAGCCAACTCATATTAAAAATACAGCTCAGAACAAACCAGAACTGAATCGCCCTCACAGAATCTCTAGAGGCTGTATAGGAGCGGAATTGATAAATAACGAAGCCGGCTAACAGTAGATAAATCAATGACCAGATGGAAAACGCGTAACCGGCAGGTGTGATGTAGGTCTGATATTTATCAGAGATTTCTCCAGTGCTGTGCCCGCCTAATGGTAAGGTGACCGAGAGCACATTCACGATAATCACACCTAAAAAGAACAGAAGATTCCACCATTTATAAGGATTATAACGTCTCAAAGAATTCACTCCCTAGCTTTTTAATAGGGTGATGCTTACTTAGAATATACCCGCTTTCGGCACAATTAAGACTATAAACAAGAAAAGAAGTGACTAGTGAGTCATAATGTTCATGGATAGTATGGTAGTGGTGAAGGGTACTTTACGATAGTGGATAGAACATTTATTAAAAATATGCTGAAATGAATCAAATTCATGGGTGTTTCTACGTACTTCAACTTTATTTGTATAAAAATCTACAGAAAATATGCAGAAACGTTTTTAAATCAGCGCTTTTTCGTATAAGATGAAGAGATGAAGATTCAAGAGCAGATAAGTTTTATCCTAGTTCTTTATCCTTATATTTCTTACAGGAGTGTATCTCATCTCTAAAAGGATGGAGAAACTACTTCTACTTGTATAGCTTCAAAATTTATTTCTCGCGGAAAAGGTTGCAGTTACCACCTGATGGTGGCGGACTGGTTCTTTTTTTGCTTGCTTAAAAGACAGGAGATCACCGATGACTAAGCATCTTTATGCAATATGGTTGGGGGATGTGTTATTTTGCTTCTCTGGCGAAACTTCGGAGCCGAAGGTTGACGCTTGGACCCGAGTGGTGAAGCGGCTGGAGCTGCAGGGAGGAGTTCGCCCTTTTGCGAGTGCTGCTCTGCGGCTCGCAGAAGTGAAATATCCGGCTCCTCCTGTAGAGGGGAAGCCAGCACGCCGTGGATTGCCCGGAAGAACATTCGAAGGGCTCGCCTTAGTCCCTAGCGATGCATTTGAACTGCTTCTGGCATGGGATGAGACGTTATGCCGAGATCAGGGAGTAGAGCCTGGAGGCGAATTGCGCTATTGGGCGGCAGCAGCTCGCTTTGCGCTGGAATTGATGGGTACAGGCGGCGTTACGCCAGGAGCCTTGCCCCCACGTCCGGTAGGTTCACGCCGTCGTGGTGGTGAACAGGCAGCAACGGTCTGCTGGTCTCCAGCTTTTCGAAAGCAGGAGGATAAGGAGATCTTTCTGCAGCTGGCGTCGTCCATGCCGGTATTGGCCTTAGGGACGCATATTGCTGAAGCGGGGGATTTATCTTCGAGGGAAGAGGCTGGCGCCTATGTGCTTTACTCCTTTATGCAGGCGGTAATGACTGCAGAGATCAAGAAAGTGATTGCGGGTATTGAAAGTGAACTTACCCCTTACAAAGCCAATTATCGCCGGGGTTACTCCCCTTTAACTGAGCTGTGGTGGAATAGTCTTCTTACAGGCAGCCGGGATATACCCGTGCAGGGAACTCAAGCAGAGGTGACAGATCTTCTGGCTACTGTGAATGAGACAGCTGGTAGCGATGTGCCGCAATCGGAACCTGAAGAAGCGCGGAGTGGACAGCTGGGTCTTGGGCTACGTCTTGAGCCCCCTGGAGATAATGACGAAATCTGGCGCTTAACCTTCTGGGCGGAGAACAAGGAAGAAGGGGAATTCTGGATTCCGGCAAAATCGATTTGGAGCAGTAAGGAACGAGAGTTTACGTTATGGGGGAAACGCTATCGCAATATACAGCAGCAGCTTCTTATAGCGCTGGGCCGAGCGGCAAGAATCTCTCCAGACATAGAGCGCGCTCTTTCTATGCCTGCACCTACGGGAGCAGATTTGGAACCAGAGCGTCTTTATTTCTTTTTGAAGGAGACGGTGCAGCAGCTGCGTGAGCGTGGAATAACCGTGCAGATGCCATCGCGCTGGAGCCGTGAGGGACGCCGCCGGATTGGCATGAAAATGAAAATGCAGCCGGTAGTGAGTGGGATTGATAGTCCTGCTCCAGTGGCTCTTGGGATGGAAGAGCTGATTTCATTTCGCATTGAAGCCTCACTTGGGGAGAGTACAATCAGTGAAGAAGAACTAAACGCACTAGTGGAGGCAGGCGTACCCTTTGTACGTTTCCGCGGAGAATGGATTGAGGTAGATCCTAAAGAAATTCGCCAGGTTCTTAGATATATGAAACGCCATGAAAATGGGGAAATGACCGCAGCCGATTGGATGCGTCTAGAGGCTGAGGATGGTGAAGAGCGGCTCTGGAAAGGGATGTCGGTCACGGGGATGGAAACATCCGGACTATTGTCATCGCTGATGCGGGGCGACATATTGCGTAATCTTCCAGTGCGTGCCGTACCTGAAGGTCTGCACGGCACCCTGAGACCTTATCAGGAGCGCGGCTATCAATGGCTCTCCGTTCTCAGTGGTCTGGGATTTGGGGTGTGTCTGGCCGATGACATGGGTCTTGGTAAGACGGTGCAGGTCATTACCTGCCTGCTGGACCGCGCTTTAAGTGCTCCACCTGAAGAGAAGCAGGAGCCTGTCTTGATTCTATGCCCAACCTCACTTTTGGGGAACTGGCAGCGGGAATTGCAGCGCTTTGCGCCTTCTCTTAAAGTTCACATTCATCATGGTGGACGCCGAGTGCGGGGAGATAGCTTTTTAGAACTGGCTGCCAGTCATGATATTGTATTGACGACCTATCATTTAGCAGGTCGTGACAGCGAGGATTTAGCGAATGTTCAGTGGTCCACTGTGGTGCTGGATGAAGCTCAGTATATTAAGAATCATCGGACGAAACAGGCGCAAAGTGTGATGAAGCTATCAGCGCCGCATCGCATAGCTATGACGGGGACACCTGTAGAGAACAGACTAGGTGAGTTATGGTCTATTTTTCACTTTTTAAACCCGGGTTATCTAGGAACCTACCATTCCTTCCGGCAGCGTTATGTATCTGGAGAGGGTGGAGAACGACTAAGGGAATTGCATCGCTTGGTATCTCCGTTCTTGTTGCGCCGCTTGAAAAGCGATCCGGATATCTCTAAAGATTTACCGGAGAAGCTGGAGCTGAAGTCTTATTGTCCGCTGACGGAAACACAGGCAGTCCTATATCAGGGTGTCGTGGATGAAATGCTTGGCGTGATCGGAGAGAGTAGCGGGATGGCTCGCAGAGGACTCGTGCTGTCTTCTCTAACGAAATTGAAGCAGATTTGTAATCATCCTCAGCTATTCCGCAAAGAAGAAGGCAGGGGTCCACGAAGTGAGCATTCCGGTAAAATGGAAGTCATGTTCGAGATTCTGGATAGCATTGCGGAGGTCGGAGAATCTGTGTTGATCTTTACTCAATATGTAGCGATGGGTGAGCTCTTGGTTAGCAAGCTGACTAAGCGTTATGGAACAGCGCCGCTGTTCTTGCACGGCGGAATTCCTAAACGAGAGCGCGACGAGATGGTTCATGATTTTCAAGAGGGAAAAGGCCCATCCTTCTTCGTACTTTCTTTAAAAGCGGGTGGCGTAGGGTTGAACCTTACAAGAGCTAATCATGTCATCCATTACGACCGTTGGTGGAATCCGGCAGTTGAGAATCAGGCGACAGACCGGGCGTTCCGAATTGGTCAGGATAAAAATGTTCAAGTGCATAAGTTGATTTGCCAAGGAACGTTGGAAGAACGTATTGATGAATTGATTGAGCGTAAGAAAAATCTTTCCGAGCAGGTTGTTGGCTCTGGCGAAACATGGTTGACTGAGATGTCCAATCATGAGCTGAAGGAACTTATTGAACTGCAGGATCAGGACTGGATGTAAGACAGATATGAGTGTTACGGAGGGATCGAACAATGAGTGAACGGTTAGAGATGCAGCTGGAAGTTGTGCCTGGATTAGTAAAAGCAGCATGGACGGTGCTACCTGGGAAAGTGACGGGAGGGTCTCGGTCGAAGGGTGAATTGAACGCCAGCGCGCCTGCTCAGGAACAACAAGCGGATCGACCTCTCTCTCTGAAGGTTCCGGTATGGCATGCTTCCCGAAGAAAAGAAATATTACGAAGTCTGGCACTAAGTCCCGGGGAAGTATTTGCCTTGCTGCAAGGGCGTTTGACGGGTGAACTGGCAGAGCTTGAGCTTCTACCTACCGATAGTGAGCTGGAGCAAGCCCTTTTTGAGGGTGAAGGTGTGGAGTATAAGGCGGAGACTTTGAAGCTTATTAAAGAACGTCTTGCTGAAGAGCCACTGCTGGCACTTTCGCTGAGAGGATTTACTAAAGGAGAGCTCTTGGACGGAATTTTTGCCCTTTGGGCTGAAGGGAATATTTCTAGCGACGAAGCTGAAACAGAGGAAGAAGAGGCCTCTGTTAGTGAACTTTCTACGGAATTGGCTCGGCTTGAACGCAAGGGTCCGGCCATTTCCTCTGGCGAATGGCTGGCAGAAGCGGCTGCTGAAGGTTCGCTACATCAGCCTGGGCCACAGTTCCATGAGATTGCGGCTAGACCGTTTCCTTCGCCGGTAGTAGTAGCTGAAGTTACAGAAGACTGGGGAACATTGCTACCGCAGACACCTAAAGCCATTGAGGGATTAACTTTGATTATGCAGCGGGTTGCAGAAGCGTCTGCACGTCGAGCGACTAAGGGTCCGATTAAGCGGTAAGTGAAAATACGAAAGAGGCTGTCTCAAAAGTAGTGAATGCTACTCTTGAAACAGCCTCTTGTTTTGCCTAACTATCTAACAGAGTTTCTGGTTAGTTATTCTAATGCTGACCAGCAGGGGGCAATTCTCCTTCTGAAAGCTCTAGAATTTCGCGGCGAAGACGAAGCATTTTTTGATCTAGTTCATCAGCGGCGCGCGCGGCTTCTTTCAGTTCCTCAGCGACATGCGAAGGCAACTGCTTATCGAATTTATAATACAGAATATGTTCCATGCTTGCCCAAAAGTCCATAGCTAGGGTGCGCAGCTGGATCTCAGCCTTGACCCAGCGTGTTCCTTCCAGCAGGACGAGTGGGATACCGACTATAAGATGAAGGCTTTGATATCCGTTTGGTTTAGGATGAGCTATATAATCTTTAATCTCAAGCACGCGGATGTCTTCGCGTGTACTAAGATGATCTACTAAACGGTATATATCTTTAACGAAGGCACATACAATCCGCATTCCGGCAATATCGTGAATGTATTGCTCCATATTTTCCAAGCTGAAACCGTAGCCTTTGCGCTCCATCTTTTGAAGAATGCTCTTTGGTTCTTTGATCCGGCATTTGACATGTTCGATGGGACTGAAGCCGTCGCGGGATTGCCATTCCGTCTTGATTACATCAATTTTATTCTGAAGATCATTTAACGCGTGGCGATAGAGTGCCGGTAAGGCTTCGAATTCGTTAACCAGTTTGGCGAAATCCTCGTTGCTGTTACCTTGCCACTGTTGCAGATCCTTTACGTGTACCTGTAGCTGACTAAGCGTAAGCTGTGTGCTCTCATGTTCTTCCACTGAAACTCTCCCGATTTCGTTATTTGTGATAATTCTATTTTAACCGATGTAGAACCCCTGACGCAAAATTACATTCAAAATTAGGAAATATAACCCATAAGTGTAAGGGGGAAGTGGCTTAAATCAATTAGTATGGATTTTATAGGAACATTCTCCTCTAAATCGCGTATTAAAGCACATTAATGAATCTACTCGATACATTTGGTATGATAGAAACACGTATCGCTGGAGAGGGAGGAACTGTAATGAGTTTTATCAAAAAATTAAAGATAGCGCGAGCCGGGTTACCGAAAAAGCCCAAAACTCAGTAGAGATCGGCAAGCTGAACGGACTTATTTCCGATGTTGAACAAGAGATGGAAGTTGAATTTACGAAAATGGGCAGACTTTTTTATGAAGGATATCGTTCAAAGGATATGTCGGTAGCTGAAGGTAAAATGGTGGAGCTGTCCCGTAACTGTTCCAAACTTCAGGAAAAAATCGAAGTCCTGCGGACACGAATTGCTGAGCTGAAAAACGAGCGGTTATGTTCATGTGGTCATATTGTGGCGCTTGATGCAAACTTTTGTCCGAAATGCGGAAGTAAGCTGGAGCCATTGTCCGCTTCGAGAAGGGTGCCTTCTACACCGGTATTTGTTCAATCTGTGAATGAAGATGACGAAGATCAATATTATGGTGCAGATGAGCTTACGGATGAAGAGAAGGAAATTGCAATGAAGCTGCACCCGCAGAGTGTTGTATATGCTGAAGTTCAGCATCCGGATGATGAGCTGCCACTTGAAGAATATAAGGCGAGCGAGCAAGAGATTGAGCGGGAACGTAAACAAGCCGAGCAGCTGGAACGGGAAAGAAAAAGACAACTTGAACTAGACCGTCGCTTCGGCGAATGGCACAAGAATGAGCACCAGGAGGAATCTGCGGTCACTGAGGACCATGGTGTACGAGATATGATCCAGTGCCAAATCTGTCGGAACGAATTACCTAAGGGCTCCTTATGGTGCCCGCGATGTGGGTCAGAGCAAATATAGAACGGATTTCAGTCAGCTTAGGGGGACAACAAGATGGAACAGCTGCTGCTGCATCTGCGCAATCTGGGCTTCACAGAGATGGAGTCCAAAATTATGGTAGAGCTTGCGACAAAAGGTCAGGCTTCTGGCTATGAGGTTGCCAAACAGCTCGGAGTTTCAAGATCGAATGTGTATGCGGCGTTACAACGCCTTACGCAGCAGGGATATGTACGATGTGGCGAAGGAGAACCTGCGCGGTACAGTGTTCTCAATCCAGAGGAGCTTGCGACCATGATCTCGGGACGGGTTCAAGCTTCACTGGCTTATATGGAAAGTGAGATGCCTCGCGGTGGACCTGTTAGCCCTTCGTTTTATAATGTGGAAGGTGACCGCAATGTATTGGGCGCTCTTATTCGCCAACTTAATATGGCTGAGCAAGAGATCGTAGTGGATATGTGGCGTGAGGAAGCGTCACTTCTACGGAGTGAACTTGAACAGGCGGAGTTGCGTGGCGTTAGACTCTTGTGGGCGTTTGATGGTGGCAATGCTGCTCCTGCCGCCTATCCGGTATGGCCGCCTCTCGGAAGAGATTCTCAGCGAACAGATGGACGGAAGTTCTCATTCGTGATCGATCGGAGCTGGTGTATGCTCGGGATGCGCTATGAAGATGGATCGGCGCAAGCGGTTGTAACCGAGCACCCGGTGTTAGTAGATCTGCTATTGAATCATTTTGCACAGGAAATGGTGCTGTTCGAGCTGGAGCAGGATATGGGCGCAGAATTAGAAGAACGTTATGGTGAGCGTTACAGCAAAATTCACAGCAAATATGTGATGCATGATCCAGGCGATGATGGGGAAGAACAGGCGCAGTAGCTATTACAGGGAGGTGAAAAGCATGGAATGTATCGTACATTTTGAAGTGGTGCATGAGGATGGTCCTAAAAAATTGCGTGGACTGCTGTTTCTGGATAAAGGAGCAAGTCCCGGAGAAGCAGAGCTAGTTGAAATGTTCAAGGACATGAAATTTAACGTGAGACTGGAAGACCGCGAGAAATTGATCTTTAAACCGGTAAATCCGGGCGATTTCGTGGAGATTCGAATTACGGGTTATGATAACGGGCAAGAAAAGAGCAAAGATGATCATAACTTAAAATCTATCGTTGGAAATTTATTACCACAAAAACCGACAGGTCTATAAAGTGGGGAGAAAGGATTCATTGATGGGAGAAGGAGGAGCACAATGGAGCTGTTGAGACAAAAGGTGTTAAAAGAAGGTATTGTACTCGGGCAAGGCGTGCTCAAGGTAGATTCTTTTCTGAATCATCAGATGGACCCCTTTCTAATGCGTGAGGTTGGCCGTGAGTTTACCCGCCGTTTTTCCGGCGAAGAGATTACGAAGGTACTGACGATTGAATCTTCGGGAATTGCTCCGGGGATTATGACGGCATTAGAGCTGGAGGTTCCGCTGATTTTTGCACGTAAGCAGAAATCGTTGACGCTGACAGAGGATATTTATGTAGAGAAGGTGTACTCCTTCACGAAGAAAGAAACGAATGAGATCACCGTTTCTAAGAAGTTCATTGCTCCGGGAGAGCGGGTTCTAATTGTCGATGATTTCTTGGCAAATGGCGAAGCCGCCTTCGGACTTGCTCGAATTGTTGAGCAAGCAGGGGGAAGTGTAGTTGGGATTGGTATTGTGATAGAAAAAGCGTTCCAGCCGGGGAATCGGCTGCTGCAGGAAGCTGGATACCGGGTAGAATCACTTGTGCGGATCGCTTCACTGGAGGATGGAAACATTTCTTTTGTGGATGAAGAGTAAGAGCAGCTTGGCTGAGACTCTTTCCTGAAGATTAGGACGAAGTTAACATTAAAACAGCAAGAGACAGGTTTGGAAGCCTGTCTCTTGCTGTTTTTTGTTTGTGATATGCACGGGTATGGCTTACCCGTTGCCACCGCATGCCGCTGCAGCATCGGCGGGGCGCTGTGCGCCAACCGCCGCCAGCGGCGAGAGCACCCGCAGCGTCCCTGGCTCGCAGCGTACGGCAAGCGGCCCTTTGCCGAAGCTCTCGCCATCGCCGATCGCCGGCCGGGCCTCTGCGAAGTTGACGGCTACGCTACGTCCACGCAGCATCGACACGAAGGGCAACGCTACATGCTTGCCCTTCAGTACCGTTGGGAACAGCCGCAGCAGCTGCCCGCGGCTGCACCCGTGCACGACGCAGACGTCGAGCTGGCCGTCATCGGCCTTCGCCTGCGGGCAGATCAAGAGCCCGCCGCCGTAGCTGGGCAGGTTGCAGACCGAGACCAGCCATGCCTTCTCAAAGACGTGCTCCGTCCCGTCGCACGCAACACTCACCCGGCATGGCTTAAACGTCATCAGCGTATGCAATATGCCGATGATATAAGCCAGTTGGCCTGCGCCAATGGCATTGCACAGCCGTTTGTAACGGCTGGCATTCACATTCTCGGCCACCTGAGCATCGAAGCCGTTGGCAACGGCTGTTAAAGTCAGTCCGTTTGCGCCTGAGATCAGATCGGCTTCGATATACCGTTCGCTAAGTGCAGCTTCCAGCGCGGCTTCAGTCGAAAGGGGAATGGCGAAGCCGCGTGCGGAGTCGTTACCGGAGCCGGCAGGGATGATTGCCATAGGAATATCTTTGCCACGAAGGGCACCCAAAATGCTGTGCAGCGTGCCATCGCCGCCGATTACAATCGCGGCTTTCCAGTCCTCACGGTGTTTAATTGTATTTAGAACGAGGGCTTCTGCACCCTCTGCGCTATGCGTAAACAAGGTCATATATGGCAGCATCCGCTCTTTCATGATCGCCTCTACAGTATGCCAGGTCCGCCCGCCTGCGCCCCCGCCGGAACGCGGGTTTATGATGAATAGATACATTTAAATTCCTCCAGCCTGTAGAATTCCGTTGATGCCCGTCTTTCCATTGTAAGGAGTGGATGGGCAAAAGGGAATACTTTTCAGCGATAAGAGGTGTTAGTTCAGCGGTGTTTATAGATGCCGAATCTGACTTTCTGCGATATCCCCAACCCAAGGGAGCTTATACCATCTGCTGCTTAAAGCTTGATAGATCATAAGCAGCCATATAGCAAAGCTGCAAAGAGAAAGGATTGCACTCAACAGAGAACCGAGAAAAGGGATAAATCCGGTTAGGACATGGAGAATCATCAGCACGCCGAACGTAAGCAGTGATTGCAACGCGTGGAACAGCACGAAGCGGTTGCGTTTCTCCAGAGCGAGAAAGACCACGCCGCCGATAAAAGGGAAAAAATAGCACAGCGCGCCCGCAATATTATCGGGTAATCCGGTGGATGATTTGAAAGGGGACAAAGGGCTCACTCTCCTTCTACTTGGAGAAGAAGGGGGTTAGTTCGCTACTCCTTCTTCCTTAAAAGCCTATGACTTGTCAGGAAAAAGTATGTTTAGCTCATTGTGGGTATAATATACTTTTCCAACAGCTTGCGGGGGCTCTTCCAATTGTTTGTCTTACTCTCTGCTGTAAAGACCACAACCGCATCTAAATTGGGTAGGATAAGGATTTGCTGTCCGCCATGACCGTGGGCAAGCTTGTAGGGTTGGCCGCTCATCGTACCCACCCAGAACTGATATCCGTAATCTCCAAAAGCCGGGTATCCCGTAGTCTGTACAGTTAGTGCTTCTTGCAGCCAATGCTTCGGAATGATCTGCTGCTTCGCAAATACGCCTTTATTAAGCAGACACATACCAAATTTTGCCATATCTCTTGAGTTTAAGTACAAACCAATATGTCCCATACTATGTCCTTCGGGACTCGGTAACCAAGCCGTGTGAGTCATTCGGAGAGGGCTAAATAAATGCTCAGCAGCATAGGTGAATGCATCGAGACCTGTAGATTCACTAAGGATCATCGAAATCAGATGGGTGTCGATACTACGGTATTGAAATTGACCGATATGTTCCGGAATTATGTTCATACTAAGAGCAAAGGAACCCCAGCGGCGACTACGATGGAGATTCCGGACGAAAGGCTCCCCCAGCTTCTTGCCCGTGATCCAGCTAAATCCGGAAGTCATGGTAAGCAGATGACGGAGAGTGATTTTTGATAAATGAGGGGAGTGCAGGTATGGAACATGTTTACGAAGTACCTTGGAAACCGAGACATCGATATCAGGGATATCTCCCCGATCGATAGCAATTCCGATAATTGCGCTGATAAAGCTTTTAGTCGCAGATCGAAGATCATTTAATGCCCCGGCATGATGGTTGCCGTAATAACGTTCAAAGATGAGCTTGCCATGGCGAGCAATAAGCATACTATGCATCTTTGGATATTCTTTCTGAATAGCATAATCAGCTTGTTCAAGACCCTCACGGCGCGTTGCAGTTTCCTCGGGTAGCGCGGTAGTCATCGCGGGAACTACGTTATAAGATGAAGTCAGTAATGGTGTAGGTTGGCCCATAATGATCTCCTTTTCTTGCTGTGGTATGTGCTAGGTGTGGCCTGCTATAGAGCATATTGTATTTTAACCCGACACGAGCAATATGACTTACGAAGAACATTGTAAAAAAATAAAAATTTTCCAATTAGCACATTTTACAAGGAAAGGTGGAAGTTGGACCGGAATATGATACAATATAACGATAAGGCCCGAAAGGGGTGATTCAGTAAGTGGCTCTTCGGGTAATAAAAGTGTCAAGGAGCTTTCGTTCAACAGGCGTCCTTACTCTCAGCCCAAATCACGACGAACCTGCTTCACCGGCGAACCAGTATCTCAAGGCTTTGAAGCTTTGAATTTTACGTTTTGGCGGATAATGCAAGCCACGTATGTGTAATGGTTACTTCACTTGCATTCGAGGTTACGGCGTACTTTTCATCATGCATTCTCTACAACGGAGCATTCATTTTCAATGTTTTGGGAGGGAACTGAATCATGGCAAGTAAAGGTCATAACGAAGTCAAGGAAAGTTTACGGGAAATGACACGCATTTTCCGGCCCAAAGATCCCAAGAAATTCGTAAAGGAGTACGTCCGAAAATATCGGATTACCGGAGGCTATGAAGAAGAACTGACCATGGTCGTGGAGCATGAGCTGGTAAAGATGAATTCATCCGTCTCCTAGCTAACAGATACGAGTGTCACTTACTTTTGACATCATTTTGAGTAATAACATCCACGAGGATTCTTATAAACCGTGCCCGAGCAGCGTTTGTTGCAGGAATCGGTTTTTTTTGTATGTACATTTATGAATAAGAAATATTGTTTCTCATAGAATAGTCAAATGAATTAATAGACACATTTCACAATGAATGCGCTTTAATGATCATTTTTTATTTGATTGCGTTTTCAAAAAATGCGCATAAATGCAGGTGGGACAAGGAATTTTTATGTCGAAAATTACAATGTGAACTAGTTGTGAACGATTGACAAAACTTTCCCTTAAACTTATATTAATAGTGATTGTTATAATTGACAGAAAAAAACAGGAACCTACGAAATCGGGAAAAGCGGGGTAGATCAATGATGAAAACGTGGCAGGCTGTAAAGCGACTCCTTCCCATGACCGCTATGTTTGGTCTCTTTCTTGCCGGGTGCGGCCGTGAGGACTTGTCAGCGCTCAGACCACAAGGGCCTCAGGCGGAAATGTCTTACGGATTAATGGAGCTGTCGATCAGTATTATGATCGTCGTGTTGCTGATTGTCTTTACGATTGCAGCTTATGTACTGATCCGTTTCCGTCGAAAGCCGGGTCAGAATGAAATCCCTGAGCAGGTTGAGGGTAGCATCAAGCTTGAGATTCTCTGGACGGTCATTCCGCTTATCCTCGTAGTGGTACTGGCAGTTCCAACGGTGAAAGCAGTGTTCGCCGCAGGAGATGATCATGCCAATGACAAGGATGCGATTAAGGTTAAAGTAACCGGCCACCAATATTGGTGGGAGTTTGAGTATACCGATTACAAGGTGACTACAGCGCAGGATCTGATTATTCCGGTGGGCAAGGATATTGCCTTTGAACTGGAAACTAAAGACGTGCTGCACTCCTTCTGGGTCCCTTCCCTTTCCGGTAAAATCGACACCAACCCAGCCGGAACGATTAACCGTTTCAGCTTCAGTGCACCTAATGAAGGCGTTTACCGTGGCAAATGTGCGGAGCTATGCGGGCCGTCACATGGATTCATGGAATTTAAGGTGAAATCGGTTAGTGAACAAGACTTTCAGAAGTGGATAGATTCGATGAAAGCACCCGTAGCTGTGCTGCCAGAGGATCCTGCTTTAGCTGAGAAGTTCAAAGCGGCGTGTCTGACTTGCCACGCTGTAGGTGATCAAGGGATTAATAATGCGCCGAACTTGACTGGAATTGGTTCTCGGGAGTCGATTGCAGGGATCCTGCTCAACGACGACACGAGGGAAGATGGTGCACCAATTGAGGAGAATCTCAAAACATGGCTGCATGATCCACAATCCGTAAAACCGGGCAATCTGATGCCTAACCCCAAAGATCTAGGCCTAAGTGATGCGGAGATTGATGGCATTGCTGAGTATCTGGCCAACTATAAGCTGGACTAATGCCTTAGCCTAAAGGCGGGCGGAACTTTCGAAAAAGGGGGTACGAACTTTGGCTCAAGCAGCGCATACCTTGAATTCATCCAAGCCTCTGGGGCATGGCCACAGTGTGAAGCGCCATACAGGACTTATGGATTGGCTAACAACCGTCGATCATAAAAAAATCGCAATTTTGTACCTATGGGCCGGAGGATTATTTTTTGGTATCGGCGGAATTGAAGCACTTCTGATTCGCTGGCAACTCATCAAACCAATGAATAATTTTTTGGATGCCCAAACGTTTAATGAACTTATTACCATGCATGGTACGACGATGATATTCCTCGGCGTCATGCCAATCATCTTCGCCTTAATGAATGCCGTCATACCGCTACAGATCGGTGCACGTGACGTAGCCTTTCCTTTTCTAAATGCACTTGGCTTCTGGACCTTCCTGTTCGGCGGAATTCTACTGAATCTCAGCTGGATAATGGGTGGTGCTCCTGATGCCGGATGGACCGCCTACACCCCACTATCTACGAGTACATACAGCACTACACACGGTGTAGACTTTTATACGATTGGTCTTCAAATTGCCGGATTAGGGACCCTCATCGGGGGGATTAACTTTCTAGCCACGATCATTACGATGCGCGCGCCGGGAATGACCTACATGCGGATGCCGATGTTTGCTTGGACTACATTTATTACTTCCGCAATTATTTTGTTTGCATTTCCGGCAGTTACAGTAGGTCTAGTACTGCTGACATTCGACCGGATACTTGGAGCCAATTTCTTCGAGGTTGGGGCTGGGGGTAACCCGGTGCTCTGGCAACATATCTTCTGGATATTTGGTCATCCAGAAGTATATATCCTCATTCTGCCTGCCTTCGGAATTATATCGGAGGTTATCCCGACTTTTTCACGGAAGCGACTGTTCGGGTATAGCTCAATGGTGTTCGCTACCATCCTGATTGCCTTCCTGGGCTTCATGGTTTGGGCTCACCATATGTTCACTACCGGACTTGGGCCGGTAGCTAACGCGTTGTTCTCTGTATCTACGATGTTGATTGCGGTTCCGACAGGAATCAAGATTTTTAACTGGTTGTTCACGATGTGGGGCGGGCAAGTGCGCTTCACGACACCGAACCTGTTCGCGGCAGGATTCATTCCTACCTTTACGATGGGTGGCGTCACTGGCGTCATGCTGGCTTCTGCGCCTGCTGACTTTCAGTTCCATGATACGTATTTTGTTGTAGCGCATTTTCACTACGTTATTGTGGGCGGCTTGGTGCTTGGCCTGTTTGCAGGTCTGCATTACTGGTGGCCGAAGATGTTTGGACGGATGCTAAGTGAGAAGTTGGGCAAATGGACCTTCTGGACGTTTATCATCGGATTCCATCTGACATTCTTTGTACAACATTTCCTTGGACTCATGGGGATGCAACGTCGGGTATTCACGTATTTGCCGAATCAGCAATTCGATTTGCTGAATTTAGTCAGTACAATTGGTGCTGGGCTGATGGCTGTCGGTACGATTATTTTCTTAGTCAATGTCTTCCTAACTTCAAGAAAGCCAATGGATGCAGCTGATGATCCGTGGGAGGATGGACGTACACTAGAATGGACGATTTCTTCGCCACCGCCAGAATATAATTTCAAGCAAACCCCGCTTATCCGTGGAATTGATGCATTCTGGAAAGAAAAGATGGCAGGAAATAAAGGCATGACTCCGGCTGAACCCGTCGGTTCGATTCATATGCCGTCTGCGACCATATTGCCGTTCACTATGTCTGTTGGGATTTTCATCGCTGGACTTGGCTTCATGTTCAGTCGGGATGACTTCGGCAACGCCTTTATGAGCTTTATGTTTAATAATTATATCGTTACAGCCATCGGTCTTATCATTACGTTTGGATCTATGCTGTTGCGTTCGCTGTATGATGATCATGGATGGCATATTGAACCTGAAGAGCTGGAAGGAAGTGAGCGGACATGACAACGGCACATGCAGAAGCTTCTAAGGAAGAATTTCCTCACGAGCCGGAAAAAGCTACGCTCGAAGGACGAAACAAGGTTCTTGCCTTTTGGTTGTTTCTAGGTGGGGAAGCGGTATTGTTCGGCACGTTGTTCGCTACGTTCCTCGCATTGCGTAATCAGACGAATGAGGGGCCATCGGCGAATGAATTGTTTCACTTACCGCTTGTAGCTGCTGCAACATTCATTCTTTTGGTAAGCAGTCTGACGAGTGTATTCGCTATCCAAGCGATGCATAGGAACCGTCCGGCAGTGCTTCGTAACTGGCTTTTGGTAACTGTAGCCTTAGGGCTTGGCTTCCTGATTCTGGAGATCTATGAGTTTACTCAATATGTGAGACACGAAGACTTCGGAATGACTACAAGTGCATTTAGTTCGGCATTCTATACCTTAGTAGGATTCCACGGTGCGCACGTAGCTTTCGGGATTGCATGGATCGCCATCCTGATTGGGCAACTCATGCGTAAAGGATTAACCGTAGTTACTGCACCAAAAGTGTATGTGTCAGCCATGTACTGGCATTTTATTGATGTGGTATGGGTCTTCATCTTTACGGTTGTATACCTACTTGGAAAGGTGGGCTAGACACTATGACGAAAGATCAGCATCTGCCAGAGAACGACGGGTATAAACATCGTCATCGGCATGAAGGGCCACAGAGGCATATTGTTGTCTTTATACTGTCCATTGTCTTGACCTTAATTGCTTTCGCTACTGTTGCGGCTGGAGGTGTGAATGCCACCTTTGCGATTATTCTACTACTGGTGATGGCAGTCATTCAGGTCATTGTACAGATGGGCTTCTGGATGCACCTGAAAGATAAAGGACATTTAATACCGATTATCTTCATGCTGGGTGGTTTTTTTGCCGCCGGTACCTGTATTATTATGTCGCTGTACTGGGTTTGGTGGAATTAACGGACAATAAAGAAAGAGGTGGGCTGAGATGCCCCCTCTTTTTGATGTTTCGATAGATCCTGCGTTAGGGGGTTAGGGTTATGCTGGGATTACAATATTTTAGCTTTGCAGAACTATGGAGCCCGCTTTTTTTGGCGGTTATGCTGCTGCTGACGGCGGGTTATTTCGTTTGGATTGGTCCGATTGCTGGACGTTATGCCGATTCAGTTCCGGTTCCGTTCTGGCGAAGAGCACTATTTGTGTGCGGAATGCTTGCGCTTTATGTGGCACAAGGCGGTCCTGTTAGTCTATTAGGACATATGATGTTTTCCTTCCACATGGTGAGTATGGCCTTATCATACCTAGTGGCGGTGCCGCTGATTATGCTGGGGATTCCGGATTTTATCTGGCGCAGCATATTGAGAGTAAATCCATTTCGTCGGTTGTCTTTTTTAGCTCGACCGGTGGTAGCTGCCTTACTGTTTAATGGACTATTTTCCTTGTACCATATTCCTGTTATCCATGATTATGTAATGCTACATTTTACCGTTCACAGAATCTACTATATTGTTTTATTTTTAACAGCTGCCTTAATGTGGTGGACATTGATCAATCCGCTACCGGAGCGCCGAATGGCGAGTGGACTGGGCAAGATTGGGTTTATTTTTCTAAACATGGTATTGCTGACACCAGCCTGCGGACTGATTATTTTTGCAGATCAACCGCTCTATGCTACTTACAGTGATCCGGAGACTTGGGCACTTGCCATGGGCTATTGTATATCGGGTGATCCTTCTGCCTTACTTCAGAATTTTGGGGGTCCTGCGTTCTTTTCATTGTTGTCACCAAAAGTGGATCAGCAGGTGGGAGGTATCGCGATGAAGTTCATTCAGGAATTTATTTTTGCCTCTATGCTTGCTTATGTGTTCTATCATTGGTATAAAAAAGAGAACGGACAAGAGGGCGATGAATTATCGACGCCTTCCTCAGCACTCGAGGAGAGCACCTTGACCCGTGCATAACTGGTAGACTGCCAAGGAGGAGAATCATGGATATTTTTACGGTGTTTCCAACTATTAGCACATCGTTCATCGTGCTCAGTGCGGTGCTCGTAGCTATTGGCTGGTGGCTCATCATTAAGGGCAAACGCGAGGCGCACAAGAAGACGATGATTGCTGCCGCAATCGCTGCGCTCCTGTTTTTTATTGTTTATGTATCTAGAACGTTGTTCGTGGGAAACACCTCATGGGGCGGACCGGATGAACTTCAGACGATTTATCAAGTGTTTCTGATCTTCCATATCGTGCTGGCAACGGTAGCTGCGGTATTCGGACTTACTACGTTAACTCTTGGATTTAAGGCGAAGTACTCCAAGCACCGTAAGTGGGGCAGAGTGACATCTATAATCTGGTTCATTACTGCGATTACTGGCGTTATGGTGTATGTGCTGCTTTATGTTCTGTATCCAGGTGGACACACCAAGCCAGTGTGGGAAGTTATTTTGGGCGCGTAAGATAGTTGCGTGAATAGAGCTTGTGATTGGCATGTGAAAAGAGCATGTGAATATGCGTGCGAATCGTACGTGAATTTGTGTGAATAGTAATGAAATAAGCCTGTGCATCTGCTCGTTCCTAAATAGGGATGATGGATGGTGGGCTTATTTTAGTTTATGGAGTTGGGGGAGTGCTGAAATCTTGAAATTGTACTGTGAAATCACTTGTGATCTGAACAGTGCGTGATGTGAAGCATTCTATTTACTTATTTTTAGGGAAAACCTCCCTGAAAAAGATAAGTTTTGAGCTCGAAAAACGATAATTAGGGAATTTCTCCCTGTATTTTAACCGTTTAAGCTCTAAAACGTAGAAATGGGTGAATTTATAGGGAGGAATTCCCTAAAAACGATGATTTCAGGCTAAATCCAAGTAATTAGAGGGAGGTTTTCCCTAATTGTTGATTCTACTAGCAGTTACACCCACCGAGCGATCACATCCACTCGCAGTAGCACCCGTCGAGCCTTCGCATCGATTGAGCGGTCGCATCCATTAGTGGTCACAACCACCGAGGAGTCACTCCCGCCCTTCAATCACCCCACAACATCTGGCCCTACACCTACAACCCATTGACGAAGCAACAATGAGGCTGTCCTCACTCCGCGTCCTTCGCTCACATTCAACCTCTCCATAAGTTATGTTTAATCCTCTGATCAGTTAATCCCAATAATGATCAGTTTCCCATACGTGCAAAGCCTTCTCCAAAGGGGGGAGCGCATACCTCCTAATCAACTTGAATGTTTTCCATTTACAGGATTGACAATGGTAAATTAAGGACATATACTGTGTATATAGATATATACAGTAAGCACAGGGATATGAACACCTGCTTCTGCTAGACGCTGAAGACATTGTAAAGCGAGGTTAGTTTTAATGAGAACATTAAAAGATTCATGGTTTATGTTGCGCTCTGATTTTCGCGGAGACAAATTAAAGATATTAGGGACCCTCGTAATAACAGTTATTTTTATGTGTTATCTTGGTGGAATGACTAGCCTGGTAGCAAATGACGTACTAGGTGAGCAGGATCGGACGATGATAACAGATTTCTTATTTCTCTCCTTTATACCCTTATTGGGATTAACATTCTCTCGCCGTTCCATGAAATATTGGAGTGAAGACTCTTACACAAAAATGTTGGTTTACTTAAGAACCTTACCGATTCCAGCTGCAGTAATACTATCGCGGAGAAAACTTCAGGGGGTAGGCTCCTTTATTCTAAATGGTACGTTATTCTTCGGTATTGTTTACTTGTTAGGGGAAAATTTCCGGACAGAGCTGGCGGTTCCCTCGTATATAGCTTTTGCCATTACATGGCTCGGCTTCGGATTCATGGTCTCAGGTCTATATATTTTTATTGAGTATCTTTTTAGCGGCAAAGCTTATCTATGGCTAACATTGCTTATCGTAGTGTTATCGTGGGGAATATCATTCCTAGTTACACTTGGGGGAGGCAATTTGTTTTTATACAGTATCTCCTATTCCAAGGAGTGGGGGCTGTTATCTCCGATCATGTGGGGGTCACTTCTGCTGGGGACAATATCTGTGCAGTTATTCTCTAAATGGACTATACATCGGCTGAAGAGTCGCAATCTCGTATAAAAAATCGGAATGGCAAGGACTGCGCTCTAGCACGCTAGAGTGGAAGGCGAGGTGTAAATAATGTGGATACCGGTACAAATCAACGAAAATAGTGCAGAGCCCCTCTATCATCAGATAGAGACTCAGCTTAGATCCTTAATCATTAGCGGAGTCATTACAGAAGGTACGCTACTGCCCTCGATTCGTGAGTTCGCAGGAGATCTGAAATGCAGTGTAATTACAGTGCGGCGCGTATATCAGGATCTGGAGAATGAAGGTTTGCTGCGAACGAGACAAGGAACAGGTACCTTTGTATCCCATGTAGGCGACGGAGCAATGGAAGAATACAAACGGGACACGGTAGGCAAAGCACTTGAAAGTGCTGTGGATATCGGCCGATCGATACATTGCAGCAAGGATGAACTTGAGCAGATTTTTATGGAGATTGTAGAACGCAAGTATAGAGCAAAGGAATGAAAGGGGGGGCGCATGCTCATATGGTACAGATGGCTATAGAATTGCGGAATGTACTTAAACAACGGCGAAACAAGACGATAGGACCGCTGACCATGAATCTGCCTAAAGGATATATTACAGCCCTGGTAGGTCAGAATGGATCTGGCAAAAGCACGCTACTGAATCTACTGATGCAGCTGACCAATCCAGAGGAAGGCGAGATATATTGGTTTGAGAACAGGTATAATAGCGGGTTGCCTCTGGAGCTGCGGCAGACCATTGCCTATGTTCCTGAGACGTCGATTACTGAGGAGAACCACTGGAATGCAGAAGAGGCAGCTCAATTTCGACAGCATTGGTATCCGAACTGGGATGAGTCGTATTTTCAGGATCTAATGGATCGCTTTGAGGTTCCATATCATATGAGGCTTTCTAAGATGTCAAAGGGTGAGCGTCGGAAATTCGAAATTGCCGCAGCACTTGCGTCACGCCCAAGTCTGCTGCTATTGGATGAACCTTCATCAGGTCTTGATCCCTTTGCCTGGAAGATTATGATCGAGACGCTTCTTAAATATATGGATGAGAACAACGCTACGATCATCATCTCCACACACATTGTGGAAGAGGTGCGGCGGTTGGCAGATTATATCGTGCTTATGCATAGAGGTGAACTGCTGGGTATGGCCGAGAAAGACAGTTTATTCGGTACTTGGACCGAGGTATGGGTACAGGTTGCAGGTGAAGAGGAGCTTGCTGAGTTATCAGCGGAATTACCGGGAGGTATTAACTTTACCATGGATACACCGGGTGTAGCTTCTTTTATCATAGAACAATTTTCTAAGAACGAGAAACGCATTCAGGACTTGGGCGTAAAGGTTATCAAGAGTCGCAGTTTAGAATTGGACGAAATATTGGGTTTATGGACACAGGGACACCGTCCTATCCTGATTGATCACAAGAGAGGGGACTAGAGAAATGGAAGCCTTAAAGCTGGAAAGTGTAATGAAGCAATATGGAGAAAAAACCGCTGTAAACGGAATTAACCTAACGGTAGGCAAGGGGGAAATTTACGGATTACTGGGGGCAAATGGTGCAGGAAAAACAACCACAATGCGCATGGTGCTTGGCCTAATTTACCCTGATGGCGGGAATATTTTGTATAATGGAAAGCCGTATAACAGCGAACTTCAGCAAACCATGGGCTATCTACCCGAAGAAAGAGGATTATATCCAAAGGTAAAGGTAAGCGATCAAATCGTCTACTTGGCACGTCTGCGCGGGATGTCGGCTAGTGATGCAGATAAGAGCCTTCGCTACTGGCTCGATCGGTTTGAGGTTCCGGATTATTACAATAAGAAGATTGAAGAGCTCTCCAAAGGGAATCAGCAGAAAATGGGCTTTATCGCCGCAGTCGTTCATAAGCCGCAAATTCTCATCCTTGATGAAGCCTTCAGTGGCTTGGACCCTGTTAACGTGGAACTACTGAAAGATACGGTAAAAGAATTACGTGATCAAGGAACGAGTATCTTATTCTCTACTCACCGGATGGAGCATGTTGAAGAGCTTTGCCGTAATATTACGATTTTGGATCGTTCCAATACTGTCGTGCAGGGCGATATTCGTACGATTAAGAGTGGGTATCCTCGTGAACAAGTATTGTTGCGTACGGATAACGAAGTGACCGGTCTAGAATCAATTGCAGGTGTAACAGCAGTACAGCGACAGGAGCGAGGTTATCTGTTGTCCATCAGTGAGATCGGCGCAGCACAACGTATCCTACAGCAGGCGATGGCACAGGGTGAAGTGGAGCATTTTGAAATTAAGGAACCAACATTAAATCAAATCTTTATCAGAGCGGTGGGTGAATCTCATGAATAAGATGGGGACAATTATTGGCTTTACCTTTAAAAATAAAGTAAGAACGAAATCATTCATGATTACTACATTAATTCTAGTGTTGCTGCTCAGCATTGGGATGAATCTTCCGTACATCATCGATCAGTTTAAGGGTGATTCTAAAACAAACGCAGAGACTCAAATTGCTGTGATCGCGGAAGAGAGAAATCAGGCTGCAGAGTTGTTGAAGGCATATACTTCACCTGAAGGAATGCCGCAGGCAAAAGTTGTGCAATATACTTCTGCCGACGATGCGGAGCTAAAGAAAGCTTTAGATGAAGGGACTGTAGAGGGGTACGTTACTTTTGCAGAACCTACTGGCGAAGGACTTCCACCCGTTACTTATCATAGTGAAAATGGTGAATTGAAGGGCGATGTGCAAATCTATCTCCAAAATGCCCTTCAGCAGGCCAACACCCAGTTCATCGTTGGCGACAAGCTGACGCAGGAGCAGATTGCTGCTATGTCAACACCGGTACAGATAGCTACTCAGCAGCTCAACCCTGATGGGACTGCGGGAGATAAAGATGCGTCGCAGGAATCCGCTCCACCTATTAATTACGTCATTGTATACGCCATGCTTATGCTGTTCTTCATGTCTATCATGATGACCGGTAATATGATCGCAGCTGAGATTACTTCAGAGAAGAGCTCGCGGATCATGGAGATTCTGATTACAAGTGCCTCACCTTTAGCGCAAATGTTCGGTAAAGTTATCGGTGTCTTCTTAGTAGGACTATTACAAATTGGCGTCATTATCGCAGCGGTAGTTGTCAATCTTAAGCTTCCGCATAATGCAACGATTTTGAAAGATTTAGACCTGGATTTAGGCCAGCTTAATATTAACTTGTTGCTTTATGGAATTGTTCTTTATGTACTAGGTTATTTCCTCTATGCCTTGATGTATGCAGCTGTAGGTTCGATTGTCAGCCGTACAGAGGATCTTGGCCAAGCGGTTATGCCGATTATGATGTTAGGCTTCGTAGCATTCTATGTTCCACTGTTCAGTATCTCTAATGCGGATACTCTGCTGGTTAAGGTAGCGAGTTATGTGCCTTTCACCTCTCCATTGACCATGCTGCTCCGAATTGGTGTTGGTGAAGTAGCGATCTGGCAAGTTATTGTATCATTAGCCATCCTGCTTGTTACCACGTTCATCTTTGGCTGGTTGGCTGCCAAGATCTATCGCACAGGCGTATTGATGTACGGCAAACGTCCAAGTATTAAAGAGATCAGAAAAGCGATGAAGGCTTACAAGATCTAAGTGGCTTCATATGAACTTTTAAGGAGTGGTAATCATGACTAAAAGTGAACAATACAATATGATGCTTTTAATGAGTTCGGTATCTCTGGCTACGGTTAGTAGAATGCTCTCGATCAATGGGTCCACTTTAATGGATTTCACTCAGGGTGTAATGACTGGGATTGCCATGGTGGGGATGATTGCGGGATTGTGGATGTACGGAAAGGCTCGTAAGAGTAAAGCGTAATAGTAGGAAATAAGGAAGCCGCGGCAGATGCCGTGGCTTTTTCTTTTTTGTGTACATATCGTAAAAGTTATTTGGAAGATAGTTGCGGACTCCAGGGCTCCTGAGTCCAATATATCCTCCGTACACTCAAATGTCGTTTCCTTTTGAGGGATTAGACAACGGATAGATTACCACTAGGCAGCAAATCCTCTTGAGCAGTCAGTTGCTCCCGCACACGCCTAAGCAGCGCTTTTAGCACAGGAACACTCTTTTGCAGGATGATGCTTATTTGAGGTAAAGATAGCTTTAGGCCATACCACATCGTTTTTATAAGTTGTTCCTCCCAAGGCAATGCCTTGGCAGACAGAAGGGACCGGCGTGCGTAATAATCGGCGCATTGTCGGATACAAGAGCGGTAAGCTTCGATAGAGAATAGCTGGCTGTCGAAGCTTTTTTGACAGAATATTTTATGAAGCTCTTTAAAAGTACGGATAGTAATCTTCTCGGCTTCTGCTGATTGTTGTAACAACATGGAACTGAGCATATAGATATCATTCGTACACTTTTGAACACACTCTGCAAATATAGTTCTACGGGGGGATTCGGCAGGTAAGGGGTCAGGCATGATAAACACGATCCTTTCAGAATTGTTTATGGGATGAACCTATAATATAGAAAAGTAAGAAATGGATTTGTTGATAAGCTCGGCGGTATCAGGTTCTGGATAACTATGTTTTTGAAGCGCAACACTGGATGGTTTATAATATAGCCGCCCTCCTTTGGAATCTCTCCCACCAGCGACAGCTCTGTACAGACGACCTTGCTCAATGTGCCCTGCCAAGGATTTACCCTGCAGCTTGGCTTTTAAATCCTGTAAAGCACCTTGCACTAGCTCAAACTGAGTCTGATCCCACTCTGAACCATGGGTACGTACTTTATCTATCGCTTCCTCTAGCCGGCAATGGTATATCATTCTGAGAAAAGAACTCCATTTAATAAGATCGAAAGTTTTGGTATTGGCAGAGATAAGACATGCCCCCCAGCTGCTACCTCCTTTACAAGTAAGTTTCAGGATGCCATAACGGCTGCCTTGATCAGCCTCCATTCCATAGTGAATAGGTTCAGGTGAATCAAAGACGAATACTTCTATGCGAGATAGTCTTCGCTGGTCCATGACAGGTTTCTCCTCCTTAGGTTTCCAAAAGCTTAAGATCTACATGGTGAATGACGTTAGCCTTCTCTATACAGGCGAGCATTTCAGCTTCATTCTCACAGACTGCGGCATGCTCCAGCCATAGTCCGAATTTCTGTTTGCGTATAACGGATAAATGTAAGGGGAAGGTGCTGCGGGATCTCATTACGTACCAACCGACAGCAACATCTTTCCACGGTTCCTTAAAAGCGGTGAGCCACGGAAAACGTTGGTGTGCTGACCAATCCTGCAGCTGTTGCTTTTCTCGGATACTTTTATATATTTCGTATATAATTGTTCGGTCCATACAGTATTCACAGGTAGATGGGCTGCTGAAATGGCGAAGTGATTCAATCTGCTTCTGACCAAAAGCATAGCCGACAATAGTTCTGTGATGATCCTCTTCGAACCACAACGCTCCAAAGCAAACATAATTTAGACTTATCGGCTCAAGTAGCCCTTGCTGAGTTCCCCAATAATAGTGTTTCATTCCTTTCACCCCGTCCAGCATGCTATCACCCTATAGATTCAGGTAACGCAAAAACCGCAGCAAGAGGAGGACCTCTGCTGCGGTTTTGGAATACAGGTATACACACACCTGTGCCAAAGCGTGGCGGATCAAGGGTCTCTCTCTTTACGCTTACGAGGTTAGCTGTCGGATTCGGACGGTGAGAGTCGCCCTACCTATGTGAGACTTGGACAGTCTCCTTCGGATTCACCCCAAGTAGGCCATGTGGCCTGATGGTTCCCCCGTTCCCTGCAAATACAGGAACTCAGCGTTGAATGTATTTTGTGAAATAGATTCAACCCGAATCATACTCTTTTCAAGGTGTTTCTGTAAAAACAGAAAGTGTTCTTTTGAGCGCGATTTAAACCAAATCCTGCCTACTACGACGGAAAAGGGAACCAAATAGGTATTTATTGCGAGTTATCGGGCTTCTTCCTCGCTTAATCTCGACTTCTTGTTTTCTTACCTATAAAGGCGATTTTTTGAGATTTCTACATTTGTGGTGAATAAAATCACATGGTATGCCCGCTTTTCGCTAATGGATTAAAACTCGAGTAAACAAGAGATATAGAGAGATTGGATATCAAGTAAGCGCTATCCAATACGAAAATAGTTTTTAATTTGCATTATTTTGGCATCAATCAGGTTTTACAATTCTTCCTGCATAAGGGTATGATTACTCCTGTTTCAACAACAATCGAATATTTGATCCGCTTAATTTCCGATAAGGAAAGCGGGGGAACCAACAATCGGCAGACGATGTGAGAGTCGGAAGCCGGTTATGGGGTGAATCCTGTAGAAGGTGCGAGTGAGCTCGCATCTATACAGGTAGGGCGACTCTCACCGCCCGAATCCGACAGCTAACCTCGTAAGCGTATGGAGAGAGGATGAGTGCAATGTGACCGCTAGCGAGCCACAGAGGAGAATCCTTTGTGGCTTTTTGCTGTGCTTTTTTAAGCAAAGCATTTATGGAAAACCTCACGAAGAGGTCGTTATATTCATCATTAGCGGTAGCTTTTCTTTCAAGATCAGGGTGATCAAGCTCTGATCTTACAAGCAAAGCATTTGAGGAGAATAAGAGATGACAGATCAGAATGAATATGTACTGGTATGTGCGCCAACGAAGGCAGGCGAACATTTTATTAAGCTTCTAAAATTCAGAGGCATTAAGATGGCCGGATTGACCAACAACTTGCCTGAGAAGGCCCTACTCGAAGAGATGGGGATTGAACAAGTCGTTCTAGTTGATACCCGCCATCAGAATACTTGGTTTCGCCCGCCGTTCCCGGTAGGACGGGTATATCTGTTCGAGAGCAGCTTTACGTTATGCTGCCGCTACATTCAGATGTGCCGCACCTGGACGACACAGCCGATTTTTGTAATCACAAGCTCAATAAATCCTAGATTGGTCTATAAAAGACTTGGTGCAAGTTATGTAATCTATTCTCACAGTGGTGATGCTGATTTTCTAATCGATAAATCACCTCATCAAGGATAAAAGAAGGAGTGCGGGAGATATGATGGATCTGTATATGGTGGCTTCGTTAGCTGTAATTTACGGGTTGTTTTATGGATTTATGCGCTGGTGCGCAGGTGTAGTTGAGGATACAGGGAGGGATAAGTTGTGATTCTAGTAATCGCTGTTACCCTACTTTTGTTTGTATATCTGGTTTACGCATTGATTCATCCGGAGAAATTTTAAGGAGGGGCATTCATGGGCATTTTGCAAATAGTTGCTGTAATCGTAATTCTTATCTTGCTGGTTAAGCCGATGGGCACGTATTTATATTATGTATTTTCTAATGAACCGAACCGTACGGATCGATGGTTTGGAGGCATGGAAAAAGGAATTTATAAGCTGATCGGCCTGAAAAAACGGGACGGAATGTCTTGGAAGAAGTATGCGCTCAGCTTTGTGTTAACAAATATCGTATTGGTTACTTTCAGTTACATTGTTCTTAGATTGCAGCGGGGATTGCCGTTAAACCCGAATGGAATTACGGATATGGAACAGACGCTTTCATTCAATACAGTGATCAGCTTTATGACCAATACGAACCTGCAGCATTATAGCGGGGAGACGGGGCTTTCGTATTTTTCACAAATGGCTGTCATCACGATGATGATGTTCACATCTGCAGCGAGCGGATTTTCTGTTGCGGTTGCCTTTGTCAGAGGAATCACGGGACGGAAATCAGTCGGGAACTTCTTCGAGGATTTCGTCAAAGCACATATTCGTGTGTTCATTCCGCTAGCTTTGTTAGTTTCATTGGTGCTGGTAGGACTACATGTGCCACAAACGCTCAAGCCATCACTTGAAGTCACTACACTAGAGGGCCAAACACAACAAATTGCTATCGGTCCAGTAGCTTCTTTAGAATCGATCAAACATCTGGGCACGAATGGTGGCGGCTTCTTCGGGGCCAATTCATCCCATCCTTTTGAGAACCCTAATCCACTTACGAACGTTCTGGAGATTCTCTCTATGTGGATGCTGCCAGCTTCGCTCCCTTATATGTACGGATTGTTTGCCAAGAACAAACGTCAGGGCTGGGTAATTTTTACCGCAATGATGACCTTGTTTGTTCTGCTATTAAGCCTAAACTTCTATGCTGAATCAAAAGGTAATCCGGCGATCAATGCACTAGGAATCGAATCTTCACAAGGTAGCATGGAAGGTAAAGAGGTGCGCTTCGGCATACCGCAGTCTTCCTTGTTTACTTCAGTAACAACCGCAGCTACGACAGGTAGTGTTAACAATATGCATGATACGCTGACGCCGCTGGGAGGCATTACGCCTCTTGCACTGATGATGCTCAACAATGTCTTCGGTGGTAAAGGTGTCGGACTGATCAATATGCTGATGTATGCGATTCTGGGTGTCTTCCTGTGCGGTCTGATGGTCGGCAGGACACCGGAGTTCCTCGGACGGAAGATAGAGGCCAAGGAGATGAAGCTGATTGCCATTGCGATCCTTGTGCATCCGTTCATTATCCTTGTGCCAACTGCAGCTGCGTTCCTGACCGATTTGGGGCAAGGGGCGATTACGAACACTGGATTCCATGGACTCAGCCAAGTGTTATATGAATATGTCTCTTCTGCCGCGAACAATGGCTCAGGATTTGAAGGACTTGCGGACAACACAACCTTCTGGAATGTTACAACCGGGATTGTCATGCTGCTAGGTCGTTATGTTTCTATTATCGCAATGTTGGCGGTAGCAGGTTCTTTGCTTCAGAAGAAGCCGGTTCCTGAGACGATTGGCACGTTCCGCACAGACAATGGACTGTTTACGGGAATTCTGATTGGTACAGTAGTGATTATCGGTGCGTTGACGTTCCTGCCGGTCATTGTACTCGGCCCCATTGCAGAATATCTAACCTTACGGTAGGAAGAGGGAGAATAAGATGAGTACTGTAAAAAGAAAAAAGCTGCTGACGGGACCCATACTCCTAAGCGCTGTAAAGGATAGCTTTATAAAGCTTAACCCAGTAACGCTAATCAAAAATCCAGTCATGTTCGTGGTAGAGGTCGGTACGATCATTGTACTCCTCATGGTGCTGGCTCCTGGATATTTTAATGCTGAGCAATCGATAGGATTCAATATCACAGTGTTGTTCATTCTGCTATTTACAGTGCTGTTTGCGAACTTCGCTGAAGCACTGGCGGAAGGCCGCGGTAAAGCCCAAGCTGATTCGCTTAAGAAAACGAAACAAGATATCACTGCCAACAAACTGGTTGGAGGGTCGGTGAAAACAGTATCCTCCTCCGAACTGCGTAAAGGGGATATCGTCATCGTCAGTCAGGGTGAACTCATCCCTGGTGACGGTGAAGTGATTGAAGGGCTGGCTTCCGTAGATGAATCAGCGATTACAGGTGAATCTGCACCTGTAATCAAGGAAGCTGGTGGGGACTTTGGTTCCGTTACAGGCGGCACGCGGGTCGTCAGTGATGAGATCAAAGTCAGAATTACTAGTGATCCTGGTGAGTCGTTTCTAGATCGGATGATTTCCCTCGTTGAAGGGGCGAAACGTCAGAAGACACCTAATGAAATCGCGCTAAATACGCTTTTGATCAGTCTGACGCTGATTTTCTTGATTGTAGTAGTGACCTTGCGGCCGATTGCAACTTATCTAGGTGTTGATCTTGATATTCCCGTCATGATCGCCTTGTTGGTCTGTCTGATTCCGACAACAATCGGGGGGCTACTCTCCGCAATCGGAATAGCGGGTATGGACCGGGTGACCCAGTTTAATGTACTCGCCATGTCGGGTAAGGCAGTTGAGGCTGCCGGCGATATTAATACGATGATCCTAGATAAGACCGGTACGATTACCTTTGGGAACCGGATGGCGAGTGAATTTGTACCAGTCGGAAATGAATCCGAAGCGGAGCTTACGGCATGGGCGGCCATCAGTTCCCTAAAGGATGAGACGCCTGAGGGACGTTCTGTAATTGAGCTGGCCAAAAAGCTGGAACGCAGCTATGACAGCAAGCTTGCTGAAGGTGGCGAATTCGTAGAGTTTAAGGCCGAAACTCGGATGAGTGGTATTGACCTGCAAGATGGACGCTGCGTACGCAAAGGTGCGGTAGACTCCGTGAAGAAATGGGTACAGTCGAAAGGCGGTGTCATTCCCGCGAACCTCGACAGTAATTCTGATGCCATCGCCCGGATGGGGGGGACCCCGTTAGCGGTTGCGGTAGACAATCGGATCTATGGACTTATTTACTTGAAGGATACCGTAAAGCCAGGCATGAAAGAGCGGTTTGATGAGCTGCGGAAAATGGGGATCAAGACCATCATGTGTACGGGTGACAATCCGCTGACCGCAGCTACGATTGCCCGTGAAGCGGGGGTAGATGATTTCATCGCTGAAAGTACACCTGAGGATAAAATAGCAGTCATTCGCCGCGAACAGAACGAGGGTAAGCTGGTTGCCATGACTGGGGATGGTACAAATGATGCCCCTGCCCTTGCACAAGCTGATGTGGGCTTAGCCATGAATAGCGGCACTACAGCTGCTAAGGAAGCAGCAAATATGGTCGATTTGGACTCTGACCCTTCGAAGATTATAGAGGTCGTAGCGATTGGTAAACAGCTGCTGATGACGCGGGGCGCGTTAACAACCTTTAGTATCGCGAATGATATCGCGAAGTATTTCGCTATTATTCCGGCGATGTTCATGCTCGCCATTCCTGAAATGGAAGCCCTGAATGTAATGGGACTAGGCTCGCCAAGCTCGGCTATAATATCCGCCTTAATATTTAATGCGATTATTATTCCGCTGCTCATCCCACTGGCTATGAAGGGTGTGTCGTATAAAGCTATGAGTTCTACGAAGCTGCTTGGACGCAATATATTTATCTATGGGCTAGGCGGAGTGGTTGTTCCATTTGCTGGCATCAAGCTCATTGATATGATCGTAAGTGTATGGATTTAACGACGTGTTGACTAATCATTGAAAGGGTGAGAGCATCGTGAATAACGGAAACTCCATGGAGGACACTGAAGAGCAGTTATCATCATCGAAAGGTGCTTATTTCTTTATTATTGTGCGACTAAGTTTAGTATTTATTGTTCTCTGCGGAGTGATCTATCCTCTGACAACTACAGCGCTTGCCCAGGTTCTAATGCCGTCGCAGGCGAACGGCAGCTTGCTTAAGAATGATGCTGGAGTAGTTGTAGGCTCGGAACTCATCGGGCAGAACTTTACGAATCCAGCTTTATTTCATGGTCGTGTGTCTAGTATTGAGTATAAAGCAGAAGCTTCAGGTTCCAATAACTACGCTCCATCCAATCCGGATATGCTGCAGCGGACAAAGGATTTCATTACGCAGTGGAAGCTCGATAATCCGGATGTGCCCGTGAACAAATTGCCAGTTGATTTGGTCACCAACTCGGGTTCGGGGCTTGATCCGCATATCACACCAGCTTCAGCTATGGTGCAGATTCCTCGGATTAGCAATTTAACCGGTATTCCTGCGACACAGCTGGAAGAGCTCGTAAATAAGCATACCGAGGGTCGTGACTTAGGGTTGTTTGGTGAAGAACGGGTCAATGTGTTGAAGCTGAACATGGATCTACTGAAACTAGCGAACAAATAAATATAGTAAATGTCCCTGCCAGATTACTAGAATCGGGCAGGGATATCTTGCTTTCTAAAATATAAGAAAGTATAAGTTTTACATTATACATCATCCTTATATTTCTACGAGAAACGGCTGTCATCTTTGAAGGACGACAACGTCGTTTCTTCTTGGAACAGAAGGGTACATGCATGATCGGGGTTATTAAGGAGTGGTCTTGATGGGAACATACCGGAGGAAGACGCCGGAGGAGCTGCTGCTCTCTATCTATGAGCTGCATCGGGGACGTCTGAAGATCTATATCGGTCCAGTCAGTGGGTCGGGCAAAACGTATCAGATGCTGCGTGAGGGCCAGGCGCTAAAAGCGCAGGGAATCGATGTTGTGATCTGTGCGGTTTCGACGAATCAGAGTCCAGAAACTAAGGATCAGCTGGGCGATTTGGAACGGATACCAAGTATTCATTGGTTTCAGAAAGATATAGAGAAGAAGGATCTTGATGTAGCTGCTATTGTGGCACGTAATCCAGAAGTTGTGCTAACCGATGGCTTGGCTCACCAGAATCGCGAGGGTGCGGAGAGGTCTGGAAGACTGGAAGATATCAAATATTTATTGAGCAATGGGATTAGTGTCATTACAACTGTAAACGTATACGAACTGGAGGGTGCTGCGGATTTAGTGCGGAAGTGGACCGGGATTGAGGTAGAGCATTCCCTTCCTGCAGAGGTGCTTACCCTTGCCGATGATATCGTTCTAATTGATGTGACTCCAGAAAAGATACTTCAGCGCTTGTCCGATGGACATTTAGGGAAGCACCAGCAGAGATCGCTTTTTAACAAGGGTAATTTAAGCAAGCTGCGGGAGCTGGCACTTCGGATGGTCGCTGAGGATGTTAATGATTCGCTGGAGAAACACCGGGAAGAACAAGGGTTGCAGGGAGCTTCGGGGATCGCAGAAAAGGTGTTGGTATCTGCGCAGTATTATTGGAACGGCTCGATCCATATCCGACGTGGACAGCAGATTGCCAAGCGGTTAAATGGGGATCTGTCAGTGGTGTCATTCTGGAAGCAGGGTCTCACCCTTTCTAAGGAAGCAGCTACCTTTAAGCGTTCCCTCTGGAAGCTGACCGAGAAGATTGGTGCCTCTATGGAGGAGATCACCTTTCGCTCGAAGCGGGAGATCCCACGTCTGTTGGTAAAATACGCGATCGAACACAATATTACCCGAATCGTTATGGGACACTCCAAGCAGACCGCTTGGCAGGAATTATGGAAAGGCTCAATCGCTAATTCGTTACTGAAGCAAATCCGAGGTGTGGATGTGTTCTTCGTGGCGGATCGCGCAGACCGTGAGGGAGAACGTGTACTTCCAACCCGGCAGACTCGTAATGAACGGAAAGCGGATGCCTATCACAGGTTAAGCAGTCAGGAAGTAAAGGATAAAATCGATGCGATTCGCGGAGGAACCTTTAAGGTATATATCGGGGCTGCTCCCGGTGTGGGCAAGACTTACAAGATGCTGCGTGAAGGAAACGATCTCTTGAAGAGAGGGATCGATGTCGTGATAGGACTCCTTGAAACGCATGGCCGCAAAGAAACCCTTGAACAAATTGGCGATTTGGAGACCCTTCCGCGTCTACGTATGGAGTACCGCGGGACTATCCTTGAGGAGATGGATACGGCAGCAATTATTAAGCGTAATCCAGAAGTCGTGCTAGTGGATGAACTCGCTCATACCAATATGCCAGGCAGCAAACATAAGAAGCGGTATATGGATGTTATGGAGCTGCTGGATGCGGGAATATCTGTGATTTCTACCGTGAATGTGCAGCATTTAGAAAGTCTGAATGACGCCGTAGAGCAAATTACAGGAGTTAGAGTAAGGGAGACTTTTCCGGACAGCATTCTACAGCGGGCAAATGAGGTAGAGCTTATCGATGTATCACCCAAGACGCTTCAAGAGCGAATGAAGGATGGAAAAATATATGCCATGGCCAAGGTGGATCAGGCGCTGGGGGCTTTTTTCAAAATCGGGAATTTGATCGCCCTTCGGGAGCTGGCGTTGCGGGAAATTGCTGATGATGTTGATGAAAGGCTAGAATCTTGGGAACGTGTTGGTTCGTTACGGGGACCTTGGCGGCGTCAGGAAGTTATATATGTGTGTATCACCTTGGGGGATCATGCGGAGCGTTTAATTCGGCGTGGTTTTCGGATTGCATATCGTCTAAAAGCTTGCTGGTATGTTACGTATGTGCAGGAATTTAAACAAAATGGACCCGTATATGATAAACGTATAAATGATTTAAAGGAATTAACGGAACGACTGGGTGGAACGTTCAAGATGATTGAGAGCGGGCTCCCCGCCCGAGTGGCGTCGTTGCTGCTTGAAAGATCTCAAGCTTTGCAAAGCACTCAGATTATTATCGGTCAATCACAACGCTCATGGCTGCGAAAAAGTATCCGCGGCGATGTTACCAAGCAGATTCTGCGTTCTGCCAGAAACGTGGATGTGCTGGTCGTGGCAGATCTCATACGTGAGGAAGCATAGACTATGACTAACAAGTAAAAACGCCTTCGGCGTCCCTAAAGGACGGTAAGCGTTTATGCGAGAAATATAAGAATAATGTATAGCGTGAAAATTATAGATTCTTATATTTTGAAAAAAGGGTACCTTCAAGCCTATTGGCTATGAGGATACCCTTTTTTGCAGCTATGAATTACATCATGTACTGAATAGTTTAATGGCTTAATTATTGGGCAGCTTCGATGAGTGCTTTGAGCGCAGGAAGATTAAATCCCTTGATCGCTTGATCCCCTGCTACAGTGACAGGAACACCCATGAATCCAAGCTTCTCAACTTCCTCTTGATAGACTGTGCTGGTCATAACATCTCTTACTTCAAAAGGGACACCCTGCTCCGTAAGATAATTTTTAACCAAATTACAGTCACTGCACCCTGCGGTTGAATAGACAATCACTGGCTCACTCATTGGTTCACAGCCTCTTTGATAGCATCTCTTGTGATTTTCCAGTGGGAAGTGTTCCAGCGAACCTCATTATCCTCAAGCAGGAAGAGTTGTGGAGATTCATGTTTGATGCCAAAATCCTCAGCAATTTGATTGGAAACGGGACGATCCTCGATGACTAAGACCACTGCAGCGGCAGTATCCGCATCCTTCAGATAAGCCTGAAATTCTTCATTAGCTTTAGCACTAATCGGGCAGGTCGTGCTGTGTTTGAACAGCAGCTTCTTGCCAGGCTTAGCTACATATTGCTCAAGATCCTCCAGCGTATGGAGTTGTTGAATAGACATAGATATCACCCTCCTGGGATCGTTATTTTGCTAACAATTGTGTTGTTAACAACCTGTAATCATGATTGTAACATATATCAAAATTAAAACAAAAAGGATTCTGAAAGGCTTGCACACGAGGCGATGTACCTGAAACCAATCGCGTTGAAAAAAAGAGTACAGCATGCTAAGGTGAAAAGAAGCAACATGCCTAACCATATCGCTACGAGATAGGAGTGTTCAGAAGAATGAAGAGAGTTGCATGTGTAACTGGAGCTGATCGTGGGCTCGGACTGTCGCTTGTACGTTCGTTGCTGGCCAACCAGTTCTCAGTATTTGCAGGACAGTTTTTGAAAGAATCAGAAGATTTGAAAGCGCTTAAAGAGCGATATCCTGAACAGTTGGAGCTTATCCCCCTAGATATCAGCAATAAAGATAGTGTAAAGCAGGCTGCGAGAGTGATAGCCAGTAAAACTGGATATGTCGATATGATTATTAATAATGCAGGTATTATTCGTTCTGCTGATAATGCTACTGTGCTGGTGGAGCTGGATGATGAAGGCATGGCAGAAATATATAATGTAAATACGCTTGGCGCGTTAAGAGTCAGCAATGCACTGATGGGACTATTACTACAAAGTGAGGATAAATTAATCGTCAATATTTCATCAGAGGCAGGCAGTATTGCCCGAAATAAGCGTATCAACATGTATGGCTATTGTATGTCGAAGGCAGCACTGAATATGCAGTCCTCCTTGATGCATAATCATCTGAAAACGCTTGGCGGTCAAGTAATGGTGTTCCATCCTGGCTGGCTGCAGACTTATATGCATGGTAAGAAGGATGAGCAAGCGGAAATGACTCCTGAACAGTCCGCGGAGCAGATTATCGACCTTGTTCTGGATTATAAAAAATATAAGAGCGAGGAACCAGCCTATCTGGATACGGATGGCAGCTCATGACCGTGGTAGAACGGATATTTCAAAATAGATAAGAAGAAAGGCGCTGATAACATGTCTACACTAAAAGCACTCGCACTCGGAAGCTACTCGGAGGTTAAATATCACCCCTTTGCTGGCGTGGATCGGGAGATCGAACAAATCCTTGCGAATGACTTACAGGTTTTCTCTTCAGAGGATTATTTACTTCTCAATAAAGAAACGTTGTCTGACTACAAGCTGGTAATCTCCTACACTGAATTTTCTGATGACAAAATCCCCGCGGATCAAAGTGGTGCTTTGCTATCCTATGTGGCTGGCGGGGGCGGACTACTAGTGGTACATAACGGAATTTCCTTACAGCGCAATCAGGAGCTTGGCGCTATGCTGGGCGCACATTTCACCCATCATCCAGAGTATACTTCGCTGCAGATGTCCATACCCGCACGAGAGCATCCCATTATGCAGGGAATTGAAGAATTTGTAATTGAGGATGAGCCATATTATTTTGAGATGCATCCTTATTTCGAAACAACGGTGCTCGCTGAATATTCTCATGAGGGAGCTATGCGCAAAGCGGCTTGGTGTCACGAATTTGGCTTGGGCCGGGTTGTTTATTTAATGCCAGGGCATCATTTACCATCATTCTCAGTAGAACCATTCCGCGAAATGATTCGTAGAGGTGGGCTTTGGGCAGCAGGATTATTGTAGAATATAAGCGGCGGATATACTTGTTGTAAGATTATAAATGAGTCCAACTGTGGGATAACTACGGTTGGATTTTTTTTGTTGACTCTTACATTGATGTCAGGGTTTATACTGGTGTAGAACAATTCTCATGAACCCCGGGGAGATTGCTATGAAAATAGGTGAGCTTGCTAAACTGACGGGCGTAAGCGTCCGTTCAATTCGTTATTATGAGAGTCAGGGATTAATATCGCCGATCCGTCAGGCCAACGGATATCGGGAGTACTCTCCGCTCGCTGTGGAGACGGTAGAAACGATAAAATTATATTTGAACCTGGGTCTGTCCACAGAGCAGATCGCGGGCTTTCTACATTGTGTTTTGAAGAACAAAGAAGCTTTCTGCGCAGAAGTGATGCCACTATACCGTAGCAAGCTTGAGGATATTGAACGTCAGCTTGTAGAACTGAATCAGATCAAACGCAATTTGGAAGAAAGAATGGCCTCTATCTTGCAAGAGCAGAACGAGAATAGTTTAGAGGCATGTACACTGGAGAGTTTGGAGTAGGTACTGCTGGAGTTGAAAACTTTGAGGAGGAATGACAAATGGCTATTACAAATGCAGATAGCGCTGATTGGGTACGAGCAGAGATTCGCGGTGGTGGAACGGTTTTGGTAGATTACGGTGCGCCATGGTGTCCCCCTTGCAAGGTGCTGTTGCCTCTTTTGGAAGATCTTCATCAGGAATATGGAGACGATGTCTCTATAGTGAAGGTGAATTGTGACGAATTGCCGGATCTGGCTGGGGAAGCTGGTGTTATGGGGATGCCTACAGTCATTGTATATAAAGATGGGCAGCCAATGGAAAAGTTGGTTGGCCTACGTCCGATAGCAGCCTACCAAGGGATATTGAACAAGGTTATTCTAGCATAGGGAATTGGAATTTAGTTGTATTTTGATGCTATATTAATTTCAAGCTGAGAAGGCATTAAGAAGCCTCATCCGGATATTTTCCTGCGTGCACTCGATAGGCTAGACGTGAAGCCCTAGGAGAGCGTCTATATTGTTGATCATCCGCTGAACGATGTAGCAGCCGCGGTGAGCCGTGACGGTATGAAAGGCACAGCTTTGGAAGGAGTCTAGCACGTATGGATTTTCAGGTCGCATATACCAACTATCACTCTCTGCTGAAAGCAATCGCTTACCGTATGACCGGCTCTATAGCAGATGCAGAGGACCTCGTTCAAGACGTATTCATCGAGTACAGCAAGCTACAAACAATAGATATCACCCATCCGAAAGCTTACTTAATCCGTATGACAACAAATCGTTGCATCAACTATATGCAATCCGCCCGTAAAAGGAGAGAGCAATATGTCGGCACATGGCTGCCGGAGCCGCTCGTCAGCTTTACGAATGGAGGCGGCGATAATCCTGCTGATCTCTTCGATCACGATGAAAATGTATCCTACGCCCTGCTCGTCATGCTGGAACATTTGTCGGCTGTCGAGAGAGCCGTCTTCATCTTGCGCCAATCCTTCGCTTTCGAATATAGCGAACTTGCCGATGTATTAGGAAAATCAGAAGCCAACTGTCGAAAAATATTTAGCCGCGCTAATGATAAGCTGCATCAACAATCGCCAGTTCTGCCAGGCAACACGGCTCAGGCAACACCTCTTGCGACAGCATTCCTCGCAGCTGCGCGAGGCGGCAACGTCGATGCGCTTGTCAGCCTGCTGACCGAGGACGCGCTGCTTACGTCGGACGGCGGCGGTAAAGTTCGCGCAGCGATCTTCACCATTACGGGCAGAGATCGTGTTCAAGCTTTCATTGGAGGCGTCATTACGAAGGGCTTCCTCGGAGATTCGCAAAGTATGGTGCTACTTAACGGCCAGCTGGGCATCGTCATCTATCGGGATGGCCGACCGCTTAAGGCGATCAGCTTCCAGCTTGATGCGGCCGGGGAGCGGATCGAGCATATTTATATCGTACTCAATCCCGATAAACTACAACGAATGGGGTAACCTGTCACAAACGGAGCTTTTGTATTGTCTTATTAGTGAAACAATCAAAAGATAACCGGTCTACAGCCGGAGAGGAGCTATCCCCATGGAACAAAGAATGGATCTGGCCGGTGAAATTCCAGCCGCATACAAAGCGATGATGGGTCTTGAAGCGTTCGTACAATCGACAGGCATGGAGAAGTCGTTATTGGAGTTAATCAAAATCAGAGCGTCACAAATTAATGGCTGCGCCTTCTGCATCGATATGCATACGAAGGATGCCCGTAAGGCAGGCGAGTCGGAACAGCGCATCTACATGCTGAACGCATGGCGTGAAGCGCCGTTCTACAGCGACGAGGAGCGTGCAGTGCTTGCGCTGACCGAATCGGTTACACTCGTGACGCAAGGACATGTACCGGACGATGTCTATTCGGAAGCGGAGCGCCATTTCGACACTAAGCGACTTGGTGAGATCATCATGGCAATTGTTACAATCAATGCATGGAATCGCATCGCGATCACCACTCGCATGATGCCGCAATAAACTTTAATTACGTCAGCCGAACGTCCAAGGCTAGCATCCGACACTTTACAGATACAATAGAGGTATAAGAACATATGAAGTTTAACTTAGGGAGACCCCATACTGTGGGGTCTTTTTTGTATGCATGAATTATCCATCTTCGGTAAAAAATACGGTCACAGCTATAAAGGAGGTGTTAGGGGTGTGGAATGAGGTAATAGAATTAATTCCAAGTTGGGGTGTGGTTTTCCAAGGGATTATGATTTTCTGTGTCCCTTTCTTCCTGCTTCGTACAATAAGCTGGGCTAAAGCTAAAGAAGACAGGATAACGACTAGAGCGGAAAAAGCTACGGGCAGCAAAGGTGGAGGTGTTTCTTCCGTAGAAAACTCTGGAGAAACAAGCATTTTAGAAGGGCCGGTGAAGCAGTCTAGCTCGAATGTAGTAACTAAGGATAAGGGGAAGAGAATAACTTATAGTGGCCATTTTGAGGATGATTTGCAGAAATTCAGTGAGATCAGTGCCGATATGCATGATGTAAATGTAAGGGAGTTGCGAATCGGAAGCATAAAGACAAGAGCAGCACTTTTGTACGTAGACGGGCTAACGGACAAAGACAAAATGGATCAGAATATATTGAAGCCTTTAATGAATGCGTATCAGCCTTTTAAGGATATGAATTCCGTACCGGCTGCGAAAGATCTACAAGATATTCTCATACATGAGATCCTCCTCATATCGGAAGTTGAGCTTACAGATAATGCATACCTCTCTCTTCAGAAGGTGTTATTTGGATCTGCCGTGCTGCTCGTGGAGGGGATATCTAAGGCTTTTATACTCAGTAGTCCGAAGGGGAATACAAGAGGGATTCAGGAGCCAGAATCTGAAGGAGTCTTGCGGGGCTCGCGAAGCGGATTTAACGAGACATTAAGCGATAACACGGCGATGCTGCGTAGACACGGACAGAGTACAGAACTAGCTATGATTTCTTTTACTGTAGGAAAGAGAATGCAGAAGGAATTGATCCTAGCCTATATCAAGGATATTGCGAATGATGAACTTGTAGAAGAGGTCAAACGAAGAATTAGAACGATAGATTTAGATGATGTTCAAGAATCTGGTTATGTTGAGCAATTGATCGAAGATAATGGCTATAGTCCTTTCCAACAGATTCAGAATACGGAAAGGCCGGACCGTGTAATGGCAGCACTTTTGGAAGGAAGAGTAGCTATTTTACTTGACGGTACACCCTTTGCATTGATTATGCCGGTAACCTTCGGGATGTTACTGCAATCGCCAGAGGATTATAACGATCGCTGGATGGTAGGATCGATGCTACGTCTTTTGCGTTTTTTTGCGGCATTGATATCACTTTTTGCTCCGGCACTATATATTTCCTTCCTTTCGTTCCAGCCAGGCTTGATTCCAACTAAGCTAGCCATTTCTATTATCGCCTCCCGGCAAGGAGTCCCCTTTACGGTATTAATCGAAGCCTTGATTATGGAGGTCTCGATTGAAATCTTACGAGAGGCTGGACTTCGCTTGCCCAAACCTATCGGTCCGGCGATGGGAATTGTCGGCGGTCTGATCATCGGGCAAGCCGCGGTAGAGGCTGGAATTGTGAGTCCGATTTTAGTGATTGTAGTATCAGTTACGGCTGTTTCTTCCTTCTCTATGCCCATGTATAGTGCGGGGATGACGCTTCGTATGCTCCGTTTTGCAGCCATGTTTTTTGCAGCCATTTTTGGATTATACGGAGTTGTACTGTTTTTTCTCTTGCTTAGTAGTCATTTAATTAAGCTGAAGAGTTTTGGTGTTCCTTATCTAGGTCTGGCAGTCCCAAATAAGATGGTGAATTGGAAGGATTTTATATTCCGTATGCCTTTTCAATTTCTAACAGGGCGACCTACGTTTTTGAAACCAAAGGACCCCTTGCGTAAAGGGTGAGAAGTTTAGGTAAAGGAGGAAGAGAACATGAGCGCCGAGGTAAAGGACCGAATTACTGCAGTTCAAGCGACGATCATTCTAGCCAATTATACGATTGCGGCAGGGGTACTTACGCTTCCTCGGACCATTGTAGAGGCCAGTGGTAGTCCAGATGTATGGATAAGTATTTTTTTAGGGGGAGCAATCTCTTTTCTGTTCGGATTGATCATAGTGAAACTTAGTCAAAGGTTCCCAGGCCAAACATTCTTTCAGTATATCGGGAAGATCATCGGCAAGCCACTCGGAATGGTTCTGTCAATAGGAGTCATTGGGTATTTTCTCAGTATCGCCGGCTTTGAGATACGTTCGGTGCAGGAGGTGACCTCTTTCTTTCTACTGGAAGGTACACCTCCGTGGGCTATTATGGCTGCTTTTATATGGATCGCCTTCTATTTATGCAGAGGAGGAATTAATGCGATCGCTAGCATGTGCAGACTCATTGTTCCGATTACCTGGACAGTGTTTCTAGGGGTTTGTCTGCTTAGTTTCGAAGTTTTCGACCTCAATAATCTACTTCCAGTACTTGGAGATGGTTTGGAACCCGTGTGGAAAGGGATCAGACCAACCATCCTAACCTTTACAGCTGGAGAAGCAATGTTGTTCGTTGTTGCTTTTATGGATAAGCCTCAAAAAGCAGTAAAGGTAATCATAGCTGGAACCTGTATATCGACGATATTTTATATCATGGCAGTTGTAGCGACCATAGGTGCCTTTTCTATAGATGGAGTTCTCACAAGAACCTGGCCGTTTCTCGATCTTGTACGAAGTTTTGAAGTGAACTATCTCATCTTTGAAAGGTTTGAGTCGTTGCTGTTGGTGATCTGGATTATGCAGATCTTTTGTACCTTTTGTATTTCAATTTATGCAGCGGCTTTAGGATTGTCCCAAGTGATCCATAAAAACTTCAAAAGTTGTTTGTTAGCTATTCTTCCGGTTGTCTATGTAATTTCTAGAATTCCACCAAATGTGAATGCTCTGTTTGCTTTAGGAACAGGTATCGGTGATTCTATGCTTATTCTATTCGGATTGCTTCCGTTGCCATTGTTAATTATCACATATTTCCGGAGGGCTGCTTCATGAAAAAATGGAGGTTGTGGATCGTGCTCTCTGTACTATGTTCTCTGTTATCAGGCTGCTGGAGCAGCACACCGATCGAGGAATTAAACATGCAGATTGGTGTTGCACTGGACAGTGCGGAGGAGTCAGGGGGCGAGGAAGTAGCTAATCCAGAAGGTGGGAATCATGCGAAGCCTACAAAAATAATAAGCACCTATCAATTTACGATTCCACAGGGGTCGGGAGGGGCCGTCATGAAGTCTTCTTCAAATTCATCCTCCATTAAGAATTACTATAATATGAGTGAAACTAGCGATTCTATCTTTGAAGCGCTACGGCAGCTTTCACTGCGTACTAGACGCACTCCGATAGGCCATCACCTAAAGGTCATTGTGATTAGTGAAAAACTCGCGCGTTCCAATAACCTTACTAAACTCATAGATTTCTTTACTCGGGATAATGATATCCGTCCGAGTGTTATGTTATTTGTCAGCAAGGGAATGGCCAAGGATGTATTGGAAAATGCACTGCCGGGTCAGACTCCTGCCTTTGTACTTGAAGGGATATTCAATAACAGAGACCGTAATATGGGGATATGGGAGCCGGTAACTTTGGCAAAAGTAGTTGGCCCGTTGCAAGCAAAGAAAAGCTTCTTATTGCAAAATGTTATTCCTATTGATCATGAGACAAAGCTATCAGGAGCAGGTGTAATCAACGGGGAAACGGGAAAGCTTGTTGGCTTTTTGGATGAGTCGGAGTTGGAGGGGATGGCCTGGCTGACCGGGAAGGGGCTAGGAGGAGTGCTTAAGACGTATAATCCGGATAACAATGACCTCTTAACCTATGAGGTGAAATCCATGCATAGCAAGATCAAAGCCAATGTGAATAATGGTCAGATCTCTTTTAACGTGAAAATAACATCTACAGGTAGATATGCTGAGGTCTTTGCCGAGAAAGCGAAGAAATTACACGACGGAATTGTAAAGAAGGATAAAGCCTTGCTGCAGAAGCGTGTCCTAGAAATAGTGCAAACTACTGTAACAAAGATGCAGAAGGAACTGCATACCGAAGCTGCCGGTTTCGGCACCAGTCTACATAATCAGCATCCAGCCGTATGGCGGAGCGTCAAGGATAACTGGGACGAAACCTTCAGCCAAATTCCGATTACCTATGAAGTAAATGTGAATATAGAAGAATACGGCGCATCAGATACAACGGCTGAATAGAGAGATTGTAAAAGATTCAGAGTTACTTCATTTGATGTGTGAGCGGTATGACATCATTTTGGTGCAGCGCATCGAGTACTTCGGCTTTTAATTGTTCAGTAAAGGTATTCCATGTTTTTTTGCCGACATTCAGCTCTTCTCGCCCAATAGCATTTAGTGTTTCCAGCCAAAGGCGTTTATCGTTTATCAGCCCGAGCTGATCTTGGATCTGCTTATATATTTCTTCATGGGCATGAAATTTTTGATTTAATGCAAAAGAGGCTGCACTAGCGGTATATCGCAGTTCCTTAGCAGCCATCCTCAGCTCATGCAGTGAGTCGAAGGCTGCTTCTGATTCGGCATCTTGTCCACGAAATATAGCCTTGCAAGCTTTTTTCTTCTGCTCGTAAGCTACCTCAAGTTCGCGCATGACAACGTTGGCATCTTTTTTCGCTACCAGGGCCTCTAGCTGTTCACTTAGGAAAGCTTTCCACTTCTCATCCAGATCCTCATTGATTAGCTTAGGCAGCTCATCGGCCAGCTTTTTACGATAAGTTTTGCGCTTGTCCTTTTGGTGGTCGATCACAGCCTTCAACAGTTCTGCTGTCTTTGTATCGCCGTTTTCCTTGGCGTCTTTACGTTTAGTCTTGAACGATTCAATCAGAACGTCTGCATCTCTGACCTTGCCTAATCTCTTTTGGGCTTTTTCAAATAGGGGGTATAGCCCTAGAGTATGACCAGGGTCGAGAATGGAAAGCAGTGTTAACAGCTTACGGCAGTTCACTCTTGCTTGGTGAATGTCCTCGTCATCGAATTTGCTAATTGCATCATGGCAGTAATCCCAGAAATCAATATACAGCAGGTTAAGTGCCTGTTCCCATTGTCTAGTCTTGGTTAACTGTCGTTCCTTCATCACTTCCACTGTCATGCGGCATCACTCCTTAACGTTGTGTATAGCATGAACCTAAGGCTACCCCCTATTCGAGCTGGGGCATGTTCGTATACTATAAGGATAGCGTTATCATAACCTCATTTCAATTCTGATTTCGACTAGCGAGGCAGAACGATTACAATATCACGGATAATACGGGAAAGAGGGGAATCGGTGGATACTCGGGAGTACGATGCAATGATCAATGGATCTGTTGATAGAAGTAAAGAAGTCATCGGACTTCCTGCAGAAATGGGACTTTTTCAGCATCTAATCTTAAAGGATGACAGGATAGATGAGGAAACAGGGGGCATTGGGGAGATGTTGATCCCGTTCGCCTTTGAAGAGACCCTTTGTAGGGATGTCGGAGCGGGACTTGTTCCTCCTAGTCTGCACCTATGGAGTCATTCTGGGGGTGTTGTGCTCGGCCTACGGGACAGCAAGCTTCCGTACGCGGCCCAAGCGATGGCTAAGTTGGAGCAGCGAGGCATTCGTACAGCGGTGAGACATTCCGGTGGTGCTGCGGTGCCTCTGGATGATGGAATTGTTAATGTTTCGCTAGTTCTCCCCAAAGGACGCGGAAAGCTGGACTTTCATGATGACTTTAGGCTTCTGGCTTCTCTGATCACTGAGGCAGTTGCTATGAGTCATCCACAGGCTGCGGCTCAAATTGAGGCTGGTGAAATTGTTGGTTCTTACTGCCCGGGGGACTTCGATTTGGCGATCGGTGGGCGGAAATTTTGCGGCATTGCTCAGCGCAGACAAAATAATGCCTATTTCGTACATGCATTTGTAGTGGTTTCGGGTTCGGGACAGGAACGTGGTGAACTCATTCATAAATTCTATGAGCAAGCCTCTGGAGGAGACTCAGCATTATCTTATCCACGGGTTCGTCCAGAGACGATCGCTGGGCTTGGCGAACTAGGTGGACCGAATGCGACTGAAGTATTTGCCGAAGGTATTAGACAAGCATTAGCCCACCGTGGAGTGGTGCTTAAATCCTCTGACAGGCTACAGCAGGAGACCGGATATTTCCTAGACTATGAAGATCCGCGAGTTCTGGATGCTGCGCGAGTTCTGCATGAACGTTATGCCCAAGGATAAATGGATATTGAGCATCGTTAAGAAGGACGTAACAGAAATCTGGCGAGAGGCCAGCATCTGTTACGTTCTTTTTAATCATATAAGTCCGGACGTCTGTCTGCAAAAATCGGGATTTGTGCTCGAATTTCACGCACCATATGTAAATCGATATCCCCCGTTAGGATTTCTTCCCCTTCAGAAGCTTCACATAAAATATCTCCCCAAGGATCAATTATCATAGAATGCCCAGCAAAGGTATTGTTAGGATCGCTTCCTGCACGGTTGCAGGCTACTACATAACATTGGTTCTCGATCGCTCGGCTGATCAGTAGTGCACGCCAATGTGATAGCCTGGATAATGGCCATTCTGCACTGACAAACAAGATTTCTGCGCCTTGTGCGGTATGGGCACGAACCCATTCTGGAAATCGGATATCATAACAGATTAATCCGGCACATAACGTGCTCTCCAATGTGAAGAGGCCTTTGTCTTCTCCAGGCTGCAAATATAGATGTTCATCCATTAGCTGAAACAAATGTAGCTTACTGTATTCGCCAACGAGTTCGCCAGTTCGATTAAATACAAACATACGATTAGTTACACCGGAGGCGTTCTTGCTAGCGACTGAACCAGCGACGATATTGATGTTGTATTGTCTGGCTAAGCTGGAGATGAATTCCTTGGTAATTTCTCCTTCTGGATCGCCAATATCTTCTAGTCGGGTCAGATCATAGCCAGTGGTCCAAAGCTCAGGGAGAATAAGACAGTCGGGGGCTGTGGCGGCCGCTACACTAATTTTATTTGCTACAGCAGCATAATTCATATCGGCATTGCCAAATGCTATATCCAGCTGAATCAGGGAGATTCTCATAGGATTCCTCCTTTTTGTTCAAGACTATAGCACCATAAGAGGATAAGCAATGTTGATTTTTAAAAAATGATTTGATATATTAGTTGACGGGTCAATGATTATCAGTTAGTATAATTTTATACAAAACAATTGCATACAATTAAATTTATAAAGGAGGTATATTTTGACGGAGCACTATCCTGAGGAAGACCGCATATTTGAACTGCTGCAGGCATTAAACAAGGGAATCTGTCCGAAATTCGAACGATGTGCTGGGATTAGTCCCACACGGCTTCGCCTCCTGCATGAACTATTCCAGGTGGATGAAGTCAGCCAAATTACGCTGCAAAAGGGCATGGATATAGATGCGGCCGCCGTCACTCGGCACTTGAAAGGGATGGAAGAGAGTGGTACGATCACTCGCCGCAACAACCCCGCAGATAACAGGGTTACATTGGTCTCATTAACGGATCAAGGGCGGGAAAGAATGATTCAATATGGCGAAGAGAAGAGACGATTTGTCGCTACTCTGCTTACTGGATTTAACGATCAGGAGCGAAAAGTGCTCATAGATATGCTTAATCGTCTGCAATCTAATATCAATCTGTTGTAACTACCAAAATCACACACTCAAAGGAGAAATACACATATGAACGCTACACAAACACAAACCAATGATTTTAAAGAAATTATTACGGGTCGCCGCTCTATCCGCAAATATGATCCATCCGTTAAGATCAGTAAAGAAGAGATGACTCAGATTCTTACGGAAGCGACTCTTGCACCTTCTTCTGTAAATATGCAGCCTTGGCGGTTTCTTGTCATTGAAAGTGACGAAGCAAAAGCTACTTTAGCTCCTCTTGCTCGCTTTAATGGCGTACAAGTTGAAACCTCTGCAGCTATGATTGCCATCTTTGGTGATTTGAACAATTTCGACTACGCTGAGGAGATTTATGGTACAGCTGTTGAACGTGGACTAATGCCTGCTGAAGTAAAAGAAAACCAATTAACTAGATTATCTGCTCACTTTGCTACCTTGCCACGTGAAGTTAACAAAGATACTGTGCTTATTGATGGTGCTCTTGTTGCAATGCAATTGATGCTGGTTGCCCGTGCACATGGATACGATACAAACCCAATTGGCGGTTATGAAAAAGATCAAATCGCAGAAGCATTTGGCATGGAAAAAGATCGTTATGTTCCTGTAATGTTGCTTTCCATCGGTAAGGCTGTTGATGCAGGTTACCCTTCTGTCCGTTTGCCTATCGATAAGATTGCTGAGTGGAAATAATACTTTATACCTTAGGAGGAAAATATAATGATCATTATCCATGCAGTGCTTAAAGTGAATCCGGAACGTCGCGAGCAGTTTTTGGCGGAGTCCAAAACACTTCTCACAGCTACTCACACTGAAGAAGGAAATCTCTCTTACGAGCTGTATGAGAATGCTGGAGAAGCGAACTCATTTATTATGGTGGAGACTTGGCGCGACGCTGAAGCCGTATCCAGCCACAATACGAGCGCTCATTTTACCGCGTTCTCAGCTAAAGCTGGTGAATTCTTGGCTGCGCCACTAGACGTAAAAGTATTTAGCGCAGAGCAAGTGAAATAAGTTATCTCGATTCTTAGTGAATCCTGGTTGATCTTAAACAGGGATGTTCCATAGCCATAATGGCTGCGGGGCATCCCTGTTTTTTATGTTCCCCGTTTATAAGGAGGAGTTCAAGGGTATCTATCCTTACCTTGATACATGTGCACTCACAATAAAGATAGGGGATCTTACATATGGAAATACAGAAAAATATGATCGATATCGTGAACTATTATTTATCAGGCGGTTCACTTGTCTGCATTATGGGCGAAGCAGGAGAAGAGGCAGAGCGCAGACTAATGGGGATCGATCTGGAGGCGGCTAGAGCATACCGACAGTCCATTGGCGGAGTCATTACGGAGGGTCAGCAGCTATTTCAGGTTCCTGGCTTTAGCCCAAGATTGCTGGGGCAACTTACTGAAGTATTAGGCAGATTAGATTCAGACAAGCTAAAAGCTCTGGCCCCGCAAACCACATGGAATAACCAAGTAGATCCTTACGTGAATGGACCCGAGTGCCTAGGGATGATACTAGAAGAAATAAAGAAGGCACAGCATTATATTCACCTGTCCGTTATGCTCTTCTTTAATGACCGTTCAGGCAATCTGGTTGCAGATGAATTATTTCACGCCCTTAAACGGGGGGTGAAGGTACGGATCATGGTCAATTACACGCTGACAGCTTTAGGGTATGAGAACAATCTGGCGTTTGGTCAATTTTCCAAGATTTCTGAAAGGCTCGAGAATGCAGGAGCTAAGCTGTTGAATACCTTCAATTCTTATTATACAGCCGTAGAATGGCGTGTGAAGCGGAAGGCGCTGAAGCAACAAGGCGTACCTGAAAGTATCCTGTTCTTACAGGATAAAGTACAAGAGGACGTTGAAATCACTGGGCTGAATGTCATTGATCATCGGAAGTTTATGGTCATTGATGGGGTAACCTCTATTATTGGCAGCCTGAATATTGGAGATCAATACACGTACGTGACGCCTGTTCAGGCATCTTCCTCGATCAGTATAGAAGGACATCTACAGGGGATTCCTAGTAAAAAAGAGGAGTGGCATGATGGCTGCTTCCGGATCCGTGGCGCGGCGGCGCAGCCTTTAAATGCTAAGTTTCATTCCCGTTGGTTACTTCTGGGTGGTGATCATTTTGACGTGGAAGATGCTTTCTACCATCCGAATGTAAATTATCATTTTGGGGAGGAGGAATGCACGCTGTTTGCAAGCTTTCCGGGCAACCCAGTTAACTTAATTCAGCAATATTACTTGAATTTAATTACCTATGCGGCTGAGGAGACATTAATTGTAAATCCTTATTTGATTGATCAAGAGTTTTGGGATCGGCTGGGGGAGCTGGGGCCAGACTGTTCCTGTCATCTGAGCATCTGCAATCCGCTGAAGGTTAATGATCATCCTACCAATACTGCGGCGGTACGAGGCAATATGTATAAGCCGTTTCTCAATGGGGTTTCCTTTTATGATTACAGCTTCACAGGTCGTTTTTCACATTGGAAAATAACCTATGACCACAGATCACGGGCGGTATTTCATGGCTCCTACAACATCAATGAGAGAAGCGCCTGCCACGATTTCGAGCTGGGAATGCTGGTGAAAGGGGAGGCCTTCGCAGCGCGGATAAAGTCTATGATCGATTATGATCTGGGTGTCTCACGGAGAATTACGAAGAAAAGTGAGTTCTTTAAGCATCCTTGGCTGCATCCTAGTATGTATCTGAACAAGGTTACTCAGAATTACACTTGATAATATCGGTTCATTGTCATGTATAATGATCGTTATAAATTATCAAGGTGGAATAATAGCTATGAAAATCAAAATTACAAAGAGTGGCATGAAAAAGGATGAGGGATTCTTTCGCACAGAGTTTGGCGAGGGTCGGGGGATCTGGTGCGGAGCTCCTGTGGAGCCAGATACGGAAACAGATGTGGAATTCGAGCTTTCGGAGCTGCTGATGAGATGGGTGGATATTCTGCCTGTACCTACTAGTGAGTTCAATACAAGGTTAGAGGGAGATAAGGTTGTTTTTACCGGTGTGCTGGAGAATATTGAAGAGGACGGAACAGGATTTTTGCGAATAGGTGAAGGTTTAGTGATGTTCGAGTGTCTCGGTGAGCCTATGGCGCTTGGTGTGTTTGTAGAAGTACAGGTTCGTAATGTGAGCATCTACCCCTTGAGTATTTGACGCTTATCAGGGACTAAGATAACATACAAAGATGACATTAGAATCAGAAGTAAGCTATGAGGAGTAGAAGTCTATGAACACCGAAATTCAGCAATTTAAGACCGAATTCTTCAAGGCGCTGGCTCATCCAATGCGAATTCGTATACTGGAACTGCTCAGCGAAGGTGAGAAGAATGTGAATGAGCTACAAGCCATTCTAGGATCAGAAGGTTCTGCTGTATCCCAGCAGTTAGCTGTTTTACGCGCTAAGAATGTAGTAGCCAGTGTAAAAGAAGGTACCACTGTGATCTATTCGTTACGTGATCCTCTAATTAAAGATCTTCTGGTCGTAGCTAAACAAATATTTGATAACCATCTGGTGAATACCATTTCATTGCTCGAAGGTATGCGCGGAGAATAAAGGAATAACATTATTTTGGCGTTGACAACAGTTGCGTCCTAGAGTAATGTTCTTCTTATATTCAAATAATCAGATATTTAAAGAAAAGAAGGTTTGATCATGACAGGGTGGGGCCGATATAAAGGCTACAACATGAATGCATTTCGTAAGGATTTGATTTCGGGAACAATCGTTGGTGTTATTGCCATTCCTTTGGGGATGGCATTTGCTATTGCATCTGGTGTAAAACCGGAGTATGGCATTTACACGACAATCGTTGCCGGAATATGTATTTCATTGTTCGGAGGATCAAAATTTCAAATTGGTGGGCCAACAGGTGCTTTTATTCCTATCTTGTTTGCCATTGCGATGGAGTATGGCTATGAGAACTTACTTATCGCTGGGATGATGGCAGGGGTTATTCTAGTTCTCATGGGATTATTAAAGCTGGGTGTATTGATTAAGTTTATTCCGAGGCCAGTAACGATTGGTTTCACAGCAGGGATAGCGGTCATTATCTTCACCGGGCAGATTGCTAATTTCCTTGGACTAAGGAATATAGAACGGCATGAGAGCTTTGTAAATAATATGAAAGAAATAGGGCTTCATCTATCGACGATGAATGGATACAGTATTCTGACCGCCGTGATTTGTCTTGCCGTCGTTATCCTAGCAATTCGATTCGCCCCGAAGGTGCCTGGATCATTGGTAGGTCTTCTGTGCGCGACTGTGATTGCTGCGTTATTCTTTAGCGGCAAAGTGACTACGATTGGCTCTGCTTACGGAGAAATCCCTAATACCTTACCGAGCTTTAGATTTCCGGACATTACTTGGGAACGAATTACCCTGCTAATTCGTCCGGCATTTATCATTGCAATGCTAGGTGCTATAGAGTCATTGTTATCCGCTGTTGTAGCGGATGGAATGACAGGCAGCCGCCATAATAGTAACCGAGAGCTGATCGGTCAGGGGATCGCAAATATTGCTGCTCCATTGTTCGGGGGCATACCAGCGACAGGAGCAATTGCTAGAACAGCGACGAACATCAAGAGTGGCGCTGCTTCTCCGATCTCGGGGATCGTTCACGGTGTTGTGGTGTTTCTAATTCTCCTGTTGCTCGCACCCTATGCTTCCAGTATTCCTTTAGCTGCGATGGCACCGATCTTAATGGTAGTAGCTTGGAATATGAGTGAGCGCAAAGAGTTCCTTCATCTGCTTAAGATCAAGACCGGCGATTCCTTGGTATTATTCATCACCTTCTTGTTAACGATATTTGCAGATTTAACGCTGGCTGTAGAGGTGGGATTAATTCTTGCGGTTATTCTGTTTGTGAAACGAATGGGAGAGGTTCATTTGGTAGCCAAAGTGCTGCCTGATCCGAAGTCCGTTAAGGTAGAGGCACATATGGTTACGGAGAGTCATGACTGTCCGCAAATTGGAATTTACACGGTGGAAGGTCCGCTGTTTTTTGGCGCTGCTTATCGATTCGATGACACTATGCCAAGCTATGGTTCAGATCAACCTAGAATTATATTAATGCGGATGGGGAAAGTACCCTTCATGGATACCACTGGAGAATCCAATTTAGCAGAGCTGGTGCGGCATTTACAAGCTGTTGGAGGGAAACTTATGATCTCAGGTATTCAGCCACAGCCGCTTGAGCTACTCAAGAGAACTGGACTGTATAGTACCATAGGTGAGGTTCAGTTTTATCCGCACACCGGGGAAGCCATTAATGACGCACTTAACAGCATCGATTACAACAAGTGTATTGGATGTAGCCATGCCGCTTTTAGGGAGTGTACAGCGTTCTCCTGTCTGGAAGAGGCGGGAAGTGTGCGCGGTCTGAAAGGGCGTAAGAAACCTGTAATTGCACCTGAACTAAATAGTGGTCTTTGAGTGAAATAGATAAGAGTCAGCCCGGACGTTTCTGCGTCCGGGTTTTTCTGTTCAAATATAAGAATTTAAGTTTCACATCATATATTATCCTTATATTTCTCGCTTAAACGCTTATCGTCCTAATAAGGACGACAAAGGCGTTTATGCTTGAGATTGGACTTGGGAATGCCAAATTTGTACAATTGGGTATAAGTTAGATGTAAACTATCTCGATAAGGAGAATATAAGCTCATGAAGGAATTGCATTATCCGAAGGTGTTTATGCTCTTGGCAGGTCTGTCTGTGGCGACATTGGCCGTATATCGTGTAGTGTCACTACAGACGGATTCGTTTTATGCATTTTTACTCTGGAATTTATTCCTGGCTTGGATTCCGTTCCTGTTCTCTATGGCTGCTTATGAACTGGATAAAAGGAAGATAGGTGGATTGCTGCTTGTTCCGCTAGGCGTCGCTTGGCTGCTGTTCTTTCCGAACGCGCCTTATCTCATGACGGATCTGGTGCATCTGACGATAAGAAAAAGCAGATATATCGTGGATGGCACCATTCAGAATAGGTATTGGTATGATCTGGTTACCCTCTTATTGTTCACTTGGAGCGGCTGGTTGACCGGGTTCTTCTCTTTATACCAGTTCCAGACGGTTGTTTATCGCAAGAGCAGCCTGCTGTTCTCTTGGATATTCGTACTCGCAGCATGTGTACTTGGGGGGTATGGTGTCCTGCTTGGCCGAGTCTACAGGCTGAATAGCTGGGACGTACTGACGGACCGGCATCAGTTGTACCAACTGGTTATGGACAGCTTGAATCGACAGTCGGTATTTTTCAGCTTGTTCATTGCGTTTGTATTGCTGGTTATCTACGCTACGATGTACTGCTTGCTGAATGGTCTTGGAACCAGTGAAAGAGGAAGGGGCGCTAAGCGCATGCGTGATTAATCCATAAATTCGGGATCAAATTGGTATTGCTTCAGATCCACCACACCTTTTTCATTAAAAATAATCCCTTCCTCCTGTAAATAAAGCTTCTGGAGGGAGTTGGATTCATCTTCAGTCAAGGCGATCATTCCTTTGGCGTTGATAACCCGATGCCAGGGAAGCTTATATTTTCTACTCATGGAGTGAAGGAGACGAACTACCTGCCTTGCGCCTCTTGGGCTTCCTGCCGCACGAGCAACGCCACCGTAAGTCATCACTTTTCCTTCAGGTATAGATTGTATGATACGAATCACTTGTTCTGTAAATGGTGTCATAGGGAGCTCCTGTCTCTTATTTTCATCAAATTATACCAGATGATCACTACAATCATAAACCATTCAACATGCCGCTGCTAAAGCGGCTTTTTTTTATTTTAACGGATGGAGTTTACTCTCCTTTGCGAAGAAGTTGATCCCTTTACAGTATAATTTTGGCGGATAGTATTTAGTGAGATGGGGGATAATTTCTAGGAAACTATTGTGACAGGAGTGACTACTGTGGAGGAACAGACAGCAGGAGGTAACCGCAAAGATTCTCAACAAAATACGACGTCTGGGCAGACTCCGAGTACGTCACTAGATGAAATGATGAACCTATTTCGGCAAATATTCAAGGAAGATGGAACACTTAGAATCAGAGTGATAAATAATGAGGGCAGTGAAACTCTTCGTTTTGGGTTAGTTAACGTTGACGGGATGGTTGATAAGCATATGATTCAGGAGGGTGTTATTAAGCCATTGATGGCTTTTGACTTCACCAGAATGGATTATGGCAACCCAGCGGAGCTAATGGAGAAAATTAGGACGCAGGTCATTAACATTTCGGATGTAGTTGCCTCTACAGATTTAAATGAAATGATCAGTGCGATTATAGCTGGCAAGACCTTATTACTGCTGGACGGCTATGCGGGTGTTCTCAATATTAATGCACAGGGCTGGGATAAAAAGGCTATTACGGAGCCAGTGACCGAGAAGAGTGTTTATGGCCCGCGGGAAGGATTTACAGAATCGCTGATAGTTAACCTGACCCAAATCCGCCGAAGAGTACAAGATTCCGACTTGAAGTTTATTTTTAGCAAGATCGGATCACGTTCTAACACACAGATATGCATTTGCTATATGGAAAGCCTAGTATCACCAAATATTGTTAAAGAATTGCAGGATCGGCTTGGGCAGGTAGATATAGATGTTGTTCTCGATACGTCATTTCTTTCGGAATTAATAAGAGACGAGCCATATTCACCTTTTGAGATGACAGGAAGTACAGAACGCCCGGATTCCGTAGTCAGTAAAATAATGGAGGGCAGAGTCGCCTTACTTATGGAAGGTAGCCCGTATGCGATGACTGTACCCTATGTATTTGTGGAGAATTTTCAAGCGAGTTCGGACTATTATATTAACTTTTATTTTGGTTCATTCAACCGAATGCTAAGAATGGTTGGAGCTTTGCTGTCTGTTAGTATTCCGGCTCTATATGTGGCCTTGGTAACTTATAGTCAGGAGATGATACCCACCCAGTTATTGCTCAGCATTTCTACTGCGAGAGTAGCAGTCCCCTTTCCTACAGTAGTGGAGGCCATATTCATGCTAACCATATTTGAAATCCTAAGAGAGGCGGGCGAACGGATTCCTACCTATATTGGGCAGGCGATCAGTATCGTGGGGGCGCTTGTGTTGGGGCAGGCGGCTGTGGAGGCAAGATTAGTGAGTGCCCCAATGATTATTGTAGTCGGTTTAACAGGGATCATGACGCTGCTCAATCCAAGGCTGACGGGTCCGTTAATCATAGTAAGAGCAGTTCTGTTATTTGCAGTTTTTTTTCTAGGGATTTATGGATATTTTCTTGGAATGCTCGGTTTAGTGGTTCATTTGATGAGCCTTCGCTCCTTTGGGGTTCCTTATATGCTAGGGATAGGTTCCATCCGTCCGCAGGACATTAAGGATACAGCTATCAGAGCGCCGTGGTGGCATATGTATCTACGACCGGCAATGATCGGGGCACGAAATATGAAGAGAAAAGGGTCCAACAAAATAGGGAGACGACCATGAACAAGTGGAAAAGGATGGTTCTTGCCATTGTGTCTTTGATCGTGCTTATGAGTACTGTGGGTTGTTGGAACTACATTGAAATTGAAGACATGTCAATTGTAGCCGGGGTGGCGATTGATAAAGGGGCATCAGATGGAAAGCTGTTAGTAACTGCTGAAATTGTGGACACGAAGGAAGGCTCCAAATCAAGTCAGGCTGGCTTTAAGATGCTTTCTCTCACGGGGGAGACGATGTTTGATATTGTGCGAGGAATGATCTCTATCACAGGGAAAAAATTATTTTGGAGCCATTCTAAGGCGATTATCCTCAGTGAGGAGATCGCCCGAGAAGGGGTTATCAATATTATTGATTGGTATAACAGAGATACAGAAACTAGATCGGATGTATATATATTTGTCTCCAAAGAGAAGACGGCCCAGGAAATCATCAATCTAAGTAGTTTAACGGAAAGTATTATGGCCTATGCACTTGCACAACAGATGAGATTTGAGAATAGTGTTAGTACTGCTCCCGTCGTGGAAATTTGGGATTTCATTGATAAGTTAGAGGCCTCTGGCGAATATGCTATAGCACCACTTATTTATATTCATGAAACAAACAAGATAAAAAATGCTCGGGTAAGTGGAGCAGCGATATTCTCCATGGATAAAATGATCGGCACGATCAGCGGTGAAGAAACGAAATACATGCTGTTTGCCAATAATCAAATCAAGGGAGGGGTTTTAGCCGTAAATGACAAAAACGGGAAGCCCGCCTTTTCCCTTGAAATTCTGTCCAATAGAACAAAAGTAAAGCCGGTTTGGGTAGAGGGTAAGCTCCAAATGCAAATAAATACGCTAACGCATACCGGACTGGATGAGGTGAAGGCTCCGGAGGAATTCACTAACCGTGATAGCAAGAAAGTTATAGAGAAGCGGGCTGGGGAGGAATTGCAGAAGGCTATCCTTTCTGTTATCCATAGAGTACAGAAAGATTATCATGCTGATATTTTTGGGTTTGGTGAGCTTCTCCATGAACAAATGCCACAGACCTGGAAGAAGATTGAGAAAGACTGGGGAAAGGAATTCTCTGAAGTGGAAGTCGTTGTGAATTCCGAAGTGATTATTGACAGTAGTGCGCAGACGTCAAGATCTATCAAGATCCATCAAAAAGGTGATTAAATTGGTTGTTGTGGTGGTGTTTATTTATGCGGTTATCGTATTGATTGATCCTTACGGACTGTTAAAACAGGGAATGAAACGGGATTTTTATGTCTGTTCCGCATTATGTCTAATTTCATTTTGCATTGCTTTTGCTTTGGCAATGAAGTGGTCGATCCCTAGTCCTTCACCGTTGCTGGAATTCTGGATCAAAAAGCTATTTTAGAGGAAAAGACTAAAAGGAGATAGATGATGAACAAAGAGATGATACCTACAGGCCATGCTATCAGTATTGCTGTCCTGTTTACTGTGGGTACTTCGATATTTATGGGAGTTCCGGAGGAATCCGGTAACAGCAATTGGATTTCCGTCCTTCTTGCCATGGTGCTAGTTGTTCCTCTTCTATTGATCTATGCCAGACTTCATCTTATTTTTCCAGGTAAGGATTTATTTGATATGCTAATCGCTGTGTTTGGCAAAGTCATCGGGCGATTCATCTCCTGTCTCTACATTTGGTATGCTTTTCATCTGGGGGCGCTAGTTCTCAATGTCTTTGGAGAATTCAGTAAGACGGTTGCCTTGACCGAAACTCCAATGCTTGCTCCTATGTTATGTCTTGGCCTACTGGGCGTTTGGGTGGTTAAGTCGGGGATTGAGGTGCTGGGGAGAAGTGCCAAACTTCTGCTTCTGTTCACCGTCGCTGTGGAGATAGTAATTCTTACACTAGCCATTTCCAAACTGGAATATCATCACTTTCTTCCTTTGTTCGATAAAGGTTGGCATCCGGTAGTTAGCGATACGCTGGGTCTGTTTTCTTTTCCATTTGCAGAGATTGTAATATTTCTAGGAGCATTCAGTAGTTTATCGGGCAAGAGCTCAGCGAAGAAAATTTTATTAGGAAATGTGTTGATTTCTGGGGTGGTTATTCTTATAGTTACACTGCGCAATCTGCTAATGCTTGGTCCTGAAGTACTGTCCGGTCAATATTTTCCCTCTTATGTGTCTGCAGGGCGTATTAATGTAGGCGATTTTCTGACGCGAATTGAAGCTTCATCGGCGGTTGCATTTGTAATCACAACATTCATAAAAGCGAGTGTATGTCTGTACGTAGCAAGCATAGGATTAGCTAAAGTATTCAAGTTAAAGAGTTATCGATCTGTTGTACTCCAAATAGGACTGTTAATGATTTATTTTGCGGATTTTGTGTACAAGGATATCATGGAGATGCAGTATATTTCTTACCATATTTATAAAATCTACGCCTTTCCTTTTCAGGTAATTATTCCGTTGGTATTGTGGATTTGTGCTGAAATTAAGGTTAGTAAAAGTAAAAATAAGCAGGTGGCATCACAGCAATAGACCTACTTTCGAACATTCCTGATCTCTAGTAAAGATTAGGAATTCTTTGATTTTAAAACTAAACATAAGTTAGCTATAATGATAGATATATATAGAATGTTTGTTTTAGAAAAGAGGGAAACAGGTATGAACGTCAGCAACATCATTATGTCCTCTTATTGGGGTAGAGAGGTTAGACATAAATATATTACTCAAGGATCTAAGGCATTGGCTGTTATTTTTCCAGGTAAAAATTACTCGGCTGAACGCCCTCTGCTAGATTATGCGGCCAAAGCAGCTCGGGAACATAATTGCGATGTCCTGCTGCTTGAATATGGCTACCAGAGTGCTAGAGTAGGTTTTAAGCGTGATGAAATGATTATTCTCATTCAGGAATGTAAGGCGGCCATTGCATCTCTTCCTGAATACAAAAAGATTCTATTCATTAGCAAAAGTGTGGGTTCGGTCATAGCAGGGAGAATTGCAGAAGAGCTAGAAATACAGAAAAAGACGTCTCATCTATATATAACACCATTACCTGAGGCGATCCCTTTGATACAGCAGAGTCGTGGGACTGTAATTTATGGCGGAAGCGACCCTTTATTTAGCGAACAGCTTTCTGGTGAAATTAGTGGGCTTCATCATTTAAAAGTGTATAGAATCGATGATGCTAATCATAGCCTTGAGGTAGAGCTGGTCAACGAGTCACTAGCCATTCTGCTTGTTATTATTAATTTTTATCATGAATTTTTCCGTGATGCTTTAAATACATAACCTTTGGAGGATGCTGATTATGATTTTGGAAGCTGCGATGCTGCAAGTGAAGCCTGGTTTAACTACTGAATTTGAAAAAAGCTTCAAGGAGGCATCAAGCTTAATTTCTTCGATCGAAGGCTACATAGGGCATGAATTGCAACATTGCTTGGAGGATGATCATAAGTATCTGCTGCTTGTGAAGTGGAGAACGCTTGAAGATCACACCATAGGATTCAGAGAATCCAGCCAGTATCAGGAATGGAAGGCGCTACTTCACCATTACTACGATCCATTTCCGGTTGTTGAGCATTTTACCCGCATTAATCTGGACTAAATGGAGGATGCCGAATGAAGGCGAAGCTTGTTGGGGAAGGCAGAACTGCGGAGATCTGGCAGCATGACGATCAGAGGATTCTTAAATTGTACCGGGAGGATATAGCAGAGCAACACGTCAGCCGGGAATATAAAATCAGCCAGTTTGTACATGCGCGGGGTGTTCGGACACCTCAGCCTTTTGAGCTTATTTTTGAACAATCAAGACAAGGTATTGTATTTCAACAAATTAAAGGTCCCTCCCTGCTAAAGGTGATGGGTGAGAAGCCTTGGAAAGTTACCCAATATGCCAGGCTGATGGCGGGGCTTCATTGTGATTTGCATAAGCTTGAAACTACAGAGGAAATCGGCCAGCAAAAGGATATGTTGAAAAGTCAGATATTGGAAGCACCTATGCTGAGCGAAGAGGAGAAATCCGTCATTCTGAAGTATCTTGAGAAGCTGCCGGAAGGCACTCGTTTATGTCATGGGGATTTTCATCCCGACAATGTGCTTATGGATGAACAGCTCTGGGTGATCGACTGGATGACAGGTGTAGTGGGAGAACCTGCTGGAGATGCTGCGCGTTCCGTAGTAATGTTCAGTTTGGGGGCTATGCCTCCGGGAGCTTCTGCATTCTCCAAATTAATGCTTGGTTTTATCCGAAAAAAATTAACTAAGGGATATATTCAAGAGTATCTCAGATTATCAGGACATACTTATGAGGACGTAGACCGCTGGATTTTGCCGATCGCTGCCGCGCGTTTGGTGGAGGGGCTTTCGCCTCCAGAGAAGGAGCTGCTGGTAAAAGAAGTTCGTAAACGTCTACAAACCTTAGCCGCAGAGGTAAGCTGATCATGGCACAAAAACGGAGGCGTATTCTATGACTACCTATATTGCGCTGCTGCGTGGAATTAACGTCGGCGGGAACAAAATTATTAAAATGTTGGACCTGAAGGCGATGTTTCAGACTCTTGGATTTGAAAATGTACGAACGTATATTCAGAGCGGAAATGTTGTATTTGAGAGTGATGAAGGTTCGGAGAGTCTGCTTACTGGAGTCATTGAACGTAAGATTCATGAGGTTTTTGGATTCGAGGTCTCTGTTATTATCCGTACCTTAGCAGAAATGGAGAACGTGATCGCTAACGATCCCTTTCAGCTCTCCGAGCCAGAGGAATTCAAAAGATGGTATGTTACTTTTTTACCAGCCGAGCCTTCAGAGGATGCATTGGATAAACTGCACACTTATGAGAATGGACCCGATAAAGTGCGTTTTGTCGGCAGAGAGATGTACGTGTTATATGAGGTCAGTGTGAGCCAGTCGCCGCTTTTCAAGGTTCCTTTTGACAGAATATTGGGTATGACGATTACAGCACGTAATTGGAATACGGTGAATAAGCTCGTTACTATGGGCAGGATGGAATAGTCTATTTTAAAATATTTGCTTGGGTTGGGATTTGAACAGAAAGCCTCCACATTTGTGGGGCTTTTTTTGCGTTCTGGCGGCCTTTTATATTCAGCAAACATTCAGCTTGGACTCATTGAGAGTTAAGGTAAGGGTGAAATAATACACCTACAGAAAGTTTGAACCGGGGGCACAGAACTGCCGGAATATAGACGATCAAAGGATAGGAGTGGATGGAGATGAGTAGGTTCAAAAAAATAAGCTCGGATCTTATACTTTGGCTCATTTTATTACTTGCCGCTTTTTTGTATGGTTATGGAGTTTGGAATGACCACTATGTGAATACATACTACACCACCGCGGTGGGAAGTATGCTGCAGAACTTTCATAATTTCTTCTTCGCTTCACTGGATTCCGCGGGTTCAGTAACGGTGGATAAACCACCAGTTACCTTTTGGATTCAGACACTTAGCGCGCTTATCTTCGGGCTGCATGGTTGGAGTGTGATTTTGCCACAGGCACTCGGCGGCGTGGGCTCCGTGTTACTTGTATACCTGCTGGTGAAGCCTACCTTTGGCAGAGCGGCAGCACGTATAGCAGCTCTAGTCATGGCGACTACTCCGGTAGCAGCGGCAGTCAGCCGGACGAACAATATTGATGCGCTGCTTGTATTCACCCTTCTGCTCGCGGCATGGTTTCTATTTAAAGGGACGAAGAGCAATAAGATGGGTAGCCTTCTTACCGCATTTGCGTTAATCGGTGTTGGGTTTAACGAGAAGATGCTGCAGGCGTACATGGTTCTGCCGGCTTTTTATTTCTTTTATGTCTTAGCTGCCAAAGTGAACTGGAAGCGGAAGACGGGAGTATTGGCAGCCTCCACAGCAATATTGCTTGTAGTCTCCTTATCCTGGGCAGTGATCGTGGATTCTATTCCCGCCAGCAAACGGCCTTATATCGGCAGCAGTGGTACCAATTCAGTGCTGAATCTTGCTTTTGGGTACAATGGCGTTGCCCGATTAACGGGGGATCGTGGGGCAGGTGGTGGTGGCGGTGGAATGCCAGGAATGAATGGCGGTGAGATGCCAAACATGAACGGCGAGACGCCAGCTATGAATGGGTCAGGCAGTAATAGTGGCACTGATGGTGGACGTGCAGCATTTTCGGGCCGGCAAGGCACAAATTCGACCTCGAATAGCCAGACTGGTGACGATGATGGAGGTGCACCAGGTCAGCCTCCTAGTGGAACAGACAGTCAAGGTCGGCAATTTGGTGGCGACGACGGCGGGCGAGGAAATCGCGGCGGCATGAATGGCGGTGGAAGCGGAGGCGGAATGTTCAATACAGGAACAGCAGGCCCACTGCGCCTGTTCCAATCAGAGCTGTCTGGTCAAGCTAGCTGGATGCTGCCTTTCGTATTGCTAGGCATCATTGGATTGTTCGCCAATCTGCGGAGAAAGAACTTTACCCAAGCTCATAAAGAAGCTCTCTTCTGGTTAGCGTGGCTGGTGCCCGTTATGGGGTTCTTCAGTATCGCAGGGTTCTTCCATCAATATTATCTGGTGATGATGGCTCCGCCAGTTGCAGCGTTAGTCGGTGCAGGATGGTCAAAGTTGTGGACGCTATATCGCGAGCACTCTGGTTGGCTGTCTTGGTTATTGCCAGCCGCAACGCTGGTTACAGCAGGTTTCCAGTGGTACATTGTTCATCCTTATAACGATACGATTGGCAGTGGCTGGTCCATTGGGATTTTAGCTGCAGGCATAGTGGTTTCGCTGGTACTGGTAGTTCTTAAAGGCAAGAAGAAATCCTTTATTTATACGACAGGCATTGCAGCCGTATTAGTATTGTTAATTGGGCCGCTCTACTGGGCAGCGACTCCCATTACTTATGGCTTGAACAGTCAAACCCCTGAGGCGGGCCCGACTAGTAGTGAGGGTAGAGGGGGAATGGGAGGCAGTCCAAGCAATTTTGGACGTAATAGCGCCGCAAGTGCGAATGAGAGTCTGTTGTCCTATTTGGAGGAGAACAATACTGGGGAGCCTTATCTTTTTGCTACATTGGATTATGGCACAGCAGCTCCTTATATCGTTGACAAGGGTGCATCGGTTGTTATTTTGAACGGATTTTCTAACTCAGACACCGTGTATACCCCAGATACCCTAAAGGCGTTTGTAGAGAGCGGAAAGGTGAAGTACTTCCTGATCAATAGCGGTGGTATGGGTGGTGGACGCGGGGGAAGCTCCGAGTTGACGACTTGGATCACAGAGAATGGTACAGAAGTTCCAGCAGCCGATTGGGCAGGAAGCGATGGAGGAAACAGCGGGACATTATACAAAGTTACTGTAAACTAGGCAAATGTTAATCCTATGAGGCGTGTTATGAGATAGATCAGACACGCTTCATTATTCAAATTTAAGGAGGAGCTGCTCATGAGTACCAACGTGCGCTATTCCATTATTATACCGATGTTTAACGAAGAGGCGGTCATTCAAGAGACGTATCGACGTATCAAAAAAGTAATGAGTTTAACTAATGAAGTGTATGAGCTGATCTTTGTGAATGATGGCAGCACAGATAATTGCGCCCAGATGATTGAGGAATATAGCTACTGGGATGAGAGTGTGAAGCTGATCGACTTGTCTCGTAACTTTGGACATCAGATCGCTATTACTGCCGGAATGGATTACGCCCTAGGGGATGCAGTTGTCATTATTGATGCCGATTTGCAAGATCCGCCAGAACTGATTCTGGACATGATTGCGGAATGGAAGCAGGGGTATGAAGTTGTATATGCCAAAAGGATAAAGCGAAACGGAGAATCCTTATTCAAAAAGTGGACGGCCAGTCTCTTTTATAGAGTACTTCGTTATTCAACCGATATATCTATCCCTGTCGATACAGGGGATTTTCGCCTCATCGATCGTAAAGTCTGTGAGGAGCTCAAACGCCTGCCGGAGAAAAATCGGTTCGTACGCGGGCTAGTCAGCTGGGTCGGTTTTCGGCAAAAATCCATTGAATATGAACGCGATGAACGTCTGGCTGGAGAAACTAAATATCCGCTGAAACGGATGATCAAGCTCTCGCTGGATGGAATTACTTCCTTCTCTTATAAGCCGCTGAAGCTGGCAGGATACCTTGGCATGCTGCTGTCGGCTTCCGGCTTTCTATATCTGATGTATGTGCTATATCTGGTGGTTTTTACGGATTCAGTCGTTAAGGGCTGGGCATCGATGATCGGAATCACACTGACCTTTAATGGCTTTGTGCTCATTATGTTAGGGATTCTGGGTGAGTATGTCGGTCGGATTTATGATGAGACCAAGGGACGACCGCTCTATATTGTTCAAGAGTTCTATGAAGGTAAGAAACAGCAGGATGTTCGTGAGCAGCAAGTTCTACATCGTCAATAAATGCAAGGGAGGGATTCGTTGTGAAGATTAGAAAAGCGGTTATTCCCGCCGCGGGTTTAGGTACTCGTTTCCTGCCTGCAACTAAGGCTCAGCCCAAGGAAATGCTGCCCATTGTGGATAAGCCGGCGATTCAATATATCGTAGAAGAAGCTGTTCGATCCGGTATTGAAAGCATCATTATCGTGACGGGCCGCAACAAGAAGTCGATTGAAGATCATTTCGATAAATCAGTGGAACTGGAACAGACACTTTTGGAAAAAGGAAAAGAGGAGCTGCTTCGTGAAGTCCAAGCGATTAGCGAACTGGCCAGCATTCATTACATTAGGCAAAAAGAGCCGCTTGGACTAGGTCACGCCATCCTTTGTGCGGAACAGTTCGTTGGCGATGAGCCCTTCGCTGTTCTGCTCGGTGACGATATCATGGTCTCGGAGGACCCGGCGCTGCTGCAAATGATACGATTGTATGAACAAGAGGAGAAGACCATCGTCGGTGTTCAGCAGGTACCACGGCAGGAGGTTCATAAATACGGAATTATTTCATCAAGCGGTTCTCTACAAGGCGTCCATGAAGTTAAAGGTTTGGTGGAGAAGCCCTCCCTGGATACGGCACCTTCAGAGCATGCGATTATGGGACGTTACATTTTGGAGTCTTCGATATTTTCAGTGCTGGCTAACCTTGAACGGGGAGCAGGCGGTGAATATCAACTGACTGATGCATTGCATGAGGTATGCCGTAATGAAGGTTTGCTGGCCCTGGATTTGATCGGCAAACGTTATGATATTGGTGATAAATTCGGCTACATTCAGGCTACGCTGGAGGTCGGATTGATGCGGGAGGAGTTGCGTCCATTACTGGTTCCGTATTTGCAAAAGCTGGCTGCGAGTCTGAAGGAAAGTGAAGAAGTGGGGGCGTTACCTTGGGGTACACGCTAGTGATTAAAAGAGACTGTTTCAAACGATCCTAACATCGTCTTCGGCGGCGGTGGGATGATGTTTGGGGCATTTTTTTTGCGCGTGGGGCATTTACAGGGCAGTTGGGGATGAACAAATAAGTGTACTTTATACAATTAAAAAGCGCATCAGACTGCTATGTATCGACTTAGTTGCACTTGATACACTTATTTCTTCATAATCCAATGTAAATACTCTTTCCATCTGTTTTTAGTTGCATAAACTGCACTTAAAAGAGTCATAGAGGGGCTAAGGTATGAAATAGCTGCACCAAGTGCAGTTATTTTTTGCGATATAAAAAATCCGGAGGACAGATTCCTAAGAATCGTCTCCGGATCTATATTTTCAGTCATTGATTAAGCCTTTAGTACATCATGATCCACGTAACGCGTACCATTTAACTCGCTAATCACATTAATGGCTACCTTCGCGCCATCGCCTGCCGTAATAATGGCATGTACACTTACTCCGGCAACGGTACCTGCAGCCCAAATGCCTTCAATATTTGTTTTACCTTCTGGATTAACAGCGACTACTGTTTTGATTCTTGGCTCTGTACCATCCTTAGTTTCCACGCCTGCTTTGGCGGCTAGATCGGTAAGGGCGCCTGTTGCAAGAATAACATGTTTGGCTTCATAAATGATTCCGTCTTCGGTCTCAATGACAAATCCATTGCCGCTGGAAGTGAGGTTAATAGCTTGTTCTGCTACCAGCTCAGCGCCGAATTTGACGGCTTGCTTATGTCCGGTTTCTACGAGATCAGGACCGCCTACTTCGGAAATTCCATAAAAGTTCTCAAACCATCCTCTACGGGTCATGCCTTTATCATTGTCGATCAGCAGCGTTTTTTTGCCCGCCTTGGCGGCGAACAGGGCTGCGCTTGCACCGGCAGGACCGGCTCCAATTACGGCGATTTCGTACATTTTTTTGACCTCCTAAAAGTTTTGCGGAGCGTGGCTCCTTAGAATGGACAACATAGCAAAACTGGCATCGTAAGCATAGGCTTAAGTTTTGCGGAGCGTGGCTCCTTAAAATGGACAACATAGCAAAACTCGCATCGTAGACATAGGCTTAAGTCTATCATCTATTATAACGGTTGTTACTCTCTATTGGCTAATCCTTCCTCGCAAGGGAGGGTAACCCTGAACGTTGTTCCCTCACCGAGAGTGCTGCTTACACTAATCTTGCCGTGATGTGCCTCCACGATAGACTTGGTAATAGAAAGGCCGAGTCCAGATCCACCATATTTTCGTGTACGAGAAGAATCGCTGCGGTAGAAGCGATCAAAGATATGTGGGATATGCTCTGGAGAAATCCCGCAGCCGTTGTCTTGCACCGTTAGAATGGCCTCATTTCCTCTAGCATGTAAAGAGAGATGAATAGTGCCAGATTCTGTATCCGTATGCTGAACTGCATTGTGGAACAGATTCAGAATCACCTGTTTGATTTTATTGGGTTCATATTTACCATGGATGCCATACGAGATATCAAAAGTAACCTTGCGCTGATCCGCTAACAAGAGCAGATGCGGCTTCATTTCGGAAATGACCTCACCGAGCAGCAGATCCGTCATCCGCAGTTGAGGGGCGCCGTCCATCCGAGCGAGCAACAGCAAATCCTCCACCAGCTTATTGATCCGTTTCGATTCGCCATGCATGCTTCGCAATGAATTGTATAACTGTTCTTTGTTGTCCACAGCGCCACGCAGTAAGACCTCCAGAAAACCGTGGATCGAGGTCAGCGGCGTTCGCAGCTCGTGAGAAGCATCGGCAGCGAAGCGGCGCATCTGTTCCTTGGCTTCCCGTTCATTATGAAAGGATATTTCGAGACGCTCGAGCATACCATTGAATGAATGAGCCAGCTTGTCGATCTCAGTCTGGCCTTGGTTAATTGGAAATCGGATATCCAGATTACCGGCATCAATGATCTCGGCGGACTCTCCCATATTTGAAAGAGGGACCAGCGTCTTTCGAAGGGCAGGCAAGTATAGGAAGAAGCCAGCCAATAAAGCAATCACTGACAAACCTGCGTAGATCATCAATTGCTGTAAGATTACATCCGTAAGAGGTCCGGTATTCACACTCATTTGGAGTAGCAATCGAGTATTTCCAGGTCTATAGAGATTCACGAATATAGCCAGATGTTCAGTGCCGTCATCGGCCTCTATGAGCTTGTAATTTCCTGTTGCTCTATCCGTGGTATGAATGAGCAGATTATTGTATTGCTCATTCGTTAATCTAGGCGCGGCTGAATCAGATAAAGTCATTTGCTGTAAGTCCCTGAAGGTGCCATCTGAGCTATAAATAGCGAGGGTTGTATGGGCATCCAGCAGGAGTGGACGCCTATTCTCACCGGTTCTTTGACCATTTGGGATTTTATTCTCGCCGTTTCTTTCCCCCGGCAAATTGCCGTTATAATCGGTGTTTCCCTCATTCGGAGTTATGGTGTCCTCGTCATAGGAATTGAAAAAGTTGAAAAACATCTCACGGGGAACAGAACGTATTTGCGCTTCCATAGACTCTGCTCTATTGCTATATATGAAATCCCGCATGAGTATATATTGTAATACTCCGATTAGCAGCAGCAATCCAGAAAGAATGAGCAGCGAAATGGCTAGCAACTGTTTGCGCAGAGAACGTGGTGCAGGCAGCTTACGAAACCATTTAGAGATGCGCGTGCTCATAGATCTACCCGGTAGCCTGCTCCCCGCAGGGTACGGATAATACGGTGCTCCTTATCCCCGAGCTTCTCGCGAAGCGAACGGATATAGACCTCAACGATATTTTCCTCACCACCAAAGTCATAGCCCCACACTTTATCAAGAATCATGGGTTTACTTAGTACAAGGCCGTGATTAATAACGAGATACTGTAATAACTCGTATTCCGTGGGTGAGAGTTCAAGGACTTCTTCCTTGAAGCGAATTTCTTTTCTACGGCTATCAATTCGGAATGGACCGCAGCGAACCTCGCCGAGCAGACCTGGAAACTGATTGCGTAGCCGCGCTTGAATTCGGGCAAGCAATTCGTCGAAGCTGAAGGGCTTGACCATATAATCGTCAGCACCAATAGTGAGACCCTTGACTCGATCGTCCACTTCATCCTTTGCAGTTAGCATAATAACGGCTAGTTCCGTCTCTTCCGAGCGAAGGTAATGACATAACTCGAATCCATCCATACCAGGCATCATGACATCTAGGATGGCTACATGTGGCTTGAACTCAGCAGCGACCGAGACGGCTGTGATTCCGTCGGGTGCGGTTCTGACTTCAAATCCTTCGTTAAGGAGCCCCAGCTCTAGAAATTGTAATATATGAGGCTCATCATCTACGAGCAGTAGTCGAACGCCTTGAGCTGCTTTCATCATAGGTACCTCCAAATCAGTGATAGATAGCTACATTATGACATATTCGGTTGAATGTTTGCTGAAGATGAGTCCCTTTGCTTTACGATTAAAGGAGCCTTTTCTTATTTCATGATGATTCAAAGGGGGTAATTTAGTTATAAGTAATATTAATGTGTTTAATAACAAACAAGGTTAAAAAATTCGGATTTTCGAAAATGTGATAAAGGGTTTTGACGGTGGATATAGAACACTTTACAATAAGGATAATCTCCTGATTTTGGTGAAAGTTACCCATTTTAGGAAAGATCATTCGACCGTGTTACATCTCCTTCCACGTTTTTCTCATCTTTGTCCATCTTCCTATCAAGGCTCATTTCTTTCAAGTGTATTTCTTGTTAATTCATTTCTTTTTGGAACTTCTGTTCATTCAACCTGTGCTTGCTGAACTTCATATTACCCATAAGTCAAGGGAGGCTTTTCCATGAAGAAAAAGGAAATGGTAGCCATGCTATTGGCTGGAGGCCAAGGCAAAAGATTGAAAGGTTTAACCAAATCGCTTGCTAAGCCCGCTGTTTATTTTGGAGGGACCTATCGGATCATCGACTTCCCTTTAAGTAACTGCTCCAATTCAGGTATTGATACAGTTGGTGTGCTGACTCAATATGAGCCACTCATACTGCATTCTTACATCGGAGTAGGCAGCGATTGGGATTTGAACCGTAAGAACGGTGGGGTATTCGTGTTGCCACCGCATGAACGTGAGAATGGAAGCAGCTGGTATCGGGGAACAGCCGATGCGATTTATCGGAATCTTAAGTTTGTGGATCAGTTTGATCCAGAGCATGTTCTTATTCTGTCCGGTGATCACATTTATAAAATGGATTATCACGCTATGCTTCAATACCACAAGGAAAGAAACGCTGATTGCACAATTTCTGTCATTGACGTTCCGATGGAGGAAGCAAGCCGATTTGGAATTTTGAATACGGAGGACGATCTGAAAATTTACGAATTTGAGGAAAAGCCCGCTCAGCCAAAAAGCACATTAGCTTCTATGGGTGTGTATATCTTCAAATGGGAGGTTCTCCGCAAGCATTTACTAGAGGACGGGGAGAATGTAGGATCATCCCACGATTTCGGCAAGGATATCATTCCTTTGATGCTGGAGGACGGAAACTCCTTATTTGCGTACCCTTTTGAAGGATACTGGAGAGATGTAGGTACAGTAACTAGCTTATGGGAAGCAAATATGGATTTGCTGAGCGATACTCCGCCACTTAATCTAAATGATCCCAGCTGGCGCATTTTTACACGTAATCCGAATCAACCTGCCCAATATGTTGCCCCTGGGGCGAAAGTGTCAGGCTGCATTATTAATGAAGGCTGCATAGTGCACGGAGAAGTGAATCATTCGGTTCTCTTTTATGGGGTAGAAGTAGGTGAAGGAAGTGTAATTACGGACTCCGTGATTATGCCTAAGGTCAAGATTGGCAAGAACGTACGCATTCATAAAGCGATTATTAGTGAGAATACGGTAATCGACGATTATATGGAAATAGGCATCGAACGGGAGAACGAGAACGAAATTCTGCTGATCGACAATAAAAGCAAAAAACGTAAATCAGCTGTGGCCAAAACCATATAATCAAGCTAAAACGCCTTCGGCGTCCTTCTAGGGACGGTAAGCGTTTATGCGAGATTTATAAGGATAAAGTATATCGTGAAACTTATACTTTCTTATAAATTATAAGAGGACGGTGGATTCCGATGAAGCAACTCATGGGTGTAATTAATCTGGATCATGAACTCGACAAACTAAATGAACTCACTTATTTCCGCTGTGGTGCAGCCGTACCTTTTGCCAGTCGTTATCGGTTGATTGATTTCGTGCTTTCTAATATGATGCGTGCAGACCTGGAGAGCGTTGGCCTGTTCGTCCGCCGTAAATACCGTTCTCTAATGGACCATTTGGGTGACGGGAAATCGTGGGATATGAACCGCAAGCATGGGGGATTATTCATTTTGCCTCCAGACTGGAACGATCCAACGGATACTTCTCTCGGGGACTTACAGCATTATCATAACAATCTGGATCTTTTTAAACGGGGATCTGCTAAATATATCGTGTTTTCCGGCAGCCAGCATATCAATACGATCGATCTTCAGGATTTGTACAGTTACCATCTGGAGAAGGGTGCCGACGTTACAGTAGTGTATAAAAAGATTGAAGAACTGCAGCCAGAACATGATCTATGCCAGCGTATTGAAGTAGACGAAGAGAATAAAGTGACTAATATCCATCATGAGAAAGACCATCCTAATTTATATCTGGATATCTTCATTATGGAGAAAAAACTGTTCTTAGAGCAGGTGGAGCATTGCATTGCGCATGGAGAGAGTTATTTTTTCCGAGATGTAGTTCAGAAGAACCGACACAAATTTAATATCGCCGCATACGAATATCATGGCTATCATGCCGTAATTAATTCATTAGAGAGTTATTATAAGAACAGTTTGGAACTGCTCCAGCAGGAGAATTACTTCAGTTTGTTCAAAGAAAGCCCGGTACAGACGAAGATAAAATATGAGGCTCCGACCCGATACTTGGAAAGTGCTAATGTCAGTAATTCGTTGGTGGCTAATGGCTGCATTATAGCTGGAACGGTAGAGAACAGCGTGATCTTTCGGGGGGTTCAGGTACGTAAGGGAGCGAAGATCATCAACTCAGTAATTATGCAAAAATGCGTCATCGAAGAAAATGCGGTCATTGAGAATGTAATCATGGATAAAGACGTACATTTGAGTAAGAATCGAATTCTTGTTGGAGATAGCAAACGTCCATTCGTCATCGCCAAGAGCAGCAAGATCTAACGACTGGATTAGATGAACAAAGCAGTATTAACCTATCTGATCTAATGGCACAGTCTGCTGCACTTCTAATAAAAGCATTTGTCAGGAGGACCTACTGTTGTTTAACGATAAAGAATCTTTCAAACAGGTATTCCGTGAGACCCTCATTGGTAAATTAGGTAAACCACTTGAGGAAGCCTCGAATGCCGATGTCTATAAAATACTGGGCAACATGATTCGTGAGAACGCCGGGAAAAATTGGGCGGAAACGAACCAGAAATATAAGCTCGATAAAGATAAGCAGGTTTACTATTTTTCAATGGAGTTCTTGATCGGTAGGCTTCTGGGGAACAATCTGTTGAATATGGGTGTACTGGAAGTAGTACGTGAAGGTTTAGCGGACCTTGGCTTTTGTTTGCAGGATATAGAGGAGGAGGAATCGGACGCTGGGTTAGGGAATGGAGGTCTCGGTCGTTTGGCCGCCTGCTTCCTGGACTCACTCGCTTCCCTGCAATATGCGGGACATGGCTGTGGTATACGGTATAAATATGGCCTGTTCGAGCAGAAGATCGTTGATGGGTATCAAGTGGAACTTCCTGATTACTGGCTGCAGAATGATAATGTATGGGAAGTGCGCCGCGAAGACAAGCAGGTTGAAGTTAGGTTCTGGGGGACAATTGAGACCCGCGAAGAGAACGGACGACTCGTATTCGATCATACGCAATATGAGGCTGTTCGAGCAGTGCCTTACGATGTCCCTATCATTGGTGCTGATCGCCGGCATGTGAATACACTGCGTAACTGGAGTGCAGAATCCATCACCCAGCCCTCAAGAACCTTTGGTTCTTTTGCCGGGACGGACTATCATAAGTTTCTGGAGTATAAGCGTTCTGTAGAATCCATTTCGGAGTTCCTTTACCCAGATGACTCTCAATACGAAGGTAAGCTGCTTCGCCTGAAGCAACAGTATTTCCTCTGTAGCGCGGGGCTGCAAAGTATTCTGCGTACCTATGCCAAGCTTGGGATTCCTATAGAATCGCTGCCAGACAAGGTTGCTCTTCATATTAATGATACACATCCAACGTTGGTGATTCCTGAATTGATGAGGATTCTGATGGATGTACATGGTTTAGGCTGGGATGAGGCATGGAGTATCACGACGCGTATGGTCTCTTACACTAATCACACTATTCTGAGCGAGGCGCTTGAGAAATGGCCTATTCAAATGGTTAGGGAGCTACTGCCACGTATTTTTCTTATCATTGAAGAGATCAATGCGCGTTTCTGTGGCGAGCTTATGAGTCGTTATCCGGGGGATCAGGATCGAATTGCGCAGATGGCGATAATTCATGATGATCAGGTTCGAATGGCTCATCTGGCGATTGTAGCGAGCCATAGTGTCAATGGAGTAGCGGCGCTGCATACAGAAATATTAATGAAGCGCGAGATGCGACTTTTTAATGAAATGTATCCACACCGTTTCAATAATAAGACGAACGGAATTACCCATCGGCGATGGTTACTGCATGCCAATCCAGATCTGGCTAATTTAATCAATCAATCGATAGGGACCCGTTGGGTGAGCCATCCTCAAGAAATGATTGGCTTGATTAAATATTGTGAGGATGCTTCCTTCCAGGAACAAGTAGCCAGTATTAAGCGCCAGAATAAGCTTCGTCTTGCAGAGTACATCTACAGTAAGCATTCAGTACATGTCGATCCTGACTCTATCTTTGATGTACAGGTGAAACGTCTACATGCCTACAAGCGCCAGTTGCTTAATATTTTGCATATTCTGCATTTGTACAATCAAATCAAAGATAATCCTTCGATGGATATGGTTCCACGCACGTTTATATTCGGAGCAAAGGCAGCGCCAAGTTATCATCTGGCGAAGCGGATTATCAAACTTATTAATACAGTTGCGGAGGTAGTCAATAAAGATCCGGATGTTAAAGGGAAGATTCGTATCTTTTTCCTTGAAAATTATTCGGTATCCCTAGCAGAAAAGATCATTCCTGCAGCGGACATCAGTGAACAGATTTCTACAGCCAGCAAAGAAGCATCCGGTACCGGGAATATGAAGTTTATGATGAACGGTGCATTGACGGTAGGAACGATGGATGGCGCAAATGTAGAAATGCATGAAATGGTGGGAGACAACAATATGTTCCTGTTCGGACTTCGTGCTGAGCAGGTCATGGATTACTACCAGCATGGCGGTTATCATGCGCGTGATATTTACAACGGGGATAGTCGTGTGAAAGAAGTGCTGGATCAGTTAATCAAACCAGGACCTATATGTTGTCACGCTACGGAGTTTGAGAGCATTTTCCACTCTCTTCTGGATAATAACGATGAGTTTTTTGTCCTGAAGGATTTCGCTAGTTACGTTGAGACGCACGTCGAAATTGATCGGGCATATCGCAACCGGCAAGAATGGCTGAAGAAGTCCATTATTAATATTGGTCATTCCGGTAAATTCTCCAGCGATAACACAATTAGTCGCTATGCAGCTGAGATTTGGAACATTAGTCCAGTTCGACTGTAGGATCAACATAAAAAGGCTGTCTTATAAGTAGGTAACCCCTACAAATAAGACAGCCTTTTTTTAAAAATATAAGACATAAAGTATAAGTTTCACACCATACTTTATGTCTTATATTTCTCGCTTAAACGCTTACCGTCCTTATGAGGACGACGAAGGCGTTTATGCTTGACCTATCAGAAAGTATATATTTGTGAGTGGATTTTTAGATAGCTTCCGATACTAAAGCTGCGAACCGCTCCAGAAATCGGCGTTCTTCATCATCAAAGCGATCCTTGAGCGGACTGTCGATATCAAGTACGCCAAGCAAGCGATCATCCTTTATTAAAGGAACAACAATCTCGCTGTTGGAGGCTGCATCACAGGCGATATGACCTGGGAATGCATGCACATCACCTACTACAAGTGTGCGCCGCTCGGCGGCTGCCGTTCCGCACACCCCGCGAGATAGCGGAATTCGAATGCATGCAGGGAGGCCTTGAAAAGGTCCAAGTACTAGCTCCTTGCCGTCAAATAAATAAAAACCGGCCCAATTCGTATCCGGTAGAGCGTGTTTAAGTAGTGCCGAAGCATTAGCCAGATTGGCTGTAGCACTTGGTTCGTCCTTTATCAATGCTTCGAGTTGGATTAGAACGGCTTCAAACTGCTCGCTGCGCGTTCCATCATATGGCATAGCTTGAAACATGAAGCATCACCTTCCTGTACTTTAAATTCAATATGAAACCATAACTGTAACTAACAACATAGTACAGCTATGAGGGGTACGTCAAGACACAACATTGTTTTGTAATATTTTGGGATGGGCTATGATCCCTCTGTAGCACTGAACCCTTGTGATGATGTTTCCAATGAACTGTCATAGGGTAATGCAAGAGTAAATACCGAAGGCTTTGTTGCCAGAAGGAGTGGAATATGCGCGCTGATGTACAGAACTTGTTCATAGGAATTCACATGCTTTATTGTGCTCATGATAAAGATGTGACGATCTCGGAGATGCTGCTCGGACTGGAAGACATGGGGTATCGTGTTGGAGAACGCGAAGTGAAACAGGAATTGGAAAAGCTGACGCTGGACAACTTTCTGACTGCACATAGTGAAGGGTACAGTATTACTGGCACGGGTATTGAAGAGTTCAAGGATATTCGAGCCAAACTTCAGGTGCTGTGTAGTGAAGTTATTCAGGGAGCAGAATGAAATCGTTTAAAGCAAAGTTCCATAAAAGTGTCTGTATCAAGGGAGAATTACCCTTCTGATGCAGGCGCTTTTTACGTGAGAGGATACAATTTGTTCTTTTCAAAGTTAAAGAAATTAGAACTTTTAGCTTAAGGATATACTCTTGAATGATGTATAATTGATAAGTTGAAGGGGGAGCGGAGAATTGTATCTATGCAATGGAGTGACACCTACACTGATCGGTAGAAGATTAAAATTATGTGCTATGACTACTGAGCATGCTTCAGCGTTATTTCAGGTTTGGTCTCATCCGGAAGTTTCTCTCTGGCTGGGTGCACCGGCATTATCCTCTATAGAAGAGACGAAGCAGCTTATCGACCTTCTATCACAGATGGCTCAGGAAGAGGAGAGCTTACGTTGGAGTATTATTGGACCTGGGGAGGAAGTCATAGGTAGCTGTGGATATAACCATTGGCAGCTTCAGGGAGCTTACCGTGGTGAAATAGGCTGTGATCTGTCGCCTGCCTTTTGGGGGCTTGGATATATGAAAGAAGCGCTTGGGCTTGTACTCGATTTTGGTTTCAATATTATGGGCTTGAATCGGATTGAAGCGCTCTGTCATCCTGATAATATCCGTGCGGAGAGGCTGGTTCATACGCTTGGATTTCAGAAGGAAGGCGTATTGCGTCAATACAGGCAGATCGCTTCCGGCTTTCAGGATACTGCTCTCCATGCTCTACTGCGCGAGGAATGGCAATCCACTTAATACATAAAGAGAGGGTTTGGAACATTGAAGTCAACAGGGAATTTAGAACGTAAACTAATATTAACAGGGGTACTGCTGGCCACGTTTCTGGCGGCTATTGAGGGGACTGTAACAGGACCAGCCGGGCCGGCGATTGTAGGAGACTTTCAGGGAATGCAGTGGCTGAGCTGGATATTTACTTCATATTTACTGGCAATGGCTATTACTACACCTATTTTCGGCAAAATCAGTGATCTGTTCGGACGCAAGCCTGTATTCATGTGGGGAGCGGCTGTTTTTTTACTAGGCTCATTATTATGCGGCATATCTCAAAGTATGGAACAGCTGATCCTGTTTCGCGCGATACAGGGGATCGGTGCGGGTGCACTTATTCCAATGACCTTTACCATTATCGGTGATATTTACAGCATTGAAGAAAGAGCAAAGACACAAGGGTTGCTAAGCTCTGTATGGGGGATTTCCTCTTTGGTAGGGCCACTGCTTGGTGGCTATGTGGTAGATTATTTAAGCTGGCGCTGGGTATTTGTATTCAATCTGCCATTTGGCGTGTTGGCAATGGTATTTATTGCGCGCTACCTGAAGGAAGAAAAGGTGCGTCGGAAGACACAGATCGATGTGCCAGGCGTTCTTCTGTTCGCAGCAGGCATGGGTGCTCTACTCTTTGGACTCTCCACGGGAGGGCAGAACCTGGCATGGACCTCTCCGTTACTACTCGCAACACTGGGTGCAGCGGTTATCCTGCTAATCCTATTTCTGTTTGTGGAGCGCCGTGCACCAGAGCCTATGCTTCCGCTGAACCTATTCTCAAATCGTAATATCGCAGTATCAACGGGCGCTAACCTGCTTGTAAGCACATTAATTATTGGGCTTTCTACGTATATCCCTTTATGGGTTCAGGGCGTTTCTGGAAAAAGCGCTGCGATCTCAGGTTTGCTGCTTGCGCCAATGTCTGTAGGCTGGATGTTTGGGTCAATCGCAGGCGGACGGATGATTCTGCGAGCGGGTTCTCGCCGAACGGCAATGCTTGGATTAATGATGATTGCTGCTGGAGCTATTGGTCTGGTTTTCTTGACTGGAGAGTCTTCACAGGTAATCCTCTTATGCTTGATGCTGGTCTGTGGGGTAGGCTTCGGATACTCCTCTACGGTCTTCACGATTATCGCTCAGTCGTCGGTTGCGTATGATCAACGCGGTGCGTCCACAGCACTTAATGCATTTACAAGGTCATTAGGTCAGACCATTGGGGTGGCTATTTTCGGTTCCTGGCTGAACTTGAATATTGATCAGCTGTTGCGAAAACAACCGGATTCAAACGTTACAGGTGATGATATTAATAAGCTGCTAGGCTCGCATACAGGCACTAACCTCTCCGGCGAAGTATCAAACAGTTTACGTGGTGCACTAGAAGGGGGACTTCATTCACTATTTATTGTGATGGCAGTTTTCGCAGTCTTGTCACTAGTTATATCTTGGGGTTTGCGCAAGGGTGTACCTTCGGTAGAGGATGCTACGTCGTCATTAAAAAAGGCATAACTCATTCTCTAAGTCACATAAAGAAGCCCGACCGGGTATTTACCGGTCGGGCTTCTTCGTGCAATAACAGCTTGTCTAACACATATGAAGTAAAAAGCAGCCTAGCCTCTAGCTCTACTTACGGGGAAGAGGGGAAAGCTTCTCAGCTTGCAGACCCATCTTCTTGAGCAGAGTGATCATTTGTTCCTTCTCTTCATCATTCAGTCCGCTGAAAGCAAGATGAAGACGCTCTGAGTATTTCGGATACATCTCATTCATGAGACGTTCGCCTTCCGCGGTCAACTCTGCGAAAATCACACGACGATCACTTGGACAAGGCTTGCGTTGCAAATAGCCGCGTTCTTCGAGCTTGTCGATAACGTAAGTCACGTTGCCGCTCTGTAGCAGTAGTTTGGCACCAATTTGTTGAATGGGCTGTGGTCCCTTATAGTACAACACTTCCATGACGGCAAAGGCAGTAGGGTTAAAACCTTCAATTTTGCTGCCGGTAACAGCATGCTCATTAATACTCTTGAATGATTTGGCAAATACCCGGTACAAATGTAGTGTTAATTGTGTATCACGTTCATAAGATTGTATCATGCTTCTCCACCCTCTATCGTTAATCATGTGAACTCGTCGCACGTCTGTAATCATATTAATTAGTGCACGGTTTACCTGTGCAACGAACTTTGAGATAACAATAGAATACGTGAAAGATCGAATGAAGAACATGTGATTTGTCACAATGAGCAACTTTTAATTATTAAAAATCAAACAATTTTTTGAAGATGCTGAAATTGAATGTTTTTTTACTTCAGTCTCTGAAAGGAGATCAATTTCATCCCCCGGTTCAGTGTTATTTACGCCTCCAGACGGATGAATGACAATCCCCAATATTTTACTATTATTTCATTGAGAAATAGTAACGGGGAGTGAAGGAAGGATGGAGGAACATCATATTGATGATTTAAAAGAAAGTAAGCTAACCGCAAATAAACCATTCATGCTGCTTATTGCGGCACAGCTTGTATCGAATGTAGGAGACTGGTTGCATATACTAGCGCTACTGACAATGGTAGGGTTTAAATGGAATGCCACACCGTGGGAAATTACGGCTATATCTTTATGTATGGCAGTGCCTTTGCTCTTAGGAGGACCGTTTGCAGGTTACTTAAGTGATAGATTTAACCGCAAGGCACTAATGATTGGTTCGGATATAGCCCGTGCAGCGGTTGTTATTTGCTTGGTATTTGCAGGCTCGCTGTGGCAGGTTTATGTGCTCCTGCTGGCTAAGGGATGTATGGATGTGTTGTTCTCTCCGGCCAAAAGCGGAAAGATTAAGGAACTTGTTCCTGCGGCTCAGATGGATAAAGCAATGGCGCTTAGCTCATCTATAGAGCAGATAACTAAAATTGTGGGTCCAGCTCTTGGTGGATTGCTAGTTGCAGCCTTCGGCATATCTGTTTGTTATATGATCGATTCTGCTACGTTCGTTTTATCGGCGATTATTTTGCTTGGATTACCGCGTACAGCTGCGATTAAGAAGAAAGATACGGAAACAAGCAGGGGGGATACGGAGGTGCGTAACTCCTTCCGCCAAGAAATGTCGGCAGGTCTGCATGTGATTGCAGGAATGCCTGTAGTACTGTGTGGCATTGTTATGCTGGTACTGGTGCTGCTAATGCTACAGATCGGAGACTCTCAGATTGTAACGTTATTCCGGGAGATTCCAGGTGTGAACGGAGATCTGCTGGGGTGGTGTGTAGCAGCCAGTGGCTTTGGAACCTTGCTATCTGCGCTGCTTGTAAGCCGATTAGGCAGTGGTAAGCATCCACTTATTTTTATGGGATTAGGGGCTATAATCATGGGCATTGTCTTCTCAAGTGCAGGGATCGTAACTGCTCATGGTCAAGCCGGAATCTGGATGAACATTGCTTTGTTTGGGTCCTTCATGTTTGCTGGTGTGGGTGCAGGACTAGCGTTTATCCCCTTCAATTCAATGCTCCAGCAGCGGACACCTGCGGAATACACCGGTCGTGTATTTGGAACCATAGGCAGCCTGACAAGCGCAGCTGTTATTCTAGGACCTGTAGCCGGTGGAGCCTTAGTGACAGCATCGGGGCCGGTATCTGCCTTTATTCTATCTGGTTTGCTTACAGGATTGCTAGGACTAGGGCTGTTAATGCTGCGTGGTAAAATCGAGCGCAGGGATGAAGCGGCGATCAAGAAGCAGGAAGGAATAGCTGCTACGAATAACATGGACCTTGTAGGACAGACCTCCCTTTGATGGGAGGTTTCTTTTATTCGCTATTGCGCAGGGCTTAAGTTATTATTGTGAAAAAAGCAGCTTGATTATTTTCAGGAAAAATATATAGTACGATTAGATAAGTTGCGATTGCCTCTGTTGATCATTTGAATATCATTCATATACGCAATAGGGAATGCAATTTATAATAGTATTTATTAGAAGTACTAGGAGATGGAGAGTATGGAAAAAGAAGAAACTACAGTGGATACCGAGAGCTATGACGACATTGTGCTCGATGTTGAGATCGATGAAGCTGGCTATGAAGCGGGAGATCCTTGCATATTCGATATTTCTTTTCAAGTGAAGCGAGGTCAACTGCTCGGACTGATCGGACCTAATGGTGCTGGGAAAAGTACAACCATTAAGACCCTGCTTGGTTTGTTGAAGAATACCAAGGCTAAGGTGTCTTTTAGTGGAGTTAATAAATCTTACGCTTATGTACCGGAGCAACCTGTGTTTTATGAGGATTTGACATTGTGGGAGCACTTGGATTTAGCGGCCGCTGCCTATGGACTGAAGTACGAACAGTTCGAAGAAACTGCAGAAAGACTGTTGAAGCAGTTTGGTATGGGCCATGTGCGCAATGATCTTCCAGCTGGATTCTCTAAGGGCATGAAACAAAAAATGATGCTAATGCTTGGCTTCTTGGTACAGCCGGATGTTTATATTGTGGACGAGCCATTTATTGGTTTAGATCCTCGCGCCACTAAAGATTTCCTGCGGCTGCTAGAAGCGGAGCGGAAGCGCGGAGCTGGTGTACTAATGTCTACGCATGTACTGGATACAGCAGAGAAGATATGCGATGATTTCGTATTGATCTCCGGGGGAAAGGTTGCCGCCTCAGGAACACTCGAAGATATACGTGATTATGCTGGACTGCCGGAGGCGTCGTTGTTTGATTGCTTCGACGAACTAACATGAGTAAGCAGGGACAGCGGGCGTTTGCTTTTTCTAACGCTAAACAACTATTCAGACGGCGGCTATTCTCTCATTGGCGTGAGCAATCCGCTATTATCCGTACGGCGGCTGATTGGACCGTTCTATTATATATTCTTATTCCCGGGGGATTATTGGGAGGGCGTTTGTATTACGGGTTCTGGAATGAGGCGCTACCGGCTTGGAGTGTGAATTTGCCGTTTATGCTCATTCCTTCATTATTAGTGCTCTTGATCTGCAACGGGGGCTTGGTGCTATTATTGCAGGAAGGCGATCTATTATTTCTTAGACAACGGCAACGATGGATGAATACGATCCTATTTCGCGGGTTGCTCTACAGCCTGATTGTAACCTCGCTGAAGTTCTGTGTAGCTTTTGCACTGTTACTGCCTTTTCTGATTCGGGGATTTGAGATGACGTCATCGGAGGTATGGGCGCTGTTCGCTCTGACCTTGGCGTGCAGTTGGTGTGTTAAGTTACTTGGACATCTTGTAAAAGTACAGAAGCAAGGTTGGCGTCGCTGGTTATGGCTATTTCTGGCGATCTCCGTCCCGAACGCTATTTATTTCAGAGTAGCTAGCCTTTGGAATGATCGCCCGCTCATCATATTGCTGAGTGCGGTTGTATTTACAGTCGTTGCAATATTTGCTTTCCGGTGGCGCTTATTGATGCGTGGGACATTTATGAACGATGTGCGCGAGGACTACAAGCAGCGAATGAAGATAGCGGCCATACTGCTCCGCCATGTTCTGGATAAACCTCGCCCGACTCGCCATAAGCCATGGATTTTCCGGAAGTCGCAGCCTTTGCTTAAATCAAAGACTGCCGAGAGCCGTTTCTCTGCGGCAGCGATTAAGGCACTCGTACGGAATCCGGCCCATTTAAAGCTTTACTTGGCTTTCACTGCCGTGTCTGCGGTAGCGATCCTTATCATTCCATCGGGATTTAAATGGCTAGGATTTGTAGTATTAACATCGCTTATGACTTTTTGGCTGTTTTCGTTCTGGTCTTTGTTTGTTGGGGATGATTACATCGGGATACTTCCATTTACGAAAGAACAAAAGGCTGAAGCGGGTATGCATGCGGTCCCTATTTTATTACTTCCCTTTACAATGATTACCTCCGCACTAATCTGTCTCTCTTTATATGGATGGTGGGGGATCATCTTGTTCGTACCAGTTGGATACATGGTTGGACTCTTTATAAGCAGAATATTTGGTACGTTCCGATTGGGCAAAGATTGATAGATAGATAAAAAAAACAGCGTGACTTGAGAAACCTCTCAAGTCACGCTGTTTTTAGTTGCAACACATTAACTAAGGCGAAGGTCAGCGGCATGTTTGCCTGCTGTATATCCAGTAGAGAACGCGGCTGTTATATTGTAGCCACCAGTGTAGCCATGGATATCGAGTACCTCTCCACAGAAGAATAACCCTTGCATAAGCTTAGATTCCATTCTTTTGGGATCGATCTCTTTCAGATTTACGCCGCCGCCCGTAACAAAGGCTTCGGACAGGGATCGGGTACCATGAACATTAACGGGCATCCTTTTCAAGATACCTGCTAGCGCATGCAATCCATTCTTGGATACATGATGACCCGTAATATCTCCATCCAGGTCAGCTTTAGCTAACAAGAGGGGAATGAGACGTTCTGGCAGCAGCCCCTTTAGTGAATTGCGGATCGCTTTCTTTGGCTCCTGGTCCAGCTTGTCCTGCAGCGATGATTCCACTTCTTGCAAGTTCAGATCAGGGAAGAGATCGATGGACATCTCAACCGTGTCATTCCCTGATTTACGCTGGACCTGTCTCAGAAATTGGCTGCAGCGCAGTGCAATTGGCCCGGATAATCCAAAATGGGTGAAGATCATATCTCCGCGATGAGAAATGACCTTCTTTCCTTTTGGATTCCATACAGTAAGTGCCACATCGCGTAGTGACAATCCTTGCAGCTCACCGGATTTAATCCACTCTTCCCGTGAAATAATCGGTACCTCTGTCGGAAATAGCTCAGTAATGGTGTGGCCTGCGGCTTCAGCCCATGGGTACCCATCTCCAGTAGAACCGGTCTGAGGAACGGACTTTCCTCCGGTGGCGATGATTACGGCAGCACTGGAAATCGTTTTGCCCGAGCCTAGCTGAACGCCTTTAACAGCCCCTTCTCCATATATTACACGTGAAACAGGACTGTCCGTCATAATCTGCACACCTAGACCCCGTACTTTGTTGATTAAGGCGGAGACGACGCTGGAGGCCTTATCGGAGACGGGAAACATCCGTCCGTTGTCTTCTTCCTTTAATGCAATGCCTAAGCCTTCAAAAAAGGCAATGATATCTTGATTATTAAAATGGTCGAAGGCGCTATACAAAAACCGCCCGTTTCCCGGGATATGGGAGATTAACTCATCTTTCTCCTTGACGTTCGTTACATTGCAGCGTCCGCCACCAGATATCCCGAGCTTTCGTCCTAGCTTAGCTCCCTTGTCGATCAGTAGTACGGATGCCCCGTGTTCTGCTGCGGCCACGCTTGCCATTAATCCCGAAGGGCCGCCACCTATGACGATCACATCGAAGTTGCTCATGAAATTTTACTCCTTTACATGTTAAGACACGGGTATTACTTCGTGTTTTCCTAACGGAATCATACCATTCTGACTGTCATGTAACCAGTCTTGTCCGCTCACTTGGTTATAATCGTTGTCAGGAGAGTAATCCTGTGCTTTAATCTAGTCATGTAGGGGAATTTGTCCATTTTGGGGTGTGATTGTAATTATTGGCGCAATTAAGGATATATTATTGCAAATATCGGCAGCATGCTCCTTTCTTTTTCTGATTCAGTGGTGGGTGGACCGAGGGCTTGTGGCTCGAAAAAAAGGTAGTTTCCCGGATAATCAAACTTTTTTGGTTTTGGCGTGTGCGTTAAGTCTTATGCTATGCTCTATTCTTTCGACGACTTTATTCGGTATTGCTTATTTGAATTTAGGAATGATTCCTGCTTATATCGGTATTTTATATGGAACTGTACGTTCAGGCATTCTGCTGTCCATCTTTTTGCTTGTCTGTAATATATTCATTGCAGAGCCAGCAGGAATAAGTAATATGATATTAAATTCAGGAATATTATTATATCCGTTGCTGTTTGGGCTAGCTAAGCCTTTTAAGAAAGGCACAGTGGTAGAGAAGATAGGTATGTTATGGATGGTTCTTTGTCCGAATATGTTGTTCATTGCACTTGTGCCTATTATAGGTGGGAAAAATATATATGAGGCTCATTCTGGCGAGTCACTTTTGATTACTTTGTATCTATTTTTCAGCATCGCACTAGGCGGTATTTTTGTTTATTTTGTTGAAATGGTCTGGAGTAGTTGGCGGGCTAAAGTACATATGGAAAGTATAAGTGATAATTTCCAGTGGGAGTCAGAGAAGCTGCAGCAGATTACAAATGTAGTACCTCTGAGTATTATGTCCCTGGATGATCACGGAGTTGTGACCGACCTCAATGATTGTATGTTGGGAATGACACGAATTCATTATCCCAATTTGAGAAGGGAAGATATAATTGGCAAGCCGGTTAGGGAATTTTTTAATGGTTCAGCGGATGTTGATGCATATATGAGGGTACGGGATAACATTCAGCATAAACGGCGTTCCCATGAGCGAATGATTCATGGAACGCGGATCTATCAAATTTATTCAGCACCACTAATGCATAAGAACTCAGGATTAACGAGTGGAGTGGTACTCATTGCACAGGATATTACGGATGAAGTGAAACTCCGCTCAGAGCTGGATCATGTGGAACGTTTGAGCTTAGTAGGGCAGATGGCTGCCGGAATTACCCATGAGATTCGTAATCCTATGGCGGTAGTTCGCGGATTTTTACAGCTAATGAGAGAAAAGAGCTCGGATGATTTGGATTCTTATTATCAGATCGTATTAGAGGAGCTGGATCGGGCGAATAGCATTATTAATGATTTTCTATCGCTGGCGCAAAGCCGGATATCCGATAAGGAGAAAGTGCTATTACACCGAGTTATAGAAGAAGTCAGTCCGCTGCTGTGGGCGGATGCTAATCTTCGTGGTCAAAGTGTTGAGCTAAAGCTGAACGCATCCATCCATGAATTGGAGTTAAACGTTCGGGAAATCAAGCAGCTTATCCTTAATTTAGGCCGAAACGGCATGGAGGCTATGGGATCCAAGGGGATTCTGACACTGGAAACACATAGTACTCAGGAACAAGTGGAGCTGATTGTAAGGGATAGGGGAATCGGTATGTCGGACAGTCAACGAGAGAAGTTGTTTTCCCCGTTCTTCACAACAAAAAGGGAGGGAACGGGTCTAGGGTTATCCTTGTGTCTCAGTATTGTGGAACGGCATAACGGTAAAATAACTGTAGATTCTGTAGAAGGAGAGGGTACAGTATTTACCATCTCATTCCCTTTAGTAAAGGAAGAATATAGCGAAGCCATGCTTGCGGATTGAATCAGGTTACTGTAGCATCTCTTGCTTTCACAGAGTATGAATGTATAATAAAGTTAGTAAGTACTGCTGTAATGTTATCTGACAAAACAGTAATCAGTGAAGGAGAGTGCAGAGAAATGTCCATGTCTTTTAATCAATATATGAGAGATTCGATTCAGCCTATGCGTGATGACCTTACAAGCATTGGGTTTCAGGAGCTTATGACTCCAGAAGAGGTGGAAGCCACTCTTCCTACCGCAAAAGGTACGGCGCTTGTAGTCGTGAATTCGGTCTGTGGTTGTGCCGCTGGACAATGCCGTCCTGGTGTAGCTCAGGCATTGCAAAATGAGATCGCTCCGGATCACTTGTTCACAGTGTTTGCAGGTCAAGAGAAAGAAGCTACTGCTAAAGCGCGTGAATATTTTGCTCCTTATCCGCCATCTTCCCCTTCCATCGCATTGATGAAGGATGGAGAGCTCGTTCATTTTATTGAACGCCATAGTGTTGAGAATCGTTCGGCTGCTGAAATTGCTGCTGAGTTGAAAGAAGTTTTTGATCGTTTTTGCAAGTAAAAAAGTTATTCCATATAATCTCGCATTAGTCGGTAATTCGGCTGTTGCGGGATTTTTCAAAATATAAGAGCGATAATGGGATAGAATATACTTAGAAGCATAGAGCTTCACTTGGTATGGATATTTTGATGGATATGGAACCATTTCTGATGGAACGGGGTGTGGTTTGTGAGTTTACAGGAAGAAATTATTGCAGATCTTGGTGTGAAGCCAACGATTGATGTAGAAGCAGAGGTACGCAAACGGGTTGATTTCTTAAAGTCGTACGTGCTGAAGGCAGGTGCCAAAGGATTATTGATCGCCATTAGCGGCGGGGTGGACAGCGCGGTAGCTGCGGGTCTGTGTAAGCAGGCTACGGACGAGCTGTCGGCTCAAGAAGGCACAGAGTATATTACGCTTGGCGTATACCAGCCATATGGTGTTCAAGAGGATATCCAGCACAGTTATGATGTCGCAAAAGCTTTTAATCTGACCCATACCGTGGAGACAAACATTGAGGAAGCTGTAAATGAGATTGCGCTTGAAGTTGAGCATAGCCTGAAGTCCTTGGGCCAACATCGTCATATGACCCATCAAGGCAAGGGGAATGTTAAAGCGAGAACACGTATGGTTATGCAATATGCGCTCTCTTTTGAGAACAATCTGATTGTAGTAGGGACGGATCATGCTTCAGAAGCCATTACGGGTTTCTACACCAAGTGGGGGGATGGTGCTGTAGATATTACACCTCTATCCACACTTAACAAACGTCAGGTTCGTCAATTAGCTGCTCATATTGGTGTGCCAGCGGATATTGTTACTAAAGCACCTACGGCAGGCTTATGGCCGGGGCAGACGGATGAAACCGAGCTGGGCATTACTTATGACGATAATAGCGATTATTTGGAAGGCAAACAGGTTAACCCTGAGGTAGCGGAGAAACTCGAGAATTATTACCGGAGAACGGCGCATAAGCGCAATGTCATTCCTGGAATTTAGAATAGGTAGAAGTAGAAACCGCCACGGGTCTGCGTTGTAGCAGCTCTCGTGGCGGTTTTTTGTGAGATGGATAAGCTACAAGAATCTTAGTTAGCCAGCGTTTGATCGATAAAATTAGTGGTCGAAGCAATCGCAAGCTCCAATTGTGGGGTAGTACCGGAAAAAGGATGCACAGTACCGAAGGTATGATTACCCTCAGGAATATGAACCCAGTTAATATCGGGTCGGAGCTCAATGAGCTGCTCAGATCCTTGCCGGAGGTGTACTCCATCCAGACTGCCTTGAATAAGAACAACTGGGAAGGACGCTGTCTTCATGCGTTCAAGGATGTTATAACGTTCTTGTTGGTTCTCCATATCTTCTAAAATAACAGCATCCAGCGGCATTTGTTGGCCCGTGCGTGCATTAAGGACATGGGTTCGTCCTGTTTGCTTCATCTCCTGCTTTTGTTCTTCCGTCAACAAATCGAGCTTCGTAACCCCGTTCCAGGAGATGACCCCGCTAACTTCACTGGGATGGTCAAGCGTGTAGACCAGACAAATTCCCCCTCCAAGACTATGTCCTAGAAGGAATAAGGGTAAGCTGCCGAATTTCGGGTGCTGGCTAAGGTAGGACAACAGTATTTCCATGTCCTTCAGCTCGCGACGAAAGGTGTTGCGGGCGAATTTCTCAAGCTCGGTAAAATGCAGCAGATCCTCTCCGATTCCAGCATGAGAGAAGTTGAAGGTGATCACTTCATGATCTTGGCTGAGAGTAGTGGCTATGTAAGGAAACATCCCCCAATCTTTGAAGCCCTTGTAGCCGTGTGCAATAACGATAAGGCTCTTAGGTGCTTCTTGGGCAGGAAAGTGTGAGCAGCGGAGAACAGCGTCTTCACCTGCGGGTATTTCGAAATTACGATGCTGCATAGGGTAATCCCCTCTCTCTATATATAAATGAAGTAAATCAGCAAGTCCATCACGAAGGCGCCTAGATAGACTTCCAAACCATTTTCTTTTAAGATAGCAGAAAGAATCTTATAGGACTATAATTTAAAATTGAAATGAATGACCTGTATAATGATCATACCATTATTGAAGTAGTATAGGATACACGTCCATAAGGAGCGTGAAATTTTGATTTACGGAATCGGACATGATGTGTTAGAAATTGAGCGAATCTCAGAGGTAATGCGCAGGGGACAGGGCAAGAAATTCAACCAGCGCATCCTAACGGAGCAAGAGTACCAGCTTGCTGAGCAACGAGGTGGAAGGTTGGCTGAGTTCGTAGCCGGGCGCTTTGCTGCCAAGGAAGCCGTTGTGAAGGCTTTAGGTTGTGGCATTGGTAATGTGGTTGGTTTTCAGGATATTGAGATATTACCTGACCGTAAAGGTAAGCCGGAAGTAACCTTATCATGCGAAGCCTGGAGCAGACTAGATCTACCTGAAGGACAGAAGTATACCATTCATCTTACGATAACACATGGCCGTGATTTGGCTTCAGCTTTTGCGGTGGTGGAGGAGCTAGGTTCATGAATTGAACCGTGATTATAGAAGGGCAAGGAGAGTTACAATGAAACAACAAGAACGACAGGATTTGCAGGAACGAGAAGAAGGACGAGTAGGACAAGATAAACAAGATCAGGAGCTGCGAGAGGTCAAGCAATATTTCAGTTATCATTTGCTAGAGTGGTATCAAGGGCAGAAGCGGGATTTGCCATGGCGCAGGCATCGCAATCCTTATTATATTTGGATTTCTGAAATCATGCTGCAGCAGACAAGGGTAGATACGGTAATCCCTTATTTTAATCGTTTTATTGAGCGCTTTCCGACGGTAGAGTCACTCGCTGACGCCCCTGAAGAAGACGTGCTTAAGTGTTGGGAAGGCTTAGGGTATTATTCCCGCGCACGTAATATACAGCATGCAGCCAAGCAGGTAAAGGAGCTTTATGGTGGACAGGTGCCGAATGACCGTGAGGCGGTGTTCAGCTTAAAGGGAGTGGGTCCTTACACAGCAGGGGCTATTCTCAGTATCGCGTTTAATCGGCCAGAGCCAGCGGTAGATGGTAATGTAATGCGGGTGTTGTCCCGATACTTCCTCATCGAGGATGATATCGCTAAGGGACCCACCCGCGTGAAAATGGAGCGCCTGGCGGCTGAGCTGATCCCGGAGGGGGAAGCTGCCTCATTTAATCAGGCGCTTATGGAGCTCGGGGCGCTCGTATGCACCCCGAAATCACCGAGCTGCTTAACCTGCCCGGTGATGGAGCATTGCGCTGCGCGCCTGGCGGGCTGCGAGACTTCGCTGCCCGTCAAGACCAAGGCCAAGCCGCCGCGCCCAGAGGAGCGGCTGGCGGCCTTAATCGAGGGCCGCGGTGCCCACGCGGGCCAAGTGCTCATCCGGCAGCGGCCACAAAGCGGGCTGTTAGCCCGCATGTGGGAGCTGCCGCACTGGCAGGCGCCGCCAGCGGAAGGCGGCGCTAAGAGCGCGCGGCTGCCGGAGGCCGCGGCGCTGGACCGGCTGCGCCGGTCACTGCGGCAGGCCGGGATCTCCGCCCGGCCTGAGGAGCACTGGATGGCTGCTGAGCATATCTTCAGCCATATTGTGTGGACCCTGCAGGTGTATCGCTGCAGGGAGGAGGACGCCCTTCCGCTGCCAATAGCGGCAGAAGGACGGGCAGCCTACACCGCGGATGCAGGCCTGTTCCCAGAGATGGACAGCAGCGTGCCCATCGAGAAATTTGAGGATGGTAATGCTAGTCCAGAGGATGGCGGAGCTGTTCGCTGGATCAGTCGTGAGGACATGGCTAATTATGCGTTTCCTAATGTCTTCTTGAAGCTGCTGAACCTTTATTTCGATGAGCAGGAAGAGCTGGCGAAGTCGGGGAAGTAGCAGATTATCCGATGTGGCAAAAGAATGAGTTGTGAGAGAAGCAGCAGATATATGAGAAGTGCCTGAAGTAAGCAAAGTACGCTGAAGTGGATGAAGTAAGAGATGCATCCAAAGTCTCTGGAGTAGGAAATGTGTTAAATGCGTCGATTGTGCTGAGCGAGTTGAATGTGTAGATGTTTTTGATGTGTAGAATGCGTCGATACAGTTTGATGTGTTGAATATATAAGTTGTGTGTGAAGAGAGAGTGGCGTACGCATCTAAATATGATCACTTACCTCATCCCCGTGGTCAGTTTAAAGGGAATTCCTCCCTATAAACTGCCTGTGGGGATCTGTTTTTGATCTTTTTAGGGAAAAACTCCCTTTAATTTGGGTGAATACCTGTATTATGCTCCAATATGGATGATTTAGAGGGAGGATTTCCCTAATTAGAAGCAGAATGCCTCATTTAGGCGTCTTTCCAACAGCGGTACGATAAAGGGCAGTCTCGTTCCACACTCATTGATCTGCATTCAAGCGGGGTAAAAAAGCGATGTCCGTGGAGAATGATCTATTCTATTTGTTTCTAACGAACCTTGTTTCTAACGAACCTTGTTTTTAACAAATCTGCTTCTAAACGAAATTAGTCTCAAACAAACTCTCTACACACCCCACCCAAATAAACGACCCAAACACAAAGAAGGTATCCCTTGGCCATAACGGCTCGGAGATACCTTCTTTGTTTATACTTAGTTAAACGGTAAATCCACAGCCTTGAAGGCTATGACTTTATCCGTAATTTAATTTCTTATTTCGAGCTTTCGTAACGTTTGCCAACTTCTTCCCAGTTTACTACGTTCCAGAACGCTTTGATGTAATCAGGGCGTTTGTTTTGGTAGTTCAGGTAGTAAGCGTGCTCCCATACATCAAGTCCGAGGATTGGAGTAGCGCCTTCGCTGATTGGGTTGTCTTGGTTAGGTGTGCTTGTTACTGCCAGTTTGCCATCTTTAACAACTAGCCAAGCCCAGCCACTGCCGAAACGAGTAGTTGCTGCTGCTGCGAAATCTTCTTTGAATTTTTCGAATCCGCCTAGTTCACTATCAATAGCTGCTGCAAGTGCGCCAGTTGGTACGCCGCCGCCGTTTGGTCCGATAACTTCCCAGAACAAGGTGTGGTTAGCGTGTCCGCCACCATTGTTACGAACAGCAGTGCGGATAGCTTCTGGTACAGCGTTCAGATCTGTAAGAAGTTCTTCGATGCTTTTGCTTTGCAATTCAGGTGCCTTTTCCAAAGCTGCGTTCAGATTAGTCACATATGTGTTATGGTGTCTATCATGGTGAATTTCCATCGTCAAAGCGTCGATGTGTGGTTCGAGTGCGTTGTTTGCATAAGGTAGTGCTGGTAATTGAAATGCCATGGAAAAATCCCTCCTGAGTATATTAGAATTTGTATAGATAAAGAACTTCGGCGGTTTGTCGTCAAAATTCTTTATTGTTGATATGTACTATAGGGTATCTCCCAATAGGATACTTTAATTAAACAGTATCTGGATCAATAATGCAACACTAAACAAACATAAATGTTTATAAAGTATGATGGGAGTGTAAAGAGGATTATCAATTGTATTAAAAATGTTAAAATAAAGAGCCGTCACCCCATAGACATAACTCTTTATAATTACCCTTATAATGAAACAATGAATCTCAGCCAAAATGTAAACGCTTGATATTAAGCGCTTTCAAAAGAAAAATGATGATATCACGAGAAAAGTGTGCTTTAATAGATTTAAAAGCAGGTATTCCTCGGTATTTGATGCTTTTTTTTATTTTCTCAATGTTAAGGGAACCCCTTCTTTTTGTTAAATTCATAAGCCATAGACAAGGGAGATTTTAAAGAATGCACGTTCGTTCCTTTCAATTAAGCGACGTTAGCCCTGTGACTGATTTGCTGCAAACAGCATTATCGGAAGAATGTTTCGAGAACACTATCGAGCCTTTCTCCAGGCAGCTTTCATGGGATTCAGATCTCATTGTAGTTGCGGAAGATGAAGAAGAAATTGTTGGAGCACTGATTGGTACGATTGAGAAAAACCACGGTTGTTATTTCCGGATTGCTGTACATCCTGATTATCGCCGCAGAGGAGTCGGTAGAAGTCTGGTATCGGCTATGGAATCCAGGTTTCAAGCTCGTAAGGTTAGTGGTATCTACGTAGCCGTCGATGAGCATAATTCTTTTGCATTGCCATTGTATGAAGCTATGGGATATAGCGAGAATCAAATTTTTAAATCTGTCCGGAAGCTGAGCATTGTTGGGTAATTTTGATCACTCAGATGCGTAAGCGGAAACATTTACTAAATATAGAACTATAGTTGATGATATAGTCTGTTTCATTCATACTCAAGCGTATTTTCCAGAAGTCCATTACTAATGGCTGGGAGATATGCTTTTTTATTGTTATAATATCTGCAAGTATAGACATCAATAATTGAGAATAAGAGGTGACATATTGAGTCAGGAGTCCCAAGTAGAGTTCATGCGTAATCGGAAGCAAAGACATAGATCCTCCAGATCAAAGAAAGGCTTTGGTGGTCGTTTGGCCGCGGAATTGAAGGATTGGTTGCTTACAGCGGTAGTTGTCTTTGCGGTAATGTCTGTTCTTAATATTTTTGTGTTCAATATATCAACGGTTAAAGGTCAGTCTATGCAGCCAACGCTTGTGGAAGGTGAGAGGCTCTTTATTAATAAGCTTTCATTGATGTTTGTAAACCCAAAACACGGGGATGTCGTCATTCTTCATGATCCTAGCACGGGGCCTAGTCGGAAGGACTTTTTAGTGAAACGAGTCATTGGTATACCTGGAGATATCATAGAAGTGAAGGATCACCAGTTATATGTGAATGGAAAAATAGTGAATGAGCCATATATCGATACTGAGATTGAAGACCCGGATTTTGCGGCGTTAACTGTGGAGAGCGGAAACTATTTTGTCATGGGAGATAACCGTCATGCTTCAGCAAGCAAAGATAGCCGTTATTTCGGCTCCATCCCACAGGACATGATTGTAGGCAGGGCGGATTATATCTGGTGGCCGCTGTCTAAACTGAAAGGGTTATAAGAATTATATCGATAACATGAAAAGGAGAAGGCGGAAATGAACAATACATTTCAGTCACCGTATGCACCCCCGCCTTCCAAGTGGGCACAGCTTAAAGCGGAAATTCAGGAGGCTGCGACGTCACTCGGTATTGATGATATCGGGTTTACTACAGCAGAACCATTTTTATATTTAAAAAATATTCTGCAAGACCACCGAGACAAAGGATATGAATCTGGTTTCGAGGAACCGGATCTGGATAAAAGGACAATCCCCGCTCTGAGCTCTGGGGACAAGCCCTTATCTATTATTTCAATTGCTGTGGCCTATCCTTCCAAAATGGAGAATCCTCCGAAGTCTGAGCCAGGTGCACGAAGAGGTATTCTCGCCCGAGCATCATGGGGCAGGGATTATCATCATGTGCTGAGGGAGGCCTTAAGTAAGCTAGAGGACTTTATTCATGAACGTGTACCGGAGGCTGTGCTGGAAAGTATGGTCGATACCGGTGTATTGGTAGATAGAGCGGTAGCGGAAAGAGCGGGGATAGGCTTCAGCGGCAAAAACTGTTCTATCATCTCACCTAAATGGGGATCTTGGATTTATCTAGGGGAGATGGTTACGAACATTCCTTTTGCTCCGGATGAGCCTGTTGAGGAAGGCTGCGGGGAGTGTACCAAGTGTATTGATGCTTGTCCAACCGGTGCACTGGTGGGGCCGGGTCAGCTTAACGCGCAGGCTTGTATTTCTTTTCTGACGCAGACCAAAGGATTTCTGAGTGATGAATACATGACCAAGATTGGCAACCGTCTATACGGCTGTGACACCTGCCAGATTGTATGTCCCAAGAATCGAGGGAAGAACTGGAATCATCGCCCTCAGATGCTGCCTGATCCTGAGATCGTGAAGCCATTGTTAATGCCAATCCTGGATCTTAGCAACCGTGAATTCAAAGAGAGATTCGGAAATAGCTCTGCTGCCTGGAGAGGCAAAAAGCCGATGCAACGAAATGCGATCATCGCTCTCGGTAATTTCAAGGAAGTAGAAGCGGTGCCAAAGCTAACAGAAATTGTTCTGAAAGAGTCGCGGCCTGAGATGCGAGGCACTGCTGCTTGGGCGCTGGGACGCATCGGTGGTGAGGAGGCTCTAGCTGCTGTTGAATCGGCTTTAGAGCGCGAAGAGCATGATACGGTAAAAGAAATGCTGAGCCGGGCACAGGATGTGCTCCTTACTGCGAAGCAGGCACGAGAGGACAGCGATGTTTAATGAAGGAAAAAGATCATAGACAGGTTGCATATTCCCAATTGCTGTCCAGTTCTCGAAATGCTATGATAGATTCGCGCGCCATATGGCGATGCAGACAATAGAGTGTAGAGGTGGGCTTTAGATGAATATCGCATTACCTATTATTACATTGGTCGTAGGTCTCATCGGTGGATTTTTTATCGGTGTGTATTATCTGCGCAGACAAATGACAACTATGCAGAATGATCCTGAAATGCTGCAAAAGGTTGCGAAACAAATGGGTTATAACCTGAATGGGAAACAAATGCAACGTGCCCAACAGATGATGAAGAATCAGAACCAGACAGGCGCCCGACCAGGAGCAGCTAAAGGGAATAAACGTAGAAGTAAGTAACCGGGTCCGGATAGAAATTATACGGGTGCGGAAGGGGGAGACATCATGGGGAACATCAATGAATACGTGAACGGTAAAGTATCAGAGAACCGTGAGCAAATCGAGTATCACGTTGAGAAAATATTAGAATTAATCGGTGAAGATACCGGCCGCGAGGGACTGCTTGAAACACCAGCACGTGTTACGCGGATGTACGAGGAGATATTCGGCGGTTATTCGATAGATCCCCGCGAGGCGCTCGGTGTTACTTTTGATGAGTCTCATGAAGAGCTAGTGATCGTGAAGGATATCGTCTATTACAGCCAATGTGAGCATCACATGGCTCCTTTCTTCGGTAAAGTGCATATTGGATACATTCCGAGCGGACGGATTGCTGGACTCAGCAAATTAGCTCGCCTAGTTGAAGCAGTGAGTCGGCGTTTGCAGGTTCAAGAGCGCATTACGACGCAAATTGCGGATATTATGACGGAGGTACTAAGCCCTCATGGCGTTATGGTCGTTGTGGAAGGTGAACACCTTTGTATGTGCGCACGTGGAGTGAAGAAGCCAGGGAGTAAGACGGTAACCATGTCTACTAGAGGGGTCTTCCGGGAGGATGCCGCCGCTCGTGCGGAGTTTCTGAACTTGATTAAAGAATAGTATATAGAGGTGTCTATGCCTCGAAATTAGAAGGACCCATCATTCACTTTTTGTGAACGATGGGTCCTTTTGGGTCAATATAAGCGAATAGAAGTGATGTCTTCTACGAAGTGGTAAGAGATCAGTAAGGCTTCCATGCCAGTTTACTGGCAGCGGCATAACGCTCTGACACATATGGCCAGTTGACGACCTTCCACCAATCGTTAATATAATCCGCACGATTATTCTGATGTTTCAGATAGTAGGCATGTTCCCATACATCCAAGGCCAAGAGCGGAACAACGTCCCATTGCGATAAATTTTGATGTTTTTCCGCAGTGAGAATTTCTAGTCTATGGCTACGTGGGCTCCAGACTAGAATGGCCCAGCCGCCACCTTCTACTTTATTCGCAGCTTCGGTGAACTGTTTCTTGAAGCTGTCATAGCTTCCAAAGCTTTGTTCTATAGCTTCTAGTAAAGCACCTGTTGGGCGGCCCCCACCTTGCGGAGACATCACGTTCCAAAAGATCGTGTGAAGATAGTGGCCTGCACCATTAAAGGCTAATTCTCTCTCCCAATGTTTAACGAGATCGAAGTCACCGTTCTTACGGGAATCTGCTAATTTAACTTCAGCCTTGTTTAATCCATCTACATAACTTTGATGGTGCTTATCGTGATGAATTCTCATCGTCTTTTCGTCAATATAAGGTTCTAGTGCATTATAGGCGTAAGGCAAGGCAGGTAGCGTATGGCCGCCAATGGGTACCGCGTCGTTTTTATCGCGGATATCAGGAACAGTGTCAGTAAAAGTAGAGAATCCATCATTCCGCATGGTATCGTCTGTATCGATGTTTACGACATAATCCTCTGTGTAATCACGCATGACTTGTGAAAGCTTTCCGGGCGAGCTGAGTGTCTGCAGTACGGCTAAGAAGTATTCTGTTTCGCGAATAATATGCAGAATCACAGTAGTTGCAAGGGGGACGGCTTTGACCGCTGCGCTACTCTCCATGATGGCAAAGAGCTGCCGGACGAACTCTTGGGATTGATTGCAGGAGATATGTAGCAGTTTCTCCGTTTCCGCAGTGAGTTCTGCCTGTGGCGGAGGAGAAGCGGAAAGGGCAGCATTCAATAGCTGCTGTGCCGCCTGCTCAGTTGCACCAAAAACAACGGCCCATTCATCGAGGAGTTTCACATAAGGGTCCTCTAATTTAGGTACGATCGCTTTGATGACTTCGGTATGCTCCTTCTCTTGTGTTTTCCAAAATACGATTTCTTCCAGGATACGTACTGGCAGCATCGGCCCGTATACATATAGCATGCCAAGAAAACCTCCCGTGATATGTCTTTATCAGTCCATTATATGAACGGTCTTGGAAGGTTATGAAGAACATAAACTTAGAGTGCCTCTTTGGCTTCTTTCTTTCCTGGGGATGAAAACAGCCTCTTCCTAGGATACATTTCTTTCTGTCCCTGGAAGAGGCTGTTCGTATGGTTATTAGCGCTTAGTTAATTACTTGCCATCGCCGGCTGATCGCCATTATTATTTTTGGCCAGATGGACATTCCCTAAGAAAGCGGAGACCCGCCGCAAATACTCACGGGGATGCTCGCGGAACAACAGCTCATGATGACTACCCTCGATGATCCAGGAATCAGAGAACGGATTGTTCTGATTTGCTGCTAGTTCTTCGGCAATAGGATAAGGTGCTTTATCGTCTTTGGTTCCATGCATGAATAGGATAGGGAAAGGATAGTCTTTGGATTTAACCTTTGCATAAGGAATTTGATCTAGTCCCGTACCGTTCAGCACCGGGAACAGCATTTCCATAATCGCCAGGGAAGGCTGGCGCGGCAGATCGATATTCTGCTTGATATTATGATACAGCGTGTCTGGTTCTAACAAAAAGGTGCTGTCCAGAATCATCGCGTCGATGTCCTCAGATACTAATCCTGCTTGCAGTGCTGTGCCAGCACCCATGGAGAAGCCCCAAACAACGAGCTCTTTAGCTCCGCGTTCCTTTGCGAAATCAATGGCGCCTAGAAGCTGCTGGGATTCTTTTTTGCCGCCGGTTGCAATATCCTTATTACCTTGGGCAGCAAATCCGTAATCAAACATTACGACATTGAAATTCAGACTGTGTGCATAGTGAGCGAGATCGTACATAGGTACCCAAGACTCTTCGCGGTTGGCACCATAGCCATGACTGAACACGATAGTCTTAGTGGCATCCTTGGCTGGAATATACCAGCCGTTCATCATGCGACTGCCATCCTTAGCTGGGAAGGTTACATCCTCGTAGGCGAGGCCTTTGGCCATCATAGGATTGGAGTACAGTGGCGCGACGGTTGGATTGGATAGTACCCAAGCGATGTAGCCATGGAGCGAGACAAAACAAAATGCTAAAAAGAAAAATATAGATAATAGCAATGCAACGATAATATGCTTAACACGGATCATCCGCAGCGATAGTCGTGATGAACTGCCCTGTTTAGGTAGTTTAGGACGACGGGAGACTGACGTGCCGGCTCGGCTGGTTGTCAGATCCATAAGGTCCCCTCCTAAGTATGATGTGAGTACTAGTGCCTAGGATAATTTGTCGAAAATGATACTAAAGCATTAGTATATTTAATATGTTTATCGTAAGTTGAAGCACTTACAAAGTCAATGAATTGGACCGTTTTGTAATGTAACTGTAAAGTGCGGACCAGTCTTTTTCGGCTCAGTGAATATACTGGACTTTCCGTAGAGTTTTGCACTAAGATAGAGTTAATTATAATGTAACCGCGTTTCATTTGATGAAACACGAGGGGGGATTACTGTGGAGGACCGAAAGCTAACGGTACGCGCGGTAGAACGTGCGCTCGACATATTACTTTGTTTTACGCAGGACAGTGATTTAGGGTTAACGGAGATCGCATCAAAGATTGACTTACATAAGAGTACAGTCCACAGATTGCTGGCAACACTAGAGGAAAAGGGCTTTCTTATTCGCAATCCGGCGACAGAAAAATATAGGTTGGGTATACGAATCTGGGAGTTGTCTACGCATCTGCCTGCTTTTGACGAGTCGGCAGCGGTATTGCTGCCATCTATGGAACGGCTGAGAGATCGACTCGGTGAGACGGTAAGTCTTTACTTAAGGGATGGTATTGAACGCGTACGTATTCAGGCGGTACAGAGCCAGCAGGCGATCCGTAGAGTCGCACAGATCGGTGCGAGGCTGCCATTATCCGTAGGGGCGTCGAGTAAGGTGTTAGCAGCGTATGCACCACCTGAGGTGTTGAGAGAGCTGCTGGAGAGTTCGGAGTGGCCGGATTACGTTGAGAAGAGTGTATACAAAGATCAGCTTAATGAGATCATCCGGCTGGGGTATGCCACGAGTTTCGAAGAACGTGAGTCTGGTGCGGCCGCTGTGGCGGTACCTGTCACAGGCCGTAGTGGAAATGTGATTGCGGCGTTATCGCTGTCAGGGCCGGTCAGCCGCCTGTCTAGGGATACGTTAGTGGAGTATGCCGCTATCTTGAAGGAAGCAGCAAGTGAAATGGGCATGATGATTCCATAGGAAGAACAGGGCGGTCTCATAAAGTGGGCTTTTCGCTGAATGAGACAGACCGTTAAGAAGCAGAACAGCGATCTCTCCGTTACTGGAGGATCGCTGTTTGTTTTTGGAAGGTGCAGCTTATGCTAGAGCCAGAAACCCGTACCACGTAACCGTATCCTTATCCCGTGCCGCTTAATTCGATCACCAGTCATCTGAGTCCTATAAGATAGGCGTGGAATCATAAACACTCCCTATATTCGACAACTGCTTCGAACACGTAAGCATCAACGAATCAAACGTAGCTTAGAGTTAGGAACGTGCATGGAGGTAGGTACAAGAAACAGGGATGCCCCAGCAGCCCATTCGATTCATGGCTGCAAGAACACCCCTCTAATCTATAGAAGCCCCTAATAACTACACAAAAAAACTGCCTCACAGCCACTCATGGCCGCGAGACAGTTCTTTATTAAGTCTATTCTACAGATACAGCCGAAGAATCTGTGGCATCCGCCAGCATTTGACGAAGTACAGTTTGTAGAATACCACCATTGCGATAGTAATCAATATCAACCGTACTGTCGAGGCGTGCTGTGACAGGGAAATCGAACTGAGTACCGTCTTCACGGGTAGCGGTAACAGTTAGATCTTGGCTTGGCGTCACCTCGTTATCGAGACCGGTAATGTTGAAGGTCTCGCGTCCGGTCAGTCCCAAGCTGCTCCAGCCGTGTCCTTCCTGGAATTGCAGTGGAAGCACACCCATACCAACCAGATTGCTGCGGTGAATCCGCTCAAAGCTCTCAGCGATAACAGCTTTAACACCCAACAGAAGCGTGCCCTTGGCAGCCCAGTCACGTGAGCTTCCTGTGCCGTATTCTTTACCGGCGATAACGATGAGATTCTGTCCAGCGTCCTGATACAGCATGGAAGCGTCATAGATGGACATGACTTCATCGCTTGGCAGGAAGGTTGTAACTCCGCCTTCTGTACCTGGAGCTACTGCGTTACGAATCCGAATATTAGCGAATGTACCACGCATCATGACTTCATGATTTCCGCGGCGTGAGCCGTAGGAGTTGAAGTCTGCACGTTCTACACCATGATCGCGTAAATATTCGCCGGCAGGACCAGAGGTAGAGATATTACCTGCAGGTGAGATATGGTCGGTCGTTACGGAATCAGCAAGCAACGCCAGAACGCGTGCATCCTTGATATCCTTGATGTCTCCCAGACCGTCTGCCAGATGCTCAAAGAATGGCGGATTCTGAATATACGTGGAATTATCATCCCACTCATACAGCTCGCCTTGTGGAACAGGGATAGAATTCCAACGTTCATTAGCAGTGAATACATTCTCGTATTTACGACGGAACATCTCCGGACTAAGGGAGAGACCGATTGCTTCACGAATTTCAGCAGTAGTTGGCCAAATATCCTTCAGGAATACTGGCTCACCTTGTGGATCAAATCCGAGCGGTTCAGTCTGTAAATCGATATTTACAGTGCCAGCCAGTGCGTAAGCAACTACGAGCGGCGGTGAAGCCAAGTAGTTGGCTTTGACCTGAGCATGTACGCGGCCTTCAAAGTTACGGTTACCGGAGATTACAGCAGCTACGGTCATATCGTTATCAGTGATGGCTTGGCTAACCTCTTCAGGCAACGGACCGGAGTTACCGATACAAGTAGCACAGCCATATCCCGCCAAGTAGAAGCCCAGTGCTTCAAGTGGCTTCAGCAAGTCTGCTTTTTCCAAATATTCAGTAACAACCAATGATCCTGGAGTCAAGCTGCTCTTAACGTATGCTGGTTTGGTCAGACCACGTTCCACAGCTTTTTTCGCCAAAAGACCTGCACCAAGCATAACGCTAGGGTTGGAAGTATTCGTACAGCTTGTAATCGCTGCGATCACGACCGCGCCTGTGCTCAGCTTGCTTTTGGTGCCATTTTTATGTTCTATTTCTACAACTTGGGCGATTTTCTCATCGCTGAGACCGTAACCGCCTTTGTCTACAGGTGTACGGATAATACCTTCGAAATTTTCTTTCATATGCGTAAGTTCGATCCGGTCTTGCGGACGTTTTGGTCCAGCCAAGCTTGGAACGACAGAAGCTAGGTCAAGTTCAATTACATCGCTGAACTCAGGATCTGGCGTATTCGAAGTGCGGAACATGCCTTGTGCTTTGTAATAAGACTCAACGAGCTCTACCAGATCATCTGGACGACCTGTGCTGCGAAGATAAGCAAGTGTCTCTTCATCTACAGGGAAGAAACCGATCGTTGCTCCGTATTCTGGCGCCATGTTAGCAACCGTTGCCCGGTCAGCAAGACTGATGTTAGCAAGACCAGGACCGTAGAATTCGACGAATTTGCCGACTACGCCCTTTTTACGCAACATTTCAGTCACTGTCAGTGCCAAGTCTGTTGCTGTAGCCCCTTCGATAAGACTACCTGTAAGCTTGAAGCCCACTACATCTGGTGTAACAAAATAGAGCGGTTGTCCGAGCATACCTGCTTCAGCTTCAATACCGCCTACACCCCAGCCCACAACACCAAGTCCATTGATCATCGTAGTGTGGGAGTCCGTTCCAACAAGGGAATCTGGATAAACGACAGTTTCACCATCGATAGTTTTAGTGGTGGCTACGGAAGCCAAATACTCCAAATTCACCTGATGCACGATACCGGTAGCTGGAGGAACTGCACGGAAATTATTGAAAGCGGTCTGTGCCCAGCGAAGGAAACGGTAGCGTTCCTCGTTGCGCTCAAACTCCACGTTCATATTATATTCCAAAGCGTCTGCCGTACCGAAAGCATCAACCATAACAGAGTGGTCAATTACAAGGTCAACGGGAACGAGCGGGTTAATCTGTTTAGGATCTCCGCCGGCTTTCTTTACGGTGTCACGCATAGCTGCCAGATCTACGACTACCGGAACACCGGTAAAGTCCTGAAGTACGATACGAGCAGGGATAAACGGAATTTCTTTATTGCGATCAATGTCGCCTGACCAATCAGCCAATTGTTTCACATGTTCTTCTGTAATCGCCCGTCCGTCAAATTGACGAACAGCCGCCTCAAGTAATACTTTGATCGAGAAAGGAAGGGAAGAGATAGAGCCCAATCCTTGTTCCTCAAGGGAGTTAAGATCATAATAGCGATAAGATTTGCCACCTGATTCCAGGGTGCGGGCCAACGAGAAATGATCCTTGCTTGGCATATGTGCGCCTCCTTGTTTCATCTATTGAAACTCAATTTCACATTGCATGTTATTTAATTATAACGGTTACAAAGAGGGGAGTAAAGTTTTTTTTCCTATATATAAAGCCCGAATATCGCATCTCTGAAACCATTTAGAGTTACCTCTAAAACGTAAGCTATAAGCAAAGCATATGCCCTACCATGTAAATTGAAGCGATCTGTATAGCGGCCTGTTTCCTTTCATATACATAGAGCAGTAGTTAAAAGGGAATGAAGGGGTGCGAGTATAATGGAACAACAGTGGAAGCAGAGTCTATATGTATATGTAGATCAAGTGAATAAGGCCAAGGTGGAACCTAAGTCCTCATCGCAAACAGTTTCCGTATCCGTTAAAGATCCACGTTTTCTGGTGGAGCAAGGGGAACGTTCACGCCGTATCGCTGAATGGTATACCGCTCGTGGGATCACTCCGCTGCGTGGGGAAACAGGTGTAAAGACTTTACGGACCGTCCGGCAGACTCCGACTGAGGTGGTAGCAGAGGTTACGCTGCATAGTGCACTCTATTATGAAAAAGGAGGCGTTAACCACCGCGAGGATAGGGTTGAGCTGGAGCGGTTGACCTTTGTGCGGGACGGAGGGGGTTGGGAAATCGCTGCTATTGAACGAACCATTCCCGAAAGGAATACAGTTCATAGAGCTGAGGTGGAGCTATCAGGCAGGTTGTCCAAATGGGGGGAAGCTTTGCCTGCTCCGCTGCCATCACAGCCCCTTCTAAACCGGAATATTCTTGGTGAGATCTCGGGCTCAAGAGAGGTTCGCTACAACCGTGAAGAAGCGGTGGCTTATGCCGATCGTTGGTGGAAAGACGGGAATCCGGAGTTCGAAACATTTGAGGTAGATTGTACGAATTATGTCTCCCAATGCCTCTTTGCAGGGGGCGCGCCTATCAACTATACTGGTAAAAGAGAAACGGGTTGGTGGTACAAAGGCTACCAAGGAAAACAAGAATGGTGGAGTTATAGCTGGGCTGTATCAGACAGTCTGCAGCGCTATTTGAGCGTTAGCCGGAGCAGTGGCTTGCGTGCGGAAGTCATGGAGCGGCCGGAGCAATTAATGCTGGGCGATATCATTCAATATGACTGGGATGGTAACGGGCAATATCAGCACAGCACGATCGTCACAGCCTTTGATGCTGGTGGCATGCCGCTTGTGAATGCACGTACAGTTAGCAGTCGTCATCGCTTCTGGGACTATCGTGATTCCTACGCATGGACGGATCAAACGAAATACCGTTTTTTTCATATTAACGACTATTTATAAGACAGAAAGAGGTTATAAAGGTATGGGGAACGCAAAACTAACCGTAGGGCTGGTGTACGGGGGCAAATCCGGAGAACATGAGGTATCGCTACAGACGGCTTTTGCCGTGATGAACTCATTTGATTACGATAAATATGAGATTATCCCTTTTTATATTTCAAAACAGGGCTTGTGGAAAGTCGGAGAGACATTATCGGCACCTTATAGTGAGGTAGGGCAGCTCAAGCTTTCAGATGCAACGGAAGATATGGGCACAGCCCTGAATGTAGTATTTAGTGGACTATCCGGTGCGGATAAAGCGGTGGACGTTATGTTCCCACTGCTGCACGGCACATATGGCGAGGACGGAACAATTCAAGGGTTATTTGAAATGGCGAATATTCCTTACATTGGGGCTGGTGTTCTTGCCTCTTCGGCAGGGATGGATAAGGTTGTTATGAAGAAGCTATTCGCTGATGCAGGTCTGGATCAGTGTGAATATTGTTATTTTAACATCAGCGCTTGGAAAAGAAAAAGCCATGAGTTGATTGTGGGTGTAGAGGATAAACTGGGATATCCAGTATTCGTAAAGCCTGCTAATCTGGGCTCAAGTGTAGGTATTTCTAAGGCTTCTGATAAGGAAAGTCTTGTAAAAGCTATAGATTTCGCCTTCCGTTATGACACCAAAGTCATTATTGAGGAATTCGTGGATGCTCGTGAGGTAGAGGTCGGTGTGCTCGGAAATGATGAGCCAGAGGCCTCTGTTCCGGGTGAAATCGTTTCTTCTGGAGAATATTATGACTACGCAGCTAAATATACGGACGGTAAATCGCAAATGATGATTCCTGCGCCAGTAGATTCTGAAGTTGCTGATCGTTTGCGGGAGTCCGCGATAACCGCTTTTAGAGCGATTGAGGGTAGCGGGATTACCCGGGCGGACTTCTTCCTGCGGAGATCGGATGGTAAAATTCTAATTAACGAAGTGAATACGATGCCTGGCTTCACTCCTTACAGCATGTATCCGCTATTGTGGCGTGAGACAGGTGTATCCTATAGAGCTCTGTTAGACCGTATGATTGAGTTAGCCTTAGAGCGCTATAATTTCAAACAAGGTCTTAAGTATGACAACGAGTAATTGAAGCTACTAGCGGGTTCATCCCGACTGGAAAGGGGCGACAAAATATGGGTTTTCAAACTGAATTCAATTCCGTCTGTAAGTTCAAGAATGAACAAGAGCTGTACGAGCTGCTGGAGTATGGGCGTACCAAAATGGTGAAGCAGGGCTTTCGCGTGTATCCGACGGGTCAGAAGGTGATTGCCTACACACCTGAGAATGTAGCTGTAGCGATCGTCAAAATCTCAGCCTCGATCGCAGAGATTAATTTTCAGGGGCATGAGGTTACAGCGGTCGAAATGGAACTCGTGCGTAAATTGAATGAAGAAGAATCAAAAGTGCAAACTGCACTAGCAGATGAAATGTTTTTTGGAGCGCAGGGATGATTGTCCGATTTGGATATGTAGCGATGTCCACCGTTATCAAAGACTGCTCACCATCCAAGACTATGACGATGGCCTCCTTCAAGAAGCTGGATGACCGTGAAGCGGCACTTCGGCGTTTGGAGAACCTCGCTCGGATGAATCTGCACAATACGCTGCGACTAATGAAGCATAATGTGGGTTCGGACATCTTCGTGTACCGTCTCACTTCCAAGTTGATTCCTCTGGCGACGCATCCTGATTTACAGGATTGGAATCCGTTTGCTGCGCTCGCTGAGGAATTTGCGGAAGTGGGGCAATTTGTGAAAAAGCATGGGATGCGGGTGTCTTTTCATCCAGATCACTTTACAGTGCTTAGTACACCCCGTCCTGAGGTGCTAGTAAGTTCCATCCGGGATTTGCAGCACCACACGGACATGCTGAATGCCATGGGACTTCCTGCCATGGCGAAGAACAATATTCATATTGGCGGAGCCTATGGGGACAAGCCGGTGGCAGCCAAGCGGTTTGAGAAGCATTTCCGCGAGCTACCAGCAGCGCTGCAGGCACGTATTACGCTGGAGAATGATGATAAGACATTCACAGCCCCGGAGACACTGGCAGTCTGCCAGAACGTAGGCCTGCCGATGGTGCTGGATATTCACCATCAATGGGTGAATAATGAAGGTGAGCTCCCTTGGGAGCTGTGGCCTGACATTCAGCAGACATGGCGGAGCGAGTTTGCACAGAAGGATGCTCCACTGGGAGAGCTTCTCCCGCCTAAGATTCATGTATCTAGTCCGCGCAGTCCGTCTGATCCGCGCAGCCATGCCGATGGTGTGGAGCCTGCGCCATTAGTAGCTTTTCTAAAGCGAATAGCTGCAGATACCCCTGCTGTCGATGTTATGATTGAGGCAAAACTAAAAGATGGCGCGTTATTTGGATTGATGGAAGCAATGAAGGAGCTGGCGGATGCCGGTAATGGAATTTCTGTATTAAATGGGGCAAGTGTGAATATCGAACCTTAAATAATGAAAACAAGGCGATAGGTCCCGAATACGGGCCCTATCATGACTTGATATGTAACTTGAAATAGGGTACGTTGAATGAAACTTTATTACGATTAGTATTCAAGGGATCATAGAAGTGGGTATGCCCCTTATGGCGGAACTTTGAGAACGTTTTGGCGTATTGAACGGTATTGTGAATAGGATTGCTTTAAATTTCATGCCAATGGCGATTATGTTCAAGGAAGCGGAGTGAAGATATGAGTCCTTTAAAACCAGAGGGTAAGAAAGAACGTGAACCCTATGTAGTAACGAGCAAGGGACATACGGCGGTGGCTATTAATGCTGCTGCCAAAGCAGGAGAATGGATAAAGAGCAGACAGGGCCTGGTGAAGGAACTTAATACAAAGACATCGGCACAGGATCTGGTCACGGAAGTAGATAAAGGCGTTGAACAGATGATCCGCAGGTTGATCCTGACACATTATCCAGATCATGCGATCCTCGGTGAGGAAGGCGTATCCCCGGGAGCAGCAGCGGCAACCGCTGCATTGGAAGAAGCTCGTGAGCATGAATATCTGTGGATTGTAGATCCCGTAGATGGTACGACTAATTTTGTACACGGATTTCCTTTTTACTGTGTTTCCATTGCTTTAGTGATTCGTGGAGAATTAACGGTGGGTGTAATTTACGATCCGATTCGTGATGAAATGTTCGTTGCTGAAAAAGGTAAGGGAGCCTATATGCATGGTGTTCCTACCGCAGTTTCTACGGAGGACGTTTTTGGAGACAGCTTGATTGCAATGGGCTTTCCGCCGGACCGTGAATTTGCGCAACCTGTGAATATGGCAGGACTGCAGAGCATTCTTCCGCAGATTCGTGGTATTCGTGCAGGAGGTTCAGCTGCTCTACACTTGGCTTATGTGGCAGCTGGTCGGGTAGATGGATACTGGGAAGTAGGCTTAAGCCCTTGGGATTGTGCAGCAGGAGTACTGCTAGTGCTTGAATCAGGGGGCAGAATTACGGATACGCTTGGGCGTCCATACGATATTGGCACTCGTCATATAGTAGCAAGTAATGGTCATATTCACGAATATTTGGTTTCGTCACTGAAGAATGCTGAAGCAACAGGATATAAGCTTTAGGGAGGACGATGCATCATGAGCGAGAAGGATGATCTGGAACGCAAGCTAAGCGAAATGTTGGTTGATGGTGAGATGGAACAGGGTGACCGTATAGCTAAAGAAATCCGTGAGATCTCTCCGAAGTATGAAATTCGTATCCAGACCACAATGGATCCTATTGTGGAGGAGACGCTGCGGTATCGTAAGATTGGACATGAACTAGACGATCGTTATGATAAATATCTGGAACGTGCCGGGAAAAATTTGAATTCACAAGAGGATTCAAATAAAGAATAGGACATTCGTTTCTTGCTGTGATAATAATTGTGATTTTCAGAGCGGTTTCCCGAATATGGGAGGCCGCTCTTTTGCGTTGCTATCAGGGATGGTAGAATGAGAATTAGAACATTTTGGGAGGGATACGATGCTAAGCAGGTGGAGAAGAATTTTAGCAGCTAGCACAAGCAGTATGCTTTTGTTATCTGTGCTGATTGGCGTAGGTGCCGGATCAGCAAATGCAGCTGACACGTCTACAACACAAGGTACAAGTCAGGATGTCTTTCGCATCGTAGCTCTTGGCGATTCGATTACTGCCGGATACGAGCCGGGAATGACGGATGTGAATACCAAGCCTTACGGTTATGCGGAGCGACTACTGGAGCAGGGGTGGTATCATGGCCGGAGCGAGCTTACCAATTATGGTATTCTTGGATTGACCACTGCTGGATTACGTAATTACACAGGAGCCATCAAGGAGGGTTCAGTGATTACTGCTGAAGGTATTCAGTCAGGTCTCCCAGATCCGCGGATAGACCAGTTCGTAAAGTTAACCCCACAGATCGCATCAGAGCTGAAGGAAGCCGATCTGATTACGATTACCATTGGCGGGAATGATGTAAGCCGTCTTTTCTTACAGGTTAAGGAGCTGACAGATACAGATTTCGAATCTCAGCTGGAGCAGAAGCTAGCGGATTACAATACGAATGTGAAGGCCAGTCTTGAGAATATTCGTGCGATAAATCCTCAAGCAACAATTATACTGGCTGACCAATATCAGCCTGCTCCTAAGATCGCTCTTGGTGCAATGTACACTAAATTGATGACCGCAGCAGCGAAATTTACGGATTCGGCAGATCGTGTGGCTGCAAGTATGAATCAAGAGGGAGCCAAGGTAGTAGTAGCTCATGTAGCGGCAAAGTTTGCCGGCTCAGAGGGATCACTCACGCATATTATCGGGGCAGGACAAGCGGATTTTCACCCTACGCAGCTCGGATACGAGACCATTGCAAAAGTATTTGCTGAATTACAATGGGGGGAATACCGCATTCCCACTGTAGCGGCGATGGCTACGGATACTGTACCGATGTCGATTGTTGTAAAGGGTGTAGAGTTAAATACGCCGAATAAGCCCATCCTTAAGAATGGTCAGAACTTCTTGGCGCTTAAAGATATTCTAAATGCCGTAGGCGCTAACGGAAAGTGGGATAATAAGACCTCCAGTGCGACTATTGAATACGGTGGACGGACGGTTGTAATCACGATCGGCAGCAAATTTATTAAGGTGAATGGACAGAATGTAGCCATTGATACCCCTGCTTTTCTGCAAAAGGTAGGCAAAGAAGATAAAACTTATCTTCCCCTTGCTGCATTGGCGACCGGACTTGGATTTGATGTTAATTATAGTAGCAAACTGCGAACGGCTTTCATAAATCCATAAATCTGCATACTATATCATAGGTACTTTAAATTAAGCCCGTAAGGCAAAGGTGGATGGAATATTGTCTAGTTCAAAATTTAGTGCTGAATATATCATCACTATGGATGATATTGTACGGGAAGGTCATCCCGTACTTCGTACCGTAGCTCAACCAGTGGAGCTTCCTCTACATAAGGAGGATCGTGAGACTCTGCAATGTATGCTTCAGTTTCTGAAGAACAGCCAGGACCCGGAGATTTCCGAAGAATACAATTTACGCTCTGGCGTAGGTCTGTCGGCGAATCAAATCGGACTGTTGAAGCGTATGTTCGTGATGTATTCTACGGACGAGAGAGGGAGGATTGTAGAGCATGCTTGGGTTAATCCTAAGATCATCAGTCACTCACTAACCATGGTGTACTTACCGGAGAGCGAGGGGTGTCTGTCCGTTGATCGGCCGGTGCATGGTTTTGTACCTCGTTATGAATCTGTGAAGGTAAAGGGATATGATCTTGAGGGGAAGGAAGTGGTCCTTAAATTTAAGGGCTACCAAGCCATCATCATCCAGCATGAGATTGATCATCTCGATGGGATCATGTTCTACGACCGAATCAACAAGGAAAATCCATTCAAGCTTCCTCAGGGAGTGGAAATCCGTAACTTGTACGAGTAAAAGAAAATCTCTGAATCATAAAGCGTGTGGTCTTTGCAGCATAAAGCTGAGGGGCGCATGCTTTTTTTTGCTATCTGCAAGATTGAATGATTTCGAATATTTTACAAATTAATCCACAGGAGGTACCATGTAGCTAATGGGTAGAAAGTAACTTTATTATCAGAAGGAGGTTATTAAATGGGTTGGGGTAGAATGCCAATAAGAGGCGTGGTCAACGAATATAATGATGAGGTTAAGAAGATTGATGAGCAGATTTTGACTCTGATTCAGGAACGTAAAGCTATAACAGGCAAGAAACGGTTTTCCCCCGAAAGTGAGGTCCTTGAGGAGTGGTCAACTAGATTCGAGATGGACACTTCTCAGATTGTACAGTATATACACAGTCTGAATGAGGCTGTACCCAGACGGAAATATTGGGAAGAACCCGGCTTGCTTCTCGGTGTACTTCCAATCGTGAAGCGGATAGTCCTCGAAGATTGCGAATATACACTTACACATGCTATGCAGTATGAAGCTCTCAGCATCGTTACTGTGGAAATTAAGTATTTAAAAGAAACGGTGGAGCACGTTCATCTTAGAGCCGCCCTAACATTGGAAATTATGAGTGAGGCAGCCTATGAAATCCAACCGCATGGAGGCCACGGAGGGGGCGCACATACACAAATGAAATTCTTGGTCTGGCCACCGCTACCAACGGATCTGGATACGGTTCAATTTTCCTTAATACCTGGTGAAGATAGAATGTTTGGGCCTTCAATGACGGAGATTATATTGGACAAGCAAGTAGACTTCGAATAGTACCTATGCAAAAAAACCTACCACCAGAAGCTTGGTGGTAGGTTTTAGTATGTTTAGTGGCCGTAAATAACGTCTTATTTCTCAGCCGCCATAGCACGGAATGACGCTTCTGCTGCAATTAGCGTAGCTTCGATATCAGTAACGGTATGTGCTGTGGTCAGGAACCAAGCTTCATATTTCGAAGGGGCAAGGTTAATCCCGCGGTTCAACATGTGACGGAAGAAGCTAGCGAACAATTCGCCATCTGTATCCTGTGCCTCATCGTAATTCGTAACTGGATGCTTGCAGAAATGAGTAGAGAATGAACCACGGATGCGGTTGATCGTCAGTGGAATGCCATGACGGTCAGCAGATTCATGGAGTCCGTCGACGAGACGGATCGCAAGCCGTTCCATCTCATCGTATACGCCTTCTGCACTCAGCACTTCCAGACAGGCGATCCCTGCGGAAATGGAAGCAGGATTTCCCGCCATTGTTCCCGCTTGGTATGCCGGTCCTAGTGGGGCTACTTGTTCCATCACATGCTTACGTCCGCCGTACGCGCCGATCGGTAGGCCGCCGCCGATGATTTTGCCGAGTGCTGTAAGGTCAGGAGTAATGTCTTCATGGTTATCCAGTCCTGCATATGTCTGTGTGGAACCATAGTGGAAGCGGAAGGCAGTAATGACTTCGTCATAAATAACGAGTGAGCCGTTATCATGAGCCAGCTTGCAGAGTCCTTCGAGGAATCCGGGCTTCGGCATCACCATACCGAAATTACCGACGATCGGTTCAACCATTACAGCGGCGACATCTTCGCCCCATTTTTCCAGTGCTTCTTGCAGGCTGTCCAGATCATTAAAAGGAACAGTGATTACTTCCTGTGCAATACTGCTAGGAACGCCGGCACTATCTGGAATACCAAGCGTAGAAGGCCCGGATCCTGCTGCTACGAGCACCAGATCAGAGTGGCCGTGATAACAGCCAGCGAATTTCACGATTTTGCTGCGCTTTGTATAAGCACGAGCGACACGAATGGTAGTCATAACCGCTTCTGTGCCGGAATTGACAAACCGGACTTTATCCATAGACGGAATAGCTTCTTTAAGCATTTTAGCAAGCTTGATTTCGAGCTCTGTTGGGGTTCCGTAAAGGACACCATTCTCAGCTGCTATGGTAATTGCCTTCGTTATATGTGGGTGAGCATGGCCGGTAATGATCGGTCCATAGGCTTGGAGATAGTCGATATATTCATTGCCATCTACATCCCAGAAGTGAGATCCACTGGCACGTTTCATAAATACAGGTGCTCCGCCTCCAACGGCTTTAAAAGAGCGGGAAGGGCTATTTACACCTCCAACGATATGCTGGAGGGCTTCGTGATAAAGTTGTTCAGATGTGGAACGATTCATAATGTGATCATCCTTTCGATTGTCGATGCTCATGGGAAAGGGCGAACATCGGTGTTTCCGCTGTCCGCCCGTATTATACCATTGCCTGCTGTGTCTACTTGTGGACGTTGCTTGTCAGATCCTTACTTGGTTCCGCTTGTATTACTATTTGAAGTAGTCTCTGGTGAAGTTGAAGGTGTAGGCGTTGGCTCAGGACCATTCAAGGTATCCTGTACAAATTCCCTCAACTTATTTTCACTGCGAATGCCGATAACCTGTGATCCGTCACTTGTAGTTTTCTCTTTGAGCAGATCCATGGGCGGAATTTGCTCACTACCGCCCATGGTGCTGTCGTACCCAACGGTTGCCAGCTTCCACATGTCATTGACTGACATATTGGTTTCAATATAAGGTGTAACTTGACCTAGGATATTCGGGAGCTTGATTATGGATGTGGTCTGGATCAGTTTGTCAGCTACAACCTTGAGAAATGCACGCTGGCGTTCGGTCCGAGTAAAGTCGGAGGTGGCGTCATGCCGAAAACGTACATATTGCAAAGCTTTATTACCGTCGAGATGCTGATATCCTTTTTTTAGATCAATGTCATACTCGGGACCATCTGCAATGGTCTTGTACACCATATCTTTCTCGACTTCATAATCTACACCACCAACGGCATCTACTAGCTTGATGAATCCTTGGAAGTCCGTGTAGACATAATATTGAATCGGGATGCCGAGCAGATCGCTTACAGTCTGCATCGCCGTGTTAGGTCCATAAATGATAGCTGAATTAATACGTTTTTCGCCGTGATCTGGAATCGGAACGTAAGTGTCTCTAAGAATTGAGAATACGCTGATTTTCTTCTTCACGGGATCAAGTGAGGCGACGAGCATTGTATCGGAACGAGGAATTTCCCCCTTCTTGACACCGCGGGCATCCACACCCATTAGTAGTATATTAACAGGTTCTGTACCTTCCCACTTTGGAGGTTCTGGCGTGTCAACATCAACGGTTTCAGCATTCTTGAATGGTGAATTCTCGGTGTTCGACATGCTGCCAAGCTCATTGTAAATGGTTGTAAAGTAGTAAATGGCCCCGCCGATAATAAGGAGGAGTATAATGGCCAGTATCCAAAGCAGCGGTTTCTTCTTTGACTTACCAGTCTTTGCGTGCCTTTTCTTTCTAGGTGGCATTTCTCGTTCTTCCTTTCGCATTCACATTCTCTACATTATAATTTCTTTTGGGGATACGCGCAATTCATGCTCGATCCTCCAATATCAAGAAGGAGTGGATATAACTTGAACGAAGTAGCGATAGGACATAAAGTACCGAATTTCACCCTTCCGTCTTCCAACGGGCAAGAGGTTAGTTTAAGTGATTACCTGGGCCGAAAGGTCATTTTATATTTTTATCCTAAAAATATGACACCAGCCTGTACACAGGAGGCCTGCGAATTCCGGGACGCCCATGATCAGATTACTACGCTTGGTGCGGTTGTTCTAGGCATCAGTCCAGATCCTTTGGCTTCGCATATGAGATTTACGGAGAAGAATAGTCTAACCTTTCCACTGTTGTCTGATGAGGATCATAAGATCAGTGAAATGTTCGGTGTATGGCAGCTTAAGAAGCTCTATGGTAGAGAATACATGGGCATAGTACGTTCTACTTTTCTGATCGATGAGCAGGGGACCTTAGTCGAGGAATGGCGGAAAGTACGAGTGAAAGGTCATGTAGCATCAGCCATAGCAGGGATTTCCAAATCATAAAGTTTGTTAATAACTTTTTGTAAAAGTCTGTTACATTTTTAACAGCTTTCATAAGGTGTTGTCATGATATAGTTTCCTCATAATTGCTTCAAATTTGGAGCAAGACGAGGTGGTGTAGTGATAATGCTGCGTATTGGCCTTGATATCGGATCAACTACTGCAAAATTGGTTGTTATAGAGCGTAACACTATTGTTTATCAGGACTATGTAAGACATTATAGCGATATAAAAAAAGCAGCCCTTTCTCTTCTATCTGACGTACAGAGCAGATTTCCAGAGAGAGGAGCGGCCTTAACTGTAAGCGGTTCCTCAGGCTTATCTTTATCCAAACTGGGAGGCGTACCGTTCGTTCAGGAGGTGATCGCCTGTACGAAGGCGATTGGCGAGCTGATTCCAGAATGCGATACGGCGATTGAACTGGGTGGTGAGGACGCCAAGATCATCTATCTCCGAGGCGGCATTGAGCAGCGTATGAATACGGCTTGCGCGGGAGGAACGGGAGCATTCATTGATCAGATGGCATCGCTGCTACAGATCGACCCAGCGGGCTTAAACGCATTGGCAGAGAAGCATGAGCGAATCTATCCTATCGCTTCACGCTGCGGTGTATTCGCCAAAAGCGATGTGCAGCCGCTATTAAACGAGGGGGCTCGCCGGGAGGATGTGGCGGCTTCAATCTTTCAGAGTATTGTTAATCAGACGATCAGTGGTCTCGCTTGCGGACGTCCGATTCGCGGACGGGTGGCTTTCCTTGGCGGACCGCTAACCTTCCTGCCAGCCCTGCGTCAGCGTTTTGCGGAGACGCTTGAACTTGCGGAGTCAGATATTCTTTTCCCCGAGCGGTCGCAGTATTTCGTAGCGATTGGATCAGCACTCTCTGAAGCGGATCCTACTATTTTGCCGCTTTCAGGTTGGATCGCGCGAATAGCGGCTGTGGATTTTACAGCGGATCGGGCAGCGGATGCTGAATTACCACCGCTGTTTGAGAACCCCGAAGAGCTTGCTGCGTTCCGTCAGCGCCATGGTAAAGCTTCTGCTGCCAGATCAGACCTGGCTGTGTATCGTGGCCCTTGTTATCTGGGGATCGATGCGGGGTCAACAACAACCAAACTCGTATTGACCGGCTCTGCTGACGAAATTCTACATACCTTTTATGGCAGCAACAAGGGGAATCCCTTGTATTCTGTCAGTGAGGCACTGAAGGAAATGTATCGGGTTCTACCGGAAGGCTGTTATATTGCAGGTTCTTATGTAACAGGTTATGGAGAGGGGTTAATCAAAGCCGCTTTATGGACGGACGGCGGTGAAGTGGAGACGGTTGCTCATTACAAGGCCGCATCTAAGTTCATGCCGGAAGTAGACTTTATTTTGGATATCGGCGGACAGGACATGAAATGCATCAAGATCCGCGGCGGTGCTATCGACAGTCTAATGCTCAATGAAGCCTGTTCGGCAGGCTGCGGCTCTTTTCTGGAGAGCTTTGCTTCTGCGCTCGGATTAGGTATCGAGGAGTTTGCCAAGTCAGCGCTGGAAGCGGTCAAACCGGTTAATTTGGGTTCCCGCTGTACGGTATTCATGAATTCTAAAGTGAAGCAGGTTCAGAAGGAAGGTGCGTCGCTGGCTGATCTTTCGGCAGGTCTTGCCTATTCCGTGATTAAGAATGCCCTGCAAAAAGTAATTAAAATTCGCAACCCTGAGGAATTAGGGCGGAATATTATTGTTCAGGGCGGCACCTTCTATAACGAAGCCGTATTGCGGGCCTTTGAGCGCCTAACGGGGAGAACGGTAGTCAGACCGGATATTGCTGGCGTTATGGGAGCGTACGGTTGTGCACTGATTGCCCGTGAGCAGGCAGGGGCTGACGGAAAAAGTACACTGCTTGGACCGGAGGAAATAGCCAACTTTAAGTACGAGGTATCTTCAGGTCGCTGTGGCCGCTGTGGAAATAACTGTGCGTTAACGATCAGTCGGTTCCCGGACAAGAGCTTCTACGTTACAGGCAATCGCTGCGAGCGTGGTGCAGGAGGCAGGAAAGAGAAGAATGTACTGCCAAATTTGATGCAGTATAAGTATGAACGTTTCTTTGACTATGAAGCATTACCTGAGGCAAGTGCAGCACGGGGCACTGTCGGTATTCCACGTACGATGAATATGTTCGAGAATTACCCGTTCTGGCACACTTTTTTCACCAAACTTGGCTACCGGGTAATTCTCTCTCCTAAATCAAGCAAGAAGCTCTACGAAAGTGGGATGGATACGATTCCTTCAGAATCGATCTGCTATCCTGCAAAGATGGCGCACGGACATGTGCAGAGCTTGATTGGTAAAGGCGTCGATTTTATTTTTTATCCTGCGGTGGTATATGAGAAGAAGGAAGATGAAGCAGCGGATAATCATTTCAATTGTCCGGTGGTCGCCTCTTACCCTGAGGTCATTCGCAACAATATGGATGGGCTAAAGGATAATGGAATCACGCTGGTCAGTCCGTTTCTGACCTTCGACGATAGATCTGCGCTGACTAAGGGACTCGTGAAGACATTTACAGGGATTCCGAGAGAAGAGATTGCGAATGCTGTGCAGGCAGGACTTGCTGAAGCTGACCGCGCCAAAAGTGATGTGCGTACCAAAGGTGAAGAGACGCTTGCGTATCTTGCCAGCACTGGGAACAAGGGAATACTTCTCTGTGGTCACCCTTATCATGCGGATCCTGAAATTAATCACGGCATTGCAGATATGATTACCGGTATGGGACTCGCCGTGCTGACAGAAGATTCTGTCTGCCATCTGGACCGAAGTGAAGGGGATGTGGCGGTAGTTAATCAGTGGACCTATCATGCCCGAATGTACCGCGCAGCCCGCCTTGCCGCAGTCCGAACCGACCTGGAGCTTGTTCAATTGACTTCCTTCGGTTGTGGGATTGATGCGATCACCTGTGATGCCGTACAAGACATTATGGAAAGGCATAACAAAGTATATACGCTGATCAAAATCGATGAGATTAGCAACCTTGGCGCTGCGCGCATTCGGCTGCGTTCACTGCTGGCAGCGATGCGCGAACGGGAAAAAGGAAAGGTGCTGCCACAGAAGCCGCCTAAAATACAGGCTAATGTAGCATTCACGAAGGAAATGAAAGAAACGTACACGATCCTTGCGCCGCAGATGTCGCCCATTCATTTTGAATTGTTTGAACAGGTCTTCCGCGATGTGGGATACCGTCTCAAGATCCTTGAAACCACTGGGCCTGAAGAGACGGAAGAGGGCCTTAGATACGTAAACAATGATGCATGTTATCCCGCTATTGTAACGATAGGGCAGATTCTGTCGGCACTGAAGAGTGGGGACTATGATCCGAATCGTACCGCTGTAATCATGTCACAGACGGGCGGTGGCTGCCGGGCGACGAATTATATTTCTTTGCTCCGCAAAGCCCTAAAGGATTCAGACCTAGAACAGATTCCTGTGATTTCGCTGAATGCTTCTGGAATGGAGAACCAGCCAGGCTTCCGAATCAGTCTTAAGCTGGCAAATCGGCTGATCGCTGCGGCTTGCTATGGTGATCTAATGATGCGGTTGCTAAATCATTTTAGGCCGTATGAGGTCGTTCCACAGAGTGCTGAGCGTTTATTCCGTAAGGGGATGGAGCGCTGTAAGGTCAGCCTAGTCAACTTCTCGTTCCGAGAATATAAACGTCTGATTCGTGAAATTGTAGCTGATTTTTGTAAGCTGCCCGTTACAGGTGCTACTAAACCAAGAGTAGGCATTGTTGGAGAGATCCTGATTAAATTTCATCCGGACGCCAACAACCGCATCATCGAGATGATTGAGGCAGAGGGCGGAGAAGCGGTAATGCCAGACTTCTTAGATTTCATCTTTTATTGCGTGTATAATCCGATCTACAAAGCCGAGCAATTCGGTAAAAGTAAACGGCTAGGATATATTAATCCGATGTTGATCTCCTATCTGGAGATTTATCGCAAGCCGATAAAGGTAGCTCTTGAGGATGCCGGACTGGCTAAAGGACGGGAAAATATTTATGGTCTTGCTGAGAAGGCCAGTCGACTGGTATCCGTAGGAAATCAGATGGGTGAGGGATGGTTCCTGACTGCAGAAATGATGGATCTGCTGGATAATGGTGTGAATAATATTGCTTGTATTCAACCGTTCGCCTGCTTGCCCAATCATATCACCGGGCGTGGGATGATTAAGGGCCTTAAGGAGTTGTATCCAGGTGCGAATATCGTCGCCATTGATTATGATGCTGGAGTTAGTGTAGTTAACCAAGCGAATCGAATCAAGCTGATGATGTCGATTGCTAGCAGTCATGAAGGGAATACTGTGTCTGATTTAGAACCATCACTTAAACCGCTGCAGCAGACCCTACTTGAAGGCTCGTACAGTTTGACCTGAGCTTAAAAAGGTAACATATAGAAGAAGTGCCTATAAAAAGCGGACCAAGAATTCACTTGGTCCGCTTTTTTGTGCTGATTATTAGTTTGTTGAGGGATAGCTGGCTACGCCTCTCCACCGTTTCAGATGAGGCAGCTGTTCGGCGAGTAATTTGCGGGCAACAGCCTCATCCATTCCTTCTTGAACCAAGTAGCCTGTACAAATGTCAGACATTTCTTGCAGCGTAATATCAGGCTGTTTAAATGCTCCATCTTCGTAGCAGTATACACAATAATCCTCGATCTTTTGCCCTTCCTTGTTCGTTCCAAGTAAATCTTCCGTAGGCATAGGCATCCCACAGCTTTGACAAAATTTCGGTTCGCCTTGCATTTGCCCTACATGCTCTTGATTCATATACAGCACTCCTTTTAAAAGTATGCGAAGCTTATGAGCACTCGCTTTAAGTACATTATAGAACTATGAATCTGACGACATACCGTCAAGTTTAAAGCGAGGTTGCATATTTTTTGGCAACCCCAAGAGCCAACTCTCCAAGCTTCTGACGAATATGTTCCGGCTCTAGCACTTCTAAAGCCGTTCCGAAGCTGAGCAAGAAACCATAGAGCCATCCGTCCTCGGGATAATGGATGGACACGTTATATCCACCATGTCCGTCCGGTTGAAGCTCAGTGGAGTCAAAGCGATCTTCCGCTAGATGTCTGCCTTCAGCTGTGAAGTGCAGAAGGATTGGCGACACTACTGAGGCAGAAGTCACTCGCTGATAATCAGTGCTCCAGGGCAGCTCATGCATGTCCCTATCTTCTCTAATGAATTCCCGTTTTTCTTTAGCGAGTCCTTTCATACGATGCAGCTTGAATAATCTGAAATCCTGGCGTTGCAGACAGTAACCATACAAGTACCATGCTTGTCCTTTTAAGACTAAAGTATAGGGCTCGACAGAACGCAGACTGGACTGCCCCTCGGCATTGACATAATCAAAGGCCACAGTTCTGTTTTCTTCCAGCGCCTCTTTTAGAGTTGCGATCTTCTCTTCTAGGATAGGCTGAAGACCCCAAGGAGAGAAATCGATGATAAGCTGGGTCGTTTTGCTTCGGAAAGCGGCGGTCTGTGAGGGCGGGATTACGCTGCTGATCTTCTCCATGAGCAGAGTGTGTTCAGTTCCGCCATAAGAGGAGACGCTTTGCAGAGCGGAGAAAATATCAGCCAGCTCGCGGTCGGTCAATACATTGCGGTCTAACCGGTAGCCTTCCATAAGGCCGATTCCACCACCCGATCCCTGATAGGTGACGATAGGAATTCCAGCCCCATTAATACTTTCAATATCACGGTAAATGGTACGCACGGACACTTCGAACATGTCGGCGAGCTCCTTCGCCTGAATGAGACGCCGGTTCATTAGTAGAATGACGATAGAGAGCAATCGATCAATTTTCAAAAGGTAGAGCCCTCCTTTTCGGATAATTTCGTTATGTAATGATGTACTACATCTTAGCAAATTCTTGAAAATAAAGCATTGTCATAAAATAATGATTCGATTAATATCTAATTAGATGTTCATATAAATAGATGAAGCGAGGTTTATGATAATGGGTAACCAACCAGCTATTGCAATTTTTAAAGCTCAAAAGGGATATTCACGTCTGTTCACAGCCGGACTAATCAATGGAATCGGTGATCGTTTTACTAGTGTTGCCGTGCTGGCATTGGTGCTGCAATTAACGGGGTCAGGGATGGCTGTGGGGATATCGCTAGGTGTGCGGCTGCTTCCTTATTTGTTTCTGGCACCGCTTGGAGGTGTACTTGGCAGCAAATTCCCTCGTAAATACATTATGATCGCTATGGATGTGCTTAGGGTTCCGGTTGCACTAACCTTTTTGTGGGTAGATGGGGAAGATAAGCTATGGCTGTTATATATAGCGAGTTTTTTGCTGGCGGCGGGGGAAGCGATCTACAGTCCTGTTCGTAAATCCTCCATTCCTTTGTTGGTGACCAAAGACTCTTTACTGACCGTTAATGGACTAGAGCAGCTTATGAGTGGCTGTGTACTTATATTGGGTGCATTAAGTGGGGGTGTAGTTTCGATGTGGTTCGGCCCAGAGGCAGCATTCGTGATGAATGCAATATCCTTTATGGTCGCAGCGCTCTTAATCTTCGGTATCGATATTCCACAAAATACTAATAGGGTAAATGAGGATAAGAGAAAGATAGATTCTCCGGATAAACTCAAAACTAAAGTAGACCGTCAGCAAAAGACAAGTAAAATGCGTGCGCTGTGGATTTTAATCAGCGGGAGTATCACGTTACAGGTTATTTTCGGGTATGAGCTGCTTGTTCCGATGCTGAATGGTCTGGATAATGTACTGATTAGTGTATATGCAGTACAGGAATTTGAAGCGGGAGATATAGGAGTAGGGGCTTTTTATGCAGCGCTCGGAATCGGGCTTAGTCTCAGTTTTTTTGCCGGACGATATGTAACAAAAGGGCTACTGGGTGTTGCGATTGGTGGGCTTATGATCGAAGGATTACTGCTGATGAGCATCAGTGTTAGCAATCAATTTACGATGGTTTTTATGTTATATATTTTATTATCTTTTGCCGGAGGGACGGGGAATGCTTGCCTGGATACACTGGTTATGCGAGAGACGCCTTCCGCTATGCAACCTGTTATTTTTGGACTCTTGTCGGCAGTAGGAAATACGCTGCTTGGGTTATCCATGCTGGTCGCGGGGTGGTTATTAGAATGGATGGAGCCTCGGGCGCTGGGTTTTGCTGGGGGAGCAGGGTTTTCTGTAATTGCTATACTGTTGGCAGGGTATGCGTTGATACGTAGTAAAAAGAGCGGTGAATTCACCGCTCCTTGGAAGGTTTTTTAATCTGTGCCTGAATCCGAGTGGCAGCTTTGCCAGGGAAGAGGCGGGCACCAATGTTTTTGCGATAACGGTAAATGATCACAAGAGCTGCTATTACTGCACCACCAGAAATAATCCAAAGCGCATATGACTCGAACAAATGGAAGATGCCCATCCACTGTGGACCAAACACCTTTCCGATGCTAAGAAACAGTACTACCCAGAATACGGCTCCACTATAAGCATATAGGGCGAATTTACGGAAGGGAAGCGCGATAATACCAGCAAAATAACCTGTAAAGTGCCGTACCCCTGGAATGAAATAACCGATAAAAATTAGAAAGCTTCCGTATTTCTCAAACCATTTCTGTGTTTTTTCTAGCTTAGTAGGTGAGAATAGAAACCATTTTCCATATCGCTGGATAAAGGGCATACCGGCTTTTAATCCGACAAAATAGGTGAGGGTCATCCCAGCTGTGGTGCCTGCAAAAGCAACTACAATTAGCGTAAAGAAATCAAGTCTCCCAGTATAGGAAAGGAAACCGGCAAACGCCATAGTGGTCTCTCCGGGAAAGGGCAGGGCAACGAACTCGAGAAGTAATCCAAAGAATAATACGCTATATCCATATTTGGTGAATAATTCTTGTATAAAACTCAGCATTTCCATAAGATTGTCACTCTCCAAGAGGCAGTTGCCTTATTCTATTTTACAGCTTGTCTTCATACAATCTACCAAATGGCTTTTAAGCCAATAGAATGCTGGAGGTAGAGAAGATGAAGGGTAATAAAAGCGCACACAGCCGCCGAAAGTTGATAAGCGGATTGCTCGTTATGGTTGTAATATTCATTGTAATGCTCGGATGGAGTATAGGGAAAAACTTGAATTCATGGGAGCTCCGATCCTTGCAGCCCGCTAGCGCGGAGTCTATATCTGTTAAGAATAAGCTTACCACAGCGACGATGCAAGATTTGCCATCTGCAGTAGAACCACTCGCTTCTGCATTTCCGGAAGTTCACTCCTCTTCAAGTGCGGCCCTTACTGTGACTCAACTCCCTCAAGCTAATGGGGTAGAGAAAATATCCAAGGTTTCGACAACGAGTTCTGCAATCACAGCAGCCAAAAAATCAAAAAAAACAGTCTATATTACATTTGACGACGGACCTAGCGATAACACCTTCAATGTACTTGAAATTTTACATCAGGAAGGTGTGAAGGCAACCTTTTTTGTTCTTGGTAATCAAGCGAAAAGCCATCCTGAGCTCATCGACTCCATATGGGAACAGGGCCATGCGATTGGCAATCATACCTATAATCATAATTACCATGATTTATATAGTGAATTCACGGAATTTTGGAATCAAATTAAACAGACTGAAGATATTGTTCAGGGGATTACAGGGGTTCGGCCACAGCTTATCCGCGCCCCAGGTGGAACCTATGATCATTTTGATAATACCTATTTCAATTTATTGAAGCAAGCAGGTTATAAGGTGATGGATTGGACGGTGGATAGCGGCGATTCTAAACGGAAAGGCGTGCCAGCCTCAGAAATTTTGAAGGAATCCACAATGGATATGAAGTCTTCCCAGGTTATTTTACTACTACATGATGGTGGCGGTCATCAAGAGAGCGTCAAAGCGCTGCCGGACATTATTGCACGCTATAAGGCGGCTGGATATGACTTTGGCCTATTGGATGAAACGGTAGAACCTGTACAATTTAGAGTCTCTTCAAAAGCCACTAATTTGGGGCGGAAAAAGCCTTCAGAAGCTTGGGTCGCCTCAAATATCACACCGAATGCGGAGCTCTTTGCGCCTGGAAAGCCATTGATTCTGGAGGTCGGAAAGTTGGAGACGAAGCTGAATCCCGGGGAATATTCCGTGCGAAATGGACAGTATATGGTTCCGCTTCGTGCTGTAATTGAACGGCTTGGAGGGCGAGTTAGCTGGGATGTGAATAGCCGAAGTGGAGAAATAGATTGGAACGGGAAAGCGATCATTGCCGATGTAATGAACAAACAATTGATTCTAAACCATCCTGATAACGGTCAAAAGACAATCGATGCGAGGGTAGAAATGATTGGTGGATCGATCTGGGTATCGCTACGAGAACTGCTGGAGACAACAGGTCATCCTCCGCTTAATATAAGCGTTACTGAAGTAGAACGCCGAGTAAAAACATTCTGAAAGAAGAGCTGAGGCTGTCTAGTAAAAAGAAAAAACAAATGTCTGGGCACCCTTTTTCATGGGAAGAATAGATAGTAATAAGTTCCTGAGCTGGGAACAAGTCTATGACCAAAGGATGGGTGTCCCATTGTCCTCTTCATCACTAATTGATCAATTGAAGAAAGATGCCGGAAGTGTCAAAAGCTTCTCTTATCCGCGTAGCCGAAGTGCTCTGATGGAATGGTTAAGGATGCTGACTGTGGCTGGAATTATAGGTGCTTTATATGTTTGGCGAGGAGGTCCGTCTTTGCTGTTTCTCCTGATCGTTGTTGGAGTTATTATGCTCGGTGGACTTATGCTTCAGCTCTCTGGTCCACGGACGATTAAGCTAGTTCGTACAATTACTCCTGCGAGACCGATGGCTGGAAATACACTTCATGTGAAGGTGCAGCTGAGCTTCTCTTCTCGGTTGCCTCTCCCTTGGATGACCATTGCCGATTATTGGGGCGATAGCCATCATCAGAAGCTGCTATTTCCTGGATTCAAACGTTCTTTTTCATACACATACACGATTGAAAATTTATCTCGCGGCAATCATCATCTGCTTGGCTGTAGAGTAACTTGGGGAGATTTTCCGGGTTGGTTCACGGGAAGGTCTGAACCGGATGGAGGACAGAGTTTTAAGGTGCTGCCAGCGCCTTTATACTTTGGTGGAACTGTACCAGATAGCGGATTTATGACGGGTGACACCTTGTATTCTAGACGGGGAAGAAGCATCAGCGATGAGGCTTTGGAATCCAGGGATTATGAGCCAGGAGATCCACTTAGCCGAATTCATTGGAAGAATAGTGCAAGAACGGGAGCACTGCAGAGCAAAGTTCCAGAACGGGAAAAGGCAAGAATGACCTGTATCGTTTTGGCTAATGACCCGTTCAGCTACGAAGTTCCTACAGATGCGCTTAAACCTCGTGGGAGCCGAGACGATTCGCCTCCAGCATTTGAGAAAGCGGTGTCGACAGCGATGGGGCTGATGCTCTCCGCTGAGCGTTCAGGTGCTTATGTTCAGTTGTTTAGCGGCGGTTGGCCAGAAGGTATGGCTAGACATGAAGGTCTGGGTAAAATCCCAGGGAGAGTGCTGGATATTCTGACTGAAATTTCTCTGAATGGCACTAGAAATCTGTCGCTGCTGCTTGATGATGCCTCCCGAGGCTGGATTCCGGGGATGACAGTAGCCATTATCACGGGACGACTAGAAGAGGAATCTGCCAAGGTGATTGCCAAGTTCTTGATGCAAGGTGTGAAGGTGGAGCTTTATTATGCTTGGGACCAATCAGCACCAAAGCCAGGGGAGGCTCGCCAGCCTGGAAGGGGAACTGTCGGAGATAGTTTGGCTCGTCTTGGAGCACGAATGTTTTGTCTGGATGATGCATTGCCAGCATTCAGATTCAGGGAGGTAGAGTTCCATGAATCATCCGGAAAACCAACACTACGGTAAGGGAAAATCGGGTGATACAGAACTGGCTATGAATGGCTTTCAGTTCAACTTGGGGCAAATAGAGAACAGACATGCCGGTAAGCAGAGAAAAGTGCCTCTGTACTATCGTTTGCTGTTCTCTTTGGCCATTATGGGGCTATTTATTGAATGGTTACTCCCTTTATATAGGTCTGCTTTATTAGAGGATACCTCCAAGATGCTACAAGTTCTAATGGTATTGGCGGCAGTGTTGCTGTTATGGGGGATATTTCAGATTCCGGGGTGGCTTCTGCTAAGTATTCAATTTCTTATTACTGTTTCAGCATGGCTTTACTTATGCAGTGGGGGCGAAGGCATAGGGTGGTTAGGGATTTATGCGGACGAAATTCCGAATGATCTTATTCTGCTTCTTTCTGGACATGTTTCTCAGTTAAGCGAGATCAGCAGGCTTTTGATATTGATTGTAGGTTGGGGGCTATTGGTATCCTCAGTACAGCAGCTTGCACTCTTCCGAGGGAGTACAGTGCTATTCACGGCAGTTACAATCATTTACTTGCTGATCTTGGATATGGGCTTTGACGTCAATACCACAATGGATATTGTGATATCAATGGGTCTTATTTTTTGGATGCACGCGATGAGTGGTCTCCTGCGTCTTCAAGAACGTGAGGGAGTTACTACACTGCCTTATGCGCGTTGGGGAGGGCTGACTTTGGCGACAGCCATTGTCGTGATGGCAACAGCATGGTTCGGTGGGCAGTTGTTGGGGGCAAGACCAACCAGCGAGCTTACGCTGCAATCGACATTTCAGAAGCTGCAGACTTGGGCTTCAGGCCATTTGCCAGAAGATAAGGCGTCTAATGCTTCAGGAACAACAGGGTATAGTTCGAATGACGGTGAACTCGGTGCCCCGTTATCCCGCAATACTGAACCAGTCTTTACAGCTATAACTAGCGAGCGTACTTACTGGCGAGGTGAGAGCATTGCTTACTATGATGGTCGCCGATGGATCAGGGGGGGCGAAGAGTTTATGCCCCTTAATCTGTCCGGTATTCCAAAGAATCCTTCATTGATGCTAAGCGGTGAAACTAGGAAACGAACACTTCAGCAGCGGATACAATTTGCCACCCCTTCTTCCGGGGGAATTCCTTTATTCAATGCGGGAATAATAACTGATGTTGAGTCGGTTGAACTCTTGGGCGGAAGTAAATTGGGATATGTGCTGTCTAACATAGACAGAGAGAGTTTTCGTCTGCCTGATTCAATAGGCTCTGCACGGATCACAGAATATTCAGTGGAGTCCTTACTTCCTGAGAGCGATCCAGTACTGCTTCGTGGTTTAAGCAGTGGCGATCCCCAGGAAATTATGGGCAAGTATTTGCAATTGCCAGATTTGTTACCCGTACGAGTGAGAGATCTGGCGGAGATGCTTACAGCTTCTTCAGGTAACCGCTATGACTCCGTAACTGCCATTAAGGATTACTTACAACATGGATATTCCTATACGTTGAACACAACGGTTCCACCATCCGGATCTGATTTTGTGGATCACTTTTTATTTGAGACGAAACAAGGCTACTGTGTTCATTTTGCAACAGCTATGACCGTACTGCTGCGCAGTGCAGGAATTCCTGCTCGTTATGTCCAAGGCTTTGGGCCTGGGACCTTGCAGGACGATACTATGCCGGCGAAGTATTTAGTCACCCAGGGCGATGCCCATGCTTGGGTGGAGGTCTATTTCGCCGGCGCCGGTTGGGTCCCATTCGACCCAACGCCTGGCCCCGCCCTTGCCGCCGGCTTCGCCGCACCGGCGCTGCCAGCGGCAGCCTCGCTCGCGCCGCAAGCTGCGCGAAGCGCGGGCCTGCCCGCCCTGCCGCTGGCGGGCGAAACCTCTGCCGCGCCGCTCGCTGCCGCGGCGCTGCTTCCCGCCGCCGCTTGGCGCTGGCGGCGTAGCCTGGCTCTGCTGCTGGCCGCGCGCAGCGCCAGCAGCATGAGCCGCGAGAGGCAGCTGCGCGCTGCCTCTCTAGCTTGGCACGGGCTGGCGGAGCGGTATGGACCGCCGGCGCCCGGTGTCACTGGCAGGGAGTATGTGGACTCCCTGCAGATCTACGATGCCGGACTAAGCGAAGCCGTCCGGCAGTTCGTACGCCAGTGGGAGACCCTGGCGTACGCGCCTTCAGCCATCGTCGCAGCCGATCCCGTGAACGAAATGCCTACAATGTCTGCAACGTCTAGAATGTCAGCAAGGTCGATGATATCTGCAATCCCTGCAATGTCTGCGGCGCCAGCATCACCCGCACCGGCAGAGATCAGCGAGCTTACTACTCATGATGCGTCCGCGTTTATTCGTGAATGCCTGATCATCACCTTCCGGTTAACTTAATCGGTCAGAACAGCTGATGCTGCTATACAATTCCTTCCATGGAAAGGAATGTTCTTCATGAAGTTTAACTCTCTCCTATTATGAGAAGTGTGTTCTCCTTTCCTTGACGATGAGAATTAACCATGAGTATAATGAATCCAATAATCAAGGGAGGCTCGTAATGAATAAGCCAAATGAAATTATCGTCGTTCTCGATTTTGGGGGACAATACAACCAACTTATCGCGCGCAGAATTCGGGACTTGGGAGTATACAGCGAACTTTTGCCGTACAATACGCCAGTAGACAAGATCAAAGCACTTGCACCTAAAGGGATTGTCTTCTCTGGTGGCCCTAGCAGTGTATATGCTGAAGATGCTCCACATGTAGATCCAGCGATCTATGATTTAGGAGTACCGATCTTCGGTATTTGCTATGGTATGCAGCTAATGGCTCACCAACTTGACGGTAAAGTGGAACGCTCCGCTAAACGTGAATATGGTAAAGCCGATATTGATTTTGAAGAAGGTACTGCACTCGTTGCTGGGCTAGAGAGCCGTCAGACGGTATGGATGAGCCACGGTGACCATGTAGTTGAACTTCCAACAGGATTCAAGCTGGAGGCAGGAACTGAAAGTGCTCCAATCGCGGCAATGAGCAATGATGAGCGTAAATTGTTCGCGGTTCAATTCCACCCAGAAGTACGTCACTCTGTACATGGTAATGAGATGATCTCGAACTTCTTGTATCAAATTTGTGGTTGCGAAGGCAAATGGACGATGGAATCATTTATTGATGAAGCCATTCAAGATATTCGTAACCAAGTCGGAGATAAGAAAGTACTCTGCGCACTTAGCGGTGGCGTGGATTCCTCTGTGGTTGCAATGCTAATTCACCGTGCTATCGGTGATCAATTGACTTGTATGTTTATTGATCACGGTCTTTTGCGTAAAGGTGAAGCTGAAAGTGTTATGGAGACCTTCGTAGGTAAATTCGATATTCATGTAGTGAAAATCGATGCACGCGAGCGCTTCATGAGCAAGCTTGCAGGCGTTGAAGATCCAGAGCAAAAGCGTAAAATCATTGGTAATGAATTCATCTACTGTTTTGATGAAGAATCGGCCAAGCTTGGAGATTTCGCATTCCTTGCACAAGGTACCTTGTATACGGATATTGTTGAGAGCGGAACGGCTACAGCTCAAACGATTAAATCCCATCACAATGTAGGCGGTTTGCCGGAAGATATGAAATTCAGCTTGATTGAGCCATTGAATACCTTATTCAAGGATGAAGTTCGTAAATTGGGTGAAGAGCTAGGAATGCCGCATGCAATTGTTTGGCGTCAGCCTTTCCCAGGTCCGGGTCTTGCTATCCGTGTATTGGGTGAAGTTACAGAAGAGAAGCTTACTATTGTGCGTGACTCTGATTTCATTTTGCGTGAGGAAATCGCTAAAGCAGGCTTAGATCGTGAAATTTGGCAGTACTTCACTGCATTGCCGAACATGAAGAGTGTAGGGGTTATGGGTGATGCTCGTACGTATTCTTACACTGTGGGCATTCGTGCAGTAACTTCCATCGATGGTATGACTGCGGACTGGGCACGTATTCCGTGGGACGTGCTTGAAAAGATTTCTGTACGTATTGTCAACGAAGTAGAGAACGTAAACCGTATCGTATACGATGTAACTTCGAAACCACCTGCAACAATCGAGTGGGAATAGGATCGGTGCAACTATAGATTTCAAAAAAACTCTCTTTTATTTGCGTTATTTAGCAAATAAAAGAGAGTTTTTTTATTTCTCAAGTAAAGGGTTGTGCTGGAGACGCCGTTTTCACAAATCTTTCATGAACACGTTTTGTTGAAAGGGCTTGCAACCCTCGAAAAGTTATGATAAATTGTACTTGTCTAAAAAATAGACAAGATAAACAAGTACATTTTCTACTAAAGGGGCCAATCAAAATGATGACTATTTCCAAAGAGACACCTCATATTAAACCGAACGGGGTAGAGATCGCTGAATCGATTCTGTTGCCTGGTGATCCTTTAAGAGCTAAGTTCATTGCGGAAACTTTTTTAGAAGATTACCATTGCTTTAACGAGGTAAGAGGAATGTTAGGATATACCGGTACTTACAAAGGGAAGAAAATCTCTGTTATGGGTACGGGAATGGGTCCAGCGAGCATGGGGATTTATTCTTGGGAATTAATCAATGTATTTGGAGTTAAGAATTTAATCAGAATTGGTACCTGTGGTGCAATGCAAGAAAACATTGAGCTATACGATGTAATTTTTGGTATGGGAGCTGCAACGGATTCCAATTATGGTCATCAATATAATTTACCTGGACAATATCCACTAACGGCTTCTTTTGAGCTTTTGGAGAAAGCTAAGAAAATAGCAGATGATAAAGGACAAAAGGTTCATATTGGTAATATTTTATCCAGTGAAATATTTTATAATGCGGATCAGGCAGCTAATAAAAAGTGGCAGGATGTAGGGATTTTGGGTGTTGAAATGGAATCTGTAGCCCTCTATTGGAACGCTATCCAAGCACGTGTAAATGCGCTGTGCATTCTAACAGTGAGTGATCATCTTATTACAGGAGCACAGACCACTTCGGAGGAACGCCAAACTGCATTTACTAAAATGATGGAGATCGCATTAGAGTTAGCGTAAATGCCCTCCTTCTATGTGAAACTAATGTAAACGATATAAAGTTTATACAGCATGAGATATTGGAAGCCTATTATGTAAAGTCGTTCCGGTTATATTATTTTTAATTACTAGATAAGGGATGAGAGTAGAATGAAGAAATTTAAACGTGTACATTTGATCGTCATGGATTCAGTAGGCATTGGAGAAGGAAAAGACGCGGATCAATTTAACGATGTTGGCTCCCATACCCTATTACACATTGCAGAACATATGAATGGATTAAATCTGCCCAACCTAGCCAAATTGGGTCTATCTAATATTGAAGAAATTTTGGGTGTTCCGAAAGCTGAGAAACCACTTGCTTATTATACTAAATTACAGGAAAAATCAGTCGGGAAAGATACAATGACAGGTCATTGGGAGATCATGGGTTTAAATATTGATCAACCCTTTAATGTGTATCCAAATGGATTCCCTGACGAATTAATTAAACAGATCGAGGACATAACTGGCCGAAAAGTAGTAGCGAATAAACCTGCAAGTGGAACAGCTATCCTTGATGAATATGGCGAGCATCAAATGAAAACAGGGGATCTAATCGTTTATACCTCTGCTGACCCGGTTCTGCAAATTGCAGCTCATGAAGAAATCATCCCATTAGAAGAGTTATATGATATTTGTGAAAAGGTTCGGGAAATCACCAAAGACCCTGCCTATTTAATTGGTCGTATTATTGCCAGACCTTATGTAGGCCAACCCGGGAAATTTACGAGAACCTCCAACCGTCATGACTATGCCTTAAAACCATTTCATAAAACCGTTATGAATAGCTTGCAAGACGGAGGTTATGATGTAATCGCCATTGGTAAAATCAATGATATTTTCGATGGTGAAGGCGTTACAGAATCCATTCGTACAAAAGACAATATGGATGGTATGGATAAACTGCTTGATGTAATTAAGAAAGATTTCACTGGAATGAGCTTTTTGAATTTAGTTGATTTTGATGCTTTATACGGTCATCGTCGTGATCCGGAAGGCTATGGAAGAGCATTAGAGGAATTCGATAAACGATTAGATGAGGTATTCGATTCTATCCGAGAAGATGATTTGTTAATTATTACGGCTGACCATGGAAATGACCCAACCTTCCCTGGTACAGACCATACTCGTGAGTTTATTCCTGTCCTAGTCTATTCCAAGCAATTAAAGGACAGTGGCGCATTACCTGAGCATGATACCTTTGCTGATATCGGTGCGACTATAGCGGATAACTTTGATGTTAATATGCCAGACAACGGTGAGTCTTTCTTGCCATTTCTTAAATAATTGATATCACATAAAAACCTCCAAAGTTTCTTTTTGGAGGTTTTTACGTTGTGATTGAAGCAGAGAAGGACATTCCTTGTCGCTTGAAAAATGATGTGTCATAATGGGGAGAAAAGGACATCAGATGAATGAACACACATAAACTAGATAAATTGAAACGGCCGCTTTATATCAATGTATATGATGAGCTTCTTCTTCAGATTAACAAAGGAGAATACCGCGTAGGTAGTCAGCTTCCTTCAGAACCGGATTTAGCCAAAAAACTTGGGGTTAGTCGCGCTACTTTACGGCAAGCTTTAGTTCTTTTGCAAGATGATGGATTAGTAAGAAATGTACGTGGTAAGGGAAACTTTGTACTTGAGTCTTCTTATAAACAAGAGGATATTCAATTAGAGAAACTGAGCAACCCCATGCATAAATGTCATATAAGCATATTTGACCAAGTAGATTTACATTATCGGCTGGACCCGCAAACGGAACATACCAAACAAGTATTAAGAAGAGATTCAGCTACAGTTGTAGCTTTGGAGCGTTTGTATAGAAAGGGAGGCGAGCTACATGCTTACGCTTTTACTTTTATGTCTATGCAAACAGTAGAGAGGTTATCTTTGGATCTTGATAATAAAGAGAAAATGCTGGATTTTCTAGAGAAACAGGCTTATGTAGATGCTAACCATGGGAATATTGAAATAAAATATACGCATACCGTTAACTTATCTGATCGGAAAGATAAATTAATGGGACGGAACGAGTGCTTTTTACTATTAGAAACCCTTTACGACAAAACAGAGCCAGATTATCCGTTAATGTATAATAAATTTTATATTCCACAGCAGTTCTCAAATTTAAAATTAATTTTGTCTAAAGGCTAACCAATAATAGATTAGAAAAACTCCCTTTTATCTGCGATATTTAGCAGGCAGAAGGGAGTTTTTTTTGACCCGAATCAAAGAGTTTTCGAGGGGGGATTGCTTAATGCAAAATAAATCCTTCTTCTTCGGCTTCATTGCTTGGCAGGAAAGGCAGCTTCGGGTTCGTTTTCAATAAAGTATCCATCAAAGCATGATCAAAATTATGCTTTACTACACAGTTGCGGTCAAAAATCATGGTTGCCTCATCTCCCGGTTTACATGCCGGCCACTGGGGGAGGGAAGGGATGTTAGGATTGCCATAGCGTGCAAAGCTTACCCAGGCACCACAGATGCGTTCCTCCATCCGATCGGAAACTCCCGGAATGAGGCACACGGGAACACGTTCCGTATTATGGAACACGAAAGGGATCTCAGCACAGTGCCATGCTGTCTTGCCGCCCTCAAAAGGAAATTCATAAGTAAACAAGTAGGAGTAGGTAGGAGCTTCCTCGTGTCCGGATTTCTTCTCAATAAAGTCCTTGGTTGGAACACGGAAGAAGGTATCTAAGAATAGCAGGTCGGACAAGTGTTTATCCGGATACGCTTCCTTAAATTGTGTGACCAGCTTCTCCGTATGATTGCCATACTTTTGAGTCAGCATCTCCATGGTGGCATCCTCAGACACGTCCTGCTTGTTTGGAACACCGGGACCAAAAGCGAACTCACCAAATACGCTACCAATCAATACCGGAATGGTCTTCGCATGCTCGGTAAAGCCCACCTCTCTTGGATCGCCTACATAGAATTCATTAGGCATAGGATTACCGCCAATGTATTCCCCTTGCATTGCGAGCGCCGGTGCAACTTTATTATAAGCTGCTGCTAACTGAGGATAAGGAACCGCTTCCAATTTTTTTGCTTCGTCCTCGCCAAGATTAAGCTCTGCTAACAGTGCCTTTATTATGGCGGTGCTATCGGTCTTGCGGGTGTCCAAAAAACCATCAATTAATCCGCTCTGGATAACGCCCTTATGGAACAGGGCGTCTGCTGCCGGAGTATTCATTAGTGTCCATACCTTCATACCGCCACCAGACTGTCCGAAGATGGTCACATTGTCCGGGTCGCCGCCGAAAGCTGTAATGTTTTCCTGGATCCATTTTAAAGCTGCCACCATATCGGCATTTCCGGCATTAGCGGAATTGACGTATTTATCTCCAAAAGCAGACAGGTTCATGTATCCCAGAATATTCAATCGGTGATTTAAGGTTACTACGACCACATCGCCGAACTCGCTAAGCTTGTCTCCTTCATAAGCTACCTGTTCAATAGAAGAGCCAGCTGCGAAACCGCCCCCGTGTAGCCATACCATAACAGGTTTTTTGGCCTGCGGTTCAAGGCTCTGGGTCCAGATGTTCAGATACTGACAATTCTCATCCATAGGCCAGTAACGGTGAGGAACCAGCACTTCCATGACGGGCTGATCCTGGGTTAACATGGGAGACACATAACCGTAAGCGAGTGCATCCTTAATTCCCTCCCAAGGTGCTACCTCTGTGGGCATCTGGAAGCGCTTGGCATCTGCGTACTTTATCCCGTGAAAGGTATAAGTGCCGTTGACCTGAAAGCCTCTCATTTTTCCGGCTTTAGTCTGTACAATGGGTTCTGCTGAGGAACATACGAAATTATTTACTGTCATCATGGAAATCCTCCTTACATCAGATAGCCCCATTATAATAAAAGAAGGATAGTGAAAAATACAGGAAACTTATCTGCTTTATCCTTATTCTTTGCTTCTTTTCTGGAGGTCAGCAGGTCTGGTCTCAGGATAAGAAAATAATCATGATAAAAAAGTCAAGATTCCCTTATGCAGCAGAATTCATCACCACCCTCTAGAAACTTTATTGTAAGATCTGTGACAATATAGACTCTAATGTTTTTGCTTGATAGGGCTCGCCAAATTCATATAATGCATCGATTGCTGATTGAGCAAGCTTCGTTCCTTCTTCTTTACTGTTCCTTTTTATTTTAATTAGACCGTTATAATACTTATATACAATCTTAAAGAACAGCATTTGATATTGAGGACTGCTAATATTATTTAAGTTCTCTAATAAGATCTCTGCAGAGCTTATTTGATTGATCATAATTAATTCATAAATCATATTGGTTAGCATTACACATATGACATCTCGTCCGCGTTCGTGGGCTTCATATTTTTTCATTGACTTGATAAGTGTTTTAAAGAGTATATCTCTCTGATCGTAATCTATGTAATTTAAAGTATTTGTGAACAGCTGTATTTCTTGAAGGGTCCAGGATTGGAGATTGTTGAGATAGTTAGTGATCGTCTCAATATCTTCTGTTAAAATGACAGAGTTCTCAAACTTACCAGTTAAGTTAAAGTGCTTCATTAATCTTATACGAGACCTGACTTCTGCCAGATGGACTTGAGAGATCAGATCCTCTCTCTGATGTAGTTCTTGATATAGTTCAAATAATGCCTCAAGATCGTTATTATTTCCAGCTTTGGAGTATTTATTGGTAAATGTGTCGTGTTTAGATAGTTTATAACCTCTATAAATGTAGAAAAACTCGTCAATCCCCATCATAAGTCGATCTAAAATTTGTTCTAACAGTCTTAATGTGATCTCATGGTTTCCTTTTTCAAATTCAATGGCATATGATTTCGAGATAATATCTAAATATAGTTCTTTTTGACTTAATCCCTTGTTGGTCCGTATATTTCGAATAACCTCACCGTAGGTATTCAAATCGTTCGCCACCCTCTTATTGAAATCGTGAGCTTTTATTATATTTCAGAGAGAATCTAATTTGATTACGAAAAAATTATATTTTGATATTTGAAAACCTACTGACTGTGGTTTTTCGGGCTACGTGGAAATATTAGTAAATAAATCGAATCCGCTGGAAATTTCTTAAAAAGATGGTCCTATTTATAAGACCTTTGTCGTTATTGGACATAAAAGCAATTATGATAAGTACGTTAGATGGATTAATAGAAGATAGGTTTTATATTTCCTTGGAAGGATTTGATTTATTATGAAGAATAAAAGTGATTTTTTCAGATTTGAGCGTAAAAACGATGATTTTCCGTTCTACAATGATTTGCAATCTCCTACTTTGAATTTGAAGAGTGGCCTCATATTTCTTCTTGCTGTAGCTGTGGGCTTCGCTCTGTTTCTTATTGGTTTTGGCGGCCCAGTACAACCGTTTATGAATGTGATTTTTCCATTGGCAGCAGTGATTTTTGTTGCACGAAGCCAATGGACGTCTTTATTCAGAAAATTAGTTGCTAAAGATATTATCTTAATTATTGGAACGTACATTGTGAATATTATTGTGACATTTGTTGCTGGTTTCGTTATTTCAAAATTGTTTAATGTGAGCGCTAATCCTGTAGGCGAAAGCTTCAATGGTAATTTTGCGGATGCACTTCCGATGTTCTTGAAGATGGTCCCCATGCTGTTTGGTGAAGAATTAATAACAATACTTCCATTCTTAGTTATTCTAGCATTTGCAGTGAAAAAGCTTAAACTGAGTAGAAAGTCTGCAATTATTTTAGCGTGGGTTGTAGCATCCATTATCTTTGGTGCATACCATTTACAAACATATAATTGGAACCTTGTACAAGCCATTCTTGGTATCGGTATTGCACGGGTCGTTCTGCTTTATCCATACATTAAGACTAAAAATATCTGGACATCGTTTATAGTGCATGTAATGAATGACTGGACACTTTTTGGATTTGCATTTTTATCTTCAATGCACCATTAATTAGGTTCAAGCGTTTACGATAGAGTCTAATCAAACACCTGCAACTCCTTATTGAACAAGGGGTTGCAGTTTTTTTGTATTTAAAAAAATGTGATAGACGCTATATAGCTGCTCTATATGAATGTGATAAAATGGGAAAAATCTATCATAGGGAGAAATTAACATGGGGTTTTCTCTTCTCGGCACACTAATGGCCTTAATTATCCTTGCACCTAGTTTGTTAATGATTAAGTTTCCACCTGAGAATGCCCCTGCCGGTGTTCGAGATGCAGGACCGGTCTTTACAATTTTGGAGAGAGTAGGGCAGTTGGGTTGTATCGGCATTCTTGCAATCTCAAAGGATAACTTTCAACATGTGAAATTCGGTGTGGTAGCTGCCTTCATCGTCTTGTTTATCGTTGTTTATTATGGTCTATGGGTTCGATATATAGTTAAGGGGCAGCAATTTAAATTATTATGGGACCCTTTAGTTTTTATTCCGATCCCGATGGCAGTTCTTCCAGTATGTGCATTCGGATTGGCAGCGATGTGGGGAAAATCTATTTGGCTGAGTATTGCAGTCGTTTGTTTAGCGATAGGGCATTTAGCTAATTCTTGGCATAGTTATAAGCATAGTAAAGATTAATAATTAGAATTATAGTAAAATATACCCATACAAAAAGTGATTGAATAGTTAATAAGCTACGTGACTAGAAGAGGTTTGAAGGTAGATGAAAGCATAAAAATGTATGAATTACGAACATTGGAAAAAATAAAGTCGAAAATGTTCGCTTTTTATCATTGACAACTTATATGATGTCCACCTAAAATGATAGAGCACAACAACATAATTCTTTCGTATATTTCCGGGAATCGGCCTGGAAGTTTCTACGAGGTCACCGTAATGACCTGGCTACGATTAAGAAGAGCAGAGCAACCCCGCATTGTCCTTAATTAGGACTATGGTCATGGGGGACTACTCTTTTTTTCGAGCCGGTGTCTAACAGATACCGGCTTTTTGTTGCTGTCAGACACACAACATACCTTAGGGGGAGAACAATTTGAATCGGTTTTTCAAGTTGAAAGAGAACGGCACCACAGTTCGTACAGAGATCATGGCGGGCTTGACCACGTTCATGGCAATGGCTTACATCTTGTCGGTTAATCCGAGTACTTTAACAGCATTTGGCCGTATTGATATGGGCTGGTATTCTGTATTTCTAGCGACTGCGCTGGCAGCAGGTATTTTCACCATCGCAATGGGCGTGTTCATAAACTTTCCAGTGGCATTGGCACCTGGTATGGGACTTAACGCATATTTTGCTTCCGTAATTCTATCTTCCGCCACATCAGAGCATCCATTCACTTGGCAAATGGGTCTGACAGCCGTATTTATTTCCGGTTTGATCTTTATCTTGCTGACTGTAACTCGAGTGCGACAGATCTTACTAACTGCAATTCCTGACAGTTTGAAACATGCGATTACAGTAGGTATCGGGATGTTCATTACGATCCTTGGTCTTAAGAACAGTGGACTCATGACGATTGGTGTTGAAGCCGGTAAAGACATTCCTGCTAACACTTTCACAGATGTCCTTTCCTTTGAAACTATCATTCACATGGGTAGCCTAGAGAATTCCAATGTCCAATTGGTAATTATCGGACTTCTTCTAATCTCTATCCTGATGGTATTGAACGTTAAAGGTGCGATTTTATTCGGTATCTTGGGAACAACTGTCGCTGGTATGTTGATGGGCGTAGTTGATTTCAGCGCATTGTCCAGTCCGGCAACGCCTTGGGTTCCTGATTTCACACAATTGAACTTCTTCCAATTTGACTGGGATGGTATCCTGCACACAGGTATTGTTTCAGCGATTGCAACCTTCACATTTGTAGAGTTGTTTGATACATTTGGTACACTTGTAGGTACGGCTCAACGCGCTGGTATTATGGATAACCCTGAAGAAGGTAATAGACGTGTAGGTAATGCAATGTTTGTCGATGCAGTTGCTGTAGCAGGTGGTGCGGCACTGGGTACTTCGACTACTACTGCTTTTGTAGAAAGCGCGGCAGGTGTTGCTGAAGGTGGACGTACAGGTCTTACAGCTGTAACAACTGGCGTATGTTTCTTGCTTGCATTGTTCCTTGCTCCAGTGGTTGCTCTTATTCCTGGATCTGCTACAGCCGCAGCATTGATCGTCGTAGGTGTGCTGATGGCACAATCGATCCGTCAAATCGATTTTCAAGATATGGTTGTTGCGATTCCAGCCTTCCTAACACTTGTAATCATGCCTTTCACTTATAATATCGCTAACGGTATTTCCTTTGGTATCGTAACTTATGTAATCCTTGCTTCTGTTGCTAACCTTGCGGGTAAGAAGAAATACGATATTCACTGGATGATGTGGGTACTTGCGATTCTGATCGTTCTCCGTTATGTATTCCTTGGTAGCGAGGGCTAACATATATACAGTATTTCTGAAATTCATCTCGGGCTCCTTCATTACTGAAGGGGCCGTTTTTTTTTTTATTTTGGATAATGTATTCTCCTATTTAACTTGTTGGATGTTCTTCCTTTCCATCATCCAATATTTAGATTATATTGTTGAAGAGGTGATGAATGTTGTCCACAAGATTTAGCAATTGGTCTTCTTATTTTAAAAGTAATCCTTGGCCTCTCTTATTGTTTTTGCTGGGGGCTGTGATTCGCATTTTTTACTTTGGTTCGATTCCAGGTGGCTTGAATCAGGATGAGGCATCTATAGGTTATGATGCTTACGCTATTCTTCATTATGGAATAGACCGCAATGGTATTCATTTACCTATTCACCTCATTGCTTGGGGAAGCGGACAGAATGCACTTTATGCTTACTTATCAATGCCTTTCATATTATTGTTCGGACTCACTCCAATGTCTGTACGTGCTGTTAGCTTAATCATGGGTCTACTGGGTATGCTCGTATTCTATCTTCTTTCCAAAGAGCTATTTACTTCCAGAACTGCTGGTATTGTGGCGATGTTTTTTATCGCAATTAATCCTTGGCATATTATGATGTCAAGATGGGCACTGGAATCTAATTTATTTCCCACCCTGATTCTGTTCTCCGTTTATATGTTACTTAAATCATTTCATATTCCGAAGTGGTCTTATGGATTTACAATTATGCTTGCCCTTTCACTTTATGCTTATGGAACATCCTATTTTTTTGTGCCGATATTTGCTTTAGGTGCTGGAATTCTTCTATTCTATACAAGAGCGCTAAAGCTTCGGACCATTCTATGGAACTGTGCTCTGTTTATATTAATGTCACTTCCAATCTTCCTATTTATTATGATCAATCGATTGTCGCTAGAGGGGATTTTGACCCCATTATTCTCAATTCCGAGATTGACAACGCCGCGTGTGGAACAGGTAACTTCTATATTCGGAGGGCAACTATTACATACAGCATTAAGCAATTTCCGGGAATTTTTGAAGATATTAATTAGCGGATCTGATGGTTTGCCTTGGAATTCGATTTCACCTTATGGATACGCGTATCCTATTGCGTTACCCTTTGTACTTATAGGACTTATATTTATGTTAACGACAATACGGAACCGTGGTCGTGAGCGGACGGGACTGCTCGTTATTTTACTTTGGCTGTTTGTTTCCGTTTTGATGACCTTTGTTACGAACGTAAACATTAATCGGATGAATGTGATTTTCTATCCAATCATTTTGCTGATTGTTGCAGGGTTTATGTGGTTAAGCAAGAAAGTAAAAGTATTAGCAATTCTGTCGGCTGTAACCTTTAGCTTATTTTTTGTTCTATTCACTACAGTTTATTTCCGCGATTATCCTAAAGAGATAGGACCAGCTTTCTATGAATCTTTCGGTGAGGCTATACAATATGCGTCTGAAGAGAGTGCTGGGAACATCTACGTGACTGATAAAGTTAATATGCCTTATATTTATGTGCTTTTTTATGAGCAGATCAATCCCCATGATTTCTTAGCAACCGTTAATAATTCTAATCCTGGAGGTGCATTTCAGCAGGTGTCTTCCTTTGGAAGATATAGATTTGGATATTCAAGCATAGTTCCAGGAGAGACAGCGACATATATCTTGTGGAATGGTGATCCCATTCCTGCTGAAAGCGATAATTATTCGGTTAAACGGTTTGCCAACTATACTGTTGTGACCGCTAAGACTGGGGTAGTAGAGGGAATCTCGGAATTTACAAATGGAGGATTTGAAGAGGGGATATCAGGCTGGAGCTTCTCATCCGGTACGGGTGTGGCGACCAATAATCCCTATAATGGAAGTTATCTGGCCTATCTTGATCCGGGATTTGACAAAACGATTACACAATCTATCAGAATAGCAGAACCTGGAGAATATAAGCTTGGTATAATGGTTAGTGCCGGTGGAGAAGAAGGAAGGGTTGGCGTCCGAGTTAATGGCGTAGTGCGGACGGAGGCTGAAATACCTGCTAGTGAGGTTTATCAAGAGCTTACACTTCCAATGGTATCTATCGGTCAGAATGAGCAAACTGAAATTTTTATTAAAGGCGGTAAAGGCTGGATTAATATAGACGAGGTGAGGTTGGAACGATGATCAAGAGTACACGTACGGCCGCAATGACTGTATTGATGCTGTTATTGTTTTTGCTTCCTGTAACAAGCATTTATGCAGACGGAAATCTATTGCAGAACCCTGGATTTGAGGAGGGAGGAGAGGATGCTCCTTCTAACTGGACTAAGGATATGTGGATTTCTGGAGACAACTCGGGCATACTTTCAATCCAATCGGACGAGGTTCACTCCGGTAGTAAAGCGGCAGTCATTGAGAATATCGAGCCCAATCATTTGAAATGGGTGCAGACGATTAAGGCAACGCCGGACAGCTATTATAAAATCTCTGGATGGATCAAAGTAGTAAGTACCGCAGGCGAGGGAATGGGCGCCAATATACTTGCCGTTGGAGTAGGTGGGGGTTATCCCAGTGTAACGGATACGGCAGGAGAGTGGCAGTATCTTGAATACATAGGCCAGACAGGACCTAAGCAGAAAGAATTCGGCATAGGTGCAAGTTTGGGAGGTTACTCCAGCTTGATTCAAGGTAAAGCTTATTTTGATGATTTGTCTGTAGAAAAATTAGACGCTGCTCCCGAAGGGGCCAACGTCATTTCGCTGGATAGTGCAGCAGTTAGTCAGGATGCTGGTGGCAAAAAAGCGGATATCCCACATAAGGTATCTCCAACCAAGATGCTGCTGATCTCAGCGCTTTTCAGTGTATTTTTTGCAGTGCTTTATACCAAGGCATTCCGCAGTGAGAAGCTTATGAAGCAACCTGAGAATGTCTATTCCAAATGGCTGAGCATTGCCATCGGGGTTGCTTTTATCCTAAGGGTCTGGATTGGTCTGACTGCTCAAGGCTATCAGAACGACATGAATACCTTTATAGCTTGGGGTCAGCGCATGGTTGATTTAGGTCCAGGCAAGTTTTATGAAGAAGGGTATTTTGCCGATTATCCTCCTGGTTATTTGTACATTTTGTACATGCTTAGTCTTATTCGCGGTGTATTTGGCTTTGCGCATGGTTCGGGTGGAGAGAATCTGCTATTCAAACTGCCAGCGATTATTTCTGATTTGGTATTGGGTTACTTCATATATCAAATGTCCCGCAAAAAACTCGGCTCAGGGATCGCTTTTGGCTTAACGCTATTATTTCTGTTTAATCCGGCGGTGCTTGTTAATTCAGCGGCGTGGGGACAAGCGGATTCGTTCTTTTTGATTTTCCTGTTGCTCAGTATCCATGGCGCTGCGAACAAAAAGTTTGTTCAATCCGCGATTTTGTTTGCATTAGCAACTTTAATTAAACCACAATCGTTAATATTCACACCGGTATTATTGTTTGCTTTCTATCATCACCGTGCTTGGAAGCAGCTTGGATTTGGAGCTTTGTATGGATTAGGGATATTCGGATTGCTCGCGGCACCATTTTTCTGGAATAACGGTGGTTTAGTTGGCCTTATTAATCTGTATAAGAGTACGTTATCTTCCTATCCCTATTCTTCTGTGAATGCATTTAATCTATATGCACTGACTGACCCGATGTGGTCATCTCTTGACCTAACTTGGTTAGGTATTACTTACCGTGTATGGGGCTTCATATTTATTTTAGTGGCAGTAGCCATAGCAACGGTTTATTCCTTCAAAAAAGATCGCTTGGATTTATCCAAATCCTACTTTATCGGTATGGCGCTCATTGTAGTAGTCTTTGTGCTTGGAACCAAAATGCATGAACGTTATATGTTCCCTGCTGTTATTCTATGTATGTTCACTTATATAGCGAGTCGGGATCGTAGGTTTTTATCCCTATTCCTTGGATTCAGCTTAACGCAGTATATCAATGTGGCTTATACGTTAACTCATCTAAATGCAGGTGTAAATCCAGGTGCAGATGGAATCGTTTTGGTTACTTCTATAGCTAACCTGTCATTATTGCTATACATGCTCTACATTGGTTATGACGTGTATGTTCGTGGGGGAGTAAAGCCTCTTCCAGCACCACCAACACCTGAAGAAAAATATGAAGAAGACCTTAAAGTCGTCGAGCAAATAAGACCGCACCAGAAGGGAGGGAGATTGAGCGATGAAGTTTAAGCGTATAGATTGGATATGTATTCTTGCCATTACTGCCGTTTACGCGGCAATTGCTTTATATAATTTAGGTTCTACTAAATCTCCAGAGACCTTGTGGGAGCCAGCTGCCAGCGGTGAAAGCTTCTATGTAGATCTAGGACAGAGTAAACAATTGGAACGCGTGAATATCTTCGGTGGCGTAGGTACCGGGAAGTTTAAGCTCGAATTCAGTGAATCCCCTGATGTCTGGAGTAGTCCTCTGGATGTAAGCGAGGATGTTGGGAATGTCTTCATCTGGAAAAGCCAACCTCTGAACGTTGCAGCAAGATACGTGAAGTTTACAGTCACCTCTCCAGGGTTCACTTTAAATGAAATGGCCTTCTATGAGCAGGGAGGCGAAAGAGTGCCTCTTCCTATAGCCGGTGTTACACCGGATGCTAGTGCAGTCGCTAAAAGAGGAGAACCTGCCAATCTTTTTGACGAGCAGTCACTCATCCCTGAATATTCTAACTTTATGAATAGCACTTATTTTGACGAGATCTACCATGCACGGACAGCTTATGAATATACACACGGGATTGTGCCTTATGAGAACACGCATCCACCACTAGGCAAGCTATTGATCGCAGTAGGGATGGAACTGTTCGGAGTTAATCCTTTCGGCTGGCGTATTATCGGAACATTGTTCGGGATTGCCATGCTGCCTCTCATTTATGTAATGGCACTACGGCTCTTTAAAAAGAGCAAATACGCAGCACTTGCAGCTGGATTGTTCGCACTGGATTTCATGCATTTCACACAAACAAGAATCTCTACGATCGATGTATACGGAGTATTCTTCATTATGTTAATGTTTTATTTCATGCAGCGATATTACACTATGAATTTCTTCAGGCAGCCCTTAAGAAAAACGCTAATTCCGTTGTTCTGGTCCGGCCTATTCTTCGGAATTGGTGTCGCCTCCAAGTGGATTGTATTGTACGGAGGAGCTGGGCTGGCCATTATGCTAGCTATCTCGCTCTTCGAGCGCTACAGAGAATACCAAGCGTCAGGACGGTTGCTCGCGGAAGGGAAGATCAAAGACAAGGAACTGCTAGGCACTTGTCGCGAAGCTGTAAATTCGTTCTGGAAGAATACCATCATTACGCTAGCTAGTTGTGTTGCATTCTTCGTAATCATACCGGTCATTATTTATAGTTTATCTTTTGTTCCGGGTTTATCTGCATCCGCAGAGGGCTTTACTATAAAAGGCTTGATTGATTCCCAAAAGAACATGTACAACTATCACAGTCAGCTTGTAGCTACACATCCTTTTGCGTCCTCCTGGTGGCAATGGCCGTTTATGAAGAGACCAGTCTGGTTCTTTAGTGGCAGTGAGGGTTTGCCGCAAGGTCAGGTCAGCAGTATAGTGACTATGGGGAATCCGCTTATCTGGTGGACGGGTATTTTCGCAATGCTGGCAACGCTGTGGATTACACTGAAACGCAAAGATAAGACCCTTTATATGATCTGGATCGCCTTTTTCTCACAATATGTTCCATGGATGCTTGTCCCAAGGGAAACCTTTATCTACCATTATTTTGCTATGGTTCCTTTTATGATTCTTGGTATTGTATATATAATGAAGTTGCTAGATAGCAAATATCCTGAGGCTCGTTATGTTAGTTATGTCTATGTGGCTGTTGCTTTACTGCTCTTTGTCGCGTTCTACCCTGTCCTGTCAGGGATGCAGGTAAGCGGAGATTATGTGAAGAATATGCTGCGTTGGTTCCCATCTTGGGTTTTCTAAGATTTTTTTAAAATATCTATAACAATAAGTTTATGCTTACAGCGTTATTATGAAGTACAGAAAGATGTAACGCTCCATAAAGCTTTTAGGAGGAATAAAGGTGAAAGCCAGATATAGTGTAATTGTACCCATGTTCAATGAGGAGCAAGTAATTAGCGTTACTTACGAACGTTTGAAAAAAGTAATGGACGAATGCGGCGATACTTATGAGCTAGTCTTCGTTAATGACGGAAGTCGTGATCGTTCGGCCCAGATGATTCGGGAGATCAGTGATCGGGATGAATGCGTCAAGCTAATTGACTTCTCGCGTAATTTCGGACATCAGGTAGCGATTACAGCTGGCATGGACTATGCCGAAGGTCAAGCGGTTGTTGTTATTGACGCTGACCTTCAAGATCCACCGGAGGTCATTTTGCAAATGATCGAGAAGTGGAAAGAGGGCTATGACGTTGTGTATGCGAAGCGGCTGAAGCGCCGTGGAGAAACGATGTTCAAAAAGGTAACGGCCAAGATCTTTTATCGATTGCTCAGCAGCATGACAAGTGTAGACATTCCCACGGACACAGGTGATTTTCGTCTTATTGATCGTAAGGTATGTGATGTCTTGCGAGGTCTCAAGGAAAAAAACCGGTATGTTAGAGGTTTAGTGAGCTGGGTCGGCTTCAAGCAGACGATGGTGGAATATGAGCGGGAAGAACGATTTGCAGGAGAAACTAAGTATCCTCTTAAGAAAATGATTCGTTTTGCGCTGGATGGGATCACTTCCTTTTCGCATAAGCCACTTAAGATTGCTACGTATGTCGGATTCTTTCTTTCCTTCTCCAGCTTTCTCTATTTATTCTTCGTATTGTTTCAAAGAATCTTTTTCACCTCATGGACGGTTCCAGGTTGGGCTTCCATTGTAGGGGTCAATTTGCTCTTTAACGGTATCGTTCTGATGCTGCTAGGTGTAATCGGTGAGTATATTGGACGAATTTATGACGAGTCTAAGGATAGACCGTTGTATATTGTCAGTGAGACCATAGGATATCGTAACGAAGAAGAAGTGGATCGCCGGAAGGATTACAAAGATGTCAGATAAGAACTTTCGGACTGCTTTCATACAGTTTCTCAAGTTTAATGCTGTAGGTCTGGTAAATACCCTCATTGATTTCGTAATCTTTACATTACTGAACTCACTTGGGATGGTATATGCGTTGGCACAGGTGATTTCTTATAGTGCAGGGACAGCGAACAGCTTTATTTTGAATAAAAAAGTAACCTTCAAGGATCGTGATCGTGGCAATAAAGAGGGTTTTGATAAGACGCAGTTGCTGAAGTTTATCGTACTGAATCTGGTAGTACTCGGAATATCGCTGTTGCTAATGCATCTGTTGACTGACAAACTAGGCATTCAAGTGTTGATCTCTAAGGTATTAGTGACGTTTGTGACGGTGATCATTAACTTCTTCGGAAGTCGTAAATGGGTATTCTAAAGTTCAGTAGAACCAATCTACGGAGGTGAAAATCATGCGTAAATTCTCGTATGTGCTCATACTGGCGGGGATCCTTATCATGCTCTATCCAAAAGCTAACGAATGGTATAACGACTGGCAGCAGGATAAGCTATTAGAATCGGCTGAACTGAGCACCAGTGAAAATACTTCACCACCTGATCTGAAGAGCAGATATGCCGAGGTCACTCAGCTACTAGCGGAGGAATCAGCTCTAGATGCACAAGCACAGCCGCAAGAAACAGAAAAGCCGGAGCCGGAAATTGAAGTGGGTGGCAAAGTTATCGCATTAATTGAGATCGATAAGATCGATCTGAAGCTGCCTGTATTAGAAGGGGCTACTAAAGCGAATATGAAGCATGCCGCGGCCCATATGAAAGAAACAACTCCAATAGGAGAAATAGGGAACGCCGCAATAGCTGCACATAGAGCTAGAACTACGGGCAGATTGTTTAACAGATTGAATGAGGTTGTGATTGGGGATACGATTACGGTAAAGACTAGCGATCAGACTTATAATTACGAGGTTTATGATATTTCTGTTGTACTTCCTAGTGATGTGTCTGTTCTAGACGGGAATAACAAAGATAAAATTCTTACTCTAATTACGTGTGACCCACTAGTAGATCCTACACATCGTTTGATTGTTCATGCCAAGCTTTCCTAATCGTTGACGAGAAATAACAAGAAAACTCAAATACAGAGAAATAACTATAAAATAATAGTAAATCTAGCAATTTTGTTCTTGTTTACGAGGATAAATATGGTAGTATAAGACTATAAAAGCTAAACACGATAAACGGCAAACCTATCGAAAGGTAGGGACGCAAAGCTAAAGGGCCTTCCCGTAAGGATGGCAGCCAGTTACCGAATGAAGAGGCTTTTTTTGTTTTTATAAAATATATAAGAATCTTAGATTCGTATTTCTACTTGGACTGATTCTGTTAATTTGTCTAGTGAAATTAGAACAGATAGAGCTTATACGATAACGGCAAACCTATCGAAAGGTAGGGACGCAAAGCTAAAGGGCCTTCCCGAAAGGATGGCAGCCAGCTACCGAAAGGGGTTTTATCCGTGAAAAAGGTTTATTTTATGATGGTGGCGCTGTTCGTACTGATTACTGCGGTTCCGGTAAGCACAGCTCAAGCCGCAAGTGTAGATGCGAGCTGGTTGATTACATCGAAAGTGGCTCAAGGTGTTATTGGGATTAACTATGATATTCCGAAAGATAAAAGAATCAAACTCATGATCACAAAAGACAACAGCAGCTATACATATAACTTATATGCTTCTGGACAAGCTGAGGACTTCCCTTTACAACAAGGAAATGGTACTTATAAGGTTTCTGTTCTTGAGAACACAACCGGCAATAAATACAAAGCGTTATATTCCGAAGTAGTAGACGTAACTATGAGTGACTCGAATTCCGTATATTTGGGCTCCGTACAGAATGTGAAATGGAGTTCTTCTGATAAAGCGATCCTTAAGGCAAAAGAGCTTACAAAAGGCAAAACAACAGATGAAGAGAAAGTTAAGGCAATCTATAACTATGTAGTTGCTAATGTACAATACGACTATTCTCTTGCTAATAACGTAACAACAGATTACATTCCGAACATTAACAACACTTTGAATACTAAAAAAGGAATCTGCTATGACTATGCTTCTCTTTTTGCCGCAATGCTGCGTAGTGTAGATGTGCCTGCTAAATTGGTGATGGGGAATACTAGCTACGTTACGCAATACCATGCATGGAATGAAGTGTTGATGGATGGGAAATGGGTTACTATTGATACCACGGTAGATGCATCGTCAGCGAAGAGTAAGAAGAATACGGATTTTATTAAGGCTTCAAGTAAGTATACTGCAGCAAAATACTATTAATTTGCATCGCTAGAATCATAACTCTATTAAATAAACAACCAGCTTAATTATTAAGCTAGTTGTTTATTTTTCTATTAGGGGTTGCTTTTCTATGAATAGATAGGTTATTATAGTTAAGCGTTGTTAGACAGCGTACAGGCAATGTTTGAGAGAGTTATATAAACGGCTTTCGAAAAATAAAGCTTGCATTACTGAGAACAACATGATATATTATAAGAGTTGCTGCTGAGACATTAAACGGCGTCAACGAGAACTTGATCTTTGAAAACTGAACAACGAGTGAGTAGGAAATCACGAAAGTGAAATCCAAAATTAGAGAATTAATTTTCTCGTCAGATGTTTCAAAATGAGCATATCGCTCTTTTCAATACTAATTGGAGAGTTTGATCCTGGCTCAGGACGAACGCTGGCGGCG
>NZ_VTZR01000030.1:0-116600 GCF_008370385.1 Paenibacillus sp. B2(2019)
CCCTGTTCAATACAGAGATCATCTTCTTCAATCTGCCTAGACTTTTTTTAAATGTCCTTTACATAGGGTACAGTTTAAAATGGCATAGACTCTATTAAACATTTTTACTTTAACAACTGTAATACGCCTTGAGGCTGTTGATTGGCCTGAGCCAACATGGCTTGAGATGCTTGAGATAAGATATTGTACTTTGTAAGGTTCATCATTTCTTTTGCCATATCCACGTCTCTTATTCGTGATTCAGCTGCTGTTAAGTTTACTTCGTAATTGGTTAGGTTATTATGGATATGTTCTAATGCATTTTGATACGCGCCGTACATTGAACGCTTGGATGAAACGGTATTTATAGCCTTGTCTATTTTCGAAATCGCTAATTCGGCACCTTGTCTAGTTGAAAGATCTATATCCGCAATTCCCAGAGCAGTAGTTCTAGCATCTGTTAATTTAACAGCGAAGTTATCCCCAGAGTTTGCTCCCACCTGAAGATTTACTGTTTTGTAATCATATGTGGTACTAGGGTTTGATCCGTAAGATACATTGAAATTTGTTATCCCAGTTGTAGTTGAAAAAGTGTAACTTCCGTCATCATTACTTATAAGGCTATTAAATCTAATTGTAGAGGCCATCCCACTTAAAGTAGCGTTAGCCAATTCATTTCCTTGTGGATCAAAAATGGATAGTTTGTACTTATCACCTACTATTCCTCCAATGATGTAATTTCCATCTTTCGCTTCTGAAATGCTAGTAAAATTGCTGGAGGCAGAAGTATCATTCTTCTCCCACAATACGTTGCCACTGCTGTCTAGCTTATAGATCAATCCACTAATTTTAGTAGAGTCATTATAACAACCAACAATTATAGCCCCTCCATCACTGGTTGCGATAGCCCGGTAACCTTCATCATTCCCAGTACCTCCGACTCGTGTGTCCCACAATGGATTTAAGTTACTATCATATTTCATAACCCAGCTAGACGTATCCGTATAAGAACCATTTAGTTTGAGACTTGATGAACCAATAGCCAAATAACCGCCGTCGGCAGTTTCAATAATAGAGTTAAATTCTTCGCTTCCATAGCCAACAGGATTGGATTGTGAAGAACCAACTATCAAGGTGGATTGTTGTACACCATTACTATTAAATTTAGCTACAAGACCATCCCAACCTTGAATACCGGAACCCGTGCCTGCCACAATAAAGGAACCGTCACTAGTTTCAATCACTTCATTCCCCATAATGGAGTAGACGCCAGATACCCCTGTTCTCCACTGCTCATTCAAATTTCCATCCCATTTAATTATATTTATCTTTTGATTGGAAAATGCATCCGCTGAGAAATCATTACCTAATAATATATAACCACCATCGCTAGATTCCTTGATACTGTACACATCCATATTAGGAATTGCTTGTGACCAAACCAGATTACCCATACTATCTAATTTGAATGGATTATTACCGGGAATTCTTATTCCGACGTAACCTCCATCCGAAGTCTTAGATAAATCTCTGGCAGGTATGTTAGCTGTCCAATTCGTACTTATATTGCCCTGTACTGGTGTAATATTCGTGTTTACTTCGAGGTCATTATTCAATAAATGAATCCCATTAAATTGAGTGTTATTAGCAATATCATTTATCCCAAGCTTTATCTGCTCAACTTCTTTTTGAATCAATGTTCGATCAAAATTTGTTAATGTATCATTTGAAGCTTGTAATGCAAGCTCCCGCAATCTTAGCAGATTAGGATCTTGTATAGTTCCTAGTCCACTCTCCATGGTCTGAATCAGTGAAATACCATCCTGTGTATTCCTCTCCGCCTGAGCTAATCCACGAATCTGTGCTCTCATTTTCTCCGAAATCGCTAATCCCGCAGCATCATCTGCTGCTATATTTATACGAAGTCCAGATGATAGTCTCTCTAGTGAACTTGTAATAGATTTATTATTTTTATTTAATCTGTTCAAACTATTTAAAGATGTGATGTTGTGACCTATCCGCATATAATCACCTTTCAATTGATAATATCTTCTATATCGGATATTCATTAGTAATTATTTAGGTCAAATTACCCACTGCTTAAGACCTCACTTACAATCCCCATCGTGCCTCTCTGAAAAGTTGAATATTTACCATAGAAAAACGACGATCTGTCATCGGTAAGACACCGACAACTGAACGCCGCTTAAAAGGTCTGTTCTTGAAAATATCATTCAAATGGATAGATCCAGAAATGCTCTGTTCCAAAACGATCTTGGATTTCTTTATCCTCTAGCGTTTTGCTGCCTAACAGTTCAGCGGCTTGGAATTGGGATTTATGCGCCTGAATGGACGCCATCTTTTGCTTCAGGAAATCTTTCACATCAATGATAACCTGAGGCTTTCCAATCTCTTCAATATTATTGGCGAAAGCTATACAGTGAACAGGAGGTCTGTCTTCCTTAGGCAGCTTAGCAACGGTTCGAATCACTGCAGCTCCGGTAGCATCATGATCGGGATGAACGCTGTACCCCGGATAGAACGTAATGATCAATGAAGGATTAAGCTCCTTCAGAAGCGCATCAATATGGCCCTCAAGCAGATCTTGATCCTCGAATTCAATCGTCTTATCGTGGAAACCAAGCATTCTCAAATCCTGTATTCCAATCGCTCGGCAGGATTCTTCCAGCTCCTTTTTACGGATCTCTGGGAGGGTTACCCGATTCGCAAATGGCGGCACGCCCATATTCCGGCCCATCTCTCCAAGTGTCAGACAAGCGTAGGTGACCTGGGTGCCGTTTTGCACATGTTTAGCTAGCGTTCCAGATACACCAAAGGCCTCGTCATCTGGATGCGGTAATATAACTAGAATATGTCTTTCCACTGAACTCCTCATCTCCTCTACCATTAGAACGGCTCCCGGCTTAAATGTAAGGATACGACCAGTTTGCCTTGGCTGTCATGCCCGGCCAGAATTAATCTTTCGTTCTCACTCTCTTCATAGTGAGTTAATCCTTCCGAGTACACCCAGCCCTGTGACATTTTTAAACCGACGCGATAAGGTCCATGACCGGAAATCGAACCATGAGAATATCGGATCACAGCATTAGTAATGAAAGTAGCCGCCGGATGTTTAGAACTATCGAAATGGGCAGCGTATGCTCCCGTCGTCATCTCAAGATGGATATATAGATCCTGATCTTTAAGCAGGTCGATCCTCTCTTGTATTTCGGATTGATTAATTAGCTGCAAGGTTACGCCTCCATATCTGAATGAAATTATACCTACGAAAAATAAGATCCCTACCTTATTAAGGACGGATCTGTTAAAGGATAAGCGGGTCCGTATTTCTCATCAAAGTATAACTTCCAAAGGTTTGTAATTCAATGGTCACTCCTGAGAAGAGGCCTTACACATAAAAAAAGAGCATTAGCCCGCGTAGCTTGATCAAGCACTGAGATCACAATATATGGTAAAATCATTGTGGAGCCTTTGAATTACAGGAGAAAGGATGGAGTAACTTGGGATTTCATGAAACGTCTCTTTCAATCAAATATCCAAACGTAATGAAAACACTAATTGCAATGTGTTTTTTAGAAGTTTCCTTAATAATTACTATGTATAATAGTACTAACCGCACACCTGACTTCATGTTCTTCTTTCCAAGAATATGGTTCATCTTTATATTCATTATTATCATATTTTTACTCTATCGATTGCTTAGTTCCAAGAGTATTACACTTGGCGACAATTTTATTATTTCTTTAAATAAGAAAAGATACGATGCGGATGAAATAAGTTCAGTGTTTATCGATGGTAAACGAATTGGAATTAAGACTGTTGACAAAAAGTTGGTTCCACTACATCTGTACTTTACTTTTAAAAAGGAGAATACGGCTAATGGCATAGAGGAAATTAGGGAGTGGGCAAAAAGAAACAACAAACCCATAAGATATAAGTTCTTCTTTGGATGGATTTAAGCAAAGGGGCGTCCTATATCCATTTCACATGGATTTTTGGACAGCCCCTTATATATTTATTCACACTGCTGTCCAAATTGAATTATTTATGAAAATTGTATTCAGCCATTCATTCTTTCAGCCTTTTATCCAGAATTGGGCGTATGAACCAGATGTAATAAACCAGACAGAGAATCAATACTACAGATGTCAGAAAAAAGGGGATTTCATAATCCTGTCCAATCAAAATCCACCCCGTAAGCAGAGCGGCGCCGGATGATCCGAGGCTCCGAAATACGGACCTCATCCCTGCGTAGAGATTCCTCTCCCGCTCCTTAAAGGCAGACATCAACTGACTATCCAGCAGATTAGACAGCATCGTAAGCCCTCCCCCGCGAACCAGAAACACGATTGTGAACATCCAGACTGGCATAGCCCAGGATAATGAGGCGAACACGAGTATGTTAACCAAAAAGACAGATACGATGGCCACATTGTGGCCAAAACGCTCTAATACGTAAGGCGTCATTAAAGAAGCTGCAAACAAAACAACTCCGCTTACCGCCAGCAGAATGGACACTTTGTCATCCATCCAGTTCAGTCTATACTTCACAATTACATTAAGAAATGACCCAGTGATGGCTATCGCTCCTCCGAGCAGGGCCATGAATACCGAGAACAGCCAGAGTGTGCCGGAAGGCAGCTTTTTCCTCAAGCTAGAGACTTCACGGTTCACTTCCAGAACTTCAGAGGTTCTAACCGTTTCGCTTTCCCTCCCCTCAGAGGGAAGCCAGAGTCCTCTAATCATACTGTGAACAACGAAAACCAGTGCAGCAAGCAGCAGCGTTAGCCCATACCCATCCCCGCTATCAGCCGAATTCGGCAAGTATCCGGCAGCCAGGGTTCCTGCCCCTGTAAATGCCGTAAACACGGCAAACATCAGGGAGAAGGCACTTGCTTCTTCCTTGCGCGAGGCACAATAGTGAAATAGCAACTGCACCTCAGTCGTCTCCACAAGAGTAAGGCCAATCGAGACCAAAGTTTGAGCCAAATAGAATATGCCGGAATGATTGCCAATCGCATAAAGTGCACTTCCTGCCGCTATAAACATGATGCCGGATACTAGCAGCTTTTTACGACCTATACGGTTTGCCGATATGGATACAGGAATAGCCAATGCACCCATGATCAGTATACCTATGGACATGAGCAGCCCGATTTCATCCTCCTTCATCCCTTTGGACAGCAAATGCAAATTAAGAACTAGCGAATACATACCGATGCCGATGCCATACATGGCTTCGGTCATAAGAAACCGGCGGACGCCGACAGACAGGCGCAGCAAGTTCCTCATATACCCAGACATACCCATAACCCCTTTCCTTGGTGATACAGTCAAATAGGAAGGGCTCCAAACGGAGCCCCTCTACTTTCAAATGTACATATTAATTGTAAGGACCAAGCCCTATTCCGGCTGTGTCTTCTTTAAATAAGCCCGCCATGTAATACACCACTTTGCAGGATCATCAAGAGAAGATTCCACATTCCGGTGAACGGTACTGTTGTGCGGAGCTAGTTTGACGATATGCGGCTGCGTGTAAGCTTCATTCGAAATATGGGTCAGCGCCTCGATATATTCATCAAGATCTTCCTTCGAATAAGATTCAGTCGGCTCAAGGGTGAACGGCTGCGGAACGATGTACGGATGATGGGATGTCCAATAATGCAGGCCGAAATCACACATCCGGCGGGTGATGTCTTCTGTCGTTACCCCAGTCTCATCCGTAAGCTGCTTCCAGCTGTACCTTACCTGTTCAAGACGTCGACCTTTGATGTAAGGAGCGCTGGCTCCGCGGATTTGCAGAATTTTGTGATACAGGTAGTTATTATTCAGTACAGCGATTTGGGCCACATTCTTAAGACCGTCTGGCCCCAGGCTCATAATCCAAGCGTAGGAACGAAGTACAGTCTGGGCCACGCCGTGGAAGCTGCGGACTTTGCCGATGCTATCACCGCTTTGCTCTACAAGGACATAACGACTACCGTCCCAGTCAACAAGCGGACCGGGCAGGAAACGCTTAAGGGAATCGGTTACCCCAAGAGCGCCTGTAGCCGGCCCTCCGCACATGTGAGGTGCGGCAAAGGTCTTATGCAGGTTGAAGAAACACATGTCAAACCCGGCTTCCTTAGCCCGGGTGATACCCAGCAACCCATTCGCGTTCGCCTGATCGTAGAAGCAGATTCCTCCTGCTTCATGAACCACGTCCGTGAACTCACGGATACGATGATTGTATATACCTGTGTCTTCCGGATTGGCCACGACGAAACCCGCCGTGCGTTCAGAAATGGCATTCTTCAGCTTCTCCAGATCCGGGAATCCGTCTTCGTCAGGATGAAGTGTAATAATCTTATATCCTTTAACAGCTGCGGTCGCCGCTTGGGACGGATGTGAAAAGATCGTTGTAATGATCTCATCCCGCTGTTCTCCCTCGCCACGTGAATCATGATATGCGCGTACAATGGAAGCCATGGCGAGCAAGGCCTGGGTGCCACTGCTTGGCTGGAACGAGAAAGCATTCATCCCTGATATTTCACGCATCGCCTGGTCCAGCCTATAGTAGATTTCCAGAATTCCTTGAACGGATCCAGCATCCTGCAGAGGATGTAGTTCCATCAGATTTGGGGTACGTATAAGCATTTCATTGATACGGGGAATATATTTCATCGTACATGTCCCCTGTCCGATCTCTACGTTAAGGTCGGAACCCAAAGTCTCTTGAGAGAGTCTTAAATAATGCCTAAGAACTTTGGCTTGACCGATCTCGGGAAGCGCCGGTGCTTCTTTTCGCCGCATCGCTGATGGAATTCGGGCAGAGCCTAGACCAACAACCTCGGCAATCCCAGCCTCGGTGCCCGGCGGGATCACTCCGCGCTCACCCGATCGGTGAAGCTCGAAGATCACCGGTTCATCCCATTTGGCCTGGTGAAAGCGGCGCACCTTATGATCTCTACGAATCCGTTTCATGGCTTTCCTCCTACTCTTCTGTACTATTAATTCTTGCAGACAATGTTCTCGATAGCTGTGGCAAGCCGGTCCAGATCTGCCTGCATATGAATTTCAGTTACGCAGTATAGAGCACATTGTCCCCACTGGGGATATGCGGAGGATAGATCTTTTCCTCCGAAAATCCCTACTTCCAAAAGACGCTTGTTAATCTCAGCAACAGATATTCCAGTCTCGTTGAAATCTAAGGCAAATTCTTTGAAAAAGGCTGTATCTTTAAAGCGCAAAGAGACCCCGGGAATGGCACATAGCTTATTCGCCGCATATTGAGATTTCTGTATAATGGTCTCCCCTACTTCCTGCATCCCCACTGGTCCAAGCAGGGATAGATAGACTCCGGCGGTAATTCCCCACAGGGCTGTCTGTGTTCCCACCGACTCCTTCCCCTTCTCCCGTTGGGCAAAGGATGTACGCTCATAGGCTACATCACCGAAGCCATATTCACCCTCCACTTCAGTAGGAACAATACCGAACAGACGGGACGGATATTCCATCACATAAGTCTCTTCATCCCGGGTAGCGATGAATCCGGCTTGACCCCCACCATAGTTCATATGCATGCCCAGCGGCTGCAAATCCCCACAGACAATATCACCGCCATAACGGCTTGGAGGTTCCAGTACGCCAAGGGAGATCGGATCAACGCCCACAATAGAGATAGCATTTACCGCGTGCACAAGCTCAGATATTTCAGCACCCTGATCCTCAATAATTCCGAGATAACCTGGATTCTCGAAGTAGAACGCCGCTGTTCCTTCCTCAAGCTTGCCCTGCAGATCATCCAAATCTATTTTTCCTGTCACCGGATCAATCTCCACGTACCTAATCTCCATTACAGGTGTACAGTAATTGGTAATGATCTTTGCTTTATCCGGATCGACGGATCTGGAGAGCAGCGCAATCCTGCGGCCTGTAATCCGACCTGCCATTCGGATGGCCGTGGAGGCTGCCTGTGCCCAGTCGAAGGTAGGGACATTAACTACGTCCATATCGACGAGTTCGGCCATCAGGCTCTGATACTCGAACAAGGACTGAAATCGGCCGTGGTCTTCGTAAGGCTCTCCTGCATAAGCCGTCACGAACTCCGAGCGCTGATTAATTTCGTCGCATACAGCCGGAACGAAATGCTGCCAGCAGCCAGCCCCGAGAAAGTTGATATAATCGGCGCCATGCTTGTTCTTCGCAAGCAGAGCCTCGATATGTCGACGAAGCTCATATTCATTCATAGCTGGAGGAAGATTCATCTCCCGCTTAAGCTTCAGACTGTCTGGAATTGCATCATGCAGCTGGTCGACGGAACTCAGGCCGATTTCCTTCAGCATTGCCTCACGGACTTCCGGTGCTGTATTCGGGATATAGGGATGGGCATAAGTTCTGTGTTCAGACAAGGTTAACGCCTCCGTCCTTAAAAGGTTGATTTTAAAGTATTTATTTCTTTAACCGTTAGGCAATGCCGCCGCCATCCACAACAAGTACGCTTCCGGTGACCCAGGAAGACAGATCGCTAGCTAGGAACAATACCGCATTTGCGATATCACGTGGTGTACCCAATCGCTCCAATGGACGCCCCCCAGCAGAAGCTACGAGGAAAGTAGCTTCGTCCTGTTGAAGCTGCTTGGCTTCATCGCGTAAAAGCGGCGTATCCGTGTCGCCTGGGGACACGCAGTTCACGCGAATGTTCGCGGGACCGTGGTCAATGGCCATGGCTCGGGTGAGATTGACCACTCCAGCCTTGGCTGCACAGTAGGAAGCGGCACGGTCCCCGCCTTTAAGGCCCCAGCCGGAGCCGGTATTAATGATGCTGCCACCGCCTCCGCGCTCCATCACCGGGATCAAATATTTGGAGAGCAGATAGACTCCCTTAAGCGATACATCCATCACCAGATCCCAGTCGGCTTCCTCAAGCTCGACAACGGTCTTGCGGCGGATAATCCCCGCATTATTGAACAGAATATCGACTTTGCCGTGCGCGTTCTCAATCTCTGAGGCGGCACGCATGCAGTCCTCTGAAGAGGATACATCGCAGCGCTGGAAGGTAGCCGCCCCTCCCCGCCCTTTAATCTCAAGAACAGCCTGCTCCCCTTGACTTACATTGATGTCCAGCACAACCACGTGTGCTCCGAAATCTGCAAGCAGTCCAGCCGTAGCAAGGCCAATACCTGAAGCACCTCCGGTAACAACAGCTATCTTTCCGCTTAGATTGAGTACATCCTGTGTGTGGAGCATGCTGCCTCCTCCTCTCATTGTTGTGGTTGTGGTAACCCAAACAGCATTTGTCTACCAAGCCACTCTGGCGTGGTATCTTCTGATAAAAACGGAGTGAGCAGAATACGGAATGTAAAAGCTTCCGATGTTACCTTATGATCCGGCATCTGGGCAGGTCCACAACTGTTGCTGCCCAGCCCATTCTGCCGGTAATCCAGATTCAGCGTGACGAAGTCACGCGGAACAAGCTCGCTTGCATGTTGTGCCTCTTCAAGATCCTTGTCCGTATAACGACGCGCGCTGAATTCAAGCGTCGGACTACCTGCAGCAAGTAGACCAAGTCCGGATGCGTCTGTGACGGATAACCATCTGACATCCATCCGGTTCCCATTCCCCTGCGGATATATATATGGAGTGAATAGTCCATCAATTGAAGCTGTGTACACTCCAACACGGCCTGCCTCTTTGCTGTCCGAATAATTCTCACCAGGTCCCCGGCCATACCATTTCACTCGATCCATGTCGCCTGGAATCTCCATCTGAAGTCCAATCTTAGGCAGCATTTCTGGCGGCTTGCCCTCCGGTGTGCCCTGCACATCCATAGTGATTTGCCCTATACTGGTTACGGTATAGGTGATTACACACCGGAAACCCCAATCAAAAACTGGCGGAGCAATCCTTGAACTCACAGTGATGCGGATGTTCCCTTCATCAAGCCAGGCCCAGCTAACCTCATCAACACGTTCTGTTAGCCGGTCCAGGTGTGCTTTGCGCCAGTCCGGTAGCACATACATGTCATTGTCGATCGGCGCACGCCAGAAATTCAGCCGCGGTCCGGCTTTCATTAGTTCCTTGCCATTCAGACGAAGCGAATCGATTCGCCCGCTCCGCGTGTCAAAGATCATCCGGAAATCCTCATTTGCGAGAATGATCTGCCCAGCAGCTTCTATGCATTGAAGATTCCGCCTGATCTGTTGACTTCTCATCCCGATAACAGCATTGGAATGGTCATCTGAATGCCCTGTATGATTATCGCCAACACGATTTCCCAACTCATCCTGCATTAGAAACTGAGCCCAAGCCACTTCATGCCCATGCTCCGCCCAAAGACAGTCAGCGGCGATCGAGAAGCAGATGTTCAGCCACTGTTCCGCACCCTCACTGCGAAGGAGAGTATCAAGACTGTGGTCATAAGGAATCTCCACTTCTGCCTGTCCGCCCGCTTCAATCTCTGGCAGTGCAAGAACTCCACTTTGAACGGTACGTCCATCCATGGTAATGCTCCAATCAGCATATAGGTGATCCAGTGTCAGGAAATCATAGCGGTTAATCACATTAACCTTGTTCCTGCTTATATACTCGACCCGGACCGGCTCGATTATTTTCTTATATTCAAGCAGGCCCGGTGATGGCGTTCGGTCCGGCCGGACTAGACCGTCTATGACGAAGTTGCTGTTATTGGGCACATCCCCGAAGTCCCCGCCATAAGCGTAATCAGCCTTCCCATCTGCCGTCTTCCAGCTCAGCCCGTGGTCAATCCATTCCCACACAAAGCCGCCCTGCAGTCTATCGTACTTGTCAAAAGTATCAAAATAAGGTCTTAATCCACCGGGGCCGTTGCCCATGGCATGCGCGAATTCACAAAGAATATGCGGCTTCGGATGGTCAGTCAACTGACCGAAGCCTTCCATCTTCTCAACGGAGGAGTACATCGTGCTTACCACATCACAGACCTCAGCTTCGCGATCTTCTTCGTAATGAATAAGCCGTGTTGGGTCAGCTTCTCTGCACCACTGCGCCATCGCACGGAAATTGCAGCCGAAGCCGGACTCATTCCCAAGCGACCAGAAGATCACGGAAGGATGATTCTTGTCGCGCTCGACCATTCGCTGAACGCGCTCCACGTAGGCTTCCTGCCAGGCAGGATCATCGCTGAGTCTGGAAATGTTGCCTAGCAGTTCGAATCCGTGTGTCTCCAGATCGGTCTCTTCCATAACATATAAGCCGTACTCATCACACAGATCATAGAACCGGGGATCATTCGGGTAATGCGCGGTTCTTACAGCGTTAATATTGTGCTGCTTCATCATCTTGATGTCCTGTAGCATGGTGGAGACGCTGACTGTGCGACCTGTATCCGGATGATGATCGTGACGGTTGACTCCTTTGAGTTGAATCGCCTTTCCATTCACCAGGAATTGTCCGCCGCGCACCTCAACTGTGCGGAATCCAACCCGCTGAGCCGTCATCTCTACCGTATCTCCACTTTCATCCAACAAAGTGATCTTCAGATGGTACAAATTGGGGGATTCCGCACTCCACAGTTCCGGCTGTCCTACCGGCATTATAAGCTGCACATTCTTTCCTGCAGTAACCCGATCCTCAGCCCATGCAACAGATTCACCACTTCGTTTAAGCAGTTCAAGCCGCAGACTGCCCTGTTCAGCAGCTTCCCCTTGTATGTTCACATGAACAGACAAGATCCCATCACGGCTTGATTCATCCAGTTCCGTTATAATCCGATAATCGGCAATGCGGAGCGAAGACGGCTCGGAGAGCAGATACACATCTCTGAAAATTCCGCTCATCCACCACATATCCTGATCTTCCAGATAACTGCCGTCCGACCATTGGTACACTCTAACGGCTAAGGTATTGTGGCCCGGTTTCACATAAGGAGTGAGATCGAATTCTGAGGTTAGGCGGCTGCCCTGACTGTATCCGACCGGTTTGCCGTTTACCCAGATATGAAACGCGCTATCCACCCCGTCGAACTTAATGGCGACATTCCGTCCGTTCCAGGATTCAGGCAGCATGAACTCTCTAACATAACTGCCTGTCGGATTCTCGTCAGGCACATGCGGGGGGTCTGCTGGAAACGGATAATATAGGTCCGTATAATGTGGAGTTCCGTATCCCTGTAGCTGCCAGTGCCCCGGAACCTGAATCTCATCCCAGCCGGAAGTATCATACGCCTCCTCGTAGAAATAATCCGGAGCCCACTTTGGCCCTTTTGCATAATTGAACTTCCATATGCCATTCAAGGATTTGAACCAGGGGGAGCTTCCCCTATTGTAAGTTAGTGCCCCTGACCAGTCAGAATAGGGGATGAAGTAGGCCCGGCTTTTGGCCCGCCCTCGCTGAAGGATGCCAAGATCATCCCAATCCCTCCTGATAGTTTGCTGTGACATGGTTCATTTCTCCTCTCTTTTCTCTACTCTACTCTGCGCTGTGTGCTGTTATTAGATTTCCGAACCCGCTGTGGCGAATCAACCTTTGATGCCCGTAGTCGCAATGCCGCCAACGATGTAGCGTTGAGCGAAAAAGAAGATTGCCAGCGGCGGAATCGAGATCAGAACTGTAATCGCCATAATGGACTGCATATCCACACCGTACATCCCTTTGAACTGTGAGAGCCCTAGGGTCAATGTGTATTTCGTCTGGTCATTAAGGAAAATGAGCGGACCCAGATAATCATTCCAACATCCCATAACCTGGAACACAGCGACCAGGATCAGCGAAGGCCCCATCAGCGGGACAATAATCCGTGTTAATACGGTCAGCTTATTGGCTCCGTCGATTGTAGCTGCTTCGTCTAGCTCCCGCGGGATGGTGAGAATGAACTGCCGCAGCAGGAAAATGAAATAGGCGGACCCGAAGAAAGACGGTACAATAAGAGCTTTGAGCGTATTAATCCATCCCAGAACGTTGAACAGCATATACTGTGGGATCATAGTGACTTCCCAGGGAATCATCATTGTTGCCAACACAACCAGGAACAGAAAGTCCCTGCCCTTGAACTGAAATCTGGCGAATCCATAGGCTACGAGCGTGCAAGAAATCAGTTGACCAAACGTCGACAGGATGGTAATAATCAGTGTATTTTTCAGAAACATATTGAAAGGTTGAATGTTCCACGCCTCTGCAAAATTGCTGAACTTCCATACAGAAGGAATCCATTTAGGTGGAAAAAGATACAGCTCGGACTGTGACTTGAGCGCAGTCGTAACCGCCCAGAACAGCGGAGCTATGAACAACAGTGAAAAAAAGAGCAGCAGAACGTATACGAGTATTTTCTTCACAAAGAACGTCTCCTTCCTTGAGCCTTCAGCTTCTCCTGAGGATTCTTCTTCATTTCACCTTCGTAGAACACCCAGGCTTCCGAGGATTTGAACACAAGAAAGGTCAAGCCGAGCACGATCAGGAACATGAACCAGGCGTTAGCTGCCGAATATCCCATTTTGAAATACTTAAACGCATTCTCATACATGTACATGGCATAAAAATAGGTTGCTTTCATTGGACCGCCTCCGGTCAGCAATAAAGCCAGAGTCAGCTGCTGGAAGGCTGCAATGATGGATGTAATTAAGTTGAATAAAATCGTCGGAGTGATCATCGGAATCGTCACACTGAAGAATTGTCTGAGCTTACCTGCCCCATCAATGGAAGCGGATTCATAAAGATCTCTCGGAATCCCTTTGAGGCCAGCCAGAAAGATCAGCATCATCGAGCCTTGTCCCCAGAGACTTGCGACCACCATCGCTACTAATGACCATTGCTTATCGTTGAGCCAATCAGGGCCCTGAAAACCGATCAGGGACAGGAAGTAATTCAGAATCCCGTAATCACCGCTGTACACCCAAGACCAGATCATAGCCAGAGCGACACCGGATATAACGGAGGGAATATAAAAGGCGGTTCGGAATATAGCACTGCCCCGTGTCTTCTGATTCAAGAGAATCGCAAGCCCAAGCGCCACTATGATGTTCAATGGAACGAACAGAGCTGCAAATTTGAGGGTGACCCCGAGTGAGGTCCAGAATAACGGATCATCCGTAAACATTTCCGCATAATTGCCAAACCCGATAAAGTGCACTTCGCCGACAATCGGCCAATCAAAAAAAGAGATGATAAGGGAAAATAACAATGGCCCCAAGGTGAACACGAGGAATCCGAAGATCCAAGGAAAAATGAAGAGGTAGGGAACAGCCCTACCCCAACTACGTTTTCGTGTAGGCTTGAGCTGGGCCATAGGCTCCCCTGCTTGATGCAGAAAGGTCTGAGCCATCTCTTAACCTTCTTTCTGTAAATGTGTTATTTCAAATAACGTTGACTATCTTTAACAGCCTGATTCAACACTTCCTGGGCATTGCTGCCGTGCATAACCGCTTCCACCGCAGCAGAGAGCTGACGGTTCACTTCATTCCATTTCGGATTGAGCAGGAACGCAGGTGTATTGCTGGAACGTTCCAGCATCGTATAATACGGTTTATAGAGCGGGTCCTGATCTTTCTTCAGCTCGTTTACGACACTGACCCTTACAGGCAGATCTGCCACACGCATCTTGATCGAATCATTAGATACATAGAATTTCACGAATTCCCAGGCCAGATCTTTCTGCTTCGAATCCTTGGCGATGGACAAAGCGGACTCCGCGAGCACGCCTTTGACCGGTTTGCCCGGGAACGCAGGGATTTCGACCGTACCTACATTTATGCCTGCCGTCTTGAACGATTCCAGCGGCCAGATACCGCTCTCCCACATAGCGATTTTACCTGCTTTAAAAATGTCATCTCCGCTCTGCTGGCCTTTGCCTCCGGTCAGCACAGCCGAGCCGTTCTTAACCATGTCGCCGAGCATCTGGATAGACTCAGCTGTCTCTTTGCTGTTCATAAACCCTTCAATCGTTTTCCCGTCATCAGAGATGAACGAGCTTCCGTTGCTCCATACGAAGCTCTGAAGGTCATACGTATCGTTCTCTGCCCGAACCCCGAACCCGTACTGCTTCTTCGACTTATCGCTGAGCTTGGCCGCGATGTCCTGGAACTCCGTCCATGTCCATCCATCCTTCGGATAAGGGATCTTGGCATCATCGAACAACTTCTTGTTGTAATAGACCACACGTGTGGTGAACCCTGCCGGAATGCCATATAGCTTGCCGTCAATTTTGCCATAGTTGAACAATCCCGGATAGAAATCTTCGATGTTCAATTCTTTATCTTTGCTCGAATAGCTGTCCAGTGGTTCCAGGGATTGATGATAGGTCGGGAAATCCCACATATACATCACATCTGGCGGATTGGTTGCCCCGAATCCGGCGGCAAGCTTCTGGTCAAAACCGTCTGCATAAGCCTCTACCTGAACCTTCGTGCCCGGATGGGCTGCTTCGAATTTCTTGGCGATGTCTTGCTCAATCTTGAGCGCGTCTCCGGTATCCCATGTCGCAAAACGAAGCGTCTTCGTCTCTCCTGAGCCTGCAGCACCTGTGGATGATGAAGGCTCACTGTTCCCCCCGCAAGCTGTGACCATAGTTGCCATTAACGTAGTGGCAAGTACAATAAGAGAAATTTTCTTTTTCACTGTGGCAGCCTCCCCTTTGAATGAGGTAATAATAATTGAACCGCTTTCATCTTAACTTTTATGAAAGCGGTTCAAAACCGATATCTATTCGAATGTTTGCGTACTTTTGTTCGATTTACAGATCGGGGTGTCCATCTGTTCGAATCACGGCGTCTTTTTGTTGTATGCGGTAATAACTAGGCGTCTGACCCGTACAGCGCTTGAACCATTTGCTGAAATATTTACTGTCGCCCAGCCCTGTCCGCTCCGCAATATCCTGCATCGTCAACTGCGTATCCCGCAGCAATGCCTTGGCAAGCTTAAGCTTCCTTTTATATTGAAAAGCCACAAAGCTGTCGCCAACCGTCTTCTTAAATAGGATCGAGAAATGGCTTCGGCTAAGTCCCACCTGGCTCGCCAAATCGCTAACCGACCAATCCGCTCCAGGGTTCTCATGCAAAAGCTTCACGGCTTTCCAGATCGGTTCAGGCCAGTCCTGAGACGAAATACCATGCAGCTTCTCCACTTCCGCTTCCTTGTGAAGCGCCATGAAGGCCTTGCTTAAATCTTCAGCGTTGCCCAGCGGTCCTCTCTTAGCCCATTTCAGCTTCTCGATTTGGCTTTTCATCTGAACGAGCAGACTGTCCGCAATCTCCAGCTCGTCAGCAGGTACAATCCAGTAGCAAAGGTCCTCACCGTAAGGGATGATAACAGGTGCACTGTGGGGCATACGGCTATTCTCATCCTCATTAAGCTTGACGAGATCCAGGTAAGTACAATCGCATCCACAGGTCTTGATCAGATAAATGTACAAGGGTTCCCTATTCAGCGGCAGCTTCTCCCTAATGAGCTTATCTATTTCGTCAACAAATTTGCTGCTGTGTCCACTCTGCCAGGCAAACAAGAGAGAGCCCAGCCGTTCTCCATAGATTTCGCTTGTTTCAGCATCCGCTACGGGAGCAGAAGATGTCAGCTCCCTCTGGAACTTCTCCAGCATTCCTTCCAGCTCTTCATCTTCAAAGGCCGTCTTAAGCAGATATCCTGAAGCCCCAAGCTTAATTCCCTGCTGAGCAAATTCGAAGTCACGGTGACAGCTCAGCAGAATAATCCGGGTGTCCTTATCGACCTCTTTAACTTTGCGTAACAGTTCAATCCCATTCATCTCCGGCATGACGATATCGGTGATCACTATTTGAGGCAGGTGAATCTGATAGGCCTCCCAGGCTTTAAGGCCGTTCGGCGCATCCGCCACCACTTCCATCCCATACTTATGCCAAGGAATTGTAGAGCGAAGTCCTTTGCGCACGATACTCTCATCATCTGCAATTAACACTTTAATGGTCTTGGTTGTCTCCATGCGGACTCTCCTCCTTCTTGGGCCACCGAATTACGATAGTAGTGCCTTCACCTTTCGTAGAATGCACCGTCAAGCCATACTGCTGTCCGAAATGAAGCTTGAACTTCTGATTCGCGTTCTGAACGCCGAGTCCTCCGCGTCCTTGCGGTTTGCTTTCCGGCTTTGCACGCATAAGCGCCTTCAGCTTCTCTTCAGTGATCCCTGCACCGTCATCAGACAATGTTAACAACAGATGCTCACCTTCCTCCCGTACACTTAACGAGATGTTACCCTCCCCATCTTCAAATCCATGAAAAAAGATGTTCTCGAAGAGCGGCTGAAGGGTCATACGGGGGATCAGATACGGCTTAAGCTCTTCGTCACAGGTCTGTTCATAACTGAATGCGGACCCGTAACGGATCTCTTGTATTTTCAGAAAATGCTCAATCATGCGGAGTTCACGGCCTAACGTGATCAACTCCTGAGAGATATCCAGATTACCTTCGAGCACCATCGTCAGATGATAGAGCATCTGGCGGATATCCTCTGCCCCTTGGAGCCTTGCCTTCCACTGGATAGAATTCAGCGTATTAAAGAGCAGGTGTGGATTAATTTGGTAGTGAAATGCCTTAAGCTCGGCCTCCTTCTTCAGCCGCTCACTCTGCTCCACTTCCTGCACAAGAGATTGAATTCCCCCCACCATACGGTTGAAGCTGGTATCCAGGCTGCCGAGTTCATCCTTGCCTTCCACCAAGGTCCTCGTGTGTAGCTTGCCAAAGCTGACCTTCTGCATCGAGTCTTTCAGCCTGCGAATTCGAGCTGTGAATTTCGATGAGAATATATAAGCTAACCCAAAGGCAAGCAGACAAGAAACAATGGCTACAAGTACTGTGTTGGAGCGGATCAGGCTCGAGGAAAAATAAAATGCTTTGGCCGGCAGCCTTGCTTCAATCTTCCATCCGTTGGCTGACAGTGTCCTATTCCACACCACGTCACTATCGTCTGGAGTGAATGGAGAATCTGACTGGTAAATGGGTTGCCCTTCAGAACCAGTTATCGTCAAATGCGCTTTGGTATCTTCCTCAAACATATGGAACATATCAAGAAGAACCTGCGCATTCTCTTCTATTAAGATTGTGCTTCCATGCTGGGTTCCAGCCGGATTATTAATCCGTACAGCGAGCCCCAGTATAGGTTCTCCGGTATCCGAAGCTTCCATGCCATGATTCATAGGATAGAAGCCCAGCCAATAGGGCCCTTTAGATGAATAAGTAATGGCCCGCCAGGCGGGGATATCATTAAGCTTACTGACATCCAGATTATTCTCTCCATAGTAATAGCCAGAGCGGGTAATCAGATAAATACCTCTTGTGAGATCCGTCTTAAGTGATTTAAGCAGCGCCTCGAAGTCATCTTTATCCATAATCTCCTGATACGTAGTTGGAACGTGATCACCTAGTCCCACCCGTGCAGGATCAAGGAGATACGAATAGATTGTTCCTGTCGTCTGATTCATCCGGTTCAAAGCGGAGCTGATCTGCTGATCAAGTTGAGCCACGGTGTTCTCCCCGTATTTCCCGAATTGAGAGTTGATGACTATAGCGGATTGATAATAGTTCAAGGCTCCCAGTGACAGTAGCGGAATAATCGCGACAATAAGAAAGCAAAAGAGCAGCTTAGTCCGGATGCTGAAATAAGAGCGAATAGAGAAGCGATGATATAACTTCTTAAAGAAATGACTCCACATGACTTCTCATCCCCGCCTTATATATTTCATTTTTATAGTTGAAGTGTAGCACGGACTGGCACACTCGGGAATATCTCGGAAAATGGGAAAAGCACTTCCCCTCACGCCGGTCTTGACCAGGAGGAAGTGCCCGTATGTTTTTAAGTTGTATACTCGTGCCCTAGGATTAAAAAGACACTTGAGGTCCAAGTAAATGCCCTGTCGCGAAGGCCTTGACCCGTCAGGGCATCGAAGTTCTCGGCCATGCCACTCTTGTTCAGCATATTGCAGAATCGGCGGGCTACCTCGCTTGCCAGTTCAACATCCCCCGCCGCGGCCACACCTTCCACGAGCAACATGGTTGATGGCGCCCAAATCGGGCCCCGCCAATAGCCATCCGGCGTGTAGTAAGGGCTCTTCACACTCTCTGTAGCCCAGCCGTTCGGCGTCAAGAAGCGGCTCTCATCCCGCAGGCCATCCAGCAGTGCGCGCAGGATTGGCTCCGGCAGCCGCTTGCCAAGCAGAATGGGCACGAATAGCAGCAGGCTGTCGCCGTCGGATGCTTCGTGAGTACCAGAACGGCAAGCGGTGAACCTTCCATCCTTCCAGAAATGACGCAGCATTTTCTCCAGGGTCTCCTCGCCTAATCGTCTCCATGCGGTGCTTTCGTCGGTGAGCCCCAGAAGCCCGGCAATTTCGGCAAGCAGTTCAATCTGCAAGATTAAAAATGCTGCCAGATCTGGGCTCTCCACCGGAATCCCGTTATTAAAGGCAGTACTGTTGTCCCAACCCGAATCGTTTCCATGATTGTATTGTGGTATACCGTCCTTGTCGTTATCCCGGTAATGGAACCACCAGTTCGTCCACTTGCTCAAGGGCCCATACACTTCACGAAGATGGGATTCCTTAATATAATCCGTCCGCTGCATCATCCAGGCCAGCGTCCAGCCATGAATAGGCGGTTTGTTGCAGTTCCAAAGCTCGTACTTGTCGTTGATAAAGTCCGGAATCAGGCCACTCTCATCTTGGCGGTCGAAGAAAATCATAAACTGGTCCCAGGCCAGCTCCGGGTGATGTCTGACCAGAGCCATCGCATTGAAGCAGTGATCCCAGCTCCAAATATTCGTCATCCAGTTCTTCGACATATACATTGCTGGCCGGGTCAAACATCCTTCCGCGGGAACCAGACAGGACCAGGTAATATAAGCCGCCAGTTCACGGCCGTCTTGCCAGCGTTCGGGAACGGTCAAGCTGGCACCCAGCCACTGGTCATATTCCTGTTGCACCGCTAGTACCGCTTCCTCCCATGGTGTCCAGGCATCACGCCGTTCCCATACCGTGCGGAATTCTTCCACCGCGAACTCGGCAATTTCCGTACCCGCTTCAGGGATGAACTCCGCCACAATGCGGGAACTTTTGATTTTGTCCCAAGGTACCTCCATCCGGAGAGCCCCGGTTAACCGGGTGAGCATGAACCGGCATTCATGGGTGAAGCTGTTTACTTCCCAACTGCCTGCGCTATGTTCATAAGCATAATCGTAGGCTGAGGTACGGAAGGTTAGGCGGATGCCACATCCTCTGCTCTTGAAACGGACCGTACGGCCATCTGTGATACAGATCTCCGCATAGATATTGTCGGTATCCGTATTCAATCGAAGCAGTGCAGGCTCTGCCTTAGCCTCGTACGGAATATACTGATTACTCTGGTCCAGCAGTTCAATTTGAAAAGCTTCACCAAATTTATCATCCCCACCACGCACGGTCCGTAAGTAAAGTCCCTCCGCCCTGACATCCGATTCAGGTAGTTCAGAAATAGCCAGAAAGGTGCCTCTTCGGCTGAAGGGTACCGTGTTAAGATTAAAGTTCATATCGTTGGACTCCTTTCCAAAGGAAGTATGCGCTTTCAGTTTATCCAAGGCGTCAGAATTACGAAACAGACAGGTGTTAGCGATGGGGCGTCATATTGTTGGAGTGAGAAGTCTGTGGCGTACACGGGTGTCTTTTTGTTAGATGATCAAGGGTACAAATGTTAGCACGTCTTTATAAACGAGCATATCGATAGGGAAACGGCATATGAGTTTGGCAGAAAAAAAGGTTATCCGTAATACCTCATGTAGGCATTAACGGGATAACCTTTTGCTGGTAATTTTATTTAATTTAATGGGATCGAATAAAATAGTCGGGATCCTTTGTTGTTGATATACCATACAATTTTGTCGCCGCTAACAATAGGGCTGCTTTCTGATAGTACAAAGTTCTTAATCGTTTGGATACCGCCAGTGGTTGCACCCGCTCCATCTATAAGAACATATTTCAGGTCACCCGGATGATTCTCTTTATCAAACTCCTGCCACAGCACCATCATTTTGTCGTCTGTGATTTTTACTAGTTTAGGAATGGAAGCGATCTGGTTCGTACCAACATATTTAGCCAAGGTGATGTGGTTCACTGCTGTGCTAGACAGGTTGGCTTTTGGCAGAACACTAAGAACGATATCTCTCTGATCCTTCTCTAGTCCCACCATCTCATAAGACGTATATTCTTTGACAAGCGAATGGTCAATCGTATTCATAGCGACAATATAGTTCGCCGAAGACATCTCAAATCCGCCTATAGAAACGCCTGTGGTGTTCGCTCCGATTTTGCCGGGAATATTAAACAGGTCTACCTCGTTATAGCTGGTTCCATTTCCTTTATTCAGCACAATCGAACGAGGATAGGCATCACCATGATCCACTAGAACATGCGTAGCACCATCAAACAATACATATTGATCAAAAGAGTGGCTGACATGATTCTTCTGGAATCTTCCCAGATCATTCGTCACGGTCATAGTTTGGGTATTCACGATAATGGTCAGCTGGGATTGATGATTTAGTTTATCTTCTGTCGTGTACCTTGTACGTGAAGTGTGGAATACAAGCGTATCACCAGCCTCGGCCATACTACCAGAGCCAGAATCAAAAGGGCTAACCGTATAACTCTCGCCACCCTTAATGGAGACACTATCTACTCTATTGAAGCTTTTATCATAACGGACAATACGAATCACTTCTTTGCTATCATTCTCTTCGCGATTCTCTTGTCCAAAAGCAATATAGTTATACTTCTCTCCACTATAGAAACCACCAAATATCGGAAGCTCAAAAGGGATACTCTTATTTTCAGTTAGTTCAAACTTCTCATTATATGATTCAATCGTAACTTCCTTATTCGCCTCAAGGACACTTACAGTCCCGTCATTATTATTCACGAGATAGGAAGTGGCCGTACTTTTCCATCTGGGAAAATAAGAAGATACAGCGTTACTTTCGGTTTTCACCGCCGTCTTTACCCGGTAAGCATGATCTGGAACTTTTGAGAACAAGGATATTCGATCAGACTGAACGTCATATTCGATATCGAATGGAATTTTCCCCGCCAAATCTCGCAACTGAACATAGTTATTCTCGTCAATATTGTACGCCGTAATCGACTGTAGCTGCCCGTTCACTAGCACTTTAGAGGTCGACAGCGTAGCTGAATAATTTCTATTGCGACTATAATAGTTGCTGCTAGCTTTCTTTTCGGGAGTATAGGCTTGCCCGGTTATGATCTCTATCGCATTGTTTGCCTTATTCCAAGTGATATCAAATTGACTGGCTGTTCCCGAGAAATACTCCGCTACATCGCGCAGCCGGAAATAATTGTTGTTCGAGATATTGAATCCGTTCAGGTCCCTTTGTTCTCCGTCAAAATATGTACTGCTCTCGGTTACCTTAGCCTTCACCGTACTGCTCGCAAAGGTTGTATTGCCGAGCGCTGGTATAACCAGTAATACAATTAGCAAAACACTAAAAATCCTCTTCATCCAATTTTTCCCCCATTTATATATAAATAAAAATACTATAATTTTTATCGGTATTTTATTCCTATTCGTCCACCACATAACTTACAAACGCCAAGCGCTTACTATCCGGAGACCACGAATTCACGTTAATCGTACCTTGTCCTCCAAACAATTGTACTAGTGTGCGATAATCTCCTCCCGTACTTGCCATCAATCGAATCTCAACATCCTTATTCGCAGGGTGATCGCCAGGATCTACATCTCCTTTGCGGTAACTCAGGTAGGCTATCGTCTGACCATCTGGCGATACATGCGGGAACCAGTTATTACTCTCATCAAAAGTCATCTGTGTTTGCTCAGTGCCATTGGCATTCATTCGCCATATCTGCATCAGCCCTGTACGCACCGAGTTGAACCATATATGTCCCCCATCTGGTGAATATTCAGGCCCATCATCCAGCCCAGGCGAATCCGTCAGTTGTACCTCTACTCCCCCGTCTACTGGAATGGTATAAATATCATACTGACCATTGCGCTCTGCACAGTAAGCTAACTCAGCACCGTTTGGAGACCAACCATGTAAATAACTTGGAGCATTCGGTGTAACTAGAACCGGTTCGCCACCCTCCATGGGAAGAATATATATACGAGATTTACCATCTTCTTTCGTATGGTGACTAATTGCGATCTTAGTGTTGTCAAAAGACAGAACATGATCGTTATTACATTCCGCAGCAAATCCCGAGTCAACTTGAACAAGCTCACAGGTTGCGATGTCGAACGAATAGAGACAACCTCGACTATTATAAATAAGACGCTTACCATCGCTAGTCCAATTGGGTGCCTCGATTAAATAATCAAATGAGCGGAGCGCAGTACGTTCCCCAGTCTGTACATCTACGATTTCTAATGTGCTAATCACTTTCATTGTCCTCTCTCCCATCGTTAAAATATGTACATAACCCACTTCGACAGCTATTCTAAATACCCTTTCTGCAAAAAAAGCCGACCAACATCAGGATAATCCCTGAATTATGATCAGCTAAACGGTGAACTGGGTTTACTTTAGAAGCAAAGTTGTTAATGTAATCTTTCATCAAACATGAGTTGAATTTGAATACCAAAGGGATCTTCAATGATACCGTAGGCTTTACTAAACACATTACTAGATAAAGGAGCAATAATTTTTACGCGCTCATCCGTGATTAAGCTACTATAGAAGTGTTCAATTTCCTCTAGGTCAGCACTTTGAATACATAATGAAGTGTTATTACCCACTGTATATTTCTCATTCGTATTCATTGTATCTTCTGCTATCATTATTTTTGTTTTTCCGATTAACAGGACAGAGTGAGTAATATAATCCTTATTTGCATCCGTAAGCTGTATGGAGCTGTCACGTTCTGCTAGTTGTTGATAGGTAACACGTAACAATTCCTCTGCATTAAAATGCTTTTTGTAAAATTCTATAGCTTCCTTGGCTCTTCCCTTCATCGATAAGAAAATAGCTACTTCTAATGTTGTACTCATAGTGTAAATCTCCTTCGTATATTTGATATGTGATCTTAAACTTATTATCATATATAAAGGTATCAAAACATGACACCTTTATAAGGAGCTTTTTATATGAAGAAATCAGAACGATTAAATGACATGATGAGATACTTAAACGGGCGAGAGTTTTTTAATCTAAGTGACCTTATGGAGAAATACAATATTTCAAAAAGCACAGCGCTACGTGATGTTACTTCATTAGAACAATTGGGTATGCCTATTTTCGCGGAACATGGAAGACACGGACGTTATGGTATTTTGAAAAATAGATTGTTATCCCCTATTATTTTCACGATAGATGAAGTCTATGCACTGTACTTTGCTATGCTGACGCTAGAATCTTATCAATCTACACCTTTTCATTTAAGTGTTAACAAGCTAAACGAAAAGTTCGAGCACTGTCTATCGAGTACACAAATCAACCAGATTCATAAAATGAAAAAGGTTCTACAATTCGAGATGTATCAGCATAAGCATGTCAGTCGTTTTTTAGATAAAATCCTAGCAAGTATTCTAAATGAGAGTGCCTGTAACATTGCATATACAAAAGAAAACCAGACAAAAAGCTACCCTGTACAATTCTTCAGAATTTCCGCGAAGTTTGGTCAATGGTATGCTACTGGAATAGAGTTAAATACGAATACATATAGGGTGTTTAGATGTGACCGAATAACCTTCATTGAAGAAGAGGAAAGCACAGCCCGCTATTCTATAGAAGAACTTCTTAATCGTTCCTTAGAATTTTATCAATCCGAGAACAGTATTCACTTTGAAGTTGAGATTGCAGAGCAAGCCAAAGATATTTTTTATAAAGAGCATTATCCCTCTATGGAAATAGAAGCTGGCCTGAAAATAGTCATAAAGGGATTCTATAATTCAGGCGAAGAAGATTTCTTGGCTAATTATTTTATGCGATATGGTCAATATGTTAGAGCAGTGAAGCCGGAAGCCTTGAAACAAATAATTCAGGATAAGCTAGAGCAACTCTTAACTCACTATCAGAAACTATAAATACGAAAAAAAGGGGGCTATGCCCCTCTTTACTACTTCATCAATGCATCACAATTATTGGTCAAAGGCTCCTTTAAAATCTAGGTTCACAAGCGGCTCACGGCTGGGATTTGCTTTTCCGGCCTCCCTGAGCACCAGCAATCCGATGAATAAGGATACAACACCAATAATGATCAGCAGTGCTCCCAGCTCCTGGCTGTAGGCTGTTAACGCCACATCCCGAAAAGCCATCCCGCGTATAAGGCGATTAAGCCAGTTCATCGGCAATGCCCAAGCGGAAATTTGAAAAAACTCCGGAAACGCTAATGGGCTCAATTGGATTCCAGTGGCAAGAAACGACGGATACAATACGAAATTAGTTCGTAAATTAACTTTAGATACGTCTTTGGCAGTATAACCAATCAACAGGCCCATAAGTGACAGAGCAAAGGCATACACAAACAGCGGAATAATAAAAAGATAAGGCTCTGCTTCAAAGCGCATTCCCCCTACCTGCTTTAATAAGCCATAACACAGGAGCAGCGAAATCGTTGATAAAACAGCGTAAGGTACACTACGAACCCAAATCTGCCAAGGAGACTTCCCGTTTGCAAAAAGTTTCCCCTCCTGCCGTAAGCGAGGGGCAATTGAACCTGCTGCGCTTGTTGTAATCATCAGCACCACAATATTCACAAATCCAATGACCATAAAGCTCACATAACTTGTGGTCGGATTAAACAACATCCGCTGCTGCAGGGACAACGGAGAAGCAAGTCCTTTAGAGGTTTCGGCATCCATCCCCTTATGGAGGAGACGGCTCATAGAAAGAGTCATATTTTCCGTCTGGATGACTTCCTGAATCGCAGTTCGGATGCCGGTTAGACCTGATGGCATGGTGTTATCCATTAAGATGCCGAGATTCGTTGATATCCCCTGCTGCTGATGCAGCCCTAACGCTTTGGGAAGGGTGATGACCGCGACAGCCTGCTCATTTGCCAATAATGTTTCTGGATCTAAGGGGCTGGCATACACATTAGTTACTTTCATATATGGAGAAGCATTTATTTTAGAGATCAGCTGTCGTGAATACGAGCTGTGATCCTCATCAATGACTACAACATACGATTCGCTGATTTGATTCTTCGAGAACATCAAGCCAAAAAATATAGCCGCGATAAGCGGACCAATAAAAATCAGGCGTAAATACTTACTGCCCGCCACGTACTTCCACTCGTCAATCAGTGATTTCATTAAGCTTCACCTCCGCTGTCATCCCCGGAAGCAAATCAGCATTCGCATCCATAGCTATACGGACAAGAAACATGCTTAAATCGGCTTGCCCTTTTTCACGTGACATGCGTAAGCTCGCAAATTGAGGGGCGGCTGCGATGGAAGTAACGACACCCGTCACCTCACTTGGATGGTTCAAATACGGAAAATGAACATCGATACTTTGATTCACCTTTAGCTTTTGGATTTCGCTCTCCTGTATGTAAAGGTCTGTATAAAAGTTGTTTTTTTGCAAAACCGCCATTGGCATTCCTAGTTGTATTTGATCTCCCAGCTTTACAACAATCCTGTTGACCGATCCGTCATCCGGCGCGAGTACATCTGTTTCTCCTTCTTCAGCGGATTTAACCTTGAACAATACCTCTCCCTGTTTTATAGAATCACCTACAGCCACACTGACCTCTACAATTGACCCTGGACTGTTCTGATAAAATATAGTCTTTTGCTCTGCATCAAGAATCCCTTGTTTCCTGCTCTCAGCTTGACTGACAGCATCCTTTCCTTTTATAGCAAGTAGCGAACCTCCAACGATTAACGCAATCGCAATTCCAATATATAAACCTGCTTTTATCTTCATTTCCCACTCTCTCCCCTTACCATTTTTTTAGCCGCATTTTCGGCAGCCTCCATAATCACTTCTCCCAATGTGGGATGAGGGTGAATGGTCATCGCCAAGTCCTCTACGGTTGCTCCCATCTCAATGGCAAGGGCAAGCTCCGACACCAGTGTAGATGCTTCTACTCCAACAATTTGGGCACCAATAACGATTTCCGAGGTCGGGTCCGCTACAATTTTGACGAACCCTTCCGTTTCCCTCAAGGCCAATGCTCTCCCGTTAATCCCAAAAGAAGATTTGCCAATAACCAGCGGGATGCCTTTTGCCTTTGCTTCTGTTTCACTTAAGCCAACACTGGCCAGCTCTGGATCAGAAAAAACAACAAGCGGAATGGCTCTATAATCAACCTCGGAGGAAAGACCTGCAATGGCTTCTGCCGCAATTTTGGCTTCATAGGACGCCTTGTGAGCAAGGGCAGGACCCGACGTAATATCCCCAATTGCAAAAATATTCGGAATAGCCGTTCTGCACTGTTCATCTGTCTCAAGGAACCCCCTGCTCGTCACTGGCAAACCTATACGGTCCAGCCCTAAATCGCCGTCTGTATTTGGTTTTCTGCCGACAGTGACTAACACATATTCCGCTGTCACATGCAGCTGCTCCTGATTTTTCAAATAATGCAGTGTGATGGCGTCTGCACTCTGCACTACGTTCACAGCTGTCGCTCCGGTGATCATCTTAATCCCATCAGCTTTCAGCTGCCTTCCAACAGGGCTCACAAGCTCCGCCTCAAATCCAGGCAGCACTTGATCTCCTCCCTCCAGAATCGTTACCGTTGTTCCAAATTTGGCATACATTTGCCCCAGCTCAACGCCTATATATCCACCGCCAATAACTACTAGGCTAGTTGGAACTTCACGGAGCGACAGAGCTTCTGTCGAAGACAAAACACGTCCGCCAACTGGAAAGGCTTGCAGCTCAATCGGACGTGATCCTGTGGCTAAGATGGCATTTTTAAAATAAATGCTTTGCTCTTGTCCAGACTGACGGATAATAGCGGTATGCTCATCGACCAATCTGGCCTCCCCTTCCAAAATGCTCACACCTGCAGTCTTTAATAAATAGCCAACTCCACCTGCCTGCTTATTCACAATTCCTTGCTTGAAATCCTGAGCATTCTTAAATGACACTGCCGCATCCGCAGAGCTGAACGGTCTAAGCAACTCGTAACGATGGGATTCAGCAATTAATGCTTTGGAGGGAATACACCCAACATTAGTGCAGACCCCACCTAGCTGATTACGTTCAACAATCGCCGTTCTCATTCCAAGTTGTGAAGATCGCAGCGCCGCCACATACCCACCCGGACCTGACCCAATGACCAACGTTTCTACGAACTCAAGATTCCCCATCTCCTGATACCTCCTGTACCTGCTATTTTAAAATATGATGATCGTAATATATTATTACCATCATATTTTAAAACCGTCAACAACCGTGTTTATCCTTTCATAAGCAGACAGTGCTCAGAATCGTTAAATTGACAGGCTTTATTATGATGCATATAATATTTTAAAAGTAGAATTATGAAGCTATGGAGTGATTATGATGCCCTATCCCAAAGGCCATAAAATAAAAGTACGGAATACGATCGTTGAAAGTGCTGCCCAGGCTTTTCGCACCCATGGCATTCATGATGTAAGTGTTCCCTTCATTATGAAGGGAGCCGGATTGACTCACGGCGGGTTTTATTCACATTTCGACAACAAAGAACAACTCGTCGCCGAAGCCTGCCGGTATGCCATCAGCGATACCATCGCACTTTTGCAGAAGGTCGCGGACCAGGAAGAGCAGAACCCCAAAATCAATGCGGTCATTGACTATTATTTAAGTCCGTATCACCGCGACAAAACGGAGATGGGCTGCATTATCCCTGCCCTTTCTGCCGAAATATCTCATTCTTCCGAAGAAGTTCGGCAAGTATTCACGCTGGAACTGGAGCGGATGATTGCTTTTATCTCCGATCTGGCGGGAATTGAACCCTCCAAAGGTAGCGCACTGTTCAGCACCATGGTTGGCTCTCTAGTTCTTGCAAGGACTGTAAATGACCCTGAACTGAGCGACAGCCTTCTTTCGTCAGGCAAACGGTATGCTAAAGAGCTGGTTACGATCTAAAAACAATAAACACCCCAAACAAATGAATCCAACTCAGAAAATTTTCGTAATATTATGAATTATAGATAACTGAGGGGTGTATCCAATGAATGAGCAGTATGCTGCAAGGGTTGAATTGTTCGCAGAGAACGCGCAGAGGATCAAAAAGGCTTTTCCTTGGCATAATGCAATGGTTAGCCGTTTGGCGGGGTTACTGTACACAGCAGAGAATAAAAGTGCAGATGAGGATGCGATTCGTGCGAGCCACGAGCTTATTAAAGAAAATACCGGAATGTTTTCTTCGTTTAGGGGGAACTCGGCAATCAGTATTGCTACTATGCTCTCTCTTTCTGCTGACAAGGAACAACAGCTTGCAAACACACTGACCGTGTATGACTTATTGAAGGACATCAAATTTAGAGCCTCTGATTATCTCGTCGTTGCCGCTTATCAAATCGCCGCTAATACGACAACAGATCAGTATCAGCGTACGGTAGAACGCGCAAAGATGTTTTACGATAGTATGAAAGCGAAGCACCGATTCCTTACCGGACATGATGATTATATCTTCTCTGCTATGCTCGGCCTTTCCGATATCGACGTGGACAGCGGCATCGACCGGATGGAGCAGCTTTACACTACACTAAAGCCTGAATTTATGTCGGGGAACAGTGTGCAAGCTCTGACACAGGTACTGGTTCTTGGAAAAGAAGCTTCAGAAGCAGCGGATCGTGTACTGGCATTACGAGATGCGTTCCGTGCACATGGCATCCGGTTAGATAAGGAATATACCCTTTCTTCGCTGGGCGTGCTAACTTTGCTCTCCTCCAACAATAAGGACATGGTTACGGAAGTCTCAGAGACCTTCGAATTACTGCGTACCAAAAAAGGCTTTGGCAGCTGGTCCATTGTAAAGCAGGAATTGCTACTGCTGTCAGCTGCGCTGGTAGCCTTCAAATATGTAGAGGATGTGCAAAGCGGCATTGTAACCTCGATGCTTTCCACCAGCATCACTAATATTGTAATCGCACAGCAGGCTGCTCTTGCTGGGGCTGCGGCTGCGTCGGCTGCGGCTGCAGCTTCATCTTCTTCAAATTAAGTGGAAATGCGAGGGAAGACATGGACTCGATACAACCAATCACCGCTAGAAATGAAGAATGTTTATACCGTCTACTGAATATTTGGGAATTATCTGTGCGGCATACCCATCTATTCCTGTCTGAACAGGATATTGATGCGTTGCGGCCACTGGTTATACAAGGGATGGAGCATATAAGTCATCTGCTTGCTTTTATAGATGACCATGACCAATCGCTTGGATTCATAGGGATTCAGGATAACAAGATTGAAATGCTATTCGTAGAACCTGCTGCAATGGGAAAAGGCATTGGTAAATCACTCGTTGCTTATGCTATACAGACACTGAACGTACGCTACGTTGATGTAAATGAACAAAATCCGCAGGCCTTAGGTTTTTATGAGGTATGGGTTTTCAAGTTTTTGAGCGTTCTGCACTGGATGAACAGGGGAATCCTTTTCCTATCCTGCATATGAAGTTATCGATCGACTCACGTTAAAAGATTCCATCGCCTCTCAAAGCAAAAGAGACCGCTTCGAGTAGCCATAACAATGGCTGTTCGAAGCGGTCCTTTGTGTTTAAGTAGGATCAACTTTTGTTTTTGGTGTGGAAGCTCCGTTTATTCTACCGACTTCAACGCCTCAATCATATGAATCCGTTTGAGCTTAATATGCATGAAAGCCATGACTATGCCTGAGAACAGCAGTGTTAAGAGTGCGGCATACACATAGCTTGGCCACTTAATAATCGGCGCGAACATCGTCGCATCCAGCTCAGCTGTATTCAAGACGAAGCTGTGCAATATAATGCCAAGACCCGATCCGGCTACAATGCCAAGTAGGCTTAGCAGCATATTCTCACGGTAAATATACAACGTTACTTCCTTATCATAAAATCCCAATACCTTGATGGTTGATAGTTCCCTGATCCGTTCAGAGACATTAATATTGGTCAAATTGTAGAGGACGACAAAAGCCAAAGCAGCAGCCGATACAATGAGTACCAAGGTTACAACATCCATACTCTTCATGGTGTCATCAAAGGCAGTACCCACGTTGCTGGAAAAGCTGACCGCGGCCACTCCCTCATTGTCCGTTAGCTTCTCGCCGAACTTGTCCTCCCATGCTTTATCGTGCGTGGTATAGTTCAGCAGCTCTGTGTTGAACACCGGTTCTTGTCCAAATACGGAAGAATAATACGCAGGTGTCATATAAACATAGTGCATTACATAGTTCTCTGTAATCCCTATGACCTTAATCTTGAATGTCTCGTTATCCTTGTTCACCACATTCAACTGGTCGCCGGGTTCAAGCCCGTATAATTTAGCCAGCTTCTCCGAAATTATAGCGCCCTCGCTCGAAAGCGTGCGTTTTTCTCCACTCACTCGATCCCGCAGCTCCACATAATCGGATATCGCATCAACAGATGCAGGGATGAACATATGCACATCCTGATCATTTACACCACTGCTGTGCGCTTTCATCGTTTCCTGTGCCACACTTAGTGATCCAGTTATAGTGGACTCGCCAGTGATCAATTGCTCGTAGGCATCCCGCGCATCAGCAGACGCATCTTCATGCAGCGCTACAAGTGCATCATATTTCATAATCATGCCGAACTGCTGAGGGGCAATGCTGCCGATCGAGTCTTTAAGACCAAACCCGGTCAGAATCAGCGCCGTACAGCCGGCCACGCCGAACACAGTCATGAACATCCGCTGCTTGTAGCGGAATAAATTCCGTGCGGTAACTTTCTGAACAAAGCTCAGCCGTTTCCATACAAACGTAACTCTCTCCAGTAGAATCCGCTGCCCGCTCTTTGGCGCCTTCGGACGCATTAACACAGAAGCATTGCTACGCAGCTCTACACGTGCGGCAATCCAAGCCGTCAATGTAGTGCAGATAAGCGCCACTATAATGGAAATGATGGAATACGACGGATAGAAGCTTTTGATAAGATCCGGCAGATTATAAAGCGAACTGTACGCATTATATATAATGGTTGGAAACATGGTAAAACCGAGCGCAAGTCCCGCAACCGAAGCCGTCAAGCTGGCAAGTGTACCATAAACCAAGAATTTGGCCATAATGTCACGGTTGCCATACCCAAGCGCTTTAAGTGTCCCGATCTGCAAACGATGCTCCTCGACCATTCGAGTCATAGTCGTCAAGCTGACCAGCGCAGCAATCAGGAAAAAGAATACCGGGAAAGCACTTGCTATTGCCGACAATCGATCAGCGTTGTCTTTATATTCGGCATATCCCGGATTGGCACTTCGGTCTGTGACATAGACCTTCGGGAGCCCTAGTTCTGCAAGCTTTTGCTCCCCTGCAGCCAGTTCCGCCTTGGCAGAGACCAGTCCATCAGCAATGGCTTTCATGTTTGCAGCTTGTCCCTGCTGCACCACTTCTGGCTGGCGCTTTAAATCGGCGAGCTGCTTCTCGGCGGCGGCCACCTTGCCTCGTCCACTGGACAGCTCTTTCTCGCCTTCCGCGTGCATCTCCGCAAGCCGAGCTTCCGGCACACTGGACATCGCCTGCTCTACTGACTTGGTATGCTGTTCGATCAATCCCTCATACTCTGGTGAATAAGCCTTCACTCCGGTTGTATCCTTGAAGGATAGATAGGCTTCCGTATAGACCGGGAGCTTAAAATCTGACTCTGGGATCGCTGCGAATGCATCCGCCGTCCCTTTACCAATTCCGCTGGTGCCCCGGGTACTCTTCTCTATAAATTGAGGACTTCGCACAAAGCCCACAACAGTATAATTCAATGTTTCAAAGTTGTTCGACAACTCCGCATCCGTTCCAGCTCCGCTGAACGTTATTTTGTCGCCCAGCGCATACTTTCCAGCCAGCTTGTCATCCAATACGATTTCTCCGGAATCCTCTGGAAGACGTCCTTCAATCATACTGTACTGGTTAAGAGGTTTATCTGAATTGTAAGAATGGACTTTGAGTATCAAAGCATCATCGCCGCTGAACACATCTGCGCTGTAACCCGGCTGGACTTCATCGATCCCCGGTACATCGCTCAGCAGTTCGATGTTATTTTCGGTCAGACCATAGTTGGTCTGCACCTTCAGATCCATTAGTCTCGTCTCTTGATAAAAGGTTCCGGCTGTATCCAGCATATCTGGACCGGCTGACTTGATACCAGAAAAGAAACTAACGCCCAGCATAATGATTGCAAAAATCGAAATAAATCGGGCCTTAGTGTGCCTAATTTCACGAAAAATATCTTTCCATAACGCACGCTTTTTCATAGATGCCTTCTCCTTACCATTCGATATCTTCAACGGATACTGGCGAAGGATTGGTTACCATCTTCCGTACCTTAGCATTGTTAATCTCAATAACCCGGTCTGCCATTGGCGCAATCGCCAAATTATGCGTGATTACGATGACCGTAGTGCCTGTGTTACGGCAGGTATCCTGAAGCAGCTTAAGCACTTGCTTACCAGTATTGTAGTCTAGCGCACCAGTTGGCTCATCGCAGAGGAGCAGCTTCGGCTGTTTAGCTAGCGCTCTGGCGATAGCGACACGTTGCTGCTCGCCACCAGACAGCTGAGCCGGAAAATTATCCAGCCGTGCACCTAATCCCACATCCTCCAGCACCTTACGCGCATCTAGTGCACGCGGGGAAATCTGAGAAGCAAGCTCAACATTCTCCAGTGTGGTAAGATTCGGCACTAAGTTATAGAACTGGAACACAAAACCCACGTCATTGCGGCGGTAGCCCGTCAACTCCTTGGCACTGAACTTGGCAATGTCCGTACCGTCCACAATGACCTGGCCTTCGTCAGCAGAATCCATCCCACCAAGAATATTAAGCACCGTCGATTTGCCCGCACCGCTGGGGCCGACAATCACTGCAAACTCACCTTTATTTATCTCAAAATCAATTCCGTCGTTGGCAACGATCACACTTTCACCCATTTTGTAACGCTTGTACTCATTTTTGACAGCAACAAAGCTCATTTTCCATCCTCCTGTCTCTATCCAAACCAAGCCTAATCACTTTACATTGTTTCAGTTTATCATAATTAGAACGCCCAAGCCCGAATGGCAAACCCTCATTACTCAAGGATAAATTCACATCATTAATAAGTTCATTTTTTTGTAACAATAATGTAACAAGGAAATTTTACCGTAAACGATACTTAGTCAATTGATAATGTTATAATCACTTTGTTTTATTCACTCTTTTCAGGCAAGAGTGAAAGAACAAGAACAATCAGAAACAGGTGATCAGATGTTCGAACTGAAATGGCTATGGCAGAACTTAGAGGGCAACCGGACACGGTACATTCTAGCGCTCTGCCTCTCAGTAGTGGGTTCAAGTCTTACGATTGTAAACCCTTACATCAGTCAGCGCATTGTCGATACGTTTATAGCAGGTGACAATGCGCTGCAGAATCTTACACAAGAACGGCAATTATTGATTATGCTCTGTCTGGGCATGATTGGATTTTCTCTACTGCGCACAGGACTTGCTTATATTACTACCATGCAGTACGAAAGATCCTCGCAAAACATGATGTACAATATCCGTATTTTTTTGTACAACAAGATTCAAGGACAGGACAGAGAATATTACGACCGTAACCGTACCGGTGATCTCATGACCAAGATGACCGGGGATCTGGACATGGTTCGGCACTCGATGGCATGGATTTTCAAAACGATCATTGAATCGCTAACGATCTTCATTGCTGCTGTTATCTATTTTTTCACTATAGATGCTCAGCTAACGCTGTGGATGCTAATCCTGTCACCGCCCATTTTTATCGTGGCTTACATATTCGCTAAACGCGTCCGTCCTATGTATATTGACCTGCGTGAGCGGCTGTCCCAGCTTAACACGACTACTCAGGAGAATATTTCAGGCAACCGTGTGGTTAAGGCTTTTGCCCGCGAAGAGTTCGAAGTTCAAAAATTTACGGAGAAGAATGTCAATTACTCTACAGCGAACAAAAAGGCCGCCCTTGTATGGCTTGATTACTTTCCTTTTCTGGAATCCTTCGCTCAGGGCTTCAACGTCATTCTAATGCTGGCAGGTGGTTTGTTCCTGATGAACGGCCGGATCACCTTCGGTGAATTTACAGCTTTCTCTTCACTGATCTGGGCTATATCCAACCCTATGCGCAACATTGGTATTATTATCAACGACATTCAGCGCTTTTTTGCGAGCTTGTCCAAAATCATTGATATCTATTACGCAAAGCCTAATATCGCAAACGAGCATAAGTCTACTGACAAACGCCGTTACGAAGGCCGTATTAAGTTCGATCATGTTCGCTTCAAATATGACAGCGCTATCGTACTTGACGATGTTAGCTTTACCGTAGAACCTGGTGAAACCATAGCAATCATGGGCTCGACCGGATCAGGCAAAACAACAATCATCAACCTGATTCCTCGCTTCTATGACGTAGCCGAAGGACGTGTACTCGTCGACGGCGTTGATGTCCGAAAGCTGGAGCTCGATGAGCTGCGCGATAATATCGGCATGGCGACCCAAGATGTGCTCTTGTTCTCTGATACTATCGATGGAAACATCGCCTACGGTGATCCTGATCTTCCGGAAGAAGATGCGATAAGCTTTGCCGAGCTCGCAGCCGCACATGACTTCATTACCAAAATGCCTGAAGGTTATGATACCGTTGTCGGAGAACGAGGAGTCGGCTTATCCGGAGGTCAAAAACAGCGTATCGCTTTAGCACGTGCTTTGGCAGTTCGCCGTCCGATCCTCATTCTGGATGATACGACCTCTGCTGTCGATCTTGAGACGGAGGAGCATATTCAGAAAAGTCTACGCGAGCTGGATTATCCTTGCACGAAGATTATTATCGCGCAGCGTGTATCTACGACCGCGCAGGCTGACCGTATTCTCATTCTGGATAACGGGAAGCTGGTTGAGGAAGGCACCCACGCCGAACTGCTAGCGAAACGAGGCTACTACTACGATGTGTTTAAACTGCAGAACGAGGGTATTGGAAGGCAGGTGACCGCAAGTGGCAAGGAATAAATTCGACGTCGATGAGAATCTGGAATCGCCGTTTAATATAAAACACTTCCGGCGTGCGATGGTATACATCAAACGAAAGAAAACGCCAATGATTGTTGCATTTATCCTCAGTGCACTTTCAGCGGCCATTTCACTATCAGCTCCACTAATCATGCAGCATGTGATCGACGTGACCATTCCGGCAAAAGCGAAGCTTGCGCTACTGGGCTGGGCTGGACTGATGCTTCTGACCATTGTGGTCAGCGTTTATCTGGCTACTATTCGTTCACGTATCATGACGAGTGTTGGGCAGGATATTATTTTTGACATCCGTACAGATTTGTTTAAGCATCTGCAAGAGTTGCCCTTTAAGTATTATGACGACCGTCCGCAAGGCAAGATTCTCATCCGGGTCGTAAACTACGTTAACGCCGTTTCAGATGTGTTATCCAACGGTATTATCAACTTTATTCTGGAAATCGTGAATTTGCTCTTTATCGCAGCCTTCATGTTCGCTGTTGATGTGCGTCTATCATTTGTCATCCTTGCAGGGCTGCCAGTATTCTTTGTCATCATGATGCTGATCAAAACTCGGCAACGCCGGGCTTGGCAAGCAGTATCCAATAAAAGCTCCAACCTAAACGCCTATTTGCAAGAAAGTATCAGCGGTATTGGTGTGACGCAAATGTTCTCCCGGGAACAACGCAACGAAGGAATCTTCACACGTCTCGCGGGTAATTTCCGTACAGAATGGATGAAGGCTCAACGTTACAACTTACTTATTCCGTTCTCCGTAGACAACTTGTCTACGATCGTTACATCATTGATTTTCCTTGTAGGCCTACTAACACTGAGTCCACAAGACATGACCCTCGGCGTCATTCTGGCGATGAGCAGCTACGCTGCCCGCTTCTGGCAGCCGATTCTGAATCTTTCGAACCTGTACAATAACTTCATCAACGCCGTTGCCTATCTCGAGCGTATCTTCGAGACGCTGGATGAGCCCGTTACCGTCAGTGATATTCCGGATGCGAAGACACTGCGACCTGTAGAGGGCCATGTCACTTTCGACGATGTGACCTTTGCCTATGACCCAGGACTCAATATTCTGGAGAATATCTCCTTTAAGATCAAAGCGGGAGAAAGCATCGCTCTAGTGGGACCAACAGGTGCAGGCAAAACTACAGTCGTCAATCTGATCTCGCGCTTCTATAATATTTCAAACGGTAAGATTCTTATCGACGATCAGGATATCTCGCAGGTTACGCTGAAGTCCCTGCGCAGCCAGATGGGGATTATGCTACAGGACAGCTTCATCTTCTCCGGTACGATCTTGGACAATATTCGTTACGGTAAACTCGATGCCACCGAGGAAGAAGTGATTGCTGCGGCGAAAGCCGTGTGCGCCGACGAATTCATCCGTGAATTCGATCAAGGCTACATGACGGAGGTCAACGAGCGTGGCTCCAAGCTGTCTCAGGGACAGCGGCAGCTCATCTCGTTCGCAAGAACGCTTTTGGCTGATCCGAGAATTCTCATATTAGATGAAGCCACTTCATCAATCGATGCGAAGACTGAGCGTTTGCTGCAAAAAGGTCTGAATGAGCTCCTTAAAGGACGTACCTCATTCATTATCGCGCACCGCCTGTCCACCGTAAAAAACTGCGACCGCATTATGTATGTGTCTAACAAAGGTATCGCAGAAAGCGGCTCACATGATGAGCTTATCGCACAAAAGGGGCTTTACCACCGCCTTTATACGGCGCAGAAGATGGAAGCTTAATTGAATAAACACCAAAAAAGCTCAGGCCGAATTGTAGCCTGAGCTTTTTTGGTGTTTATATTTTATTAAAACTATGAAAACTAATCTATCACCGTCCAAATATTTAGCGCAAGTGAGCGAACCGCAATATTCGTGTGATTTCTGTACACCCTCAAACGCTCTGCAGGCTCTGGACTCCAGAGTAGAGCACTTCCGGCAACCTCAAGCAACGAAAGTCCAATATACTGAGATTCGTAACTCCCCTCAGACCCTAGCACATCTACAATTTCCAATAAGGTCTCCGGACTCCAGTAGCCTGTGCTGTCTTTTAAATTATAAGCAACCTGCTTGTAGGCGTCGCTCAACAGCTGCGGCTGATTTGAAATACAGTTAACCATCTGATTCAGATAAGCGGCGGATTCCTGCACATTATTCCAGTCTATTACTGCTATATACAGCTTCATCACAACTTGCTGTAAAGTCTCATCCGATGTTAGACACTCAATCAGTCCCGTATACAAAGGTTTAAGGTGCATGCGGGTGATTGTTGGCAAAGCGTTCAGCTGGTTGATCAGTTTCAGGAGACGTTGCCGATGAGGCAAATCTCTTCTAGTAGTTGCATTCCATTCATCCCTTATCGCCGCACTAGCCAATTTCTGACAAACGCCGATTACAACCTCATTGACCTTACCATCGCGGCAAATTTGTATCAGCGTGTTCATGGCAAATTCCCATCTAGTGCTGTCTTTCAAATCCGTAATAGCCTGAGAGGTGGCGGCTGCAACAATGCCTTCATTTCCATTGGTCCACCACATCATAGAACTGAAAGCATACTTGCCGACAAACCCATCCGGATGATTTCCGATTTCAATGATTAATTTTAAATAGCGAAGTCTATAGTCTAGCGGAAGATCATTAGGCTGTTGGGATAACAAGCTTCTTGCGATATCACTTTCTGATGAAGCAGCCATTGCACTTAAAATCTCCCAAGCGCGCTCATCATCTAAAAGCTGTTTTGCAGCATGCCCTATGGCAATGATTACATCCTTGTGTGCATTTGGTTTCTCGAACTCGTTTATCAATAGTGGAATGCTGTCATCGCTTCTATAAGCACCGAGTAAGCGGATGGCCTCTTTTCTGACAGTGATCTTCAGCTTATCCCGATTCAGCAGCTCTTTCAGCATGGAAACCAGTAGCCCCGGATTCACTCTACGGATGCATCTGGGTATCGAGTACATGGCTACACGGGCCCGGTCCCCATCCAGATTCTCCAGCAGAACGGAAAGTGCCTTCTCCGGTTCTTCCTTGAGTGAAAGGGCATGAAGTGCAGCTTCTACTACAGTTACTTCCTTATCCTGTAAAAGCTCAAGTAATCTATCTGGACCAAGATCAGGCATACTTGCCATGATCTTAATAACTCTCGAACGCTCCGAATGGTTGCGCTTAGCATCGAAGGCGATTTTTTCTAATAAGGAACTTAATGCTTGCTGCTGACGCGGTAGCCACCTGTTGAATCCGTCCGTAGCTGGCACAAGATAGATCGTTTTACCTGATAAAAATTTACCTTTAATGGCAGCCCCCGAAATAAAGGGATCTAGCCATTCTTGACGTTTTAGATGCAGATGCTGGATCACTTCATGGATCGTAATATACGATTTATCCAAATCTAATAATTCCTTAACTCTGACATCACGCGTTGTATGAGGCGAGAGCCAATGTCTGACCGCTTGTATGGCTGTAGAATCTGCCTTTGCTCTCGTTGCTTCCTTTAACAGATTCTGAAGTTTTATAATGCCGTAGCCTCTTTTACCAAATGAGCTAGCCAGGCTAAGCACCAGATTGTAGTCTTCTCTTTTGTTGCCCTGTACAGCTAATGTATAGATTTCATCAAAGATGACCTCTTCTACTCCTTGGGGTAAATTCTTCTCCAATGATGGAAGTGAAAGCTGTCCGTTCTGCTGGGCCAGTTTCCGGATCGTATTTAAAGAGAACTTGAACAACTCACTGTGAGGATTTAATGCGTTATGCCGGAGAATAGCAAATGCCAGTTGTTGAACGGAAAACTTCGTACCATATGAAGTATCTCTGGCATCTATAACACTATCAACAAGCCTAGTAAGTTCTTGTACATGGGCATCGGTGAACACAGATGCAGGACTTTCTGAAAGCTCCTTAAACACAAAACCTCGAACAGGATCTTGCTCATTTCTAATCCGGCCCAAAAATACCAAAGTCTCATGCATACCCTGTCTCGACAGAACCGTACTTCTGATCAGTTGCATAAGCGCCGTGGAACGTTCTTCTGCACTGGATACCTTTGTTGCTTGTTCAAGTCCCGCTCTTGAATGAAGAATCGAACGGCAAGCGGTGAGTCTGATTGTTCTCTCCCGGTCATCATTGATTTCACGAAGGCCAAGCATCCGGGTGGCTTCCTTGTCACGCAAGGCATGCGGTAATACATAAAGTAATCTTTCCGGAAAAACACGGTCTTGGCGTTTATCTTCTTCATACACGGCATCAAAAATCACTTGGCGGTTGGAAGGTGCAATATTATGCAGCAACTTCGCTAAATGCATCGGGTGATCTGCGAGTAATTTCGCTATCTCAATCCATTGCTCCATGGATAAATATTTTTTTCTTTTTAGAACCCCTTCAGGCACACCATAAGAAATCAGATCGCTCCGCGACTCCGTTCGAGTCAGCAGCTGATACACCTTATTCGGATTTTGGCGTACTAGCATGCCAAGTTGTTCCTTTAACGCAGGATGTATGATACCCTCGGGTCCATGATTCATCGCACACGCAAGTACCAGATCCGCCTTCAGATTGCATAGGATCTCCATAGCTGATGAGAACCTCCACCAGACATATACTTTTTCCCTGAGTGGTGTGCTTCCTAGCGTTGTTTCAAAGTATTCCGCTACTACGTCAAGATGCCTGCTGGCTAGTTTCTTCCAGTCTTTTATGGCATACCCTATATCAGCAAGCCACTTACTAACTGTTTCCGAGTAACAGGCCTGCAGTACAATCGCTGCCTCCTCCGCTCCCCACCGGTCGTACACCACAGGCAATAAACGTTCCGCCAATTCCTGACGGTTAATCTGTGAAATACTGTGCAGCAGCTTACGGCGGCAATCATATGATAAATGGGGGAGCTCACGTTCAATATCAGCATCTGAAGCCACCTTTGCCAAAAGACCCGCAGCCGTATTTCTGATACTTGCCATGGGATGCCGCAGGGCTGACAGAATAATAGGGGCATCATGTGTTGCAATGGCACCAATTAAGGCAAGACGTGCTTCATAAACGCCATCCTCCAGCAAGGAGGCTAGTAATTGGGAGTACTGGACAGATCCAAGATGATCACGGCCTAATATCGCTACTTTTTTGACTCTGTCGGAATAGCCTAGTGAATCCAATTCTTTAAGTAAGCTCTGTTTGTCCAATGGATCTCTTTTAAAAATCATAAGCCCTCCTCTTTCACCTGTTCTTATTCCATCCGAACTTTATTCTCTATACTGCAATCTATCCCCTTTAAGTGGAAATGGCTTTACCGTCCTTTTTTTAAAGACGGTACCGTTTCAGCGAGAAATATAAGGATAATTGATGAAGTGAAACATATAAATCCTTATATTTTAAAAAACTAGAATTTGCCATCTGGTTTCGTTGACCAAAAATAAAGGTAACCCTGAAGTTGGTTGTTCAACCATCTCCAAGATTACCCGTAGTACTACTAACTCTATTCATTCTTTTTTTGTATAAACACATACGTACTCTCATCCGACAGCTCATCAGCAAAGCTGAAATCAAACCCGTCGAAGCCTTTGATATCCTCCACACAGGTGATTTGCCGCTCAGCCATGAAGCGTACCATTTCACCTCTGGCCATCTTGACCAGGGTCGCTCTCTCAACGATCTTACCGCCGATTTCTTGCCCGAATACACAGCTAATCATTCGAACGTTTCCGCCAACATACGGGGAGATGCACTTGCTGTATTCCTTAGAGGCCAGATTCAGAATGATATCAGTCTCCGAAAATAGCTGTTCTGCCAGCTTCCTGTTCCAGAACTCATAGATAGACTTGAAACCTGGTCCGCTAAGCTTAGCCTGCATCTCCAGCCTGTACGGAACAACGCCGTCAAATGGCCGGACGATTCCATAGAATCCGGACAATATCCTTAAATGCTGATGAAGATATTCCAGCTCCTCCATTTGAAGTACCCCAGGTGCCATGTATTGATACTGGATACCTTCATAGGAAAAGATAGCCGGTGTAAGATTCCGTGTTACATCCATATCACGAATCCGTTCCACATTTAGCGTGGCGATGGCATCATTGCATTTCCATAGCGATTTGGCTTCTTCATAATTCATCTTTTGTAATAAGGCCAGAAGAGTCTGGGATTCACTTATAAATTGCGGCATCTGGCGGCAATCCATAAAATCCGTATCCATCTTCATCTTCTTGGCAGGCGATATAATGATTCTCATGTTGCTCCCTTTTCTCTTTTCTTACCCCCGCGGGGAATTTAAATGTAATCTTATCCTATCACACTTAATCTTCGTAGGCTTGGGGCAAGTTCATGAAATTTGTTCACTGTCGCCCACTTTGCCCGCTAACTCCTCCATCTGTACCTTGGCTGCCGTTTCCTCTTGTCCCACCATTCATGCCGGGAGAGCTCCCTCCATCTTTACCCCGGCCACCGTTAAAGCCCTGTCCCCCGTTCACCCTTGAACCAGAATCTGTACTTGATATCTTCTGAGCGGTGATAGCGTCACAGGAGACGAGCACCATGGAACAACTAAGCATTACTATGAGCAAAGTGAGATATCGCTTGATCCGCATCTTTGAACCCCCTCTTTCCGAGCAAACATGGTCGACGTGGAAAATATCTTTTTAACATATAATCATATACATCTTTAAAACCCATGTAGGATAACACGATCAGCAGCGGATATACCGGGTAAATATACCGGGACTTAATCTCCCATAGTAGATAGAATCCGATAAAGCCTAGCACCACAAGAATCAAAGAGGTCTCTTCAAATCTTTTGGCTCTTATTCCACCGATTAAGCGAACGAGTATAAAAACATACATCAGGAAATTCAGAACATACAGCAACCACAGTAGCCCGCTTCGGTAGCTCGAATCCCCCTTAAATAGATCCGTAGCAGCATTAGTGTAGCTATAACGGTCCATGACAAAGCCCATTCTTCCACCATTACTGGATGATCCATCATTCCCAAGTCCATATCGTTCCATCTGGTATGTTCCTTCTGTCCAGGTCCAAACGATTTTTTTATAATACATCTTCACTAAGTCACTTAGGCCCGCCTCGGAGAGTTTAGTACTGATTTCCTCTTTAAATAACTCCGTGCTTTCTGACTTATTATAATTTGCATCCTGCTGATAGATAGCGTAGCTCTCCCTGTTGTCCCAGAACCCAAACGTCTCCAGATTGATCCCCATATTCAGCCACATATAGACTGGTGCGGAATTTTCATTAATCGGTTCATCTACGACATTCGTCGCCTGCAGCACAGCATTTTGCGTCCAACCTGGAACATTAAACAATAAAGCCGTAATAAACAACGCGGTTAGAGCCTTTTTCACCCCGATCGCGCGCATGTTGAACAAAAGACTGACTACCACAGCAATCAGAAAAATAACACCGATACTTCGGAAATAGTTGCCGACTGCCAGGAAGATGGCTGCGAAAACAATATCCTTTATGGACTTTCTTTTTATAAATTTCACAGCAAAATATAAGGCACTTGTCAGGAAGGCGGTAGCAATCACATCGTTATAAATTAAATTACTCATAAACAAAGAAGGGATATAGGTAGCGGCGAACACGAGAATGCCATAATCATGATCCTTAGACTTACCATTGAGCTCTTTATACAGCAGGTAAATCATTAATGAGGTTAAGAGTGTAAAAAGAATATTGAATACTTTGATCACCAAGTAATTATCCGGAAATAACCGTAGCAACGTCTTTAAGTACACAACAATTGAGAAATTAAACGGGAACATATGCAGATAGCCCGTCGTGTCAAAAGATGAATAATCATTCCTGTACAGCATATCGAGTGCCAGTGAAAGCACCGTCTGCGAATCATCCGTCGGCAAGCGAGGAAATAGAAAAATGATCACGAGCCGAATGGCAAAAGAACATAGCAATATGGCTGGAATGACGATTTTCCAACTGCACTGATTAAGCTTCAGGCATATTTTATACAAAATAACGCTTAACGCCAGCACCACCACAATCCCTAGAATAAAAAGGCCGAGCTGTTGCTTCTCCAAAACTGGCGTGTCCCCATATACGAAATAATTATATTTCGCTCGGATAAAAAAGGAGGAAGCGATAAACAGTCCTATGAAGCATGCCAGTATGAGATACAATGTTTTTTGAATTGCCCTTACCATGGAAAACCTCCTTTTCACAGTAGAAGTCTATACAAGCACATCCCCCGATTCATAAAAAGCATTATAAACACCCAAACTGAATATTGAATGAAAGCAGCGAACAAACGTAAATAGACCGCCTCCCTCGCAAAGGGTTGCGGTCTGTATTGTAATTCTTTTTAAGATGAAGTTCATTTAAACCCTTGGAAATCCAAATCTTTCAGGAAGCGATTACTGCCCAGTATGCTCTTTACCCTCTTCGTTACATTAGGTCCTTTAGGTGTACTGCCTCGTCTATTCAGTAAGATCCATCTTAGACAAGCCCATGCTTCGAACACCTCAAGCTCTTCCAGCTCCATAAAATTCTCCAATAGATAAGCAGAACGGAACATATCAGCGTAACGCTCGGAGATGTGGACTTTCAGCAGAATAAGTGACCATGCAAAATCATATCTAGGGTCTCCCAACTGGCCGTTCGTCCAATCGATGACGGTAAATCGCTGTTGTTCCTCTACTATATTTCCTAAATGAAAATCTCCATGAATGATACGATCTTGTCTCATAGGAGTTTGCTCCACTAGTGATATAAGTGCATGATTAAGGTCTGGGTGCTCACTCGCTTCAGGAAAAAAGTAGTCGATGAAATCGTACTTAGGTAGTTGTATATGTTCCAGCTCAGCGATATCTATTTGATGAATTCTGGCTAAAATGCTCGCGAGCTCCTTCATTGTCTTATTATTCACTTTATGAATTGGTTTTCCGTCAAAGCTTGTTAACAACACCTTATTCCCGTCCGGATTGATTCCCCAACCCACTGGTTTAGAGACGGCTACCCCTCGTTCGGACAGGACATCCAATAAATGGTATTGAAACTGAACATCTGGTTTGGAGCTCTTACTCCATGTTTTCAAGACATAGCTTTCCTGATCTAGATTGATCTTTAGAACCTCAGCTTCAAAGCCATCATCCATCGGATGTGTGGTTAAGTTGGCTTCATGATAGAGTAGCTCATCCATGATTTCATGGTGTTCAAGCCAGTTTACATTAGTTATAGGGGTTCTCAAGAGTAATTCTTCCTTTCGGGTGATTGTATATACCCAATTATTCTTGTGGAATGCCAGCTACGATCTCAATCAAATTCCCTTCTGGATCAGCCACAACAGCTTCACGCAACCCATAAGGCTGTGAAATAGGTTCTTTTATAGGAGTTGCACCTGCCTTCACCAGACGCTCAAATTCCTTGTCGACCTCTTCAGGTGAGGGAACGCCAAATGAGACTTCCATTGTCCCATTTAACCCATTAGGATAACCTAGCCCTGAAATACTCAGCGCATCCCGCTGACACAAATTAAAAAACACACCACTCTTTAGCTGAACCCCAGTAAATACGCCACCATCCCATTCTATAGCCATGTTCATGACGTCCCGATAGAATGTGGCCATCTTTTCCATGTCTTTTACAATCAAAGTGATAGCACCGATTTCCATGAAACCCACCTACTCTTCTAATTTATTCCTTTTATGATCGTAGATATAGTAGCATAGACGGTAAAATATTGAAATGAATTATAACAATAATAAAAAGCTCTGTAGAAGATCTACAGAGCACTATCAGCTTAAATCTAACTTCTCTACCTATGTCACTGAATAAAATGCTAATCCGATACTTGAAAAGATAAGCAGCAATATGGTAATAAAAACCGCAGATCCTATATACTTATTCTTTCTAGGCTTGCCCGTAATTGATATTTCTCTTTTTCCAATAAGAGAATATAAAATGAATCCCAATATGGGAGTGGTCGCAATCATTAATAATACCCAAATCCAAGGATTTATCCCTCGATACAAACAATCGTTGTAGAGCCATAGACATGATAGCGTTATAGTCAATAAAGCAAATACAACAACTAATACAACTAATGGAATCATAACGTTCTCCCTCCTTTCCTATTTGATTTGGAATTCACATGTCCCAAAATAGAAATGGATACAAGTTTGCATAATTAAAGCCCGCAATGGCGACTCTTTGCTCCCCCCCTATTTCACTTTTCTTTTGTACTTTGGAATATTTATGCCCTTGATAACCTACATTGAAATCATAAGCCAATATTTTTTGGTTTTTTGGTGCTCGTTGTAATCTGCATAATACTCGTTGTAATCTGCAAAATAAAAAGGCGATTTCTCATTCAATTTTGAATGGAAAGTCGCCTTTTTTATTTTATGGCATTGGTAAAACTACGATTGAATTAAAATAGCCCTCATCGTACGAAAAGTCTGAGTATCCTTTTAACTTTTTGACTCGTTCATTGATACTGCTGATTCCAATGCCGTACCTATTTTTTCCCTTCTCAGAAATTAATCGCCCATAGGAAAAGTCCATATTCACATGATTCGACGAATTTACAATGATTATGAATAATTTACCCTCACTAAACTTTATGTTGATTTCAATTTCCTTTTTCATTTCTTCTGTTAATCTAAGTACTGCTTCAACGGCATTATCTAAAAGATTCCCTAAAATGACCGCTAGATCAATGGTATGTTCTATAAATAAGTCATGAGGAACTTGGAGGTCTAAAGTGCATTCTATATTATACTTCTTGGTTTGTTCTAGCTTACTATGAAGAATGGCATCGATGGGTATACACCCGGTTAATAATCTATATGAGAATACATTGGTTTTCAATAACTCCTGTAGCTCCTCTTTTACCTCTTCTGTTTTTTTCCTCTCCAATCCATAGGCTATATTTAATAAAATATTTTTCAGATCATGTTTTAGCTTAGACATTTCCCTTTGATTCTCTAAGCTCTCTTCATAATATTTATTTTGTGTCTCCATTATGGAGTACTTATGTATAAGAAAATTTTTCCCTTCTAAACTGTTGTAAATCAGCATGATACATACATTGACAATTAACAAAAAAACACATGGAACGAATTGATTAATATCTTTATACTGGAAAATCCAATATATACTCATTAATGATAAACAAGGCACAATACTTAATAACAAACATTCCTTATTACTTAATCCGTCCTCATTATCAGATCTAAAATAGAGTAACAACTTTGCCGACAACATCACAATTAACAACGATAAAAAGTTTGCACTAAAATATACGACAAGCATGAGGAATAAACGGTCTTCAAATTTTTGTTCGTAATTATATGTAATAATAGACAACGCCAAGTCTGCAAGTGTAGTGATCAGCGTAAAAAAGATAATGTGGTAGATCCTTTGAGCCATTGATCCGTAGAACGAATACAGTATACAGATACTCAAAAGAACAACAAATAAAAGCAACTTAACCATAGAGTTTGTATCACTAGACAATAATTTTATTACTCCCATAGCGAGAAATGTTAAGGAATAAAATTTATACTTTGAAATTCTGAGGTTAAGGAATCCATTGAAATAAATAGAAATAGATGTTACCTGAACTAGCGTATAGAGAATAGCTAGCACCGCAATGCTCATAACCTCAAAATTTCTCAAAAGCCAATCCTCCTTTTTATGAAGTTGTTATAAGCATCTTTAACTACCTTTCTCTGACCTCTACTAATTGCGAAATTTTCTTTATTGGTGAGAATAATATCGGTTCCCGAAACAATATGTACATAATTTAGATTTAAAATGGTACCTTGATTTACTTTTATAAAGGACAAGGGATCAAGCATTTCTTCAATCTCTTTTATCGTGCCATAAAAGGAAAACTCGTCAGCAACGGTTACAACATGTATGATCCTACCTTTCTCAGATGAAATAGATAGAATCGTCTCACTTTTGATTTGATAGTTAAGATTTTGAGTTTTGAAGAATAAGTACTGGTTATTCCTTCTAACCTCATCAATGGCGTGGAGTAATACTTTGCTTATATGTTCGTCTTGAATAGGTTTAAGTATGTATCGAAAAGGTGAAACTTCAAAGCTTTCCATGGTGTAATTATCGTAGCTGGTAACATAAATGATAATCATATTTTTGTCTATTTTTCTAATTTCCCTAGCGACCTCGATACCATTTAATATCCCCATTTCAATATCTAAGAATAATATTTGATACTCCTCGTTTCTAGCTTTTAAAGCCTTCAACAATGATTTTCCAGATTCATAAATGTCTATATCTAGCTCTATGTTTTGATACAAGCCTGCACTATCCATAATAATCTTCTCTAATTTGGAACTATGTAATTGCTCGTCATCACAAATGCAGATCCTAATCATTCCTCTAGACTCCCTTTTTAAATAAACATATTATTTTGAAAATAATACCTTATTAGTAATAATTCAATAAAGAAGATCAGTAGTCCTTGTAAAAAAAAAAGACGACCAAAGTCGTCTAGTAAATGCTTATTAAACTATTTCATAGCCAACTGTAAATCTTGAACCGTACAATTCATAACCGATCTGAGTATATAGCCTAATAGCTTTCTTATTATCACCATGCGTACCTAATGTGGCGATTGTTTTTCCCTGCTGTTTTAGATAGTCCAGTGCTGTGCAGATGATGTTACGAGCGACACCTTTTTTCTGCCATTCAGGAATGACGAATACATTCTCCGTTGCACTTCTCTCGTCGGTGATTCTCCAGGTTGAGGTGTTGCCGATCAATTGATCGCCATGAAACGCGCAGAAATTAACGATTTCGGGTGATCCCTGCATCCATCCCAAGTGATTCAAGCTCCAAGCCACGCCGTCAAAGGAAGCAAGTTCAGCTTGACGATATTGTTCCTGAGCTTCACTATTGTTCAGTGCAGTTGGCTTCACCAGAACACCTTCTGGTAAAGGATACTCAGGAATCTCTCTACTCAGGTCAAATTTAAACACGACAATCGTATCGCAAATCGTAAATCCACGCGCTAGACAAAAGCTCAACTCTTCGAGATCATCTGTGTCGAGATATTGAGCCATGATAATACGTTTCTCTTGATACCCAGCTTTAATTTCTCTGGATCGTCCGATCAATGCTTCGATCAGCGCAGCTTTGATACCTTCATCCTCGGTGTTCTCTGCAAATATAATTTCGTAATTAAGATATCGTTTGAAGTTTGGGTCTTCATCATGTCCAACCGCATGAAAAGTATCATGCTCCATCAGATGTGCAACGGCCAGAACCTCTCCGTCGCCACTCACTGCACAGAACATATTTCGCTTATCCAGATCTCCATGGTACAGATATAGCATTTTTAGAACAAAGTCCATGCTTTCAATTTGCTCCGCATCTTCATCCTTTGGATTTCGGATTACAAAGTCCCTCATGAATAAACATCGTCTCCAATCTTTTATGGCGCTGCAAATCATTTCTTAGTTAAATAATGGATGAGGCAGGCTAAGCTCAGCAAGGGAGAGTTTAGTTATAATCATAATTGCGAGGGATATTGTGAACATATTTTTATAGAGTCTGTACTTCGAAGCTTACAGGATCCATACAAAACACTTGGACTTTGACAGCACCTGATAATATGTAGCGATTTCAAGAACACACCTTAAGAGGGTTTCTCTATTTTCATTAATTTTAAATTCGATCAGAACCATACAATCATCCACCAAAGAAATTAAATCAATCTTACCTAGTCCCTTATCCGCACTACTATTTTTCAAAGGGACTTGATAGTCCATAATCCTTCCAATACCATTAAATATTTTTCCACTTTGACTTAAGTTAAATAATTGAATGGCAACTCTCTCTTCTTTTCGATTAGAATCCTCTTCCTTGTGCCCGGTAGTAACAACCCCGTCATGCGTGGTCACACGATACCCACTCTCTCTTACTACTTCATTGATCTCTTTCAGCCGATTTTTTATATCCAATCTCAACAATTCTTCAGCAATTACTTCTGTGAATAATTCGCCATTCGTTGTCTTACCTCTACGATTAAGGATGCTAGATTTATACAATTGATCGATTGTATTAACGTGAGCACCTACCTCATTAATAAGGTTCATCTTTGAGAGCATGCTCTTTCCTTTTTTCATAATAAAAAAACACCTCCTAGAGTTTCATCGGATAGGGATTATCCAATGTCTATTCTAAGGGTGCTGTTTATTATTCGTGCAAAACGAACTGTGCAATATTCTTACTATGATCACCAATTCGCTTGATCCCTACAATAAATACTGTCATTGTTGTTCCTATATTTGCGCCCATAACCACACCAATGGCTTGTCGCAAAGTCATAAGGCCCACATTTACAAGCCCAATCGCCAAAACCGTTGTCCCCGTTGAAGATTGTATCAATACAGTTACGCTAATCCCGACAAGAACACCCAAAATCGGGTTAGATGTATACCTCTCGAGCAGGCCACGCATTTTATCCCCACGGATTTCTGAAGCCCATCTGACATGTATTTAATACCAAACAGAAAAATCCCAAGTCCACCAACAAACTTAAATATTAAATCCTGCCAATCCAATATATAAGCCTCCTCTAGTTGTTTATTCTATTTTGACCCATTTGGTTTAACATAGTTGGCTACAAGATATAGCATGATCTAATTTCGGAATGGCTAACCCGGGTCTTCATATAAATAAAACTTTACAAATATAGTAAGGATTTAAAAAAATCCAAAAAAAAATAAGCCGATTCATTCTGCAAAGCTGCTTTAATGCATTCATGGACGCAATATCTATTATTGTGATAATATGTATGGGAATTCACATTATTTCTCTTAGAGGTATCAATTATGATAATAATGCACAATTTGTCTGCTCTAAATGCAAATAACTTGTTACGGAAAAATGCTAAAGCTGGTTCTAGTAGTATGGAAAATCTATCATCAGGCTTACGCATCAATAAAGCTTCTGATGATGCTGCAGGATTGTCAATATCTGAAAAAATGAGGGGACAAATTAATTAGAGGACTGGATCAGGCATCCAGAAATATACAGGACGGCGCTTCACTCCTTCAAACAGCAGAGGGCGGCCTACAAGAGATAAATGATATATTACAAAGACAAAGGGAATTGATTATTCAGGGTCTAAATGATACGAATACGGATAACGACAGGCAACAGATTGAGGCTGAAATACAACAACTTACCCAAGAAATAGACAGCCTTTCAAGGAGAACAGAATTTAATTCAATTAACTTGTTGGCTAGAGATGATTATACGATACTTGCTGATCGATCGAGCAGTAATACAGCCTATACTATCAGTGACCCGCCACCAACTACTAGAGTAACTAACAGTATAGTCTACAAACCTCAAGGAACATCAGCAGAAACAAGACATGTAATTAGTAGTTCAGATACATCAGTAACGACCAATACATATTCAAATACCAATAATATTTCTCCAATCGCCTCTCCAGATGGAAGAGCAGGCTATAATGAATATAATATTGATATTCAAACAACAACTAAGACGGACACAAATAATACTGTTTATGAAACGTTAACAGCATCAAACGATCCACAATATGCTACACCTGCCTACTGGTTCTCTGTTGGAATGAATAAAACCAGTTTTGGACCCAAAGATCTTGGCGATGTATACGGTTCAATGCTCGAAAATATTGAAGTTAATGGAAGTTTAAGACCCATCGAGTATACATCTCGTAGTGGTTCAGGATCAGATCCTGCCTGGGATCATATGTGGTTCCCCGGCACAAACCTATCAATTATGAGATATAGGACTGTACTGGCTGATAACTCTATGGAAATCAAATATGTAATTAATAATATGGATCCAACCGATGCCAATATCAAACTAGATAATATAATCGCCCCTCCAATAAATTCAGTTATCACTGATGCAGGAGGAAATCCGTTAGCTACCGGAAATACCATAATAAATCCACCTTCAGGAAGTTCATTTAACCTAACGGGATCAGATGCCAACGCTGGCTTAAAATTTGATGATTTGCTTGGATTTCTGGCGCCTTCAGAGCTTACGATTAATAATCCGGCAGCAGGTCAACCACAAATAAATTTTGATTGGCAACTCACTATTCCCTCTGGTACGAGTGTATCATTGGGCTTCAATTATGGTCCGTTTTCATTAAATCTTGATGTATTTGAACTAACACATGAACTAGTAGAAACTAAGCATATTGAAACAACAGTGAAAACGGATATAAAGGATATTGACTATGTTCCACCAAGTCTCGATATTCAAGCAGGGGCTAACCATAATCAAACAATCATCATCCCCCTGTTCAATGTAACCTCTCAAGGATTGGGCATTGCAAATATGGGAATATTGCCACCCGGTATACCTGATAAGACATTAGCTCAAATAGATAAAGCCATAGGAAAAGTAATAAACTATAGAGGGATGTATGGTGCATTACAAAACCGTATGGAGCACACATTGAACAATGTGAAAAACTCTGCAGAGAACTTAGCTTCGGCAGAATCACGTATCCGTGATGCGGACATAGCTAAAGAAATGATGAATTTCACAAAAACCAACATATTAACTCAAGCTGCCCAAGCAATGCTGGCACAAGCAAATCAGAATCCTCAAGCTGTATTGCAACTCCTAAATTAATATTAAAATAGACTGCAAACTCAACGTATAGCATATTCGCTTTACAGCAAAAAGCTCAAGCATCGGCAGGTTAGCCGCAGCTTGAGCTTTTAAATGTTATAACCATGGATGGTTTTTCCGTTCCTATGCCGATATTATTAATCCCCAATCATTTTAATCATCGTGTCAAAAGGATCTAATTCCAGGGTTTGCTGTCCATATTCCGTATGAATCGTAGTGCTTTGAAGCTGATCGCTATTGTTAATAACCACGAGTATTTTGCTTTCCGGATAATAAGCACACTCTGTATATAAGTTGTCCGTAATGTACTTGGTCTCCGTGAACTCATTACCCGCAAAACGAATCAAATTCAGCAGCAATCTTGTATTTTCAAAGCTGAATGTGAAAGAAGGAAGATAGATCCCCTTTCCTTTACCAAAGGCATGCGTGGATAGAGTTATCATCCCATCCGTTTCATTCACAACCGCTGCTGCTCCATCAGTAAGATAAATGTTATTTTTGGGTGTTATGCTAGCCCCAATAGGCACTAAACCAAGCTCATCCTTCACTTCATATGTCCATTTTCCATGCGCTACTCTGGAGCCTGTATCCTCATCTACACCAAGCACATGTGCCATTCTGAAAAAGCTGTCATACCCTTCAAGCGCTGAAGGCTGATTCACGCCTATAAAAGTACCACCTTCATAGACCCACTTTGTCAGTAAGTCCACACACTTGTTGTCCCTCCAGCGTTCTCCACCACTCCATGCTGAACCAGCCGATCCGGCATTGATCACTACATCACAATCTTTTAAAATCCCCTGACGGATATCCTCAAAATCAATGAACTGTACTTCAATCGGCAATCCGGATAAAGCCTCGTTAATATGAATCAAATCATGCATATACGTTTCATGGAAATGCCCGGACAAGGTCCACGATCTCCATTTGCCCCAAGCGTGCAGAATGGCTACCTTCGTCTTAATATGATACGGTTTGCCTTTATGATGCAGCTCTTTAATTTCTCTGAATTCACCCGCAATCTTTTCGATATAATCACAAAAATCCGGATAAGGCTCTACAAGATGCAAATATCCACCCAATCCAATTCGATCTATAGGCTCTCTGAGTAGAGCACGCCGAATATTGATCCAATATTTTTTGGCATCTAGTGTAGGGTTCCCTCCCTCCATAAAGGTAGGCAGACCACCTAAACCAACCGGAAACAAGTAGGGATGCAGCCTAATCTCATGGGTATCTACTTTTACACCTGAACACATTCTTGCCTCGAACCCTGAGAACACACATTTAATCATCCCGTCAAAACCAAACTCCTCGAAACGATCATTGTAAGGCTCCATGCCAACCCAACTGTCATCATAGAAGACATATGCCAGCTTGTCGTACACATGCACAATATCAATTAGTTTCTTACTAAATTCGATGACAAAATCATTGATAAATGCCATCCAGTCCAGCTTGCGCTGCTGCGGCGGGATATGACTGACACGATATTTTCCACCATTCACAAAATCCTCGGCCGTGAGCGAATACCCATATTTTTGAGCAAACAGATCAAGCGCTCTTGAGCTTACCGTAAAATCATATGAACCCCAGTCCGAGAACAAATGGCGATTGCGCTCATTGCTGCCCCAGATCCAGGCGAAATTATAAAATAGGGACGTAAACCGAACCACCGTTGTTTCCTTATGCTTACGACACCAATCTTCAATCCAATGGAGCAAATACTTTTGCGTTTCAACATAGATGGGATCAATCTGCATTAGATGTTCTTTTTCCCAGTGATTCGTGGTGTGATTGTACATGGAGATCTCTTCCCAAATCCGGTAGACCATGAAGCTGACCGTATACTTATGCCATGGCGCAATTCCAGTAATAACTACATTTCCAGATTCCCGCTCATAATTCCACTGTTCTCTTGGAACCTCTTCACCAGTAGTTCGGTCAAAAACCTGCCAGTACTTAAACGCCTCTTTGGAATCATTTACTCGGAATTGCTCAGCGAAAAAGTCTTCCATTAAATAGATGGATAAATAATTTTCGACCGCTACCTTCGGATTAGTAATTAAAAAGCTCTGCTGTAGCTTATCAGGGTTCTGGGATGCCCATTCGTTATGATCTCTGATGATACAGATTGTAGAATAAATGCCGTATCCTGCGTTGATAATCTCATCGGACAACTGTGTGCCGTCACTGTCACGGATGACATCGGCACCCCACCGTTCAGCTAACTCTAAGGTCAATGCCTCATAACCGGATTCTCCCGGTAGTGTAAAGGCCCCCGTTGTTTGCTTGGACAACTTGGATCCCTCCTATTTAAGCATATCGGACAGAAAAGAGAGTGCTAAGCCTTGGCCCCAGCCTTGAATCCAGTCTTTTGGAATATTGCGATAGCCTTCCCGGTCCTTCATAACCGCTGTTCCGCCCGATACTCCCAGTACTCGTCCATCCTCGCTGATATTGCTTAGGACACCCTTCAGGGCCTTTTGTACATATTTGGTATGCTGCGGATTGCCGTTATTGATCATTGCAGCCGCTATCCCGCAAGAGGCAGATACTTCTTCATAAGACTCTTCGTCATCAAGCACTGTCCGCCACAAGCCGTTCTCCGTTTGCACAAGCTTGAGTGTCGCCAATTGATCGCGCAGCGAACACTCCACGTCCATACACGCCGGATACAAATACCATTCTTTCAAAAGCTTTTTGACTTGCGACATGGTATATGCGCCCCAAGCATTTGCTCTGCCCCAATATAGTCCGGACATATGATCCTGCTTCACATTATTGTAGCCATGGTACCAGAGGCCGCTGCTAGGGTCTTGCAGGTATTTGATATGCCAGTAATATTGATTCAGGGCATCCTGGATCATTTCCTGATCGTTTAATTTACTTCCAACACGGAGCAGAAAAAATGCCGCCATAAACAATGTATCTGCCCATGCCTGCTCTGGAAAATCATTAGAGACGGATACGGTATGCTGCAACACATGATCTCCGAATCTGAGCGCATGGTTCTGCAGATAATCCACCTTGCTCATTACAATATCCCAATATTTCTGATTGCCTGTTTCTTCATACAAGGTGATCAGCATATGCCCCATGGCGCAGGTGTTTACCGTCCAGTCCGGCAGGCCCAGCTCGATATATTCATCTGCCCACTGGACAAGCATATCCAAATACTCTTTATTACCTGTCGTTTTATAAGCTCTGGATACCCCATAATAAGCCACACCACATGGCCAGTCCCATGTTAAATCCATCGTCATTGTTTTTCTAACGACTTTGTCGATAACGCTTAGAATCTCTTCTCTGTCATAAGTTAATTGAAGCATCTTGATTCTCCTCTCTTTCGCACACGCCCCCATTGGCGCTGAGAGCTGTCCGTCCTATGTAAACGCTTTACAAACTCTATTGTAAGGAGTAAAATGGTCTGATTCTAAGCATATTCATAACTAAACTGTGCAATTTCAACCATTAAGAGTACAGGGTCAGTCGCAATTCCGGGGAATGTTGGACTTCCGGCCGCTGTTGTCGTAAGAATTTCTTGATTTGTACCGCTATTAGCGGTTGAAATCCGGAGACAAAGGCGGACGCTAACGCTCCTACAGTTCCAAAATTCCCCTCCACCGCTTCTTTCCCTTTCCTCAAGTTGTAAAGTACATCTATATTGTTGAACTTGAAATCACTTTAACCTATAATCTACTCAACCTACGTAATAAGAATGGGAGTATTGAGAATATGCCCAGAAAAAAGAAGCCCGTCATTGAATACCGCCACTACAGCTTGCCGATAAACTTCCCTATTTTACTGTTAAGCGGTGAGCGTTGGAAGATTTCCGATATCAAAAGTGAACATCTCCATTTTCATAACCATTTAGAGATTGGCATTTGTCATTCGGATAGCGGCATCATGGAGATCAATGGTGAATCCGTACCCTTTAAAGCCGGAGATGTGACCTTCATCCCTAGGTATCTACCTCATACAACGTATAGTTCGCCAAATGAAGCTAGTCTTTGGTCTTATATCTTTTTTTCACCAGAGGAGCTCTTTCAACATTCATTCAAAAGCGCTTATAGTGACTTCGAGCCAAATTTGTGGGCGATCAAGGGAATGAATTGTATTTTGAACAAGGAGGAACATCCCAAGGTTTATACCCTTGCGACGTCGGTCGTAGAGGAATTGAAGCACAAAAATCCTTACTATCAGGAAAGTGCCTACGGCTTATTATTATCCCTTTATATAGAACTGCTTAGAATACATTCCCGGAATGAACCCTTAGCAGAGCAAGAAACAGAGCATAACCTGAAAGGTGATTTTGTCATCTCTCCGGTTCTGGAATACATCACCAAAAACTATATGATACCTATTACCATCAATGACCTAGCTGATCTGTGCCATCTAAGCACCACTCATTTTCGCAGAAAATTCCATGAGATCATGGGGACCGCACCTCTAGATTTCCTAAACAGTACCCGCATTGAAGAGGCCTGCAAGCAGTTAAAAAGCACGGATGCTTCCATCCTCTCCATCTCTGAACAAGTCGGTTTTCAGTCCATTTCCAGCTTCAACCGATGTTTCTCCAAGCTTATGGGCGAATCTCCCAAACAATGGCGTAAAGGCGCACATTCCGAAGCCCAATCTGCAAAAGCATCTATATTGGAGTTTACGGGGTGGGTATAGGGAAAGGGAGTCCCTGTTTACTTCATTTCACAAAATCTACTTAACACATGAATGATTTGCTCCTTGCTCATAGGGGCGTCGTGCCCTGTGATATACGTAGTGAATGAAAGATTTTTTAAAAACTCAACATATTCCTTCATTTTTATGGGATCAATCTTACCTTCTCCATGATAATAATCTCCACTATGTGCATCACCTGCAAATAAAACCTCCGCTTCTTTAACATATACAACACAAGAGTCTGCTTCATGCGGCCCTCCTACCTTGAGGATTTGGCAAGTGATGCCCCCTAAATCCAACGTTAAAGAATCCTCGAAAATAATCGATCCTGTGCTGACCGAAATCTTATCGAACGTATCGTATTCTTTTTTCATACAGTTATAGGCGAATTCTATTTCTTCTTTTGTCTCTAAACGTTTTACAACGGACTCTTCATCCCATTTCCACGCTTTCAATCGCTTTAGTACCTCATTCGTTGCTGAAGATACTATGGTTTCCCCCTCAAAAGCATGCATGCCAAAGGTATGATCCCAATGCCAGTGCGTAATCAATGCATATTTGGGACGTGGTAGATTGTGATCATCTAAACCCTTTATAAAGGCATCAAAATGCGATTTTGAATTGCCACAATCAATCATAATTGAAAAGTTCTCACCTACAACATATCCCAAAACAGGTCTGTCTGTTTCCCTAACATTTTCTAAGTAATAAATAGATTCATTTATTTTTTTCAGTTCCATAAGATTGTTTTCTCTCCTTTAGAATAGCGGGTCATTTTGTAATTTAATAATGGATCCGCAAGACTTATTGAGCAAGGGAGAGTTTAGTTTTAGGCGTTCTCACCAAGAGCACAAGTCAATCATACTCAAAAAAAAGAGAGTCCCCCGGTAGCCACTTTTGATGACTATCGGGAGACTCCCTCAATGAGGTATCTGTTATAAGATTATTTAGATTTCTTTACAGTCGTCGATTTAACTTGAAATGCTCCATTTTTGTAAGCAAGAACAGCGGTTTCTTCGCCTTTAATTACGGAAGTAGCTTCACCATGAATCGTTTTTGTTGCAACAATCTCATAGACTCCGTTTTTATCTACATCAGTGACTTTCATTGAGTTGTAGAGCGAGCGTTTGCCATTCACTTTCACGTACTCATTAAGAAGAACTTTCACACCACTGTCTTTGAAGGATACTACGTAAGCATTGGTGCTGCCGTTGTTACCGCCAGAGTATACAGTAATCATGACATCTTTAGATTTATCTCCGTTAAAATCGTCAACGAAGTTGATTTTTGGTTGGTAACCCGTGAAGTCTTTGATATTACTGTTAATCACTTTTTTAGTTTTTCCTTCTAGAACGACGATGTTGATATCTGTAACTAATCCACCATTAGCGGCATCCTTGTTACCAATCAGTAAGACGTTATCCGCAACACCATTACCAGTTACATCCACTTGTTGTTTCTCAAGCAGGATTGTTTTTGCTGTTGTTGTAATTCCCTTAAGCTCAAAACGTTTGCCAACGGTGTAATCACTTGTTGTAGTTGTTGGAGTAGTCGCTGGCTTGCTATCGGACTTAATGGTTTCTGTACCTACAACCTTGAAGGCACCGTCTTTGAATGTGAATGTTGTTTTTTCCTCACCTAGAACTATAGCTTCAGCGTCACCGCGAATTTTTCTAGTCCCCACCAGATCATATACACCATCTTTATTAAGATCTACTTGCTCTAAAGTGTTGAAAAATGCTGGTTTACCATCCACAACAGGTTTTACACTCAAAAGCGGTTGTACCTTATCACCTGTGAAAGACAATATGTAAGCATCTGTCGTACCATTGTTACCACCGGAGAATGCTGTAAACATTACATCATTTGCTTTGTCCCCGTTGAAATCACCAATCCATTGAATTTCTGGTTTAAAGCCATCGAAACCGCTGATTTTTGCATCTTTCAATGTATTTGTTTTGCCATCGACAACAACCAGGTTGATGTTGCTTACATAACCAAGTTCATCTGCTTTGTCACCGATCAGATAAATTTTATCTTGGACACCGTCTTTATTAACATCGTTAACTTGTTTTCTGATAAGAACAGTCTTATCTGTTGTGTTAACACCTTGCAATGCGAAAGGTTGGCCAACAGTCAGTTCTCCAAGTGCAGGTTGTTTAAATGGATCTTCTTTAGTAGTTTCTGTTTTGCTAACTTGGAATTCGCCGTTTTTGTACGCAAACCATACTTTTTCATAGCCTGTTACCATTGAAGTAGCTTCACCATGGAGGATTCTGATTCCAAGCAGTTCGTTCACGCCATCATTTTCCACATCGACTGCTTCTAATGTTCTGAATAATGCCCGTTCGCCTTTCACCTTCAAATCCCCGCCCAGAATAATAGAAGGGGTATCATTCTTGAAAGTTACGATTCTAGCATTGGTAGAACCTTGGTTGCCACCGGAGTACGCAGTAATCATCACATCAAGTGCATGGTCATTATTGAAATCACTCACATAGCTGATTTTCGCGTTCAAACCACCAAAGTCTTTAATCCCTGCGTTTAACACTTTGTTTGTTTTGCCGTTTACAACGATGAGATTAATGTTGTCGAAATCAGGAGATTCATTTTTGTCGCCAATGAGATATAAAGTGTCCTTCACGCCATCCAAATCAAGATCAACCGTGCTTGTTGCTATCAATACTGTATTGGCGTTCGTTTTAACACCAGCTAGTGTAAATTTTTGTCCAACTTGATTAGTGGATGATGCTACGGTTGAACTGGTTGGCGTTGTGACAGGATTGGCCATTGCTTGAGATGAGAAAGATGCGACTGCTGCTACACATAATGCAACGGATAATGTTTTCTTAATTTTCATTGTGTTTCCTCCGATGGTTTATAAAGGTTGGTGTCGAATACAATCTCATTATATTCCTAGAAACATAGGACAGAGTGACGGTAAGGTAACATTATCCTATTAAAATAAAACAATAACTAAATAAAATATCCAAATCAGAGGAACTTCAAGCACTAAATAATGCCAATTTCTTTCGGGGATAGCGGTCGCAAAATCAATAGAAACGCTTTCATTGGCTATACCGTGGGATTTGAACAACCCTACTTTTTTTTAATAGTTTGATAACAATTCTGTAAAATCAGTTTGATTCAAATGACGCGCAAACCTATTCAAAGGCTACAACGCTTGGAACTTCATTTCAAGCCAGCGATGAAGAAATTAATACTAGTGCAAAAGAATATATTAACTATATCTTTAAGTACCATATTTGATACAAAAAGGGCTATCCCAAGTCTTCATAAAAGACTTTAAGGATAGCCCGCTATTAAAAAATCTAAAGCGTTTCTGTAGTGAGTGTAAATCCTTCGATCACAGCATCTTCGTCAACCTCAATCAAAATGCAGCGTCTACCTTGATAATTCACTTGCTTCACATATTTCAAATCCTGCGGACTGACCGAAATCGTAGCTACCTTTGTTTCGATCTTTATCGATTTTGTAGTGAATTTCGGCATCACACTACTTGCCTTCATCTCATAGTGCTTGTCGTCGACGATGGTTTCAAAAGCACGTTCCACTTTTTCCATCGTCACGTCTTCAACGCCGCTTACCTTTAGTACACGTTCTACATCTCTATAGTCGAGCTTAGGAGGTTCTTCTTCCCCTTCGCCACCTTCGATGACCTGGTGGATTTCCTCGTACAACTGAGCAATAGTAGTCGCGTCAAGTTGTTCGCCCGCCACTTCCTTCACGATGTCTTCGAAAATAGCTCTCTCTTCCAGTGCCGTCACGGATCTTTCGGCGTTCAAGACCTGCTCGATGAAATGCGGATCCGGAAAGTTCGATTTTCCTGTACAATACAGAATACGGTTCACATCGGAATAATTGTCCGTCACGCTCGGGTAAAAGAAGCCCTGCTCCGGTGTACTTAATTTAACAATCGGATCTACAATGACGTTGTACTTGAATTCCCTTTCCACATAATCAAATAAGAGAGCTTTCCGTTGTTTCTCCGTGGAATTCACGCTGCATAGAATAAACGGATGCGCGAACATTTCATTTTTCTCACTTTCCTCGGCTTCATCGTTTCTATCTTTGGTCGGGCGGTAATACTGTCCGCGAACAAAAGTGATCACCGTATCGCGTTCATAATGAGTATCCGCCATCATTCTGTCCACCAACAGCAGCATCAGGTCCTGCCATTCATCTGGATCCCCTGTCACCAAAGCTTGGTGAAGCATCACCTGCGCTGGCTCCTCCGCTTCCGCCTGAAACTTCAACTCGAACAATTTCTGATCCAGTTCGCCGGTCAAGAGTTTTTTGAAATTGCCCATGTACAACTCCTGCTTCTCTCTATCCACCATTCCAAACGGCAGGCGCTCCCAATGATAGATCTCATTGCTTTCCTTCATAATATACACGTTGAGAATATCGTAAATATTCATTAAATCGTGATCTAGCTTAAATTGCTTGCGTATATGCGCGACTTCTTTCTTTATCATGATTCGTTAGACAACTCCTAGGAAGATTAATTGGTCTTATCAGTATAAAGGATAAAAAAAACCTTCGCTAGAAGGGGTTTTTAACGTTACTTCTTTTCAGTTTCGTTCCAAAGCAATAATACAACGCACTTTACGTCATAATACTAGGCGGCTTAATCAGTTGAGACTCACGAATCGCCTGTGGGCGCGGTAGTCTTCACTCTCTACTTTTGCAGCAATGCTCTCTTGGGTCCAAAAATTATAAAACTGATCGCGGCCAAAACCCAGACACCAATACCGCCATAGAGCATCACCAAACCAAAGCCGTGTACAAGTGATGCATGGACGATAGCTCCGGATGCATCCAGTGAGGAAAGTTCTGGAAAACCCTGATTGAGAGACGAAGTGTTTCCGGCAGCTGTTTTTTCGGCCAAAGATCGCAATTGTAATGCATCGACAGTCTCAGGAAAAGCCCTCTTCAAATATGAAAAGATGCCTTCCTGTAAAATGAAGCCCATTACGGCGATGTTGATGGCTAGACTGATTAATCTGGCACTCATGTCTATGCCGGAAGCCATGCCTGCACGAGTACTAGGTACCGAGCCGGTAGTCGTATTGGTGACAGGCGTGTTGGTTAATCCCAGCCCAATACCAGCCAACAGAGAGCCGGGGAGCATAGTCAACCAGCTGGCGTGATCGCCACCGCTGCCATACTTCATCAAAATGAAGCCCAAGCCGATAACGAATAGACCCAATGGGATAACTATGCGCGGTTGATAGCGGAGCGAAAATCGCTCTGCCAGAGGCGGAATTACCAGGGTGGGCAGTGCATAAGCCAGAACAGACAACCCGGCGATTACGATGCCGTAACCAAGCCCGCTCTGAAAATAAATCGGAAGATAGATCATGAATGGCCAAAAACTGAAATTCATCCCTATGGAGCCAAGGAGAGCACCAGAAAAATTACGTATCTTGAATACGGAAAAGTCGAACATTGGATGGGCACTGTGCTTCTCCGCAAATAGAAATACAATGAAACTTATTGCCACTGCAACAAGGGTGCTGATGGATGCTGTACTGGTAAAGCCAAGTTCCGACCCTTGTGTGATAAAATAGACCAGGCCAAAAACCGTCAACGAAAGCGTGAGGATGCCGATGATGTCCAGCTTTTTCGCCTGCGGATCGCTGGACTCCTCCACGCCGCTGAAGACAAGGATCAAAGTGAAAATGGTCAGCGGGACATGGACCAGAAAAACCCAATGCCAGTTCAATACAGCCACGATCATACCGCCAATGATAGGTCCAAAACCGAGACCGATACCGAACACGATCCCCCATGTGCTAAAGGCTTTGCTGCGTTCTTCTCCTTCCTGAAACCGATGTGAAAGAATGGCTATCTGGCAAATCTGCATCGCGCCAGCACCCACGCCTTGAAGAAACCGGCTGACGATCAGAACCGATGTGCTTTGCGCCAAGCCACAAATCAAAGATGTAATACCGAACAAGATGAGGCTGATAATAAAAATACGCCTCCTTCCATACCGGTCAGCCAGCGTTCCAACAGCCATCAGAACTGTCGCACAGGCAATGGTGTAGGCGTTCATAATCCATTGCATATCCTTGAGGTTGCCGTGCAATACCTTTTCCAGGGTAGGCAGTATCACAGGCACACTGGAAATTTCGAGGCCAAACATCAATGCGGACAAACATATAGCAGCTAATGTGATTATATTATTGCGGGAGTGGGAGAGTCTCATTGGGAGTTTCCTCCAGACTCATCAATACATGCCTGTAAATCTTCTGTACCTACCTTATTTAAATCAAATTTTCTCAATGGTAGCCATCCTCTCTAACTTTCCAAGTGTAGATCATCATTTTGGTGAGAGTCATATTATATAATGAAAATTATTCATTTTACATATTAAAATCAATCAATTATGATGATTTAACAAAGTAATTAAAGGAGTTTTAATGAATTACCTTAAATCTAAAGGAGGGCATCCAAAGTGGATCATGTAGACAAACAAATTCTCTTCTATCTTCAAAATCAAGCGAGGATTTCAATGACAGAACTGGGGAAATGCGTAGGTCTGTCCCAACCTGCTGTAACGGAACGAGTTAGAAGAATGGAAGAGAAAGGAATCATTGAGGAATATCGCACCATCATCTCCCCTGAAAAAATCGGAAAAAATGCGGCAGCCTATATGTTGTTTCGGACTAGAGACTGCCTGGCATTTCTTGATTTTGTCGATGCATCTCCCCAAGTTGCCGAGTGCCACCGTATAAGTGGAGAACACAGCTATTTATTAAAAGTAGTGACCGAATCTACACATGCTCTTGAAGAGTTTGGCAATCAATGTGATAAGTATGGAACCTATACGATCCTGATTGTTATGTCTTCACCGATAGATCATAGATTTCTCATTCATTCTCTCGAAGAGGCATCTAAAGTTGACTAATGCCAAGCAGAAGGGCACCGAGTTTACAGAGAAGTAGCTTTATTAAGAGCGTCTTACAATAAGCAGGAATAAATGTATAGTTAAAAAAACGACATCTCTGTCGTTTTGAGGAATACGTATGGTGGCACTTTAGCGGATCGAATCGCTGACCTTCCTTTTTTTACTACTCATTTATCTCATGCTCTAATGCATAGTCTTCAAGCGGAATATCTACCTGTTGATCCATGGCTAGCTTGGCTAGCTGCTCACCAAGAAAGGGTCCCATCGTTAATCCGGATGACCCTAGCCCATTAGCAACAATTAGTTTATTCCATCCTTGAACCCTGCCCAACACGGGCAGAAAATCTGCTGTAAATGGACGGAACCCTACTCTTATCTCATTTAGGCTACAATCCGCAAGACCGGAAGCCGTTTGAAGACCTTTATTTAATATTTCTTGCATTCCTCCTGCGGTTACAGCAGTATCATAACCTACTACATCATTTTCGTGAGTAGCACCTACTACGATATTTTGATCCGCAAATGCAAGGATATATTGATCTGTAGGCGGCATTACCACAGGCCATTGCTCTGTACTCGCTTGTTCAGCAAGCTTCAAGTGCATAATTTGGGCCTTCTGATAACGCACCTGGAGCATGATCCCAAGCGGATGAAGTACCGCATTGGACCAGGCTCCTGCACACACAATCACTTCATCCGCTGTGAATGTCTGTTCTCCTACGCTAACCCCTTTAATTTCATGATCATCATGCTCTAGAATAGCATCTCCCTCAATCATCTGCGCACCGTTACGCTGTGCCGCCCTTAGCAAAGCATCACGTAATTCACGTCCATCCACTCTTGCTGCACCCGATACATGCAGCGCATGATAACCTTCCGACAATAACGGAAACTTCTCTTGTGCTTCAAGATCCGTCAGCATCGTAAGCTCACCTATTTCAGGGGCATCCTCTCTGCGAAGCTCCGCTCTTTCTTTCATCGCATGTAATTTTTTCAGATCATCATGAATACATATTGCCCCTACTTTTGCGTATCCGGTCTCGGTTTCTCCAGCCTCTTCCAACTCTTGAATAAGTGCCGGATAAAAGCTTGCTCCCGCTTTAGCAAGACGATACCATGCTTTGTTTCTGCGTTGAGATAACCAGGGACAAATAATCCCTGCTGCTGCATCCGTTGCTTGCCCTGCATCTTTACGATCTATAATGATGACCTCAGCACCTAACTTACTTATCTGATAAGCTGCTGAAGCCCCTAATATCCCTGCACCAATTACAATAACCTTGTTCATGTCCTAAGTCCTTTCAGTTATAAATATAAAAAGTATGGAGCACCGATTAAAGCCAAGATAGCTCCTGCTGTTATTTCAGTATTGGCTACTACCATTTTACCAACTGCATCCAAGGTAGCATAGCATACACATGATTCGAATTGCTATTCCCTATATTCCCTGCCAGCCACACCTTTATCATCTGTTATTGTGAGCATCCAAGGCAACATTTGCTGTATGAGAACCTGTATATTAAAGTAGAGTGCGCTAAAAAAAGACGCTCAGGGAAATCCCCTCGCGTCTTCTTTGTGTGTATCTATGGGCATTTCTACCCTAAGTAGACCATCTTATTTTGAGTCAACAACCGGAACGGAAGCTGGAGCTGCAACTGCTCCTTCATTCTTCTGCAAATTCTCTTTCACTTCTTCAGTCCCTAAGGACTGCACAGGTGCACCGATGCTGAAACTACCGATGATCTTTCCAAGTGTGGCTTTGTCAAAGTCTTCTTGGGCATACAGTTCAACGGTGAAGCCATCTTTTTCCCAAATCACAATTCCATTTGCAAAATAAACTTTAGTCCCGTTAATTACTTCTGTTTTCACTTCTTCTGTAGTGCTGATCCCATTGTCGCCGCCCTTGGAGATTAGGAAATTAACAGCTTTATCCCCGGAGTTATACTGCACTTCAACCATGCTGGTCCCCTGAAGAACAACATTCACAAACTCATAGTCTGCCATCCAGGTTGGTGCCGGGAAGTTCATTCCAAGCTCCGCACGTGCTTCATCCAGGGTCAACTTGGCCGCAACCGGCAATTCAATGGCAACATTCTCCCCGCCTTTCCCCTCTTCAGATGGAGTCATTGACTGTGCAGCCGAAGGGATTTCCTTATCGTATTGCGTGATTTCGAGATTTCCTACTTCAAACTTTGCCATGATCGATTGGAACATATCCTGTGCATAGGAGGTTGCAGAGAATGCGCCACCTAGACAAATTACTGCACTACCAATCACTATTGCATTTCTCCAGCTACTTTTTTTCATCGTTATCCCGTCCTTTTTCTCTGATTTGAGTTCAAGAGCTCCATGGTCCAACTTGTATACTAAACGGTTATAAATTCTTTCTTTGGCGGCAGTGTTATCCTGTTCAACATTCTCAAGCAGTTCTATGGTTTTGCTGAATTTTGTGAGATCATCATTTTTCTTATTCATGGTTGAATCCTCCTGCTTTTAAGGAAATATGCAGTTTCTTCAGACTTCTATGCAATACGACACCAATATTGGACTCACTGACGCCCATGATCTGTGCGACTTCGGAATTTTTCAGCCCAGCCCCATATTTCATTGCAATGATATTACGTTCCTTCTCACGCAGCTTGGAGAGCGCCTTAAACAGTGCTTGATTATTATCCTCACGAATCGCCAATTCCTCCGGAGACGGCTTGGGAAATATGAGCTCCAGCAAAGAATCTAGTGAGGTGTAGCTTCTTTTCTTCTGCCCCCGGAAGTAATCCGTCACAGCGTTCCTTACAATGGCAAACAGCCAAACCTCAAAATTCGATTTTTCTTCTGAAAAGCTATAATACTTACACATCACCGTCTCAAACACCTGACTGCAAATGTCCTCCGACACGTGGTGGTTATTAATACGATAACTAATATATTTGTAAACACGTTTGTAGTACGTATCGTACATCCGGGTAAATTCCTCTTTTGACATCATGGCACCACGTGATCTTTCGATATTCTTGTAACGGTCCGCAGTACCCTGGATAACTTCCATCTTCACCCTCCTTCCACCTCACCTTCATCGAAAAGCTAAACAAATTGCGCAATTTGTTGTGAAGAAACTTACATAAGTTAATACGTAGAAAAGCCCAAACCATTAACAAATGTTTTGATAATTGTGAGATTAAGAAACCATCATACAACTTATAGTTCACCAAATGGAGACGGAGGACCTTTTTCAGCGATCGTTCATGGGGTTAATGATCACAACACAAAAAAACGCAACCCTGAAAGGCTGCGTTAATGCTCCCCCTAACTTCCTGTTCTCCCTAGTCTAATTAGTTATTTTTGTAGGTGCAAGCTTTAGTAATTCCACGGTTAGCCGCTGCGCCGCTTCCTCATCAATACGATACCCATCAGCTTCTAAACGTTCAATTTGCCGATCCAAGAAATAAACCGTATTTAAAATCTCAGTAGCACCCAGTACAGACAAAACGGGTTTTAATGCATATTCAATGGCTAGAAGATGGCCTAACGAACCCCCAATAGCAATAGGTACAATCCGCTTATCAACCAGCGCTTTTTGCGGAAGGAGATCTAAATACGTTTTTAAAATCCCCGTATAGGAAGCTTTATAGATAGGCGTTAATATGGCAACAATATCTGCTTCTTCCACTAGCGCATTAGCCTCTAGAATCTCCTCGCTGGCAAAATTGGCCGTAAGCAAATCAATTGCAGGTAGCTCATGGACATAGATCGAATGATGCCCAATCCCCTCTTGTTCTAAAAATCTTCCAACCTGCTGATGGATAGCAGTTAACCGGGACTTTCTAGTATTTCCTCCATTAATAATGACTGCTTTGCTCATTACACATTCCCTCCTGTGCTCGCAACGGTTAGTGCTTTTTCAAGTGTGGGTACAACAGGTACAGATAGTCCTAAATTTCCTCGAAGCGTGTTACTCTCATATTCAGTGCGGAATAAGCCCCTACGCTGTAGTTCAGGAATTACCAATTCAACAATATCGTTAAAACCTTCTGGGAAATGGGGAGGCATCACATTAAATCCATCTGCCCCTTCATTTAAGAACCATTCTTCTAATTGATCTACGATTTGTTCAGGTGTTCCAACGATTTCCCGGTGCCCGCGTGCTCCAGCGATCCGTTCATAAATTGCACGTATGGATTGCAGATTTTCACGTTTGGCAATATCACGAATAATGTTGTAGCGGATCCTCGGATTGGTCTCATCTTCAATGGAACTGAATTCCGGAAGTGGTTCTTCGACATCATACCCTGACAGATCAATGTTAGTGAAAGCTGACAAATACGATAATCCTACCTCAGGCAAAATGTAGCTGTTTAATTGCTGCTGTTTCAACAAAGCTTCTTCCTCAGTTTTCGCTACAGTAATAAACACACCGGGCATGATCTTCAAGTCCTCCGGCTTACGTCCATATTTAGCCAACCGACCCTTAACATCTCGATAAAAGGTTTGCGCTTCTTCAAGGGTTTGCCATGCTGTAAAAATAACCTCCGCGGTCTTCGCCGCCAGTTCTTTTCCAGATTCAGACGACCCGGCTTGAACTATCACGGGATGTCCTTGTGGTGTTGTGGATGAGTCAAGTGAACCTTGCACTTTAAACCAGGCTCCTTCATGGTCAACGGGATGTACCTTGTCTACATTTAAATACTGGCCTTGTTCCTTATCGATGACTAGCGCCTCAGACTCAATGGATAACCAGAGCTGTTTGACAACCTCCACAAATTCCTCTGCACGTTCATAGCGGGATGCATGCTGCAAATGTTTATCCTTACCAAACAGGAGAGCTTCCCCCTCATTAGCTGATGTTACTACATTCCAGGCGGCACGCCCCTTGGATAAATGATCAATAGCTGCAAATTTACGCGCTACATGGTATGGATCGTTATAGGTAGTCGTCAAAGTGGCCGTTAACCCAATATTCTTAGTTACCGCTGCGAGTGCCGAAATAATAATAACGGGGTCTAGCTTCAATGATGATTGTGCATTTCCCGAAAGCTTTTGACCCAATACATCTGCAAAAAACACCATGTCGAACTTACCACGCTCAGCCGTTTGTGCAATCTCCGTTAAATACTCCAAATCAAATGCCCGACTTGCCCCTGAAGAAGGATGACGCCAGCTTGCTACATGATGACCAGGTAGATTAATGAATGCCCCGAGTTTCATTTGTTTTTTTGTCATGCTAATCACTCCTATGGTTTATTTTTCAACTTATATAGAAAATTATTTAGCAAAAGGATTAAATTCGTTCGTATATAACTCTTCCGGTTTCACTTGGCCTTCTTTAAGCTCCCCATTTGCCACAAGCCAATCAATCCAAACATCGTATTCCGATGGTGTAATGACGCCGCCCTCTTCAGATATGCCTGTACTCTTCCAAAACTTAAGATTGTCCGTTGTTTCCTTTCGTTCACGCTTATTAATAATTTCCTCAAATCGCTTAATGACTTCCTCCCTAGGTGTGGTTCGTGCCCATTCAATCGCCTTAGCCACTCCATCTACAAATTGCCTGACGGTATTAGGATTATCCTTGATATACTGATCTGTGAAAAAGTAATCACCCGCAGTAAACTCTGTCCCAAACACATCAATATCCTTGAATATTTCTGCGACCCCTCCTGTTGTTAAAGCCCGATCCCGGGCAATCCCGCTTAACATAACCACATCGATCTGATGATTTCGCAGAATCTGTTCTGCACTAGAACTTGGGACTGTAACCAAGGTTACTTGTTCAATTTCCTTTTCGGTCAAGTTGCCTTGGCGTAAATAATCTTTAATGACGAATTCCGAATGGGCACCGAGAATATTCACCCCTACCTTTTTACCAATAAAATCTTTAGCCGACTTTATAGCTCCCCCCTCGAGGGCATATGCACCTACATACGTATTTTTATCACTGCCATAGGAGCCAATGACCGACTTTATTTTTACGTTCTTGGCGTAAGATTTAATAATGGCTCCATTGAATGCTGCACCAAAGTCAATTTGTTTCGTCGCGGTTAATTGAATGCTTTCCGGACCACCCACGCTGTCACCTATAGACTCTAGCTTCAAATCTCCTAAGTAACCTAAATCCGCCGCCAGCTCTGGGAAAGAGACACTTCCAGGTGCAGACTGATATTGCAGAATCTGATCTTCTCCACTTTTCGCGGAGGACTTACCCTCTGAGCAGCCAGATAAAATCCCACTAACCAAGCCTACAAGTATAAGCAGTGCTACTGTTTTGTTCATCTCGCTTCTCCTTTTCCAAATGAATTCTATTTTTCTGAGCTACAGTTCCAAACTTCCCCTCCGCCACTCTTCCTTTTTAGATTTTTTAAGTTCAATTAATATAATTAATTCAAGTGTTTTAGTTGGTATTATTCATAAAAAAATATCATTAAACATCATCCTGCTACTCGTTCACCGGTTGCTTCCATTTAGAAAATTTACGTTCGAGCAAGGTCAACCCTTGGTTGATTAACAAGCCCAACAAGGCAATGGTCAATATACCAGCATACATTTGAGGGATCTGGAAGTTATATTGAGAATAAGTGATTAAATACCCTAAGCCCTCTTTTGCCCCTACCATTTCTGCAGCAATCAATACTAATATCGCCCCTGTTCCTGCCATCCGAATACCTGTAAAAATAGTTGGCACGGATGCCGGCAAAATCACCTTCAGAAATAATTTGAACGACTTAATATTCATGGATTTGGCTGCTTTAATAAGTAAGGTATCAACGTTCCCTACAGCAGCAATCGTATTTAGAAGAATAGGCCATGTGCAAGCAAATAGGACGATCGTAATCTTGGAGGTTTCACCAATCCCTAGCAGCAGCATAAATACCGGAAGTAAAGCGAGCGCAGCCGTATTTCGGAACAACTCCAATACTGGATTTAACAACTCCCTAGCTAATGGATACCAGCCAATCAGTAATCCTAACGGGATCGCAATTATTACCGCTAACGCAAATCCACTGAACGAGCGAATGATACTCGCTAAGAAATGAGTGAATAGCTCACCTGAAGCTATCAAATTCCATAAGGCGGTGATTACCTCAGAAATAGGTGGGAAAAATGCTGCGTCAACTAAGCCCGCCCGTGGTGCGATTTCCCATAGTAAGAACAATAAGACTAAAACAATAGACTGTTTAAACACCTTAAGCACGCCGGAAAAAGAAACAGGATTTCGTTTCTTCAGCTGTAACGTTGAATGAGCAGTCTTTACGGATTCGATGGGAATACCCTCCTTTATCAACTAAATATACGCACCTCTGTATTCAGGTTCATGCAAATAACCCCACACTTCATGACGAGCCTTCACAAAATCAGGATGTGAGCGAATATCTGCATCTTCCAATCGTGATTGAAGCGGAATATCTACAATCTTCCTCACAGTACCCGGCCCTGGTGTCAAGACGACTACTCGCTCCCCAAGATAAACGGCCTCATCAATACCATGCGTAATAAAAATTATGGTTTTTTGGGTCTTCTGCCAAATTCGTAAAAGCTCACTTTGCAGTGATTCTCTTGTTTGGGCATCCAGTGCGGCAAAAGGCTCATCCATTAACAAGACGTCTGGGTTAAAGGCAAGACTTCTGGCAATGGCTACACGCTGCTTCATCCCCCCGGAAAGCTCATGTGGATAACGATCTCCGAAATTACTAAGCCCAACTAACGAAAGAAAATGCCCAACCTGCTCTCTACGTTCATGCTTAGGAATCCCCTTTGCTTCCAATCCAAATTCAATATTGCTGCGCGCAGTCTTCCACGGAAATAAAGCATACTGCTGAAACACAATGCCCCGATCAAGCCCTGGACCTGTTATGGGGTGACCATCTATTAAAATGCGACCTTGTGTTGGTGATGATAAACCGCTGATCAAATCAAGCAAAGTTGATTTACCACACCCGCTTGGACCTACTATCGTTATAAACTCACCTTTTTTTACGGAAAAATCCAACTCTTTTACCGCTGTAAATTGCCCTGTTGCCTCCTTTTGCTTGGAATCTCGGACACTGAAGGTTTTGGTGACACTCTCAAACCTGATTTTTTCAGAAGCGGCCATGGACTTCACCTCTTTTAGTTATTATTCGGATAAGTAAACAAAAAGGCTCAGATGACAACGACTAGCGTTTGTCCTCTGAGCCTCTGGTTGAACCAGTCAGCTTATTTCGTTTAAACATTTGAATCCTTAAATTTAAATATTTGTAATTTGTATTAATCTGATGGGATTACTATATTTTAATCCGATAGGATTGTCAACAATAAATTCAACTCTAATTACTTAAACCCATTCTTGGCAGATTTATTCAACGAATGAAATGCTGCATGATGAATGGTGCTACGGACGAAGCTGTAAGCAAGCTGAACAATGTAATTGCATAGTCGTTCAAAATATGCGCGATACTAGATGCCCAAATATTCTTAGTCTTCATATAAGCCCCTGTAAGAACAAGACGTACAAGGCCAATACCTACAAGTGCTTGTACGAGATTCCAATGATACGTTGGTAGGTGAATGGCTCCGAAGATTATTGCTGTAACAAGAAATGAAATCCAGATTCCCGCTTTGCGAGAAAGCTTGAAATTTGCCACACATAATTGCAATATAAACAGGAATGGTAAAATGGTTAACAATTCTTCCCCAACAAGTTGAATCCCTATTTTGACAAACATTATTACTTTATCAAGAGTATCAAGTTGTGTAATAGCAGTAATTCCCGCATCAGCTACAGTATTAACTTTTACTACATAGACTAGAATGAGACCGACAATCGGAGTAGCAATTATATTAAATATAAAGAACAGCACACCCCACTTAACATCATTCTTTGTAATTTTACGAAACAGGTGATTCGCATGACCCTTAGATGCCCAAATGAATGCAACAAGCGGAATTCCCGTGAACAATATAGGTGCTAAATATTCGTTAACTTTCAATGGGATAAACGGTATTCGAGTGGTCAACGCGATAAATCCCAATACAATCGCTACCATTACAACGAGCCATTTCATAACAGGAATTTGTACAGGTAATTCATTGTAAAACGGGTAATCTAAATTTTTCTTTGGTTTTTTCATGGGTTTTCTTCCTCCAAATATCGTACTAAACTCTTGATACCCATAAGTTAAACCACTTATATGAACCTAATGTGAACTGGATGAATATACAGAAACTTTTCAGAAAAAAACCAAAAAAAATGCCAATCTCCATTAAGAGTGGCACTTATCTATTCCATTTGATATTCCTTATTTGCCCGTCGCTTTTCGTTCGCCAAGCAAAGAGTTTAATTGCTCCAACAAATCCCCGCCACCCGTAAAAGATATGGATCCGATTTTCTCGCATATTCTCTCGAGGAATTCCAGCTCTTTCAGTCGGAACAGCGTCTGATTCTCATCCATTAGCTTTGCGGTGTTAAGCAAGCTTCGGGTTGAGGCCGTTTCTTCACGACGAGTAATTAGATTTGCCTGTGCTCTTTTCTCCGCAAGCAGAACGGTGTTAATTATATCTCTCATTTCCCCTGGCAAAACGACATCCTTAACCCCAGCACTCAGGAAATCTACTCCGAACTCTTCACCCTTCTCACGTAAACGGGATAGGACGAACGACGCAACGTCCTCTTTTCGTTTCAAAAGATCATCCAATTTGAGCGTTCCGACATATTCCCGCAGCATAAGCTGAAGCTGGATATGGATTTGCTCGTCAAATGACTTCATTTCCAGAGCACGTAATGGCGTTACGATCTTGTACTGACAAACGAAGTTAAGCCGCAGCGAAACTTTGTCTTCAGTCATGATCTCTTGGCCGATGAGATCCATTTGTTGTTGTCTTAAATCAATCGTCTTTACCACAGTCGAAACTGGACCTCTCCAGAAGTGGTACTTGCCAGGAGGAAGTTCTCGTTGTAATACATGATCATAAAACAGAAATCCAGATTCGTAGCTCGCAATTTCGTAGGACTGCACATTTGCTGTTAGCTTCGCTATAATTGCGCGGTTTACCTCGACAGGCAATTCGGGTTGTCTGATATCTGCATGGAAAAAGGTGTGTTCTTTTAGTATATTCCAGAATGCGTAGACACCAGGCTTAAGTAATTGAACAAATTGCCCGTCCTCATAGTACAGAATATACTCGTGATCTTGTACACGTACGATATCGAGCTCACGCACGAGATCTTCATCATGAAGGAATAACTTCATATCTTTTCCTTCCACATTAAACGGTTTAGCGATATTCAACACCACAACGGTGGATTTTGACCACATTGAAAAGTGATAGCTCCCCGGCATCAGCTTTTTCACATAACTTCCTTTATGAAATAGCAAACCACGTTCGTCAGCTTGAATCGTTACTTTGTTCAACATAATGTTTCCCCCTAATTAGTTCGACCATTGGTCTTAGAATCCCACTGAAGTTCTGGCGGAATCTCGTTTTAGCTTAGCGATTTATCTGATGTTCTCATGGATATTGTCACTCTTTAATCCAAGAGAACTTCCTGTAATTTCGCACAAGCGGTATCCACGGATTGCAGAGCCTAACTTCAGTGCACTAAAACTAGCTGCAAGGGATTCTAGCCTTTGGTCTTTTCTTCAATTTTTCGCTCGATTTAAAGTCGAGTGCTCTACCAGAATCGCGTCCAAGGCGATTGGGGAATCGAACCCCTAATAAGGGATTCTTACCGATCCGATCGTACAGGATACCGTAACATAGCATGCACGGCACTGCGGGATACATCGATATCCGCGCCTCGTTACGACCGTCCATATAAGAACCAATGTATGATGAAACGCCATTTGGCGTTTACCATCTTGCTAAATGCTGCCTTACAGGTTCTATAATCGCTCATTTCAGCCTTAACGAACATGGTGAAAGTATTACGACTGCATATAAACTTTTCCATTACACCCAAATCCCTCCCCTGTTACAATGGAAGAAGATGCTTCATTTGAACGGAGGATACCTTTGGCTAAGGAAAGCTTTGATAAAGAAATACAGTTTCTGCGAATGCTGGTGCTTACGAGCGGGGCATTCAGCAGACAACAGTTCGCAGACAGATTGGGGATTTCCGTTCACACCTTTGATAAAACGATCCGACGACTCAAACAAGTAGCTAGCTCCACGCACCAGCACTTGGCGGATGAACAGAGCAGGGAATTTTCCGAGACCTTTCGCCTCAGATATTATGACTCCACCGATCCATTACTCTTATTTCTATTCCGCGCCAAATCCGTAAAGGAATCTGAAAGCCAGCGAGTCTCGCTGCTTCTAGGTGCAATGAATGGACAAGCCTTGACTGCGAAGGATTTATTGGAGATGTGCTGCAGCAGTCTGCCTTCTGATCTACCTTTACCTGACGAAAAGACCATTCGCTCGGATCTCAAATACTTGGAGGAGGTCGGAGTCATTACAAGAGAGCCGGGATCTCGCCCGTACCGGTATCGAATCCAAGACGACTTGATTCGAAGCTTATTGGATGAAGAGCTTATCGATTTATATGATTTTGTAGATGTGATGGCGAACACTCAAGTCCCTTCCGTTCAAGGATATTTACTGCGTGATGGATTAAAAAAACATCTTCTCCGCAATCAAGTTGAGCGGCATGCCGTTGAACCATTTTTATATAAATATCACTATTACTCGAGGATTTTAGATGAGGCGCATCTGTTTACACTTCTTCATGCCATGCGCCATCGCCGCAAAGTCAGGTTTCTGTATTTCTCACCGAAGTCTGAGAAAAGCTACGCATCCAAAAACACGAATCCCCTGTTTGAACGTGAACCAGAGGGCAAAGCTGAAAAGGTGGTTCCACTTAAAATTGTGTACGATCATCAATATGGAAGATGGTATTTGCTCTCATATGATAGACAGGGTATTCGGAAATACCGGATGGAAGGAATTACGCAAATCGAAGAAGCTGAACCTGTGGATGAGATCTGGTACGACGAAAAGAATAAAGAACTTGCCGAGAAGATTAGGTACAGCTGGTTGATAGATACTGGCCGGCCGGTGACCGTACGTGTCCGGTTTTTTAATCCGGGAGGTTCAGAACCGAACTTCATCAAGGAACGGGTACTCTTGCAGGGACAATGGGGGGAAATTGTGTTTGAGGATGAACATTCGTTTATTTATGAAATCATCGTAAACGGGGTTACTGAAATTAAGCCATGGCTACGTAGCTTCGGTTCTAGCTGCGAGGTTCTGGAGCCCGCTTCGTTTCGCCAGGAAATAATTGCTGAATGGAAGGAGATCCAAGCTTACTATGAATCTGTTTGAGAAAATATTCAATCACCAGATCATTTCCCGATTGGAGGATTCCGGTACTTTCATGATCACTACGCACGAACGGGCCTGGCTGAAGACGATGCTGGAGCATCCCTCGGCAGCTGATGCTTTCACTGCGGATACTATGGACAAGCTACGTACTGCTCTTGAGTCGGAACAGGGGATGGATATTTCCAATCATTTGATTGAAAAAGCCCGTACGCTAGAAAAACAGGTCTACCACCCTCTTCTGCGATCTTTGCGCCGGCATATCATGAATAAAACGGGCATTCTTATCACCTACGCGATTAAGGGCGACCGTATTAATAAGGATCATTTGGGTTTTCCGTATAAGCTGGAATACTCCATGGTCAAAAGAGAATGGTATTTGCTCTGGTATCACACTCGGCATCACTCCTTGATGAGTACCCGGCTAAAGAAGATTCAGTCCGTCACATCAGAACCAATCGAACCCTCAGCAGCAGAGAACATTCTAAGAAAGATCGGAAAAACGCTTGAATCGCGTAAAACCGAAGTCATCATTGAAATTGTCCGCGTTTATAACGCAGAGCTATCCCGTATTCTATACGCCTTCTCCAGCTTTGAAAAAAATGTAGAGTATGATACGGAGAAGGATACCTATCGAGTCAGAGTTTCTCTGCTTGGGGATGAGCTCGAGTATTTACTTTCCAAGATACGTTTTCTGGGAAAGCGGGTTTGGGTGGTCGAAGGCGATTATTTGAAAAAGCGGATGCTCGAATCATCGTCAAAAGCTTTAGAGCGTTATGGAATCATACCCACCGATGAAGAACTATCTTCGTAATCTGAGATAAATAAGAGTCATGTAGTTAGCAATCTATGCCTACATGACTCTTTTGAATTACCTATTAATATTTGGTCAATATAGCTGTTAATACATCTCCATCAATGTTGCCTCCGCTTATGACAAGAGCGATGTTAGTTCCACCAATTCTTTCCCTGTAATCCATGATGGCTGCAACTGCTGTGGCACTTCCTGCTTCCACAATATATTTCTCTTCTTTGGCCATAAAACTTACAGCTCTAGCGATAGAGTCTTCTGAAACAGCTATGAAATCGTCAACATAATCTTTTGCCATCTCATAACTCAGTTTCCCGACTCCACCAACAAGAGCATCACACAATGACTCCTCGCTAGGATATTCTTCATAGAAGACGTTATCTTCGTAAGATTTCAACATTGCAGGACAAGCCTCTGTTTGTACTCCAATAATACGGATAGCTGGGTTAATCGCTTTAGCCGCAACCGCGATTCCAGTAATAAGGCCTCCACCACCTATCGGAACTACTATGGTATCAATATCTTTATTCTGTTCCACAATTTCAATTGCAACGGTCCCTTGTCCTCCATAGATTTCTGGATCACTATAGTATGCGTCAATATAGGTTAAGCCGCGTTCATTAATATACTTCATGCCTAAAGAATGAGCCTCATCATAGCTTTTACCTAATTGCAATATATCGGCTCCGAAATACTTGATTTTATCTATCTTACTTATGGGAGTACCTAGTGGCACAATTACAATTACATTTTTTATTCCTAGGATTGATGCTGCATAGCTTACGGAGCTTCCATGGTTTCCTGAAGAAATTGCTGCTACGCCACAGTTTTTTTCATCTTCAGTTAACGTCATCATTTTGTTTAAAGCACCTCTGATTTTGAAACTTTTCGCCCTTTGTTGAGACTCAAGTTTGAAGAAATATCTTCTTTCTTCATCACCTAAATAAAAGGACTCCTCAAGTGGTGTTCTGTTCACATAGTTCTTGATCCGATCATAAGCTTTCGTCACATTTTCATAGCTAAAAGTCATTTTCTCATTCTCTCCTTAATTGTTAAATTCGACACCGAGATCATTTTCTTCTGCACTCTGTAATGCAATTTTCGCTGCGTAGATATCCAAAATCGCCATACCTGTAGCATCAAAAATCGTGATTTGCTCACTATCCGTCCTACCATTTATTTTCCCAAGAATTAAATCACCTATTTCACCAGATATATTCTTCTCAGTAATAATGCCCTGTTTAAGAGGGATCTCTATCTCGCCAACTTGCATGCAGTGTTCCTTATCATCTAAGAAAATAATGGCATTTGAAACAATGCGTGAGTCTATTTCCTGTTTTCCTACCATATCCGCACCTATGCAAGAAATATGCGTTCCCTTTTTGATCCACTCCATTTTTATGATCGGTGTTCTTGATGACGTTACAGTTATGATGATGTCACTATTGCTCGCTGCATGTTCTAAACAATCTACTGTTTCAAAAATAATTGTTTTAGCTTCCATTCCAAATTCAGATTGAAGTCTATGGGGTAAGCTATCGACAAAGCTTTTCAATTTCACTTGATCTCTGGCAGCAATCCTGACTACTTTCAAATTCGGGAGTGCATACAAAGCAGATGCAATTTGATAAATGGCTTGGTTTCCAGATCCTACAACAAGAAGATTCTCTGAATCTTTTCTAGCCAAATATTTTGCACCGATAGCCCCTGAAGCACCTGTCCGTATTCCTGTAATGAAAGCAGCCTCAGCAATCCCTAATGGTTGTCCTGATTCAGCATCAAATACAGTAATTAACCCCATTAAAGTTGGAATATTCTTCTCTTCATTATCAGCAAACCACGTGACTGTTTTATGTCCAAACACCTTATCCTTCTTTAAGTAGCCTGATTTAATATCCATATCTGCCTTGCCCGGAACAAAATCATAAAAAATAGTTGGCCATGTCTCTGTTTTATGATCACTTTTAGATTTGTAAACTGCTTCAACTAGATCGATTACCTGCTGAACATTCAATACTTTTTTAACATCCTTATCACTTAATATTCGCATTTGTTATGACACCTCTGTACATTAGAATAGGTTTAAAAAAAGGCATTGAATCTCACCCCTCCTATAAATAGGCCCTAATGGGAATGAGATTCAATGCCTTTGTAAGTTTTTACCCGGGGATAAAAACAAGCATGATATTTTTTTGTATCCATATTATATCTAATTACTGTTGAATCTACAACAACAAAGATGTTGTTTGTTTTCTCATACAGCTTGCGAGAAGATATTACTGCAATAATCAGACATGGAATGAGTGTGAATAATAAAATGGCGTTCAATGCCTGCGTCAGGTACAGGGCCACACCTGTGATGAAGTTTTTGCCTTTTAGCCTTATTAAATACTTTACTCATTTTCTCTAACTTTAAATATTCCGAACTTCCACAACGTTCCCTAATTCCACATACTGCTCATGATCCAGCTTCACCTTTACTCTTCCCTTTCGGCGCTTCTCACGCCATTCACGAAGATCTTTTTCTGTTTCTAAGCGAAGCTCTGCAATCTCCAAAGCCCGGTCCAGGATGTACTTGCTCGTATAAAGCACCGTGTAGATCCCTTGTCCTCCTAGTGTGATAGGTGCGGTTAAACTCTTCCATTTCTCAACCGTAAATCGCACATAAAGCTCTTCTTCAGTACCCGGGCGACAAGAAACCTCCTTAATCTCCTTACGCCGTAACACCTTCCAATCGGAAACTTTTCCTACCCAGTGAATGCCCGTTTTTGCAGGATCAACAAACTTTTTTCTGGATTGGCACATTGCTATGTATTCGATCTGGGTAAGTATCTTAACATCTGTAAGGTTTTTTAACGGCATATGATAAAAAGATTTCTGCAGCGCCACCTCCACTTGTTTGGGGCCACGAACAGAGCCGACAAGAACATTTTTACCCGCGAGTTGGTTGGCATAGTATTCTTTCGTACCGCGTGGACGAGTAGATCGTTCATAAGCCTTTTCCGGACTATCCTGAATAATCTCATCCAAGAATTGCTCCACCAGGCTTGTAGAATTCGGTAGGAACGGCAAAGCGCCTATATTCAATAGCTCGATGCTCTTGTAGAATTGGTGGGTCTTATACCGCTCCTCATCCGGATAGGGAAATAACACATAGGCGCCGAACATGCTTCGTTCGTATTCCCCCGAGCCTTTCTCCTGATACACTATGGCGTCCCGGTAGCGGTGCATCGTGTTGATATCATCCTCTTCAGGGCCAGGTTGTCTATAAGTCCCGTGATAGGAAGTGCCTTCATAAGCTGGATTTAACCGGTATTTCGCATCAAAAACATACTTATACTCTTTGATTTTTCCAGCATCCTTCTTCTTGAGTGTCAGTACATTATCCGGACGCTGATTGAGCGTCGGTGTCTTATCCGAGCCAGGAATCGTATTATAATACAAGATGAACTGCTCCCCGTTAACTGGATTCTCGTACACCATATTAGCGCTCTGCGAGCGGTCAAGCGTAACAAATATACCGTTCCGATTCACCTTAATGATGTCCTGTTTCACCAGTTTATACTTCTGCCCCAGGAGCTGATTCAGCTTCAAAAAGCACCAATACTCATAGAGCTGAGCGACATCCTTCATGGATAAGCGAAACAGATCGCTTTGGATAGACAGACCTTTAAGCAGCATCAGATAACAGCGATAAACTTCGCGGTATCCAGGAGCCATCTGCAGTACAAGCGTAACAGACATCTGTTTCAGCACTCCAGCCTCACGCAAGAAATCCATCTTGAGCACGCGTTCGAGCTGGGTAAGCATGGTGTCTAACCTTTTTATAAGTAATGGATCTGGGGTTCGGTTTCTTTTCTTCCAGCGCCCCTTGAGCTCTTTCAGCTTCCCATGAATACGTTCCATCATCCAGCGGATGAACCGATTCTCGTTCGTATCATAGGCGAGACGTCTACGCGTCTCTATTAAATGTGTGGCTGTGTAATTTCGACTGCCGATATTCAAGAATCCATTGTTCATGTCTTCTCTTAATCGTTCAGGATGCTTCGCGAGCTCGCGGATGTTCTCTCTTCCGGACTTTTTGACCCGATTGGCGTCCACTAGTCGGCGGTCCTGGAGCAGAGCGTAATTAGGATTCTTGTTAATCCGCTCAACAGCATCCAAGAGCTGTCTAAAGACATGCTGTAGTATGGTGAAGAACTCCGTTAAGCTCTGATGCTGTGTCTCCCGCAAGCCTGTTAGTTGGTAGGTTTTGCGCAAAAAATCAAACGCCAAATTATAAATCTGCTCATTCACTTCATTCAAAATATTCTGGTAATCCAGCTTGTAATCCATTTTAGAGGGGAAGATCTCCATTTCTACCCGCAGTAAAGCCTGTCCCGAACTGCGGATCTCCCATTCCGTCAAACCGACCTCATTCCCAAAGTTCAGCACACCCGCAAGAATAGACTCACCTAGGGGCTTAATTGCCTGCCGAAGCAGCACATTTTCATGATAAAAAGAGAGGTTAGCAGCGGTCTTCCTCTGAATCACCAGCTCATACGACTGTGTCTCATAAAAACAAGGAAAGACAGACTCCCCCGGCTGCCAGTCCACCATCCCGTGGACTTCAGGGGAAAACACTTTAATCTGAACATTACCAAGCCGTTCGGAGCAAACAAGCCCAAGCTGCGCATTCACCCACTCCTGACTAGAAGAACGATGAAGCTGCAAGGTCTCCACAGTAGGATGATAAGGCCGTCCTTGAAGAAAAAGCGTAAAAAGCTCCGTTTCTACACGGAGCAATTCTACCGTCTGACTAAGAGAGCCAGTATGAGGTGAATCCATCTTCCTCTAGCCTCCTAAGCATAAAAGCCAATTTACGCGCACTTTGTGGATGTTTGGCTGTAGGTGGAGTTTGGCCAGCAGCCCATTTCAGGTAGAGTGGAGAAGCATCATTCTCCATAAGATCTTCAATATTTACCGTCACACCAGATCCGGTACCAAGAGCCCCTTTCATCAATTTCAATAATACCCGGCGAACCGAAGAATGACTTCCTTGAATACGTGGTAGTATCTTTTGCAGCAGTTGCCAGTCAAAAGCTTCTTCCTCACTCATCAGCTTGTACCGTTCGTTATAGATCATATAGAAGCAAATCGCATCCCGTACCCGAAAACCTACATGAGCGTGGATATCCTCAAGCAAGGCATTGATCTTAACCAATCTCTCTGTCGTCCGTACAACAAGCTCTTTGTTGGTATCATAGGCATCCACTAACTGCAAATAATCGGAGCGCAGAAAAAGATGATTCAGTTCGGCAACGTCAGAGCTATCATTGGTCTCTACCTGCACACCCAAATCCGGATACTGCTGCAGATTAATATAATTGAATTCTAGTGTATTGGCTCGATCCAGTACCTTTTTGCTAAAAGGATGTGTCGTTTCGTCCATGTTCACAGTCCCGATTAAGAACACATTCTCCGGGATACCCAGGCTACCAAACTTCACTTGATCCTCAGACGTATCCAGCATGGTAGAAGATATGAGATCCTGTGTCTGGATCTTTCCCTCCTGCCAGTCCTGTGTTTCCAGCACACTTAGCAGGTCACTGAAATAATGCTCTACCCGCGCCAGATTCATCTCATCCATGCAGATAAAATAAGGTTTATACTGATTCTCCGGTTTCCGCGCCTCTACTAATACTTCCGTGAGTGGCCCCGGTTTGAACCTACCCGAAAGATCCTTGTACCCCAGCAGATCCGCAGGATCACTCCAATCCGGCCGCACTGGGATCAAGGTAAACTGGCCGTTATTCCTCGTTGCACCAAGAGCCTCTGCAAACAGCTTCACCAACCGAGTCTTCCCTGTACCCGATATCCCCGCCAAGATGACAAAAGGCTTAGTTTTTAGCGAGAGGTAAAAGTTTTCAATAAGGTGCTCAGGGAAGAAGAAACCTTTGCGGAGTATGTGGGATTGGATTTGGTGGAGCAATGTTGTAATACTAGAATCTGATGGCGGTAAAATAGGAATCACCTCATGCGGGCTCTCCGTATTGGAGGCAGCCTCATCTTGATCTAGAATGGTGAAATCTGGCCAAATGACCTCTGAAGTTAACGATTGAAGTACTTGAAGTCCTTGTCTTGAAAAGCGAAACAAATATCCTTGATTAACTCCGCCTCCAGAATGAAGCGGACCTTGGGTTAAGTTCACTTGAATAATTTGCTGATTAAACTGTTGTAGCATAATGGGCGGAATGAGTTCCACATACTCTGTTCGAACCAAACGACCATCCTCTTGCCAGTTCGTATTGGCCATAGAGTCTGGCTTGGGTGCTTCCACCGCAGCATCTGTTACCTGGCTTACATAACGAATAGCTTTATTTGAATAATGGAGGATGATATCTCCTTGTTTAACTTCCTTCATCGTCTCCCAATGATATAGCTTTCGGCCTTGCGAATTCAGTAGGGGCGCCCACAGAATCCCCTCTTCCTTCTCCGCTTGAATTGTCGTTCCCTGATTCACCCACCAAACATTAGGCTTCGATTTAAACGTTATAAACTCTAAACGGTATTCGAAAGGAACTCCTGTGGCAAAGAAATCTATGTATTCAGCTTGATCTTCAGGAACAACAACCTGAGGTCTCTTCGCATCATCTGCTTGTTGGTTCGTTCTTTCTTGCATAATGTAGGAACATGAATGCGAGAAGGTTTCAATTAACAAATTCTTCAACGTTTGATTTCCGTTATAACGGAGTTGAAGAGCTTCCCGACCAGCAGATACTTGATCAATTTTAAATAATGTGGCTTCATAGTTCCGATCTTCATGGACCAGCTTAACTTTTCGCCCTTCACCTAAACTAGGCTGTTGACCTTGATTAGCTTCCAAAAAATCCGGATGAAACTCAACAGGAATATGAGTACCGTCACGAAAAATGGAAAAGTCCACCTTTTTCCGACCGATTAAGTTAGGGATCTCTGTATCCTTCCACCAGCTTCGTAGTTGTTTGATCATTTATGTTAACTCCCTTAGTACAATGATAGGTAACTCATAGGTACTTCTAGTTTTTTTGCTTTATTCTCTGTACGTGAAGCTTGCGAATCTCCGCATCGGTTATATTGGCCTGAAGCAAATGCTCATAAATCGTTTGTATTTGCGCCGGAGAGATAGAAGGTTCAGGAGTTCCTGTTTTTAAACTGATCAGCTTCCTAGAGATAAACTCACTTAGTTCCACATCATAGACAACCAGTTCGTCCGAGTGGATTTTCCGAAGATCCGGATCAATACTGAACCGACATCTCATCGCGAATGAAACCATAGAGATAAATTTTACTGAAGCTATACCTTGTGTCAGACTCTCAATGGCCTTTATATGTCCATAGTTTTGCTTCAGCGGATTATACATCTTGTAACGGTTGCTGACTGTCCATTGTTGATCCGTTCGTCCACCTTTAATTTCCCCATTGTAGTTTTTCGTCTCAATGACAAATAAGCAATAGGGGGAAATAACGATATGATCAATCTGGGTGTAACCTGTTCGAGACTTGGGATTAGGAAGCATTAGATCGCTTAATGATTTACACTCCTTAGGTAGCTGGTCAAGTTGGATATTGATTTTATGCTCACCTAACTCTCCAATTCGTGTGGAAGCAACCTTCGGTTTCGACTTGGGAGTTTGTGCCTTACGCACTGCTTGTGGTGGCTTAGTGTCGGATTTTTTAAAGAGAGACAATAGCGCTTTAAACATTGCAAAACCTCATCTGATATAGATTTACAATATGTATGGTTATTCGACAATATGGGAAGATATCCCTTTATTCAAATCATGAATGGAGCTCTGCCCTCTTTTTGGATGAAAAGCATCTAAAAAATAAAAATTCCAAATATATATAAAGAAAAAAAGACTGTCGCATTGACAGTCCGAAGATAAGATATGCGTATATCCCCTTTGGTTCCGATACCTATGTGCTTCTCCGCTACCCACAGGGCATGTCTTAGTCCGAGAGAACTGAAGGGGCAGTAAAGGCATTTGCAAGCTGCATGCCATCCTTTAGTCCTTGAAGATATAGACGTTCATAAAGAACGGCTTGCTTCAATTGAAGCTTATCCTCCCAGTGCTCTAACTCTGGCATACGTGCAATGTCCATGGAGTCAAACAACGCTTGAAAAGCTTTGCGCTCTTCTTCAAAAACATATCTAGGCTCGGATTGATGTTCAATCTGTGCGGTCACCTCATCCAATCGACCTTGAATCGTCTGTAAAAACCATGCAGGAAAGCTCAACATATCCCCTCCAAGATAAAAACTCAAACGAAATGATGCTGCATGTCCGTTTTTTTCTTGGTACATCCGATTAATGAGTTCGTCAACCTTACGACTCTGAGCCTGAACTGCTTCATTGCTGCTTAACGGAATTCCCTGCTCCAGTGATTTCTGTCCGAGTACATTCAGCTTTCGCTTTTCCTCCTCATATTTGCGCTTCAGATGTTGCATTGCACCCCCACCTTCCTGGAAAAGCTATGTCTGTAGACGATGTGCAGAGACTTTAATGCGTTTATCGGTTTATTTTATTTTAATTCGATATTCGCATTAAAACAACCTTTACCTCGCATACAATTTGGTTAAATTGTGAGGTGACACGGAAATGAGACATCGAAAAGAGCCCCCAGGTGACAAAAACATCATAGGGACCCGAGTTATAGCTATTCGAAAAGCTAAGCAAATGAAGCAAAAAGACTTCCTCGCCAAGTTGCAAACTTTCGGCTTAGACATCAGCCCAACTAGTTTATCGCGGTTAGAGGGTCAGTATAGGCTTGTGCAGGATTATGAAGTGGTGGCTATAGCTAAGGCGTTGGAGGTTTCTGTAGGGGAGTTGTTGGGGGAGGGGGGGGTGAAGAATGGGGAATCTTAATTTCTCATTCGATATCTACATTTCAATCTAAAGTGAATAGCATCCCACATGCACTGTATGCTGTAACATATGGGTTTGTCCGGAATTTGTGTTAAGTAGTTAAATCCCTTGATTAACGGATTTTAACCATTTCATTTTGTTCTATTTGCATACGTTTTTTTTGCTTGTTGAAGCTGTTCGTCAACAAGACATCAACAAGTCCGTAAAGGTTCTACTCAAAACAAAAATCCCTCCTCCGGCTTGTTTTGAGCAAGTTGAGAAAAAGGGATTTATCGTCTGAATCCTGTGGCTATAAGATACCGCAGAACTCAAGCCTATTTTGGCCTTGAATACCGAGCCTGGGAATGTTCAGTATTCTTCCAATTAATAGAGAAATTCAAGCAGATAAACTTTACTAATAATAAAGTTTATACTGTATTTGAAATTATTTCTCACGGCTATAGTCCTTCAGAAAAGAGAAATTACTGTAGCTTATCAGATGAAATTTTAAGAGAGTTGCAATAACATTTACACTTAAGCAACTTGATATGAGGAAACGAATACACTCAGTATCGCAGGATTTATGCATATGAACATACATCAGGCGTTATAGAAGCCCTCTACGGCACTCATAAGCTTGTCTTTGATGTTAGACTGCTAGTAACTAGTAAGCCCGAAATCGAGTTTGAGTCTACTGGCTTGTTCCAGCCACACCGTAACACCCGAATCAGCGCAGTAGCCACGTTGGAGGACAGGTTGACGTAGAATGGATTCACCGAAAAGCCCATTGCAACGACAATCTTTGATGGCTGCGAGCAGTTTGTATTCAATGATAGAACAGAAGCCATGGAAGGGGTCGTTAATCAATCCTAAACATTGAGACAAGCCCTTAAGAATAAGGGCTTCTTCCAATATTCTTCTATTTAAGCTTTTCCAAAAGCGATTTTACTTCTTCAAGTTTATCCCCTTTTATTAGATCGCTTAAACCTGTTAATTGCTTCTTCAATGAATTATCTACGATTTTATTCGCTTGTTGCAGAACTACTTTAGAATATTCTTCTATTCTATCAGTAGATAATGTACCGTTTTTTTCAGTAAGTTCAACATAAGTTCCAGCTTGGGATAGGGCTATTTCCTTAAAAGAATCTTGCCATTCCTTACTAGTTTGATCATCCTTTTTATCGACAGTTGTATCTGCGTTATCATCAGTTTGTTCTTCAATTTTGTATGACTCTTTTTTTGTTAAACCAACTTGCACTGCACCCTTTTGGGTATAAGCTATGTAGGAATGAGCCTTCAACACGCCAAATGAATCTTTGTCACTAGGTGCATGTATGTATAGGTGTAGCGAGTCCAGTTTTTGATCAGCAAACTTACTTTGAATTTCTTGTGTGATACCTTCAAAGTTAGTTTCTTTTGTTGTAACCCTAATCTCACGCTGTTCCGTTTTTTCAAACTTTTTGTCTGCAACGATATTATAGTTCAGCTTCGATTGGCTTACGTTAGATGATGCTGTAGGAGTTGTGTTTGTGCTACACGCCCCTAAAGCTACACTACAAGCTACTAAAAAAACACATCCTAACAATGGTACTTTCTTCAAACTTATTATCCCCTTTTTATCTTTTATTTTTCATTTTTCATTTTTCATTTTTCATTTTTCATTTTTCATTTTTTAAAAATATTACCTTACCATTCTACTGATAAATCATTCAACAATCTACCATTATTATTATCAATTTCCAGATAAAACGATAAGATAACTCTGTCCAAACCACAGCAGGGTTGCCGTTTGTGGCACGATAGAAGCGAATCGTAATTATAAACGAACGAGATTGTCCTATAATCAAAAATAAGCAGAAGCCATCCACTTAATAAGGGATGGCTTCTGCTTATTTTTTATCTCGAATCATCATTTTTAATTCTTCGATTGAAAAGGCTGACTTACGTTTGTGTAGCATTGCATGCCAATTGGGACATACAGGCCGCATGTCCTTTGCTGCATCAACCTCATATTCTCTACCAACCTTATACAACGGTTTTAAATGATGAACATGAATGAAATCCTTACCTACTTCACCATAATATTCATAGAAATTAAAATTACAGACGCTGCATTGGCAACCATGATGCTAAATGCATTTTTTCTAAGCAATCGGATTCCCCTCATAGACATTGACGAACACTTGCTTTACCGCACCCTCAATAAGCTTCTCTGGTTCACTTTCTTCCTCTAAAAGGATTTCAGGGTGATTCTTTAGTGAGTCGTTAAACTGTCAAAAAATAAACATTGGAGATGTATCTTCAAAGCTTTTCACTTTACCATTACCTATATAAACGAATTGAGTATCATCACTATCTTCTACTCTATCCGATGATCTTATAGTACTTAAATTACCTCTACTTCCACTCCCTCAGTCAGATCTATAAAATAAATCCGAACCGCAACTCCGTCATTACTTCTATACATAATTCTAGCACTTCTATTTCAGATATAGCTATTACCCAAGGATAGACCATACGATGGGCAGCAAAAAAAAAAGCGAATTCAGCCCTATGCTGAATCCGCTCTTCCCTTACTCATCACAATCTAATCAATAAGCCCCGAATTCTGCAGCATCCGCTGAATCAGAACTGCCACTTCCGCACGAGTGACATTAGCCTTTGCCTCCAGCTTATTGTCGCCACGGCCACTAATCAAGCCAGCTTTGGCGGCAAGCGCCAGACTGTCCTTAGCCCAAACGCCTATGTTGCCTGCATCTATAAAGGTTGCGAGTATGCTTGTCGCATCTACTGTACCAGTCTTGTCCGCAAGGCCAGTTAACTTCATCGCTTTGGCGATAATGTTCATGGCCTGCTCACGTGTGATGGGAGCATTCGGTTGGAATGTCCCGTCCTCAAAACCAGTGATCAGACCGTACTCGGAAGCCGTTTCAACTGCTCCTGCATACCAGCTATTCGCTGATACATCCGCAAACGCTGTCTTTCCTTCTCCAAGCTTCAGTCCCAGACCGCGTACGATGATCGCCGCGAACTCCGTTCGGGTAATATCTGCATTCGGGTTGAACGTCGTTTGGTTCATTCCATTAATTACTAGACGAGATCCCATATCGTTCACAGCATCCTTCGCCCAATGATTCTCCACATCCGCAAAAATCAGCGGATGCCAGATCACCGAATACGAGCTATTCGTCACACTCTTAATAACTGCGTAGTATTTGCCGTCCTTCAGAACGAATCTGGTCGGCACATGGCGCACTGTGCCATCTGGCTCCACAACGACTCCAGTCGTAATCCGATTCGGATCAATACCACCTGGAAGTGCCACTATCCGCTCTACGTAAGCATTGAACTGACTCACTTCCACTGTCGATGTACCGTAAGTAGCGGTAACAGTGAAATCTAGTGACGGTGCAACGAGTGTGAAGCCACCACTGCTTGCAGCACCCGCCACTACCTGGTTCATGGATGGTGTGGTCTCGCTGATCGTAATCTTCAGTGTGATATCTTCCAGCTTCAAGCCGCTTCCAAATTTTTTAGCTAACGCATCAATATTGATTTCGTCGGCTGGCAAAGTATAAGTACCTTTGCTTGTCTGAAACACTAGAGTAGCCGATGCGTTCTCCATGTTCTTAATTATTTGACCGTTTAACTCAGCGACGATGATGTTGGAATCCAGCGTCACAGGAACGGTCACCACCGCCCCATTACCTTCCGCGTCCAGCTTCGCTTGGAGTTTAGCTGGGTCAACGACGATAATAGTCGTTCCCACGTTTCCTACGGTCGTTGTTGTTGCTTTGCCCGCGTTCTCTTCTTTACCGTTAACGAGTACGATCACATCGGTAACAACTGTGTTCGCATTACCGGGGGTTGTTCCGCTATTCGAGTTGCTTCCGGATCCTGGGCTGACCGGATCAGTACCAGATGTTACGGTATCAGCCACCACAGCTGCTGTTGCACTACCGTATTTCACCACCTTACCGTCAGCATCTACCTCTGCAATCCCAATCGTATCCCCATTGGCCGCAGGAACCAATCCCTCACTACCTAAAAGCGAATATCCAGTCAGGACATCTCCCACATTTGGTACGACTACGCTACCAGCGCCAAAGTTCTTATAAAAGAGCTTATGTCCTTCAGCCAATGCAGGCGTAACAGTGATTTGCGTATAGCCGTTATTTGCCGAGCCACTTGGATCGATGGCGCTCACGTTCAGGCCACCCGCAGGGTTAAGCATATTAATTGTAAAAGTCAGCGTGGTTGCCGGTCCCGCCGGAACGGACCCGCTAGCTACCACCCGTACCTTAACGTTGTGCTCACCACTCAAGTCCGGCAAGTTGGTTCCGTCGAACCGTACATATGGTCCGTCGTCCACTGAAAATTCCATACTTGTGTCCAGACCAACAATCGTATTGTTCAGATCATCAGCCGTGACTTCAGGCGCGGACGGAATGACCGCATTCGAGTCATGAACGATAACCTGAGCAGCAATAGAAGCGAATGCTGTTGCCGTTGCCTTTTCCCGAACATAATACGTGTCCGGCGCAAGGTCAGTAATCATTGTGTCTGTAACTTCTGTCCAAAGACCAGTGCTGCCTATTTTGTATTCCATTTGGACTGACAGATTCTGAATGGTACCATTATTAGCCCCATTGTACGTCACATCCGTGACAGTCACACCTACCGGAGCCGCTGCACGAGATGGAATGCTTAACGTCTTTACCGCACTATCCGTAGTTGTTGAACCGTCACCTTTCTTAAGGATGCTCAGTGACGTTCCCAACCAGCTGCTATCAATTTCCAGCTTGCCATCTACTGGCACCGTAATCGCTGTATCGTTTACCATGTATGAGCCACTTGGCGTCAGGCCTGCCAACTGTTCAGTAGCATAGTCGATGACGGCCGCTGGCATCGCTTCTGGTTTTTTCGTGAATGCCGATACCGTCACTTGCACCGAAGCCGAGGTAAATGCCGTCGCTGTTGCTTTCGTCCGCACATAATACGTGTCTGGAGTGATCCCCGTCACGCTTGTACCAGGAACATCTGTCCATGCACCTGCTGTACCTTTCTTGTATTCCATTGCAGTAGTAACATTGATGAGCGTACCATCGTTTGTGTTCAATCCCGTTTCACCCGTTGCTGTCACACCAATCGGCGCCACTGAACGGGACGGAATGCTTAACGTCTGCGCCGCGCTATCCGTTGTCGTCGAGCTGTTGCCCTTCTTCACGATGCTTAGCGATATTCCCATCCAACTACTATTAATGTCCAGCTTACCATCTGCTGTCGCCGTAACCGCTGAACCATTTACCGTGTACAAGCCACTTGGCGTCAAGCCTGTCAACTGCTCTGCCGCATAGTCAATGATGGCTGTCGGTGTTGCTTCCAGCGTTGGCACGAACGTAGCCACCGTCACGATCTTCGCTTCTGACGCAAATGCTGTCAAAGTCGCTTTCGTCCGCACATAATATGTGTCCGGAATAAGTCCTGTCACGGTTGTGCCTGACACATCCGTCCATGCACCTGCTGTGCCCTTCTTGTATTCCATCACGGTTGTTACGTTCGTCAATTTGCCATCGTTGGCATTTATCGCCGTTTCATCCGTCGCCGTTACACCAGTCGGCACCCCTGCACGGGACGGAATGCTTAACGTCTGCGCCGCACTATCCGTTGTCGTCGAGCCATTGCCTTTCTTCACAATACTCAGCGACATTCCCAACCAACTGTTACCAATAGCTAATTTGCCATCAGCTGTCGCTGTTACCAAAGCTCCGTTTACTGTGTACGAGCTGTTTGGCGTGAGACCTGTCAATTGTTCGGCCGAATAATCAATAACAGCTGTCGGCACCACTTCCGGTGTTGCTACAAAAGCAACCACCGCCACTTGCACTGAAGCTGACGCAAATGCCGTCGCCGTCGCTTTCGTCCGCACATGGTACGTGTCCGGAGTTAGTCCCGTTACGGTTACACCCGTCACATCTTTCCATGCACCTGCCGCACCCTTCTTGTATTCCATCTCGGTTGTCACGTTCGTCAAGGTACCATTATTAGCATTTATCGTCGTTTCGTCTGTCGCCATCACACCTATCGGCGCCCCTGGACGGATCGGAATGCTTAGCGTCTGCGCTGGGCTATCCGTTGTCGTAGAACTATTGCCCTTCTTCACGATGCTCAGTGACGTCCCCAACCAACTGTTGCCAATAGCTAATTTGCCATCAACTGCCGCTGTTACCAAGACGCCGTTTATCGTGTACGAGCCGTTTGCCGTCAAACCTGTTAACTGCTCAGCCGCATAATCAATGGTAGCTACCGGTGCCGCTTCCGGCGTTGGCACAAACGTAGCCACCGTAACAATCTGCGCTTCTGAAGCAAATGCCGTCGCCGTTGCTTTCGTCCGCACATAATAAGCGTCCGGAACAAGTCCCGTTACGGTTACACCTGCTACATTCGTCCATACACCTGCTGTACCTTTCTTGAATTCCATCTCGGTTGTCACGTTCGTCAATGTACCATTGTTAGCACTGATCTCCGTTTCATCCGTCGCTATCACACCAGTCGGCGCCCCTGCACGTGGCGGAATGCTTAGCATCTGCGCCGCGCTATCTAATGTCGTCGAGGCATTGCCTTTTTTCACGATGCTCAGCGACGTATCCAACCAACCACTGTTAATGGCCATCTTACCATCTGTTGTCGCTGTTACTGCCGTACCGTTCACCGTGTACGAACCGCTTGGTGCCAGACCGGTTAACTGCTCTGCCGTATAATCAATGATGGCTGCCGGTGTCACTTCCGGTGTTGCCACGAACGTAGCCACCGTCACGCTCTTCGCTTCTGACGCAAACGCCGTCACCGTCGCTTTTGTCCGGACATAGTAGATGTCCGGATCAAGTCCCGTTACGATCGCACCTGAAATATTCTTCCAAGTACCCGCCACACCCTTCTTGTACTCCATTGCAGTTGTTACGTTAGTCAATGTACCATCGTTAGCACTTATCGCCGTTTCATTCGTCGCCGTTACACCAGTCGGCGCCCCTGGACGGGATGGAATAATCAGCGTTTGTGCCGGGCTATCCGTTGTCGTCGAACCATCACCTTTTTTCACTATGCTCACTGACGTTCCAAACCAGCCGATGTCTATAGCTAGCTTACCATCCGCTGTCGCCGTTACCGCCGTACCGTTGTTAACGGAGTACGCGCTGTTTGGCGTCAGTCCAGTCAGTTGCTCAGCTGCATAGTCAATGATGGCTGCTGGTGCCGGAGCTCCCGCCTCAAATATTTTGGCGGTTATTCTATAATGATCAGCGTCCGTATTATCGGTTGTCACCAAGACAAGATTGTCACCAAAGGTAGGATACAATCGGAAGCTTGGATAATATTCCACAGCGTACATCCAAGTGTCTTCATTGTAACCCTGCAAAGCCACCGGCGCGGAATCCACCGGCTGATCCGATGTAAAGACCAAACTACCGTCATTGTCATAATAATTCAGGTAAGCATACTGCGTTCCCGACCATTCTTTACCGTTGTTGTACGCATCATTGATGGCATTGTTAGAAGTGGGGTCCGTACTTACTGTTACAAATCCCGGATTTACACCATCTCTATAAATAGCAGCCGAAGATTCACCTAGAGAGCCGCTTACTGTAAAATCACCCTTACTCGTACCGTTCTTATCATATAAAGAAACCGTTGATGAGTCGTTTCTATAGTTATATTGGCTGAACATGAAATTCCCGTTGTTCAACGTTGATAGAAACAGCTGTTTTTCATCCGTTCTTATTCCTTTATTAATCGTATTTAACAGAGTCCCACTATTACTGAATATTTTCAGATAAACAGTATCCGTCTGGGGTCCTACTCCCGAATTGTAAGCAACCATATATACACCGTCTCCAGCGGATATATAAGACATGCTTGCATTATGGGAAACCAGCAGTGTTTCGCTCGAGATCGGGTTACCCGTAACAGAGAACACACGCGTAGCCGTGCTAATATTGTCGTTTCGTTGCCAGGAAAAAGCTATATTGCCGTCAGACAACTCCGTTATAGAGACAAAGCGTGTAAGTGCCGGGGTACTGGCGGCAGAGTATGTATTAATCTGCGTCTGACCGACCACCTTTTGTCCTAACTGGTTTAGCACCATGAAATAGGCATTGGGAGTACTCTCCCTAACGGTTCCCAATTGCAAATTGTTATCGCCGCTGTCGCTTTTATGGTAAGTAATCAGAATCCTTCCATCACTTAGCGCAAGCATATTCACATCAGTCATTTTGTAATAGGTATCCATTAAGTTACTTAGAGGAACATCCGCTTTAGGAGCTCCCGTGCGGTCAAAAATCTTCAAAAAATAAGAATAAACGTAGGAATTGCCTTGATAAGCGAATGTGTTCAACACTACTGCGGTACTTCCGTCAGGAAGAACATCAACATCAGAAACATTCTTACCCGAGGCGTTTGTAACTGGAGGCTGAATGGGAAAGTCCACCGTTTTGGTGAATGAGGGTATGGCAGCGTATGCCTGGAGTGAAATCATCGGCAGCAGCCCAATGACTAAAATAAATGCCAATCCAATCTTGCCTAACTTTTTTAACATCGCTTTCCTCCTTGTCGAATGACTATTCATATAATTGTTAACGCTTCCGTAATTGCAGTTACTACAGAAAAGAAGATTTCTATACTATTATATCGACACTTCTTAGAAAATAGTTTATTTTTCGACAAAAAAATATACTAAATCGCGAATTTAATATGACTTTAGTCATATATATTTGTGATCAAAGAAAAAATCATAGATTCGCACATTAAAAAAGCCCTCTCTGTCTATTAAACAGATTAGGCCGTCACGTTTTGAATTCCTCATCCTGATTGCCAATGGAAAAGACGATCTATGATCATAGTAGCATTTTTAAGAAATCGCACAACACCACCAACTAAAGACTCTAATTAATACAAAAAAACCGAGAAAGGCACTTTATTTAAAAGTGTCTATTTCTCGGTTATAGTTTATTCGTCCGTTACGTTAACTAGCTAGATTGCCCTTCCATCGCTCTAATGGATTCATCAACCTTCACCATCATGGAACATTCGACTCTTTTGCGGAAGACGTCACAGCTGAAGTCATAGGTTCCGACGAGGGAACCCGTCGCGTGCAGTGCATTGGCAGGACAACCACCGCTGCAGTAGAGTTTAGCCCAGCAGTCCTTGCATTCCGGCTTCGAGTAGCAGTTGCTCTCTTTAAACTGACATTGCAGCTCAGGTTGTGTGATCCCATCCCAGAGGTTTCCCATGCTGTACTCTTCATCCCCGACGAACTGGTGACAAGGAAAAAGCTCACCCCAAGGGGTGACAGCAAGATATTCCGTTCCCGAACCACAGCCAGTGATTCTCTTCTGGATGCAAGGCCCTTCTGAGAGGTCAAGCATGTAGTGATAAAAGGTAAACCCCTTGCCTTGTTCACCGCGACCGATCATTTCCTTGGCAAGAATTTCGTACTGGTTGTATATCTCCGGCAGGTCCTCCTCGGTAAGTGCATAAGGTTCCTTTGGATCACAGATGACTGGTTCCATTGAGATTTTGTCAAAACCAAGGTCTGCGATATGAAATATATCGTTGGTAAAATCGACATTGTTACGAGTGTAGGTTCCTCGTACATAGTACTCTTGGTCTCCGCGCTTACGAACGAATTCTTGGAACTTCGGAACAATATGATCGTAGCTGCCTTTTCCGTTAACCGTTTGGCGAAGTCGGTCATGAACCTCTTTTCTTCCATCCAGGCTTAATACGACATTGTACATTTCCTGATTTAAAAACTCGGTGACCTCATCGTTCAGCAGCATCCCGTTCGTCGTGAAGGTGAAGCGGAACTTCTTTTTGTATTCTTGTTCTTTGCTTCTTGCATAAGCTACGATCTGTTTAACCACTTTCCAAGCCAAGAGCGGCTCCCCGCCGAAAAAGTCGATGTCCAGGTTTCGATGATGACCCGAATTTTCAAGCAGGTAATCGATAGCTTTTTGTCCAACCTCATAGCTCATGATTGCCCTATCTCCGTTGTATTTCCCCTGGCTGGCGAAGCAATAGTCGCATGACAAATTACAGGTATGCGCAACATTGAGGCAGAGTGCCTTAACATAAGTTTTCCGTTTTTTTAAATCGAGCGAGAGATTCTCATACTCATCTTTTGTAAAGAGCTGTCCATCATTTTTAAGTTCCTCGATATCCGCGATGGTTTCTCGAATGTCGCTCACGGAAATGCTGGAATCATCTTTATATTTATCCAACAGCGTTGTCACGATTTTTTCGGCAGAAGTTTTCTCATAATCCGCTATAATTTCATAAGCTAGGTCATCAACAACATGCACCGAGCCACTATAGGTATCGAGCACGATATTGTATCCGTTTAGTTTATATTGATGAATCATACTTACTAATCAAGCTCCTTTTGCACACAAGTAGAAACGGCTTTGCCATCCTTTAGGGATAGTATCCATTTCTTAAAAATAGCCGCCCATCAGCAGAGCAATGGGCGGTAAAATTCCGAATCCTATCTGTTCATTGCATTTTCACACTTCTGGTTTGCAACGCCGCAGGAAGTTTTACAAGCGGACTGGCAAGATGTCTGGCATGCGCCGCATCCGCCGTGTTTTGCGGTATCCATCAGTTTGCGGGTGCTCAGTGTTACGATTCTTTTCACGATAAATAACTCCTTCTGTAATTTCTTGTGATCACTTTCACTTAATTTCCATGGAACATCGTAGCAACCTCACGTAAGTACGTCTATGATTCCCGTCACCTATGTGGCTGCCACCATTCAACTTCAACTATCTTTCTTCGTTATTCAACAACGAATAACCAGTAATGAAAAGGGGATCTTATTCAAGAAAAGACTTAAAAGTATAGGAAGTGAGCATGAGGTGGGATTGAAAGCAGCGGTGAACAGCTCTAACCCGACAACTGGAACAGCTCAAAAAACACTTGGTCAGTATTTGTTCGATTGTTTGAAGCTGGAGGGTATTACCGAAATTTTCGGCGTTGCCGGAGACTATAATTTCACACTACTGGATGCACTGGAGCAATATAATGGCATCCGGTTTATTAGCGGACGGAATGAATTGAATTCAGGTTATGCAGCGGATGGCTACGCAAGAGTCAAAGGTATGTCCGCTCTTATCACAACTTTCGGGGTCGGGGAGCTCAGTGCCTGTAATGCGATAGCCGGAGCTAACAGTGAGCATGTGCCGCTGATTCACATCGTAGGTGCGCCTCCCGAGAAGGATCAGATGGAACACAAGCTGATGCACCACACGCTTATGAATGGAGACTTCGATGTCTTCCATAAGGTGTATGAGCTGATTACGGCTTATACCGCGAAACTGACACCGGAAAATGCCGAGATTGAAATTCCTGCCGCCATACGTATTGCCAAGGAAAAAAAAAAGCCGGTATATCTGGTTGTGGCTGATGATTTAGTGGCTAAGCCAATCATTGCCCGTCAAGAGCCCGTCCCGCCGCGTCCAGCCACCAATTTAAAAACCCTTCAGGCAGCAACGGAACATGTCCGCCAGCTGCTGGAGCGTGCCCACCGGCCGGTGATTCTGATTGATGTCAAAACAATGCGGTTCAGCCTAGAGACAGCGGTTCAGCGGTTAGCAGACGCCATAAATGCCCCTGTTGCGACAATGATGTTCGGAAAAGGGGCATTCGACGAGACCCATCCGAATTATATTGGGATGTACGAAGGCTCTTTCGGAAGTTCTGAAGTCCAAGCCACTGTAGAAAATGCAGATTGTATCATTGCGATAGGCATGGTAAGGGCGGACACTAACACTGCGAATTTCACCGCGAAGCTGAACCCACTGGTGACCATCGATATTCAACCGGATATGGTCAAGGTCGCAGAAGCGGAGTATCCAAATGTATTCGCTGCTGACATGCTGCTTGCAGTGCAGAAGATTGGCTACAAAGGCCAAGGTTTGGCTGGCAAGCCGACATTTCCGTACGACCAAATCACCGGTAGCACCAATGATTCACTAACTGCAGCCATTTATTATCCTCGTTTTCAGCAAATGCTGAAAGAAGGAGATATTGTGATCGCTGAGACCGGTACGTTTTACAACGGAATGGCGCAAGTAAGACTGCCGCGCAATGTAACGTATATTGCTCAGGGAGGCTGGGAGTCCATTGGTTATGCCACACCCTCGGCATACGGCGCCAGTATCGCTGCCCCGGATCGACGAGTGTTGTTATTTACAGGTGACGGTTCCCTGCAGTTGACAGCCCAAGAGATCAGCTCCATGCTCTATTATGAATGTAAGCCCATTATCTTCGTCTTGAACAATGATGGTTATACGATCGAGAAATATTTAAATGTAAAAACAGAGGATCAGCAATATAACAAAATTCCGCGCTGGTCATACACCAAGCTAGCCAAGCTTTTGGAGGCGATGCGTTTACCGTGACTGTCCGGACCTATGGAGAGCTTGACCAGGCTATAACCCAAGCTGATAAGGAACGTGCCGGGAGACTCTGTATCATTGAAATGATCGCCGCTGATCCTATGGACGCTCCCGAGAATATGCGCCGGATGCGCAACTATTTAGAGATGCAGGAGAAGCAGCGTAGCCAGAATTAGAATTAGCGGGGCCTAGGTTAGCCTTTTCTTATTTCGTAACATGATAAGCATTCTCAAAATAAGGCCCGATTAGCTTATGAATCAAGCTTATCGGGCCTTATTTATTTCAACCGACTCCAGTATCTAAAGACCATTGATTGCTTTACTTTCGTTTTACATAAATGCAAAATGCGAGAGATCACCTAACGTCTTGCCTTCAGGATGGAATACAAAATAAACTGCATGCTCACCAGTGATTGCCTTTAGTGGCGATAGAAAATCAGTATACTCGCTCGAAATTTCCACTTGTACTTTTGCAATCAACTCACCGCTAATAGGATTGTCTACGAAGATTTCCACATAGCCATTGCTTTCGGCAAGAATTGATAAAATAACCTTCGTATTTTCACGTGCTTCATGACCGAAGTCGAAGTATTTATATCCAACGACACTTCCACTTGTAGTATTTGTAACGACTTGGAAGACCTTTTTGCCTGAATGATCGTCCACTAATCCAAATGCTAACTCCCTTTGCAGAATATACGGAGAGTTAGTTTTTGCTTTTGTTTTTCCTTGTGCATCTGTCAGATAGCACGCCATGAATGCTGGCCACTGATAATATGCAGGTAAGGCAGATTTGCTAAAGCCCATAGAATGATGCTCTGCGTGTTCAAAATTCCCATCAGGTCGCATAGTGAGCGCAGCAACCATAGCCTGTCTGCCTCCTATTTGGTTGCTCGTATGTCTGTGGTAAATGATATACCAAGTACCATTGAGATGTACCATTCCACCATGGGTATTACCCACATATTCAGTAGGAGCATTCTGACCTTTATATCTTGAATTTCCAAGAGAAACAAGAATGCCTCCATACTCAAATGGACCGAATGGACTCTTGGAAGTCGCATAGCACATTGCATTGCATTTATTTGGACCAGTTCCATAATAAACTAAGTAGAAAACGTCATTTATTTTTCTGATGGAGGGTCCGTTGAGCATACCCATGCCATCGAAATCTTTCCTCTTTGAACGTTGAGTGAACATTGAGGGTATTAGCGATTCACTTATATAATGACCTGTCTTTTCATTCTTTATTACCGTTCTCATATCGTTTGTATCCAACTCCACCACGTGGCAGAAACAAAGTCCAAAGTACATGTATAATCTTCCATTATCATAAATAACAGATGGATCATATGGATAGCTAGCCATATTCAACAGCGGGCCTTTACCTTTACCAAAAACGTAGTCACCGTCTTCGATTCCGTCTCTACCATCTTTCCAGTTTTTTGGCTTTTCTGATTCTGGATAACGCACACGTCCGATATATTCAAAAGGTCCAACTGGCGAATCCGAAACCGCAACACCGAAGCCAGACTTAGAAAGTCCGATACCATAGTACAGATAATATTTCCCTTCTATCTCTACAATATCTGGGGCAAACATATTGGTTTTCATCATACCCTTTTTCCCTGAATTGACCATTTTTTTCACAAACGGATCCTGCATCTTCTTGTAGATAACACCTTCGTATCTCCAGTCAGATAAATTGTCGACGGGTGCTGACCAAGTCACATAATCACCGCCACAGAACTCCCCACTTCCAAACAGATCGTGTGAGCCGTACAAATATAATCTGTCACCGAAGACATATGGTTCTCCATCTGGGATATACTCATTACAGGGTAACAATGGGTTACTTGAAAATCTATCTGGTCCATAATTCGTTTCCATAATCTAGACCTCATTGCTAAATACTTCAGCTTTAGCGTAGAAACCTCTGTCTTTTCCAGAAATATGTGTTGTATCCTCAATCTCAAATGTATCACTCAAACGAATATCTTCTGAGGACGCCCCAACAGCAATAGTCATTGTTCCAGCTTCTACAACCCAATTCATCTTAGTATCAAGGAATGCAAACTGGTCTGCACGCATTTCGAAAGTTACAGTTTTTGTCTCGCCAGCTTTTATTTCAACACGCTTAAATCCAGCCAATTCTTTATTCGGACGAACCATTGTTGCAAGCTCATCTGTTACATAAACTTGAACAACCTCTTCACCATTGATCTTCCCTGTATTTGTAATGTCGCAAGAAACTTTAATTGTGCCATTAGATTTAACCGTTTTATCCACTTTTAAGTTGCTGTAAGTAAACTCAGTGTAGCTTTTACCTTCTCCAAAATAGAACAGCGGAGTCTTAGGTCCATCGATATAATAGTTTAATAGCATGACACCTGGCCCTACTTTTGTATAGCTATTTCCATTTTTGTAGGTTGCATAAGTAGGCGTTTGGCCAACGAATCTTGGAGCTGTGATAGGCATACGGCCAGATGGGTTGTAATCCCCAAATAATACGTCTGCGAGAGCAGTTCCACCTGTTTCGCCAGGGAACCAGTTTTCGATTATAGCAGGGAAGTTCTCAGCTACGAATTCACTGCAAAGTGGTCTTGCATCCATATGCACGAAAACCGCAGGAGTTCCTGTTTCGTAGATTGCTTTTGCAAACTCTTCTTGTATACCTGGCATTCCGATATCCCAGTTATCAATACCTTCGCCGATTGTAGCACTTTCACCCCAACCGTATTTACCACCGAGAGTAAGAATAACCACGTCTGCATTCTTAGCGGCTTCAACGGCCTCTGCAAAACCATTACGGTTCGTTCCTGCGAAGTCACAGCCTTTTACATAGCTGATATTTGCATTAGTGCATTGTGCCTTAATAGACTCTAGAATTGTAGGTGTTTTACCACGATAGATATGGTTGAGCGCGGCTATAACTTTCGGATCTTCTTGTCTTACGGTATTACTTCCTTCAAAATATGGCATTTGAGGAGGAACTTCGCCCATATCCATGCCCATAACCCCTGCCATAGCAGCCATTCCGCCTGTTAGAGCCATTTCAAGCATTGCAGGGTAGGTGTATCCACCGAAAAGCAGTCTAATAGAATCTGCATGCGGACCAATAACAGCGATATTTTTGATGTCTTTGCTAAGTGGCAATATATTTTCATTTTTAAGCAATACAATAGATTCTCTTGCGGCTTTCAAGCTGTGTTCAAGGCAGCCTTTGTCTCCATAGGCTTCGGTAATTGTCTCGGGTTTAGGATATGGATTTTCAAATAGTCCTAGTTTAAATTTGGTTGAAAGCATTCTCTTTAATGCTCGATCAATGTATTTTTCTTCTAAATCCCCACTTCTTACCGCCTCGATTAGTTCTTGTGTATATCCAAAAGGCATAGGAAGTTCCGAATCAAGTCCTGCTTTCAAAGCCGCTATACCGCCCTCTGTAGGGTTTCCCGCGATTTTAAGTCCGATTGTTCTCATGATAGACATATAGTCAGATACCACTACGCCATCAAATCCCATTTCTTCACGTAGTAGGTCATTTAAAATATGCTCTGATGTTATTACTGCTTCGCCGTCAATCGTTCCGTATGAGTTCATCATAGATTCTAGATTCGCTTCAGTTATGGCAGCTTGGAATGGTTTTGCATAAACTTCACGAAGCTCACGTGGTGTTATAGGGTTTGTTGTCATATTCAATCCACCCTCAGAAACCGCATAGCCTATAAAATGTTTCCCCGTAGCAACAACACCATCTTTTAGGTCGTTTCCTTGCAGTCCCTTTACGAAAGCAGTGCTAAAGGCAGCACAATGTGTAGGGTCTTCTCCGTAAGTTTCGCCAACTCTTCCCCAACGCAAATCACGGGCAACATCCATTACTGGTGAAAGAGCTTGACGGACACCAATTGCTACCATTTGCTTACGAATGATGTCTGTCATTTTTTCTACTATCTCAGGGTTCCAAGTAGCTCCCAGAGCGATAGCTGAAGGGAATATTGTCCCACCGATTGTATTTACTCCGGTTATAGCCTCCGCATGAAGTAAAATAGGTATGCCAATTTCATTAGCATGAGTAGCCACATCTTGAACTGCTTTCGCAAATGCTGCATTTTCCTCAACAGTTTGCGCACCACTCATGGCTGTTGCCTCACCCAAACCATTAGGAAAACCTTGCAATATATCCGCTGGATTTCCCATAAGCATCGAACATTGAAGCTGCGCCAATTTTTGCTCAAGCGTCATTTTTGAAACTAAATCTGCAACTCTTTCGTTGATAGGTAATGCCGAATTTTTATATTTTTCCATTGTAATCTCTCCTATTCACAATATTTTCTAGTTCAACTATACGTTTCTTCTTTCTTCTAACTCTTTCATCATAGTTGGATAAATTTTGTCTAGCTTATAAATAAGCAGAAGAACTGTAGTTAAAATTAATAACGCAAATTGAACATATATAAAGCTTGCTTTGAAAGCGAGAATTGCTGAATCTGATTGTGTATCTGCACCAGCAACGTAACCTCCAACAGATAATAAGGCAGCAACAATAGCCACACCGCCTGCTGTTCCAATCTTTGAAGCAACGCTAGACATACTGTAGGTTAAAGCTTCTGCACGAATACCAGTTTTCCACTCACCGTATTCGATCGTGTCAAATACCATTGGAAATGCAGTTGCCGTTAGCGTACCCATACCTAACCCTTTAATCAAACTGCCAATGAGTACGATGTTAAAGTTCTCTGGCGCCATCAGCATGATTACAAAGCCGACAATTGATATAATGCAACCAACTAATGCATAGTTACGCTTGCCAAGTTTTTTAACAAAAGGTGCGCTTACCAGTAGAACCAGTAACATAGGTGCGAAAGATGCAATCGTTAGTAGGCTCATTTTTGTTTCATCGCCAAAAATGTATTTGCAGTAGTAAATGTTTATTCCACTCATACCTTGAGTGAGGAACATTGTGATAGACAATGCAAAAACAATCCACATATTTTTGTTTTTAAGCATGGATGCGATTCTCATTTTTGTCGTAGCCTGTGTGCCTGCCTCAGTTTTTGTGACGATTTTTACTCTTTCCTTTGTTCCAAAGAAGGTAATGCAATACATAACAACTGCAATTACTGAGTAAATAATAAATGTTTTTTGCCAAGCTCCACCGTCATTACCGAAAGCTTTAACAAAACCTGTTGTTCCAACCATAACAACTAGAGATACTAATAAAGCCGTTAACATTCTGAAAATATTAAGAACTTGTCTTTCTTGTTGGTCTTGTGTAATAAGTGAATTCAGGGTTCCGTAAGGAATGTTAATGCAAGAATAAATAATATTTACTGCAAAATAAGCAATAGAATAGTAAACAATTTTCCCTGTCATGCTAAAGTCTGGTACACTAAATAGCATTATTGTAAAAAGAGCGAAGGGCACAGCCATCCACAAAATCCAGGGGCGAGCTTTCCCAAAACGTGTTTTTGTACGATCCACTAAAGTACCAACAAGAACGTCAACAAAACCATCAATCACCCTCGCCCAAAGAAGAATTGCACCCGCCACAGCTGCTGTTAAACCAGCAATATCTGTAAAGAAGAACAACATGAATGCGCCAACAGAAGCCCATACTACGCTGTTTGCACCATCTCCTAATCCATATGCAAGTTTTTCCCTTAACTTAATTTTCTCATTATTCGTTTCCATCGCATTACCCCCAATACATGATTTAAAGTATTGATCATGCCAAGCCTTTTACAAGCACGGTAATGATATTCGTACGTAGGGACAATTACGCCGCATAGTCGAAAGTCCCCGACATCTTCTCTCCTCCTTGTTCCACTTCTTGATTTTCATTCTACAATGGAAGCGCTTCACTTTCGTTCCGAACATCGTCTTTGGTTATTCCTTTTATGATCTTCTTTCGGTTAATAAGTAATTGTAACGGCAAAAGTAGATTAAAAAAAGGAACACGCATCGGGTGCGTGTTCCTTTTATTCCATCAATACTGCTTTGTCACCAGAATCAGCTGGATCTCGTGCGGCTCGAGCTCGACATCAAGCTTAATGAACTCATTTGCCTTCTCTAGCCAGGTCCGATATTGCGGTTGCGCCATCCGATCGAGATACGCTCGGCCTTCGGCTGTCAACTTGTCCGGTGCGCCCATCTCCACCCAAGCATCAAAAGACGAGCCATGCTTCCGGTTGACTCGCATTTGTTCCAATAAGTAATGTCCGTTAAGTTCTTCAAGCCGCAAACCGAATCGGTTCTGCGCTGTCTCGTTGAAGATGCCATAACGGTTCTTCGAAGTAACCTGCGAATAATCAAATTGATTGTACAGCTCGTTGTAGTGGCAATAATTGTACAAAAGAATTTGATAATCTTCCCCGCGACGCGTCACGGTGACGCCCTCTCGCTGCATCACGATTTCATCCCCTAACCTTGCGAGGAACGTGAACGCGTGGAAGCCCGCCTTTTTGATGCCGTTATACGTCAGCAAACCGTAGCCTCCATGAAATAAAGGCTGCGGCAATTGAAACTCCTCATGCAGGTCCGTCGCCGTCCAATAACCCATTCCTTCGACCAAATGTCCGCATTGCAATGCCGTTTTCACAATAAAAGCGGCCATAAAACACGTGTCATGGATCAAATCTCGGCAGTCAATATTACCGTTCCATTCGGTAATCCAATACTCTCGCTCCTTCATCGGCAGCTCAGCCGTCCATTCAATGGTCTGCTTCACGGCCCGCTCGATCACATTCTCATCGCCCAAACGGAAGTTCGGGTTAGCCGTAAACAATTCACTGAAATCTTCGTGAAAGGTAAGCATCTGAGGCGCATTTATTCGTAATTTTTCGTCCACCAGGTCATATGGATCAATCGCCAACTGATACGCATGAAAAGAAAAGAAATCGAGCTCGATCCCGTGTTCACGAGCATACGAAACAAACGACCGCAACCAGGAATCGCCGCTGAAAACACATATGTTTCCGAATCCGCCCACTTTAAGCATCGGACTGATCGACTTGATGCGCGAGAAAGTCGCTTTGAACAGTTCAAAAAATTGTTCGCGCGTGCCTTTCCAGAAGGTGCCTTCCAAATCAGGCTCGTTCCAAAATTCGAAGTACCATCGCGACACTTCCGCCATGCCGTATCGGTTTATTATATGCCGGACGAAAGCTTCGACCATGTCCAGCCATCGATCCAAGCTTTTCGGTGGCGTAACGTTTGCTTTCCACCAGAAAATGTCGCCTTCCGCGGAAGCAAGCAACGAAGGCATTAAGCCAAGCTCCAAAAACGGCCTAACGTCTTCCTCAAGCAATCCGTCCAGCAGCGTATCGACGTGATTGAAATTATAATACGGCTTACCCGAAGGAGATTCATTATAGACGAGCAACTCATCAGCAAAAATACCATGAAACCGGATGTATTCGAATCCGATGTCCTGTTGCAGCGTCCTGAGTTGTCTGCGGAAATCTTGACGAAGCCCATGCGGCGCATAGCCGAATGTCATCAGGCGCTTCCAGCTTGACCGAAGCTTCCCTTTTGCCCCCCCCATGTCAACGGTATACGTGACGGACCTCTCTCTTCCATCGTCCGAAGAAACCGATTCATTCTCATTCCAGTCGATATATTGAAATAGCTCGGACAACGTCTTTTTGCTGCTGATGCTGAAATAATCCTTCGGCTTTTCAAGGTTCATATCGACCTTCTGAAGCTCGCGGAACTCCGTCGGGGTCATGCCGAGCACTTCCCGAAACACCCGGTAATACGACTTCGCATCCGGAAAACCGTGCTGAAGCGCGACGTCGAGAATATTGTTTTCCGACAGCCTAAGCGGTTTTAACGATTTGTTTAAGCGGATGTTTTCGATGAACTTCTTGAGCGAAACGCCTATGTTAGTCTTGAAGTATTTAGACAAATATTGCGGTGTCAAAAAGAACTGGTCCGCGATTTTATTGAGGCTGAGGCTTGAATTGTTATAATTGGCATTGATATATTTGAGGATTTCGAGAAGGCGTTCGTCACCTTCTCGGATTTGCGCGGCAAGAGTCTCTACCGGTAAGCTGAAATGGTTCTTCAAAATAATGTATAGATCGAGCATATGCCGCTCGATCAGCAAATTTTGCGACTCTTCTCGGTTGATTACAATCTTCATCATTGAAGCAAGCAGTGACCGGATCCGATGATATTCCTTCGTTTTCGTTCCTTTCGAGGTACTTGAGTCAAGCTTGAAGCTCATTCCGTTCGTTTCGACGCCGTATTTTTGAAATTGCTCGAGACTAAATTGAAGAATAAGCAGATGCGCCCGTTCCTGCTTGTCCAATGAACGAAGGAAGTGGATCTCATTCCGGTTTACAAGAAAGATATCCCCGGCTTTCAGAACCGTTCCTTGCCTGTCAATCATGACTTCGATTGATCCCTTGAGGATGAACAAGATCTCTGTTTCTTCGTGCCAATGGTAAGGAAACAGTTCGAGGGACTGTGTGAAAATCTTGACCGGAATTTGCCCGCTCTGCTCGATCGCTTCGTAATGGATTTGCATGGTCTCACCTCTTCGGGAAATTGGCCTTCATGATGTAACCATTATATAGTTTTTGCCTTTGGCATTATAGATGTTACGAAGAACCGTATCATAGTAAAATTGTGGGCATTTCGCTGACGGGACACGTTAGTTCAAAACACTCAAATCTATATTTACATCCGATTCTGCACAAACACAAAAAAAAGAAGACACACAGGAGTTTCCCGGGGTCTTCTGTTCGTTTATTTTCACAATGTACTACGCCGTAGTTCATAAAAATATTGTACAATTGGATGCTTTAACTTCATCTTCTCGCTCATGTTTAAAATTCGCTTTTTCCCAACTCGTCTGTCCACTAAAGCTAGAATATTCAATAAGATATCGTCGCTTTCTAAGCTCTCCTCTATGGAAATAGATAAATACTTAGTAGCTATAACAATAAAATTCGATTTACTTAATGATGTCTGTGCTGACAAAAGCTCCTTTGCAACTTCTGATATTTTTCTGCTTCTTGCAATGACTATTAGCCGATCCTCCGGGATGATCCCCTTACTATCTTTTCTAACCGCTTCAATGTCTTCATGGTTGATAGGAATTTGGAGATCTGAATCATTCTTAATCTCCTGCTCCGTCTGATACCACCTAATTGAGCTAGTTCTATCATTCATATTGAGTACGTTCTTTTTATCTACCGAAATATAACAATTCCCTGATTTATCAGGTAAATAACGGTAACTGCTTGCGCGATATTCAACCCTGCCGTATAACGCAGGACAGAGAAAACTCTCCAGTTGTTGCTTCAATTTGCTCCAGGACATGTATCCTCCTATGTTTTATGTTATAAATAACTGCTCAGGCAGTCGTTCTATTATACAATACATAATACAATCCCACTAAAACCTGAATAATATCTTGATATAAAAACAGAGGAACGACTTGAAATATTTGGTTTTCTCCCCAATTTCCATTCATCTAATCCTCTATTTTTCACGTCTACATAGAAACAAGCCGATTAGGTATAGACCCAATGGTCTGGCACCTAATCGGCTTGTTATGTTACGTCTCAAACGTTTTTACTTCGGTTATTAGTCTTACTCGGACAGATAATTAGATAACCGGTACGGAAGTTTCAGCGCGGGTCGTATTGCTGCTTGGATGGATTATTTCTCCATTACTTATCGTGACCTTTACCCGGGTTTTCTTTTGAGTATTCAAAGGTCACTTTTACAGGCTCGCTCATATAGCCAGTCGATAGATACGCCTCATTGGTTCCCTTTAAATTACCCGTAAGTTTGAATGTGAATTGGAAGCTTCCCGCGACTGTACTCTTCGTCTCATCTTCGAGTTGAACCTTGCCTTTCGGATCAAGCACCTTCAACTTCACATTTGTAAGGACGCCATTCATCAGCAACCCATCAATTGTTACTTTTTTTGCTTCCTCGTCAACCTTTACTTGTATGCCCTCAATGCCCTTCACGTCTACAGCGCCCGAGAGGTTATAGACACCAAACTCGTAGATGGAATATCCGTAATCGGTTGCTCTTTTTATGCCTTGTAACTTCATGTATCTTGCCTTGACCGGGTTGAACTGAATCGTTTCTTTGCCATCATGCGCGGTAATAATTCCGTCATTTGGCATGACATTGATCCAGTTCTGCTTATCGTTCGACACAAGAAGTTTGTATTTATCGGCACGAGCATATTCCCAATCGATTCGAACCGTATCCATTTCCTTCACTTCATCGAGATCGACCAGGAACCAAGTATTGTCCACGTATTCGCTCGCCCATCTTGAAGCAGGGAATCCATCGACGGCTTTAGCCGGTGCATAATTCGCATTATTGCCTTCGGTCGATGAAGCTTCTACCGTTTTATTCTGCGCCAAATTGCCTATTAGGTAATAGACGCTTTCCTTCAGCGTATTGTACGCCTCATCTTTTATCGTACCCGCCATCTTGAATTCATCCAGCTTTGCGTTAAAGCCTTGGAGATACTTGGTGACTTGCGCTGCATCTTTCCCTTCATAGCGCTTCATCATTTCCAAATAGTTGTTCAAAGAACGCACCGTTGCAGAATTGGTAAATTGCTTCGCTTTTTCGAAGCGGTCGACTAACGCTTTCATACCAGATGCATTCGTCGTTGCTTCGATAACATATGACTTTGTCACCATACGCCCCGCCGTAACGGTAATGTTAAGCTCATGCTTGCCAAGCTTGCCTGCAAGCGGAATAACGTTACCCGCTGTATATGGCTTGCCGTCATACGTCGCCGTCACTTTTGTCAGACCATCATCCGTTCTAAGCTTCCATGTAAAGGATACGGATTCTGAATCGGGCAGCTTCATCCCGCTCTGGAACGGCTTGCCGTTCATCTGAACGTCTACCTCGGAAGGCGGAGCTTCGTTGACCTGATATGTTCCTTTAACAAATTGATACAGCCAGTCGTAAAGAACGCGTGTCGCTGGATCTTTACTTACCGCGGTGTTATAGACTGCATTGTTACCTTGGTAATACGATTTGAAGCCATCCTTCATGAGCCCTGTCTTCGCACCGCTGTTCAAGTAATCGATATACCGCTCGCGGAACACGCCGTCCGTCAGCATCCGATCATCAAACTCGAGTTCATTGGACATGCCATACTGCTTCGCCAGATTCGCAGAATCCTCCAAGCGCTCGATATCCGTCGGCTCGAAGAAGTAGTTCGGTTGGATCGTCACCGCATCGAAGCCGACATCCTTCCACATGAAAGCTTTATAAGCGAAGAAGTGCGGAATCCAGAAGAACTTCAGGTCCTTGCCGCTAATTTGCATGTCATGCAGGGTGCTGCTCACCGAACGGATCAGATCCGGTCCGGATTGGCTTGTGCTGATTTGCTCTTCGAACCAGTACATACCTACAAGCTCGAGGTTAGCGTAACCTTTTGCTTCCCATCTCGATTTGACTTGCTGCAGCCACCATTGAACTGCTTTTTCACGGTTCGCAAGGGCTTTCTCTTTGCCAACGGAATCATTGAAGTTCAGCGATTCTCCACCTTGTTCAACAGCTCCGAAATTAGTGATCGATTCACCTGGATCCGGAATCATGAGGACAACCTTTTCCTTCACGCCAGACTCGTTCAGCGCATCGGATACTTCCTTAGCCGCTGCGTTTAACGCATCCATATCGCCGCCTACCGCAAAGGTTTTATCCAGATACCATTTCCAATCTTCCAGATAAGCCCGCCCGCCGAAATCACGACCTGGATTTGGAGAGTTTATGCCAAGATACAGGACGCCGTCGAAGAGTCGATCCTTAATCTTGCCGTCCTTATCGACATAACTAATGTTCGGAATGATCCGTTCTTTCGTCCAGATGCCTAAGTCATTCGCATATTGCCCGTTATACAAAAGTCCAAGATGCTCGATACCCGCTGTCGCTTCGCCTGCCTCCAAGAATTTCGGCGTATACGTTGGAACAGTTACGGCTCCGGCAACTTTGCCCTCTTCACCGAGGATTTCAATCTCATCCACGAAGGTCATTGCACGCGTATGCATTGTGAATGTTACTTTCACGTACCGAGCATACGCGATTTTCTCATCTGGGCCGATCGCTTTAATACCGTCCTTGCTGCCATCCCACACATAGGTCTCCGTGTATTTACCATCATTCCACAGCTTCTGCGTGGCATTGTCTTTGAGCAGTCCCCAGTTCACCTTGTCATCGGAGACGTACATCGATACCGTGAGTGGCACGAGTACATTGTTCGTTGGCCAATCTTCGAGGAAATTGGCTTTAATACCCGTGAGTGATTTCTTCGCCCCCAAATCAAACACAACTTCGCGTGTCTTACCCAAATGATGTCCAACCCATGCTACGTCGGATCTATTGCTTGCCCCATATATACCATCCGTAAGTTTGTTGCCTTCATCCGGATTTGAAGCTTCCGGCTCTTGCGACCACTCATAAGATAAGCCCGCTGCAAGATTGTGATATACCGCCCCATACACTGACGCAATAACACCCTCCGTACCCGCTCCCGGTAGGTCTGATGGAATCGTCACCTCGACCGGATCGGCTTCGATCGGCGGGTTCGCTGGTGTCTGTTCCTCTGTCTGTGTAGGCGGCAGCGCCTCTTCCGCTTGCGCGATTGGCATCATGGTTACAATCATGATCGCAACCATGACGAGAGCTACCCATTTTCTACTCCTCTTCATATCGTACTATCTCCCTTCTGATTCTTGAGTCAAGAAACATCAATCTCCTAAATGGTATGCGCTTCCATTTTAGCTTACCTCGATGCTCTTTCCTCCCTTCCGAGATTCCGACACGTCATAGAAGCTTATAACATATGTCAATGTCCTTAAAGTAACATTATGAAAAGTGGCCTTTCTTTCAAATAGATAATTAATGACATTGGGTATACACTTGTTGACATGAAGGCCTTCACGTCGCGTTTTCATAGGTATAAAGATAGCGTTTACCTCCTTAGGTCCTACCTATTTTCTAGCAATGTCCTCTAAGCAATCCGCCAAATAAAAAACGCAACCCCTCGAGGTTGCGTCGTGTTTATATATGGTGGCGCCTAATTGCTGCGGCGTTCTACTAAATTGATGCTCTATCCATAACCGAACGGATGCTTTTTGTACTCTAAGGGGCTTGAGCCGACTCTATTTTTGAACACACGACTAAAATAGTACTGGCTCTTATACCCTACCTTCACGGCCAGATCCCCGATTTTGATATTCGGCATTACGTCATCCAGAATCTCCTTCGCCTTCGATATCCGAAGCTCAGTGACATAGTCAAGGAATGAAGCACCGATTTCTTGCTTCATACGCTTGCTAAGATAGGTTTGGTTGATATGAAATAGTGCTGCTACTCGAGTAATAGACAGCTCCGGATCCTGATAATGACTGTCAATATACTCGGTCACTTTTTGGATAAGCACTGTTCCATCCCCTGTATACCCGGGAAGCTCCCGCTCCTTATCCACCCTGCTTTCATGTGAATGCAAAGGATATTTTGCCTGAAGATGCTCATCGATCCGATGAAGCAGCTTGTTCAGATCACTCTTCGGCACAGGTTTCAATACATAATCGAATGCTTGCAGTTGCACAGCTTGACGCGCATATTCAAAGTTATCGTAGCCGCTGATGATGACAACCAGAACCGACGGGCAGCGTTCGCGCAATATATTTATCAGATCGAGCCCATTCATATTCGGCATGTTGATGTCCACAAGACATACATGTGGTGGGGCTTCCTCCACCATATTCAATGCTTCGTTTGCACTTTTCGCTTCTCCTGCAACTTCAAAAAGATACGAACTCTCCTCAATGTATTGTCGCAAGCCTTTGCGAATGATCGTTTCATCATCGACGATGACAATCTTCCACATCTTCATTTCGCTCCCCTTCCAAAGGTATTCGAATGACCATAACGGTAATGCCATTTTCGCTCTTCACTGCAAGGCCATATGGCACCCCGTAAGCTAGTCGAATGCGATGGTTTACACTGTATAGCCCAAAACCTGTGGCAGAACGATCATATTTATCATCAAGAAGGGCTTGATTCATCTGTTCAAGCTTCTCTTCAGGAATCATAACCCCATTATTTTCAACCTTAATGACCAAATAATCGACCTGTTTATATGCTGTAATCGAAATTTTGCACTTTTGATCCCCAAGTGGCTTAATCCCGTGATAAATCGCATTTTCCACCAACGGCTGCAGCATGAAGCGAACGACTTGGCACTGAGCAAGCTTTTCATCATATCGAAGCTCGTAGTCCAGAATCTCCTCATATCGCACGCCTTGAATATGAAGATAACTCTCGACATGGTACAACTCCTGATCAAGCAGAATGTAGGGACTGCCTGTGCCAAGCCCTACTCGGAAATACGCGCTAAGCGCTTCCACCATCTCCACCACATTGTCTGCTCCATGTTCCATTGCCATCCACTGGATCGTATCCAATGTGTTGTATAAAAAGTGTGGCTTGATCTGCTCATGAATCAGTCTGAGTTCCATCTCCTTTCGGTCCTGCTCCACAGCGTATAATTGAACAAGCATGTCATTGAAGCTTCGCCCAAGATCGCCGATCTCATCCGAGCGCGTAACATCTGCTCGTATGGTTTGGTTGCCGTTCTGCACATTTTCCATTACCTGGCGAAGCGACTGAATTGGACGAATAATGGAAGAAGCAAGCAGCATCAGAAAGACGATAAACGCACTACCGATAAGAACGCCTACCAGCAATGCAGTCCGCTGGGTTTTGATCACCGCTAGCGATAGACTTGAATTCGGTACTTCGAGTACTAGCTTCCAGCCTTCCACATTTTGAATTGGAGCCTCAAATACACTCATGTTCTTCTTATCTGCTGCATCCTCCGCTCCATCTCCTTCACCCAGCTCTCTGCAATCGATGATAAGCTGGCCTGACTGGTCATATAGCATTACATCTTGAGCAATCTCCTTCATCTTCTTGACGGAGACGGCTGCAGCAATATAAGCTACCTCATCATTCACCGATGGATTCACGCGATATAGAATGACGACGATTTCAACTGCATTCGCTTTGGATACGATCGGATTACTCACCACATAATTGGAATCTGAATTTAGCAGTTGTTTTCGATAGTAGGGTCGGTTTAGTATCGAAAAAGGCTTGTCCTTTGCTGACCAGGAATTTCCGTGAATATCCACCACTCGTATGGATTCGTACTCTACTTGCTTCTTCGCCTCGAACTTATCGATCTCTTGCAGCAATTCATCTCGTGTCCAATGATGGTCCGAAGCTAGAGAAGCAAGCATGTCTATCTCACCGATGCGCTGATTAAACCAATAATCGATCTGGTCGCTGCGTGCATTAACCACTTGCTGCGTTAAGTTCTTATTCAAAGGGACAACCGTATGGTTCATCTCCAAATATATTGTTACAAGCAATGCAATGAACAGCAGCAAGAAGCAGCTTCCTGCGATTAACGTAATTTTTAAGTGAATTGATTTCATTGTAATCATAGCCCTTCACAATATCCGTTTCTTACATGCCCGAAAAAGACAAAAAAACGCTAATCTGTGCAAATACATAATGCAGTACTAAATCTATAATAGGTCTTGTGCATATTTTCACATGAAACACCATTCATGTCTAGGCTAAAGATAAAGGATTTGTCTAGCAAATCTTCCTCTCCCTAGTGTATGTAACCAATTCACAACAGAATGAAGGAGATATTATGCGAACTCACACGAAAAAGCTGTTATCTATTCTACTAGTCCTCAGTCTTATGTTCACACTTGCTGCCTGCGGCGGTAAAGATGCAGCACCCGCTGCAGATGCAAACGGTGTTCAAGTCTTTGAAGGAGTTGGGCAAGGTAAACATGGCGATATTAAAGTACAAGTTTCCTTATTAGATAACAAGATCACTGACATTAAAGTAACAGAGCATAAGGAAAATGAAGTACTTGCAGAACCTGTTTATACACAGCTCAAGCAAGATGTCATGGCAACTAACAGCGCAAAAGTTGATGCCATTAGCGGATCTACGGTTACAAGCAAAGGATATCTCGAAGCCATTCAAGATGCAATTACGAAGTCTGGACTTACCCTTGTCGCTGGCGCTGCAGTCAGTGGAAGCAAAGACAAAGAAGAAGCCGAGCAAACCTATGATGTTGTCGTCATCGGTGCCGGGGGTGCTGGCTTTAGTGCGGCTATCGAAGCGAAGAGCGCTGGAGCTAATGTAGTTCTGCTCGAGAAAATGCCAGCTGTTGGCGGCAACACATTGATCTCCGGTGGTGAGATGAATGCGCCTGACAACTGGGTTGAACGTGCTCTTGGCATCACAGATGACACGGCTGAATTATTCTATAATGATACGATGAAAGGCGGAGACAACCTCGGGGATCCAAAGATGGTTCGTATTCTTGCCGACAATGCTCTAACATCTGCCGAATGGCTGCGCGATGATATCAAGGTAGAGTTCTTACCTGATCATCTGTTCCAATTTGGAGGCCATTCCAGAAAACGTGCGTTGATTCCTGTAGGTCATACAGGCGTTGAATTGATTACCAAGTTAAAAGCCAAAACAGACGCTGATCAAATCACGATCAAAACGAATATGAAAGCCGAAACCTTGCTGAAGGATGAAAGCGGCAAAGTAACCGGTGTAACTGCGACTTCGGGTACTGGCGACAAGATCACATTCCATGCGAACAAAGGCGTCATCATCGCTACCGGTGGTTTTGGATCCAATGTAGAGATGCGTAAAAAGTATAACCCTAAAATGGATGAAAAATATATGTCTACCGATACACCAGGATCTACAGGTGACGGTATCGTTATGGCAGAAACGATTGGCGCCAAACTGACAAACATGGAGAGTATTCAAACGTATCCAATCTGTAATCCTGAGACAGGTGTTATTTCCCTGGTTGCAGACTCCCGCTTCGATGGTGCGATCCTGATTAACCAAGAAGGCAAGCGCTTTGTTGAGGAATTAGAACGTCGTGACGTTATTTCTAAAGCAATTCTTGCCCAAACGGGCGGATATACGTATCAATTATGGAATCAAGGCATTGAGGATATCGGTAAAACGATCGAAGTTCATCAAGACGAATACGATCAACTCGTTAAACAAGGCTTGCTCTTTAAAGCCGATACGATTGAAGAGGCGGCTGATTTCTTCAAAATTGACGTGAACACTTTGAAAGAAACGATTAATAAAGTAAATGATTATGCGAAAACAGGTAAAGACCTTGATTTCAAACATCGCGGTGGATTGAAATCTCTTGAAAAAGGCCCTTACTACATCGAAAAAGCTGTACCATCCGTTCACCATACAATGGGCGGATTGGTGATCGACGAGAAGACTCGCGTATTGAATGAAAAAGGCGAAGTCATCCCTGGGCTGTTCGCTGCAGGTGAAGTAACAGGGGTCATTCATGGTGCAAACCGTCTTGGCGGTAATGCCATCGCTGATATCTTCACCTTCGGCCGGATTGCAGGCAAACAAGTTGTAGCAGAGTAATCTTATGATTGTGTAACTGCTCTATTAATAAGTTAGCCTTAAAAACGTGCAAGATAGCTTGTTGAGTGCAGGTTGACTGCTAACTTTCAAGCTGCCCTCTATGACATAGCAAACCGCCCTGTCAGCAACATTGCGAACAGGGCGGTTTTTTATGGTGGAGCCTAGGGGCTAGGATTAAACGGGTATGCAATCCTACTAAAGACGGGGCCATAGTTAAACTGTACCCTATGTAAAGGACATTTTAAAAAAGTCTAGGCAGATTGAAGAAGATGATCTCTGTATTGAACAGGGGTCATCTTTTTTAAATCCCATTGATACCT
>NZ_VTZR01000031.1:0-39477 GCF_008370385.1 Paenibacillus sp. B2(2019)
CCGAGTTGATGAGTCTCTTGTGATGTAGAACATCCTGCAATAATAAAAATAAGCAATACACTGAAAAACACCAGGGACTTCCAGTTTCTTCTTTTTCCTTCCCCCATCTTTTTCACGCCTTTCAGCTTAACAATTTATCTTTTTATCATTCTTGCAAATCTAGGACCTGCTTCACCTAGCACTGCATATTTACATGTCGTTTTTCACCAATTTTATAAACTATCCCTCAGAATCACTAGTGTAAATAAAAAAACCAGCCTTATAGATCTTATCCTAGGCTGGGGCGTATGTTGTCTGAGCTTTCACCCTGATTATACATCTAATAACCATAAAGGTGATAGCTCAGCAATAAATAATGACAGATTAGATTTGCGTGTTGTTCATTCAGGCATTAATGTTCCTCATACAATTCATTCATAAATTTCCCGGCACTAATGATCCCTTCTTTCGCTTCCTCCAGAAAGGAATGACAGCACAGCCAACCGTGAAACAATGTCTCTTAATGATCTTGCTTGATCTCATAGAGATTTCCATTCTCATTTTTTTCCGCCATTGGACTATATAGAGGTGCCGACAAGCATCGCATTATTCCCTGCAGATATATAGTTTTTTGTATTTAGTAAATCAAAATAGACACCTATCAAATCGGCAATAGTAACATGTTCTTGTCCATTATCGGCAATCGGTACAAGTTCTTGTCCTGAGCAAAGGACAAGAACTTGTACCGATAAAATAAAAAAACGGCGCCCAGCACGGATTTCAATAGGACTATGTTCTTGTCTTCTGACACTTGTACACATGTCGGATGACAAGAATATGTACCGATGAATGACAAGAATATGTACCGTTCCCCCACTTATATCATATAACTAAAAAAGACTGATCTTCAATATTCAATATTTGAAGATCAATCTTTTTTTAACTTTGCATTTCTTTTTGAATTTTCCTTGCATAAATCATTGGCATTTCTGAATAATCTAACGGATATGAGCTATGAATAATATAAAAACGGCCATCCAAAAAGAATAGCCGTTTTCACAAAACCTCCGTTTAGTCTGCCCGTTTAAATCCATATGATTCAAGCAAATCTCTTTCCTCTTTTTTTAATACAGGGACTCCCCAAACTAATGAATATTTTGCCCTGGTATTTGCAACGTATCCTATTCGCCCAGATTCAAATTCTTTCTCGATCCACTTTTTCCAATGCCCACTCCCTGAATTTTTAAGACTAGAAACCACCATTACACTATCAAAGGCTTGACCTTTAACTGAATGAATGGTTTTGACTGAAACCTGATTTATATTATCCGGCATATTGTAAACAGTAATGTCTTGTTTGGCAGTACCTCTAGGTGAAATTATCTTAGATATTTCAGTAAAATCTCTTTTTTCACTATCACAAATCGCTAAGTTTTGATATGCCTCTTGTACTATATTTAAGAAGCTATTATTGAAATTCTTGTACCATGTTGAATAATTGATACCATCAAATCTTAGTAAATCAGAAACTGCAGAACACCCATCCAAAAAATCTTTGATAAAGATTCTCCATCTATAAACGGAATCAATCGAACTTGGGCAATTATAATTTTTTTTTGTTTTTGCTCCTCCAAACCACCTATGCATATGCCTACTCGCAAGCTCTAAAGCTAACATTCGTGATTTTGGTGTGTTTTCAATCCAAAGTTGTAGAGCATCTAAGATTAGATGTTTACTTTCTCTATAATTCGTTTCTAAGTCTAGTTTCAAGTTTTGTTGCCTGACTAATATAGTTGAATTATTTAAAGGTATTTCAAATTTCTTAAGAAATTCTATATACTTTTGATTCAAAGCTGCAAGGTCACGATACTCTAAATAACAAACACTTTTTTCACCATATTTATCAATCTCTAAACCACGTATAGGCAATGTTATACCTAATAATTTATTGGATGTACTTACAATTGAATGACAACTCCTAAAATTATCAGTGAGTAAGTACTTTTCAAATACAGATAAATATTGCTTGGTTGTTACTGGATCTGCATCCTTAAATTCATATATTGATTGATTAAGGTCCCCAACAAAATGAAGAAAAGCACCAGCACTCTTTAATTGGTCAAGAATATTAATTTCAATCCATGAGAGATCCTGACATTCATCTACAATAATAAGAGGAAACCTTTTAGCTATGAGTGCAGCTAAATGATCACTCTTCTTTAATACTCTATATGCCATATAATTCATATCTTCGAAGTTGGCAAACCCATCCTCAAAAAAAGTTTGCTTGATTTTCCCTATTTCTTTCTTTATAAATTCAAAACTTAATAGATGTTTATTCCCTCTCTTTTGACGAAAGCTTTGGATAAATTCTTGTACCTCATTTAATTGATAATAATCTTTTAGTGAAATTTTATAGTTCTCCGAATAATGAATTATGATGTCGTTAATTTTATAATCATAATAGATTTGATTTGCGTATACGTCCTGACCTGATGAAGTATAGTTTAAATAAGGAAGTTTATATTTTTTTAACCAGTGATTATCATAAAAAACCAAACTTTTATCAATCAGTCTATAGGAAATATCACCTTCCCTATTTTTATGTTTAGAAAATTTATATCCGTAACTCTGCGCAATAAATCCATGTATGAATCCCGATAAGGTTCCTATATAGTGAGGATACAACGAAGTTAATCCGGAAAAGATTTTCACTCGTTCTTTGATAGTATCAGTCGCCTCATTAGTAAATGTAAGCACCGCAATACCACTATTAGTTGAACTCCATTTCCTGATCTCAAAAGCAGCTTTCATTCCAACAACCTCGGTTTTACCACTCCCTGCACAAGCCTCTAAGAAGATGTTTTCCTTGGCAGGTGCGAGAACATACTTTAGTTGTTGCTCTGTTTTTTCCCTCACTTTACTATCTATAAGTGAAATATAGGAATTCACGGCTTCTTTATTCAAACTCAAAGTATGTATTATTTCTTGCTCCATTTCTTCCTTATTCATATTACACACCACTGTATGACCATATTATTGACTTCTTAATATAATCAGGAATATTAATGATTTTACTTATATTTAAATAAACATCATTAATGTTTGATTTTGTAGCATTAACTTTATCCAGTTGCTCTCTTATTTGTAACTCCAAATAGTCTGTTAATTTCTGTGCGTAGATCCCTTTCCCGACCTCATCAGTATCAATATGCTTAAAAATAAATTCAGCATCCTCTCTTAGCTCATGTTCATTATCGTACTCATTGTTTTTAAAGGATATTGAAGAGCAACGCTGCTTTACTCTCCCCTCAGTGGGCCATAAATCATAAATAACTTTTGCCATTAAATTGGTGTTGTTATTTATCGCTAAATCGTATTCAAATGTCTTTAATGGAGATGAAAATAACCGTCCCCAATCACCCTTATTAATATCATCCATTAGTTGAAGTGCACTATTAGCTCCAGCAGGAGATTCACTCGGTAACGGAAATATATCTTGGAGTTTAGTTAAAGGCTCATTATCTTTATCTGTTTTCAATTTACCATTTTCATCATACACAAGCAGTTTTAGTTTTGGTGGATCATTATCCGTAATTCCTGAACACAATATAGGTAAATGTACGTCACCTGTGCTCTCATCACAATTCGAAAAGAACTTCATGAAATGTTTAAAGTTGATTCCATTGATATTTATCGTAGACACGCCAGCTTCCTCAAGGGATGTTGGTAGTACTGTATCAAAATTATCGAGAGCTTTTTTATTATATTCAGCTAGTACTATCTTTGCTAATGTTGGTATCAGCATAGCCTCACTAATGCCCTCCACAAGAATTATACCTTTTGAAAACAGCAGTGCAGATTTTGTTACATCTAGCCATCTATTAATATAGGTTTTGCTTTCTCCCAGATCAATTTCCCTTAATGGAATCGCAACTATCTTCTCATCTTTCTGTGATATATGAATTAAATTATTTATATCTATTGAGGAAGCAAGCACTGGAGAATGTGTTGTAATAACGACCTGCAGGTTTTCCAAGTCTCGTGTTATGTCTTCTAAATACTTTATAAACTTGACTTGAAGCTGAGGGTGCAAATGAGCCTCTGGTTCCTCAATTAATAATACAGTCATCATATTATTGTCTTTTAATAGCTCAAGTTCTGCAAATACAGTAGCTATATATAATAAGTTATTGTATCCCAAGCTATTTATAGATATATCCCTAAATTTCTCGGAGTCATTTTGATTGATACCTGGAAAGAAGACCATCTTTATACTTTCCACAATTTTGTTGAATGATGAATCTGCAAATTGAAGATTTATACTTTGGCCAAGCCGTTGCCCCAATGTTTCCTCAAGCTTGGTATTAATATTAGTTTTCGCTTTTTCAATTTCATTGTATTTATTCTCAGCATTACTCGTAATTTGAGAATTAAATTCAGTTACGCTTCTCACAAGGGAATCTTTATTATCCCCATACTGTTTTTTTAGCAACTGGGCTAATCTCGATTTTTTTCCATTAACCAATTTTTCCTCAGCATCCCGAAGAGGTGGGAGGTAGATACAATCAATACAATCAAAAGTCTCGTCTTCAAAAATGCTTGATTTGGAAGCCCCGCCCCAAACTTCTTTTTTATAATATCCTTTTCTGTTAGGATTCGAGTTAATTTCTAAATGTAGTTGTGCATTATAGTCTGCGTCACACCAACTTAAAAATGTAACCTGTTCATTAGAACTTAACGATTTAAGTATAAGATCTATTCTAATTTCCGGAGCAGTATATTGCTTGTCCAAGGATATATAGAAGTCATCTTCATCGACATTCATGTATGAAAACTCGTTCTCTCGTAGAATAAGTCTAAGAGCATTAACAATTGTTGTTTTACCCGAGCCGTTTTCTCCAACAAGCACGTTGAGTCCTTTGTTTAGCCTTATTTCAGATCTTTCTTTGGTATTCTTATATCCTGAAACATACAGCTTAGATATATGCACTTAAGTCCCACCCTTCTGTTTGCCACATACAAGTTCCTATTATTAACATTATACGACAAAAAAAGAGAATTGCCCTCTTGATTAGAGCAATAAAATTAACATTAAAGAAACGAGTAAACTGGATCAAGTAAAGAATAGCTCTTACAATTGCAGATTTAAACATAAATGGAGAAATAGATGCTGACAAAACCATTAATATGGGAAATGGAGCGTGTTACCAAAATTATTAGGGGGCTAATGGAGTACCCATCCGGTGGAGGAGAATCTGAATGCTTTCATAGCAATTTACATCCAGTTTCTCAAAAATATGAGGTTAATTTCGTTTGAATCAATATTATTTTAGGAATTTTGCTAATTTGAAAATATTTCATTTACTATATCCTGCTCTAACTTATCTGCATACTTCTTTTTAATTCCAGCAATTCGAATAACTTCCCAAGATTGCACAACTGCTCTTTCCTTTATTGATTATCACTTTTCTTATTCTTCTTTTTTGAAATTGTTCTAAGGACTCTACTACTTCGTCTAATGCCTCCTTTGTTCTTGGCAGCTTATCTATAGCCCTTATAAGGAGAGCCTGAATCCTAAGACGTCTTGCGGTTTCAGTATTGGTCACACATTTTAAAACTATATCATTGATAATCAAATCAGCAATCGAACGAACATTTCGGGCAATTTCTACATCACGCTGCTCCCAATCAATTCTTAATTTCAACTGATTATTTGTAAAGCAGTAAACGTCAGTGCATTTTGTGTTTCTAAAAGAACGATGAGTAGTATTCTGGAGCAGGGATTGGACAGTCGTAAAAAAAATGTATTTGGAAAATGAAGCTGCGTATACATGGCTGATGAAATATGATAGATGTCAGAAGAAAATAAAGTATTAGACTAGGAAAATAAAGTTGTAGACTTAGAAAATAAAGTATTAGACTAGCAACTGGTGCCCGTTGGTTAAGCTAACGGGCAGGATAAGGAATTTTTGAAAGGTTATTGATATAATAGAAAGGTGGGAGATTTTTGATAGAAACAAAACGTCTTATAATTAGAGAAATGGTACAGTTCGATTATGATGCATTGTGCGGAATATTGTGTGATGAGGAAGTAATGCGTGCTGCTTATGAAAGTGCATTCAACTTAGAAGAAGCACAAAATTGGCTTAACAGACATCTTAAAAGATATGAAGAATATGGTTTTGGACTTTGGGCTGTTGTATTAAAAGAAACAAACGAAATGATTGGTCAATGTGGCTTGACAATGCAAGGCTGGAGAGAAAAAGAAATTTTGGAAATAGGATTTTTGTTTCAAAAAGCGTATTGGCACAAAGGTCACGCAACAGAAGCGGCAATTGCTTGCAAGGAATACGCTTTCTCAGTTCTTAATGCAAATAGGGTTTATTCTATTATTAGGGACACAAATATAGCCTCTCAAAAAGTTGCTGTTCGAAACGGTATGAATATTATTGATAAAGATACTAAGAATTTTAGGAATATAGATATGGAATTTTTTCTGTATTCTGTAGAGCGAACAAAATGAGCAGGTGAAATTGAAAAAGGTTTCCATGATGAACCCATATACTGTTTGAAATTGAGCTAACGGAGAACGTTCAATAACAAAAAATAACCTCGAACTCTATTTTGAATTACAATTGAATGACACTGATCATATTTCCGTTATTATCAGTAAGATCAAAACGTTTAGGTTCACCGTTCCTTACCTCTGAAACGGCTACTCCATTTTTCTCGAGTCTAGCCCTCACTTCTTCTACATCCTTCACAACAAAATTGAATGGAGTGTATTTATTAATTGGGGGATTTGTCGTTTATGACGCGGAGGGAATGGTTGTGAACTTTTCAAAGGCAACGAGCAATCATTCAGTAGTACTGCCTAAAGGTGGGATGATCGTTTTTGGTGGTGCTAAGGGGGATGTATTAAAAATTAATTTGCAGAATAAATAAACTTGTAGCACATAAAGCTTATTCCATATTGGCGATGAGGCCTCTCACAACGTTTTGAAGAGGGGTAAGAATCTTATCGCGTTTACACTGGTATAGACACAGTGTGGTTGCAAAATCAGAACAGCCCGGTCACCAAATGATCGGGCTGTTTTGATATAGATAAATGTGTTTTCCTGTTCTTGAGATACGATGGTCTCCAGCACCTTTGCCCTTGTCACCAACTTGTTCAAGTCTGACTTCCTGTATTAAGGCGTATTACCTCCTGTAACATATTCATTTTGGATGCCGATATTACCGATCAATACCGTGCCCTTTTTCGTTTTATCAAATACAAAACCGATTTTGCTCAATTGCTCAGGTTGGAAATTCGGGTTGGCCCTTTTTAAATCGGCAAGGTGGAACGCAAAGTTTTGGAACACCGGCTCCTTCGTCGGTTGCAAAGTCGTGAAAGGCCATTTTATGATGTTGCCTTCGAACATCGGTAGTAAATAAGCTTCGCTGCTAAGAGGGAGGGACGCCACGTTGCCTTCTTTGTCCTCCACATTAATGGTCAAATCTACGAGGACATCCTTGTCACGATTTGCTTTCTCGTCATTCCAGTCAGCCATCGAAAAAACGATGGAGCTCGTTTCTCGTATATCGAGACTGTCATTTGGCAAAACAACCGTGTAAGAGGGAACGCCAGGTGTCGCAGTACTGTCCCACCCCAGACGCACTGCACTGTACAAGTCGGGGGCAAATTTCATCTCCACTTTTTCCTCTTTCCACTGCTTCAGATGCTCCCCGTTCAGCCTTCCTCCAGCCAATGTCGACGTACTCAGATCGATGTCTTCGTCAAAGCTACTAATGAGCTTTGTATTCGAGTCCATATAGTTGCTGATATACATGGTGTCCGGCAGCCACTCTCGGGCATAACCAATATCCTGGAACATGGACCGATATTCTCCTTTCCCTTTCAATGTCGTATCTAGGAAGGACGATATGAGCACCTTAGCTGCTTGTAGCTGCTCCTCCTGCGGTATCAGTTGAGCGGTGTTGAACAGTTTATTGCCAAGCCCTACATTGTCGTTTCTTCCCCAGACGGTGTTGAATTGGCCGTGATTCGCACCATAAATGTATACCGATGCTTTAAAATAATCACTACCGTTTGAAAAGCCGATCCGACTGTATTGGCTCGCGCCGGAATATGTGCTGACGTCCATGTCGTGTGCGCCTTGCAAAGTCAAATAGTTCAAATCCTTTAACGGAGTCAGGTGTCCCGCAGGCTTGTATTGCCCGTCAGTACCCGCAATCGAAATGATGGAACGGATACCAAAGTTGTAGTCGAATTTGATGTTGCCGTTTTCCGGGGAGGCCGGCAGTTTGTTATATGCCGCTGCGACCGTTACCGCCTCACCGCCGCGAGAGTGGCCGATCAGAGCGATCTGGCTCATGTCCGCTTTACCGAAAAACGGATTATCCTTCGTCTTATTCCACTCGTTCCACACTTTCAGATGCTCCAACATCAACCATCCCCGGGCCGGGTTTTCTTTCTCCAACAGGTTGAGTGTAAACAAATCATCGTAAAGGGATGTATTGAGAAAATTTTCGTCTATGGATACAAAAATATACCCGCGACTCGCCAACAGCTTACCCAAATATTCATATCCCGGGTCCGAATAATCGGTTGAGTTGGCGTTGCCATGAACGGTGACGATTAACGGAAACGGTCCTTCGCCATCAGGATACCAGACCAATCCATTCAGCGGCATTTGATCCGGTCCGAAACCAAACGTATTTGTACGATTAGATGACCACTTTTCCACAAAAGCCGATCCGTTCACCTGTTTTGTCACGAGCGACCCATTCTGGTTAAATTCCTTCCGATAACTGTTTGCGCTACCGTAAGTTAACGTTTTGACCTTATACGGTCCTTGTTCAGCTGGATTCGCCGCCGCCGTTGGGTAGCGGTCCGCAGTTTTCATCGCTGTTAAGCGGTACGGCTTCGCCAAATCCGCATTGCCGTTGTTCAGCAGCCAATACCCGCCAATGCCAATGGATCCTAGCGTAACTGCCGCCAAAACCCCAGCAGTTACTTTCGAAATAAGCTTTGCCTCTCGGTATCTACCGGTTATCAATCGGGATAAGAGGGCTCCTAGTATAGAAAATACGACAATTATCAACAATGGGACGATAAACATCAACTGTATCGGCCCGATGAAGCTAATGAACAGCAAAAAAAACGAAGCGAGAGCAATCCAAACATAACGCGAAGGCATTCGCTTGGCAACATGAAGCACTCCTGCAATTGCGCCGGTTACGAGCACAATCACAAGCAAGATCACTAACGTTCCGATCAGATATTCGCCCAAACTGCGCGTTCCCAAAACGAAATATCCTTGGATGAAATACAAGCATAATGCGATGATGAGCAATACGATGGAGGCCCCTTTCCATCTTGGGGCAAGTGGACTAATTTTTTCCATTTGTTCATTAACCGTGGGGTTCGCCCCGTCGGCTTCAATTCTATTCTTGACATGTAACGACCTCTTTCCCATAGAGCTTGTTCAAAATGTACCGCATAAGGTATAGAAAAATAAGCTAGTTTCAAGATGCAACCGTTCATGATGGACCATTCATATATTCGAGGTAGATACTAGAAACCCTCTTCTTCTACATAGTTTTACAATTTCAAACAGATCCATGTTTAAGCTGAATTAAGATTGTTCTTATTACAAGTAGGGTTGCGTGGAAACATTAGGAAATAATATATTGGGAGGAAGAGCAATGATAAAACCCAAAAGACTTAAGTCTGGTTCGAAAATAGCGATAATTTCACTTTCTAATGGTCTACCTTATCTGTTCCCAGATATCTACGAGCTTGGTATAAAAAATCTTTAAGACAACTTGGGATTAGAAGTTATTGAGATGCCAACCGCAAGAATGTCTCCAGATGATTTATACAAAAATCCACAAATTCGTGCAGATGATATAAATAAATGTTTCGAGTATGAGAGTATAGATGACATCATCACTTCAATTGGTGGGTATGAATCGGTTAGAATACTACCGTTTTTGGATACAAAGACAATCCAAAAAAAACCCGAATTTATCATGGGTTTTTCAGACGCGACTACTTTTATAACTTACTTAAACCAATGGGTATGGTAACTTTTTACGGACCTTCTGTTATGGCAGGTTTAGCCCAAATAAAAAGCCTTCCAACCGAATATACTGAACATTTAGAAGCGATTTTATTTCAAGGTCGTTTCCCTTATACATATTCTCCATTTGAGAAATGGACCAATGGATATAAAGATTGGAGCAAATTAGATACGCTAGGTGAGTGTCAACAGTTTTATAATAATGAGACTGGATAGACGTTTTTACCACCGAGCTAGGATATTTGTGGGGTGGATGTATCGAAGTATTAGAATTTATGAAATCAACTATCTATTGGGCTTTAAACTGCCCGTTAGCTCAACGAGGCTGCCGTTTCTTACCGGCAGCCTCGTTCTGATGATTGTTCAACTATAGTTCTCCGTTAGTTTAATAAACTACGCTGCTCAATAATGAATTTTCATTTCCTACATGGGCATCTACACAATCATATAGTCATTAACCTACATATTTGTAGGCATAGGGTATTCGACTTATGATAAGGGGATGTTTAATTTGTACAAACAAATTCAAAAGCATTCGTATGGTAACTATACTCATTTAAGAAAAATTTCTTTGCTTGATATGAAACAAGGCGATGTAAATGGGGACGGAATAATTGATAACGTGTATTTATATGGAAATAAATCCAATGGAATCTTTGCAGATAATATTACGCTTATTATTCAAGATGGACATTCTAATCAAAGTACAACGGTAAATCTTCAAAACAATGCGGGATATAGTGCTAGGCTATTCCTTGGGGATTTTTCTAAGGATAATGTACAGGACATTTTAGTAAGTATTGATTCTGGAGGAAGCGGCGGATATGGTATTTTTTATATTTATTCCTTCAAGAATAACATTCTACATGAAATGTTTGATGTTGAAAAATATAATAAAGAGTATAAGTTCAATGTAAATTATGAAGATTTTTACAAAGTGAGCGTAGGAAGTCCTCATCTTGACGTGTTGTTTACAATAGACATTAGTAATAAAGGCTATGACTACTTATCACAATATTACAACGAAAATGGTAAACTTAAGCAACCAATCAAAGGTGAGGTTCTTGCTTTAGGTGCATTATATCCCATAGTTACAAACGAAAAAAGTATGGGTTATGATTTACTTGCTATTCAACGTATTATTGGTACTTCTAACTCCGATACAATAGGGTATGTCGAAAACCTAATGACTTGGAATGGCACTCAATTTACATCCTTAAGATTGTCTGTAGCTATACTTGGTACGAGGTTAATCAGCCTTTACTGATCATTTCTGTAATGGTATTCAGAGAGGCATTAGCCGCTCACATTCGTCCAATCCATCAAATTCATTCCTATGTATCAATAGACTTTTTCCTTAAACTAAACTGCCCGTTAGTTGAATAAAGGCAGCTGATCGCGTTGACTGACCGGCTGCCTAATCGTATTTGAGCTAACGTTTTCCGTTAGGTTAACCGCTTTTTGCTTACTATTGGGAACAACCCTAGATTTTATTTGAACAAGATTGAGGTATCACGAGAATCAAAAAAGTACAAACGGACGTTGATGCTAACTAAATATTAGGACTCCAAATATAATAGTCAGTACCACAATAGCTGTCAATGAGGCTACTTTTGCATAACGAATTGCCCCCTCAGATAGTTCAGGTTCTTCTTTATACATCCATCGTTTCCCCCATAATAAACTATCCTCAGGACAAAAATATGTCCATATTAATACTCCATACATAGGAATCATAAAAATAAAACACACAAAAATTCCAGCTATCTTTTCCACTACATCACGCTCCCTCTACCATACCCCAATAATGGATTGGACAATTCTTATGGCCTCCAATAAGTAGGATTTCGTCTTATTTAAATATACTATATATTGGAACCATCCTGCCCGTTCAATGAAAAAAGCAGGATACCGTAGCTCCTGCTCATCAATTTGTATTATTCAACTATCGTGTCCCGTTAGCGCAACACCCTATAAAGCATAAGAACTTTGTTAGTGTTTTAAGGTAAGGCGGGTTCCGATGAGCTGCGTACTTTATTTTCTTTAATTACGGACTTCTCTAGTTTGTTAAACCTACTTGATTGATTTTATAAAAAACCATTTTGCCTTCAACTAAGGATTTACAAAGTTCAATCAGACTTGGTATATGTTCACGTATCCATATATGCATTTCTTCTCTACTTACCCGAAATGCGTAGAGTCCGCATATTTCCAAAAACATCAAGTCTTCTAATTGTGCAATGTCTATCTTTCTGGAAATTATATTTGTGTAGCCGGAAAGCAGATCATCCCGTAATTCACTTTTAGTAAATAGGGCAGCAGAAGCCACATCCATTGCGTAATATCCAAATCCCGATAATCCAAAGTCAATGAATGAAATTCCCCTTGATGTGCTGATTAAGTTGCTATAGTGAATGTCGGCATGGATGAATCCCCATATTTCAGAATTTTTGCTCAACCCTTTCATACGATCGGTTAGCAGCGAAAATGTATTTTCAAGAATTTTAAATTCCTCGGTGGTGATAATACCGATTTTTTCGCCTGATCGAAATTTGGTCAATATGTTATTAATCCACTCTATCTCATAATGGGGTCTTATAAAACTTGAACCATGTTTAAAACTCCTCGAAAACTGATGTAAATACGCAATACGCTTCCCCAAGGTACTAACCATTTCCTCATTAGTGAAATCTATCTTGGACATGGTTTCCCCTGCAATCCATCTCAAGACGGAACAATATACTTCTTCGCTTTCAATGACAACTTTACTTAAAATAAATTATATCACTGATTTCAAAACCTTTTTCGTCAACCTGATTGTGCCCGTTGTTTCATTAAGCTAACCTGCCCGTTCGATAACACAATTAGAAGATGAATTAGCAATCCTCTCAGCCAGTGTGCTTTTACCTGATCCTCCGCAACCATCAATGCCAATCAGCAACGTGGAACTTTTTCTTGGATGGTTTCTATCCAGTCACTCCGCTCATCAAGGTTTTCTTTCAACAAGTCGTAAATCTTGATAATGTTAGTCAGTCATATTCCCCCCCTTCTGACAAGGATATCCTCGCCTTAATTTCATAAATGCAGGGAAATGAAGGATTTTCCTTGAAATGTTTTATCTGTGCAGCTGAGAGAAATGATTGTGCATCAAATGGAGAATAACAGCCTGGAGTTTTAAATCGCATCGCGTGAGGAGATCGGGTGATATATCCTTTTCCCGCATGTTTTTTTCAAAGCAGGCGAACAAAGCAATATATGTCAAATAAGCAACGGTTGCCTCTGTTATTTTATTCCTAAGGAGGTTATAAATTGAGCTACAGTCCGATCATCTATGAGTCTATTGCCTTTATAGAGATGCATTTGCACGAAGAATTGTCGCTAGAGGGCATGGCTAAGTTTGCAGGGTTTTCAAAGTATCATTACCATCGGATTTTTCAGCAAGAGGTTGGAGTGACCGTATCTGAATATATCCGATTTCGTAGAATTGCAAATTCGTCCAACATGTTACTGTTCACAGATAAAAAAATTATAGATATTGCCATCTATTATCACTTTGAAAGCCAAGAATCGTTCACCCGTTCTTTTAAGAAATACTATCAATTACCGCCAGGGCAGTATCGCAAAATCATGGGCAAACTAACGATGCAAAGGGAGGAAATGAAAATGAAAAATGAACAATTATTAAAAGGATGGCAGTTAAGCGGAAGTCACCCCTTCAATTATCAGATGGGGATTGACCGGGAAACCTTCCATCAAGGGAAAGCGTCCGGATTTTTAAAGTCGATTACAGTGGTGCAGACGGAAGGCGAATTTGCAACGATGATGCAGCAATTCAAAGCGGACAAATATATGGGCAAAAGATTAAAGCTCTCAGGGTTTATCAAAACAAAGGCAGTGAGCGGGTTTTGCGGGTTCTGGATGCGAGTCGACGATGCTCTTCATGATGTACTGCAATTTGATAACATGAGTGACCGCCCCATTATCGGAGATACGGAGTGGAACCATTACAGCATCGTGCTGGATGTGCCGGATAATAGTGCCGTGATTGCTTTTGGTGTACTGCTCTCCGGAAGTGGGCAGGTCTGGATTGATGGGCTGCAATTCGAGGAAGTGGATACCAAGGTACCTACGACGAATATTGATTTTTCGTGTGATCTTCTAGACGAGCCTATGAATTTATCGTTTGAGGAGTAGAGAGGTGTTGCAGAATGAATGATGCTAAAAAACAAAGCCTTGGCATTGTCATCGGTCTTGTGATCGTTGCGGCCGTGATGGCTTCAAAGTGGTTGATGGGTAATATGTTCGTGAGCTTGGCAGGATATTTTTAATTAAAGTCCAATAGAAAAAGTAGCAGTTAGCTGTTCTTGTCACCCAACACTAATCATATTCTTGTCATAGTCACAGGAGTGTTCGACAAGAATATGATTATCAACTACAAAAAGCCGGCTGCTTCATTCTTTATTCAACTATTGTTCTTCGTTAGTAACTGCAGATTTAATTTTCATGGAGCTTAACAAAAAAAGTCTAAATTTTATGCGATCACTTCACACTTTGACCTCTACTTCTTGCATTTATTAGCTAACACTTGCTGATATCTGGTTTAAAATGGATTTTCTCCAATTACAAAAGGAATAAATATTGTATAAATTGAACGTGCAAAAAGCCTTTCCCAATGTGGGAAGGCTTCTTTATTTTGCATGCGCTGTAATGATGAAAATCCCTTCTCGACCCATATTTCGTTAAATGGGCGCCTCCGATTCCGCAACAGACGACTGCACATTGATCAATCCAATTCAGCGCGGGAGAATAAATCCCTAAATACGGCATCGTCCTCGCAAGCATCCTTAAATTCAATCGCAAATTTTTGCAAAGCCTCTCTATTGTCGGAATAAGCGCAGAACATAGAGGCTTCCGAGTCAAAATGCACGACATCCGCTAGATGAGGCATTCTTTCCTCAAGAAAAACAGCAGCCACAGAATCCCAATCGTAACCTCCGCCTTCAAAACCCTCGTCTGCCCTTGTTTGAAAAACTTCATCTTTATAAGTACCGACATCCAAAATCATGGATATATTTCCGCTATCATGCTCTACTAACCGAAAAGGTTTCATCCTCTCTGCAAAATTCCGTTCGCTCGCTGTCTGCACGGTCTTCGACTTCTTATGATTACGTTTCTTTTGCTTTCCGATACTATTAAGGCTCCAATCTAAAAACATCAACGCATTTTTATCCTCGGGGTCAAGTTTATTCGCGATTTCAAACTCTCTTACTGCTTCCTCATACTGCGACAGGTAATAATAGGAATAACCCAAACGGAAATGCCAAAGAGGGTCGTTCTCACCTTGCTTATCAATCGTCAAAAGCTGCTGCACCGCTTCTTCGTAACGTTCCAGATTGTTCATCGCTCTTGCCAAATGGCCGACTGCATCATAATCTCTTTCTTGTTCAGAAATTTCCAAAATTGCGGCTATAATTTTTTCATATTCGTTATCTCGATGCCAAAGGTTTAGCTGCTCCAAAAGGGCTTTTTCCATTATTCTACCTCTTTTTGTTATGGGTATGAGGCTGCTTACTATTAATTACCATGAATGCGAAAAGACCGCTGCTGTCCTCCTCTACGGGCGTGAAAGATAGCGGTTCTTCATTTACAATTCACCTTCCATATACTTGATAAGGTACATTTCAGGCTGCGCCAGAAACTCCGCAAAGCTGCAAAAGTCCGCATACTCCTTATGTTCCACGTCATAACAGCCTATTTGACCTTTTTTCTTCGGATTCCACACTAGATACAGATGGGAGTAATTATCGATATCGGCTGACAGACGCAGCAGCTTTTGCCGGCCGACCTTCATCTCAATCGTATCGGTCAATGTGAAGAAGTCGATATACGCGATTTCGTATTCATTCGGCGCGAGCTCAAGGCGAAGCTTGTCTCCGGTAAGAAAGCCGGCCAGTTCATCGGACAATTTATATTTTTGCAGCTCGTACTTTTTATTCGCCACATCATGAAACTCGGTAGGTTCCAAAGATTTCAAATAGTCAGCCAGCTCGGTATGCTTATTGCCGACCGCTATCGTATACGGCCGTTCACCGTCTTTTTCCGCTAAGGTAACGTCAGCGCCGCGTTCAACCAAGTATTTCACCATAGCCAGATTGCCCATACGCGCTGCAACCGTTAACGGGGTTGCTTGATAAGGATAGACCATATCAGGCTCGTTATAATTAATGTCCACCCCATGATCGAGTAAATACACGACTGTCTTACGGTCATGGTCCGACACGGCTGTGCGCAATACAGCACCGGCATGCTGCTTCATATCCAACCCAAGCTCGTGGATGAGCGGGATATTCTTTTTGTTGCCATAGTAGGCTTGAGAATACGCGCCTGATTTGACTTGATTGAGCTTGTCCAGCTTGGCGCCTTGCGCTGCAACGTAGCGAACGACGTCTTCCTTGCAATAGCGTACTGCCAGCAAAAAAGCCGGATTATTTTTGACATTCAGATTGACGCCATGCTCCACCAGCAGCTTTACAACATCCAATCTCTCCGATACAAGAGCCAGATCCAGCGGGCTTAACGTCGTATATTTGCTAAGTACGATGCCCTCTTCAATATCCCAGCCCGCCGCAATTGCAGTCTCCAGAGCCGGCATATTTCCTTCGTATATATGCATCGCAATTTCCGGCAGCTCTGCGAACTTCCCTATATCTTTCAGAGTGATCATCCATTATCCTCTCCCGCCCCGAGTCTTATGAAGAGTATAGAGAACTGCATGGCAAAAAACAACAGACTTAGGGCTTATTAGGGCGGGCAAGTATAACTTGATTCAGCATTGCCTACAAAAACGCGCCGAAGTAAAATTCCATCGCTTCCCGAGAGTAACCGTCACTCCCCTGCCATCCCGCGACGGAGTTAAAATCATGTGACCCGCCTCGAAGCTTACGGGGCGTATCGCGCTCAACAAGCAATCCGGCATATCCCCATATTTCCATAATGACATCACGCTCCTGCTTGCTTGAAGGAACCGTATCCTTCCAACGCTTCTCCAACTGCCTGGCGCTTTCATGATCGGCACAGCCCTGAATCGCTTCGGTCATTTTCCGGAGTATGGCAACATCCTCATTGGTAACCTCGTACTCTTCTTCTTTGCTGAATAATTCGAGATCCAGCCAGCAATAAAGAAGGTAGTTCAAACGGACACCTCCCCATTTAACCCGCTCGAAATTCAGTACGTTCAAATCCTCATTTACATAATCCCGGTTAGACATGATACGGTGGAAATTGCAATCCCCGCAGCTGCTGTAATTAGGCCGCACTACGCTCCGTTGTCCGTATGTATGGAGAGGTAATCCGGAAGTCAGAGCCCAGCTCGAAAGGGCACTTCGCAAATAGACTTTTTTCGTAGACAGACTGTGCAGAAACGCAGCAGTTGCCTGTTCTTTGGTAATCGTTTGATTTAATTCTTGCAGCCGATTAACCAATTCATTATGCGTAATCGTTATGGGATCGAACATCAGCCCTTTGCTATTGGCATAATCGAAATCCTCGCCGGCAAAAGCATTCGGCCTACTCTTCCACCCGCTGGAAGACCAGAAGGTGTCCAGCAAAATTTTTTTCGCCTTTTTATCCAAAATATCACTTCCTTGCCCGGTCCAAGACCGTAATAACATGCACCTTCATCATTTCTATAATCAGACTAGCGAGCTTAACTACCGTTCACAAGGAGCTTTCGGCCCACAGCACCTGCTATGAATTACTCTGTTGCATAACCACTACTCCCATTCAAGTAAACACTTTCTCGAATGCGCGTATGCATTTTCCGTCCTTCGAAGTGTCCAATACCGTGAACCTGATCACCGAGAATAACGATCCGAAGCCTTCGTCGTCCAATAGATCCCGCTACCAGCCAGCCACCTTCTCCGGATCGTTCCGAAACACGCCGCAGCCGTACGCTCCCAAGACAAAGGTTTTATCTTCCTTGTGGGCGAATATCGCCAAAGCCAACCGCATGCGGTCTTTCATTACGCGTTCCGCTTTTTGGCGGTCCTCCCCTTAAGCAAAACCTGTCCATAGTTCACGGCAGGCTAACGATGCGACGACTTCTGCCGATTTATCATAATATCCTTCTTTATGTAAAAGATTGATAGCCATAATGCAATCATTAATTTTATCTTTCATAGATGTCATCCCTTCTACTAGATTTGTCAGGTGTCTCCCAGCGACTGTTACGTTTCCGTCCAAGGCCAATTCGTTCCACATTAACATATTCTCCATAAAACCGCTTCTACGATGGCCTCGCTATATCCGCAGCAGTTCTTCTCGGTTTCGTAGCTGAGAACAACGAGCTGATATTTACGAACTTCGGTCCCCCCCGCTCTACTCTACCTATCTATACTATCACAATGTGGAAAATTATGGACAATATTGTTACCTTTACTCATAAGAAAAACCCCTAAAACCAAAGATCTTAGAGGTTCACAACTCACACCATCCCACATCCCTACATTACTCCCACGAGTTTCCCCCAACAAATTTTTTTGCCCTACTTGTGATATGGTTCAGCTTACGTCTTCTTCTGAAAGGCTATTCCAGGCTATTTAACTTATTGATGACATTCTGAAGTCCCAATTCTGTTGACTTCTTGAAATAGAAAATTTCAAATTACTACTCCCAGCTTTGAAAGAACCCGATCCATTTCATCAAAATGTTCTTTGTCACTTGAAGCATAGATCAAATCAAAACTATCGTTATTTTTCATTACTGTTATTATGCTGTCATCGTAATTCCCATAAAATTCGATGCCAATCCAATGCCGAAAGGAAATACCTTTATTATTAAAATTTTCACGAATAAAATCCAAGTCGGTTTGTTCAATGGAATAGAACGATTCACAGCCGTAATCAAGAGCGAATACGGTTTGCAAATAGGCCATCGCATGAAAAAAATCGGTCAATGTTTCAAAATCCTTTTTCCATACCTTTTCATCGTACTCATATAGACAGGGGGATTGGACCTGGATAAATCGTTCTTAGCGTATCCAGGGCTTTAGTTCAAGTACATTGAAAGCCTACGCCCTTCAGCTCAAGATGCTACTGAGAGAACTAGGAGACCTGGATATCCAATTCGCTGGGTAACCTTGTTTTGTTCTCACCCATTCGAATCCGCCATCTCTTGAAATGGACGAGGTAGCTGCTGAGCAAACTACCAAGCACGTCTCAGCCGTTCATCAAACCGTATGCAGAGTGAAACGAAGTAGTCTTCTTCTCGGTCACAGACAGTCGGCTAGATTCGCTCTCTCCCTTAGAAAGTTATAATAACTTTGCCTTGTGAGTGACCAGTAGAAACTTGTTGTAGCGCCTTATTAATATCATCAAATTTGTAAGTAGAATCAATTGAAGGTTTAATATTGTCATTTTCAATAAGGCTAGTAATCTCTTGTAGCTGTCTTCCATTGGCTTGCACAAATAAAAAGTGATATTCTTTTTTATCTCTTGCTGCTAAACGGTCTAAACGTGCACCTACTAAAGCAAACAACATTTTTTTCCACATTGGAAGATTATTTTCAACGGCAAAGCGATAATTTGGTAAAGCCTTCAATGATACTAATTTTCCTTGAGGTTTTAAAATATCAAGTTCCCTTTTTATTTCGTTTGTACCCAAGGTGTCTATAACATAATCTATATTGGATAGAACCTCAGCATAGTTTTCCTCCTTATAATTTATAAATTCATCTGCTCCAATCGACAGTACACGTGATCGACCTCTTTCACTGCCACTTGTAATAACGTATAACCCCATTGCTTTAGCAATAGGGATTGCCATAGCACCGAATCCGCCAGTTCCGCCAGGAATAAATAGTTTTGCATTAGGCTGAGTGTTGAGCACTTCTTTCAATGCTTGATAAGCTGTTAAAGCAGTAAGTGGGACCGCAGCTGCTTCAATAAAGGATAGATTTTTAGGCATTTTAAATATAGCTTCATCTTTGACCGCCACATATTCAGCGAAAGCTCCTATTTTATTCACCGGCAACCTCGTATAAACTCGGTTACCAACCTGAAAATCAACAACATCTTTACCACATGCTTCTATAACACCAGAAAGTTCATTGCCTAATGTTAATGGGAAATCATAATCAGCAATCATTCGGATACTGCCATTTAAAATAAGAATATCTAAAGGATTTACACCTGCAGCTTCTACTTTAACGAGTACCTCACGATTATCGATTTTCGGTATTTTAACATTGTTTATTTCCAAATGAATTTCTTTTGAGTATTTCTGTATTTGAGCAGCTCTCATGTTGTGCCAGCTTCCTTTCCATTTGCAAATCTTATGGCGTACAATTTTCAGTTGTACGCCATTTGTGGTTTCACTTATTCTTATTGCTGTTGAGCTTTTAATTCTTCCATTATAGGGTAGTCTGTATAACCTAAGCTTCCGTTACCAGCGTATAATGTTTTAGGATCAACTTCATTTAAAGGTGTTCCTTTTTTTAGACGTTCCACAAAATCCGGATTAGCTAAAGACCAGATACCGACTGGCACCACATCAGCAGTACCACTATCAATATCTACACTAATATCTTCAAGTGCCCGCCCTGCTCGATTGACCAATAATGGATTTGACCAAATTGAACGAATTTCACGGAGCAGTATTTCATTCCCTAAATGCATAACATGGAGGTATGCTAAATTATACTTAGCTAATTCTTTTACAAGATGGCGATAAACCTCTGGTCCTTGTGCGCCTTCATCAATCCCACCAAGAGGTGTTCCTGGTGAAATACGGAAACCGGTTCTTTCTGCTCCAATTTCTTCAACTACTGCTTTTGTTACTTCGATTGCAAAACGAGCACGATTCTCCACAGATCCACCGTATTTATCGATTCGTTTATTAGAATTTTCACCAATAAATTGATTAATTAGATAACCGTTGGCTCCATGAATTTCAACCCCATCAGCACCTGCTTTAATAGCTGCTGCAGCTGCTTTTCGAAAGTCTGCAATAGTATTTTGAATATCTTCTTCGCTTAGCTCTCGTGGAACGGGTATTTCCTGCATTCCTTTATCAGTAAACATTTCTACACCAGGTGCGATCGCTGAAGGTGCAACTGCTTGTCGATGATGCGGAGTATTGTCGGGGTGCGATATACGGCCCACATGCATTAATTGTATATACATAAAGCCCCCTGCTTCATGTAATGCATCGGTAACCTTTTTCCAACCTTCTATTTGCTTTTCAGTATAGATGCCAGGTGAATTTAAATAACCTTGTCCATCATCAGATGGTTGTGTACCTTCACTAATAATTAATCCCATTGATGCTCTCTGAGCATAATAAAGGGAGCTTAGTTCTCCCGGTGTGCCGTCCTTTTGTGCTCTACTACGTGTCATAGGTGCCATTGCTAATCGATGAGGTAATTCCATATTTCCAATTTTCGTATTACTCCACAATTTGTTCATTTTGTAGTCTCCTCTATAAATTAAGTTAGAAATGAAATTATTATTAAGAAAGATGAGGGTACAGTGCAGGAACGCCACCTGCAAGTCCACCTTGTATCATTCGGCTGTTATCATCAGCAATAATTTCAAAACTGCCAGATTCTATGCCATCAATAGCTATTTTTGCGATATCTGCAGGGCTTACTTTGGGAACTTCTAAGCTGGATGTCATGTCTGTCTCCATAAAGCCAACATGTAATCCTGCTACTCTCACATTATGTGAATACAAGTTTATACGTAAATCGTTCGTCAATGCCCATGCTGCAGCCTTCGCGGCTGTATAAGCACCCGCAGTTCCGGAACTAAACCAAGATAATGCGGAAAGAATATTCAAAACCGAGCCTCCCCCGTTTTTCTCAATGATCGGTGCAAAAGCACGAACCATGTATAGCGTACCGAAGAAGTGCGTATCAAACTCCAACTGTATTTTGTCCACATCACCTTCCAACAAAGAAGCGCCAGTAGATGATCCTGCATTGTTGATTAAAAGCGTAACGTCCTTAGCGAGGATAGCAGCTGCTTCAACTTCTTGAGTGTTGGTAATATCAAGCTTTACAGGTATAACGCCTGGAATATCAATGGTTTCCGGATTTCTTGCACCTGCATAAACCTTAGCCCCTCTGGATAGAAGTTCAAGGGTGAGATGGCGGCCAAAACCTCGGTTTGCTCCAGTTACAAATGCCACTTGTTCAGAAATTATCATTTTATTTACTCCTTTTATTCATCTTTTAACTACTATATGGGAATGATCATTCTAAAATGTACACAAGAATAGATCATTCATGAAAGAAAACTAAAGCAAGGAAAGAAACATATTTTGAGAACGATCATTCTAAAAAATATACAAGAAGGATCGTTTAAAGAGATCTATAAACGAGACAACACTCAGTTATGAGAACAATCATTCTAGAATATGCATAAGCAATTATATTTAAATAATAATTACTTATATAAAAGTTTAATTGATAAATCGGCTATTCGATGTAATTTTTCTTTAGGCACGGAGGTCCTTGTCATTACCCTTAACCCCACACAAACAGAATGCAGATGTTCCGCTAGATCGTCGGCATTGTAATCCAAGCTAAATTCTTCATCCTGCTGCCCCCACAGAATAATATCTTTGAGCAGCTTCTCTGATAATGTGAACGATTCAGTGGACTTCAAATCCACATTGGCATCGCGCATTGCTAATTCCACCGCTGAATTCACCATCAAACAGCCTGAGGGCGAATCTTCTTCACCATTTATTATGAAACTAAAGATAAGCTGAAGTGCCTCAGTTGCAGTCTTGGAACGTTTAACTTCCCTCGTAAGCTCAGCATTCACTTTATCGCGAAAACGGTCCATGGCTTTCAAAAACAGCGTATGCTTGTCGCCAAATGTGTCATATAAACTTCTTCGATGAACTCCCATATGCTCTACAAGATCTGTCAAAGATGTCTTCTCGTAACCCTGTTCCCAAAAAAGCTTCATCGCCTTATCTAATACTTCGTTCTCTTCGAATTCTTTGCTTCTTGCCATTCGATTCCCTCCCTAATAGTAAATGTAACATATTGAGAACGATCGGTAAAGAATAGATTTTCTAATCACTGTTAACGATGTGCTCTTTTAGCTTTCTTCTTTACTCTTTCCGACTGGTCTGTGGTGACTTACCTCCGAGCAGATCCCTTCCCTGTCCCTTTTATTTATCTTAGACTTTTCATACAGGACATTTCTTAGTGCATAAATCATCATAGCGCGACTATGTAGGTAACTTTAAGTCAATAAACCACAATGTAGGCACTTTTGTGCATTTTTTATTGACACAAATGTACCTACATAAAAAAGAAAAGCCTGATCTAACAAGCTTTTCTCGAGTAGCTTATTTTGGCACTTTTGTGTCATTGGACAGTAATAGTTCGTAACTTCATCCATCGAAGCAAACCGCAGTGTTGCCGTCCACTGCCCATCACTCACCTCACTTTTTATATGATAAGCAATTTACTAAGATAATCATTCACTTATATCAATTGTTCCAACATAATAAAACCATATCGACTCTAGTTCTAGGGTGATATGGGCGCCTGCCTTGAGATGTTATTTTTTAATTGCAGCTTTCAGAATTTCGATCTTCTCTTGTCGTGATAGATCCGATGAGGTTGAAATGCTATATCCAAATTTACCGCCATCTTGCCAAAAAACGTATTTAGGGAAAACATTTGCCGGAAGGTTATCGTCAAAATAACCTTTCTTCTTCCCTTCCTTCGCATCCACCACAAACTTCGTAATCGCAAGCGTATCTTCCCCGTTCGTGTATTCCAGGCGAATATCGTCTGCTTCTTTCCAGTCCATTTTTTTCGTGAAGACCGGTTTGCCGCTCTTCTTCCCTTCGGCCCTTAAATCATCGATGAACTTGCCTCCCAAGGGTCCTCCGATTCTCGCTTTGGAGAAAGTGTAACCATCTGGCAGGTTGGAGGGCTTTTGCAAGACAACGCCTTTTAAGGTTGATGCTTTCTGGAGATATTCATTAAAGGAAGCGTATTCCTTCGTCAGCCCCCAGTAGTTAAGATCAAGTCCGCTGTTGAGTGCCTTGTACTTATAATACATGACGTAGGTATCTCCAGTCTTGGCGGTCAAATCCTTCACTCTCTTAATTTCTGCGTCAACCACCTTTTTTTCCGCTGCCGTTGGAGCTTGCTCGGCTGCTTTTTTAGCCGTCGACTTCTGGGCTAACTTGGAAGAAGCCGCGTCTACCACAAGGTTCATCGATGAACCCAATAGTAGAACACTGCTGAGGGTTGCGATGGCTAATTTTGATGCTGCTTTCATGTGAAAAACTCCTTCCTGTGATCCTTGTTAAAACTACACGTGTAGTTATATTTTAATACTACAGTTGTAGTCATAGTTTGTCAACACTATTTTATCGGACCCTTTTCGAGTATCCATGAAATAAAAAAAACTCCTCCGGAGAGCAGTTTGATCGTACGACGGATTCGTTATTGCTGTTTTTTCCACCCCAAGGTTCCGGTTCCGGCGTACCTGGCGTTGGAAGCAGTCCTAGGTCATGGAAGATTAAATCGTCGATGCCGGTCTTCACATAGATTCGTTGTTATTTTGGGTTGTTGCATCGTCTCATAATTGTATGCTGGGTAATTTTGTGAAATTATACTAATAAAAAAACCGCGATTTACGCGGCGGTTCGACGTTAGGCTGAATGGTTCTACCTTTAATCAATTTTCTTATCGATCATCGTTGTTGCGACTCTCGTCAAACAAAGCTTTCAAGTCATCAATTTCTTTCTCGTTCAGCTTCTTATCCTGCAAAAAATTAGCGAGCATGGGCTTCAAGGCGCCGCCATACAGTTTCTTCATGAACGATTTGGTCTCTGACTTCAAATATTCTTGTTCGCTGATGAGTGGATAGAACAAAAAGTTCCGTTTGGATCCCTCTTCCTGTGTTGTTCCCGCCGCTTCTTTCTGCACTAGACGGTTCAGGAGCGTCCTTGTCGTATTCGGGCTCCACCCCACTTGTTCCGCCAATTGCTTGACGACCTCGCTGGAAGGACAATTCGGACTGGCCCACAATACGCGCATAACCTCGAGCTCCGCATCCGTGATGGGTGGTATTTTTATCATGCCTAAACCCTCCAAAATCAAGTTATGACTACATCTGTAGTCATATTTAAATAGTACAATTGTGGTCTGATCTTGTCAACCTGCATTGTGTTTCATTCTAAAAATAAAGTTTTGCCGATCGATACAGCCTTGACCTTTAGGTCTGACCTAAGGTATATCTTGGATATATGCCGAGCTATTATCTTTAGGAGTGAACGTGCCTATAGGATCATGTTTTTGTCTGTTTTCGGCAATCAGTACAAGTTCTTGTCCTGAGCAAAGGACAAGAACTTGTACTGATAAAAGACATGAACTTGTACCTATTCCCGATTAATCTACCCTCCGCAATGAAAAATACTGATCCAGGGAAGATCAGTATTTTTATAAAGATTTTAAATGATAAAGATCTTGAGAAAACTCTCCAAATGGCTACTTAACGAAGTATGAATTGATAAGCGAACAGAAATTTCAGAGGATAAGAAAAAATATCCTTACGGTAAAGTAAATATTAATGTTACGTCGAACACACCGAGCGAACGCGCCATGAAACGCGCCGTCGATATTATAAACGGAAACGCAATAAGTCACGTCGATAAAGATGTGGAAAATAACGTAGACGTCGGGTGCCCTTCCTCACGCCTCTTTTCGTGTGGTAACAAGATATATTCAGGATTCTGTTCTGCATACAAAGTGGAAGTATATGCACGACACAAAAAAGAACACTCCCAGAAAAAATCTAAGGAATGCCCTTTATTTTCATTAAACTAAAAAACTTTTTCCTTATAATTACTAATCAGCTCTTCTTTTACTGGTTTATATTACCTATTTTTTGATTTAACAGACTTACTATTTCCTTTGAATTATTACTCATTCCGTCGTCAATATTCTGATTCTTATTAGAGTTGGAAAGTAACCGCGAATAGTTTTCTGTACTTGTAGCTTCGTCCTCAGCTTGTTTTGTTTCACTCAATAAAACTTTTGAGCCGTCTGAATTAACAAGATACTGTCTAATATAAGCGCCTTCCCTTGCTGTAACCAGTTGCCCCTTTTTTTCTACCGATTTGTCCTTCTTTTCTTCGTCTTCTTTCTTTTCAACTGTTTGTATGAGAAGCGTTGATTTAAACAACTCTTTGTTGTTTGATAGATTGTTGCGTTGGTTAATGTGATAAACGCTAGGACTAGAATTATTAATACGCATGACTCCACATCCTCATCGAATGGAATTTTTTGAAATAGTTGTAACATCTCATTTAATATCGGTATCTTTTATTGAGTGATGAATACAAATTGCGATTTGGACAAAAAAGGGACGCCCGCGGATCCCCCCGTTAACGTCTTTTATGAATTTAATATCAATATCAATGTTTTCCCCATCGTCATCCCCTGCAAATTCCTTGTAAGTTTCTTCGCGTTTCACCATTCCGGACTTATATTATCTACGTTCTTTGACATCCCCAAACACGCCGAGTACCTGATGATTTTCACCTTAACCGAACAAAAATAATAACCCGGGAATGTCGAAAACCCGTGCCGTTACTGCATTTCGTTAACCTTGTTTTCGTGGATGTGCTCTTTGATCCATACACGCATGTACTATTAATAAGTGGAAAAGAAGTGCCGATGACCCCGGAAGTTCTTGAACGTTTCAGTGAAGCTAATGAGGAGTTCTCCAGCAGAGCACTGCGTGTACTTGCCTATGCTTACAAAACCGTGCCGGGTATAGGGCATGTCATCTCAAAGCCAAGCAATAACCGTGCCAATTAGAGCTGCTGAACCGTAGCAAGTGGTAATGCCTTTCTGTATAGGTATCTTTGAATGATCAGCGGCGCCCTCCTTCTTCTCCTGGTGTGCAGTAATAATTTCCGCCATCAAGTTGAACAAACGATCTGTTAAAATCGGACTTCGTTTCGACGTGACGATGTCCGCCAGAGATCGGTCATTTTGACGTAGGAAGGAGCGAAGAAGCGCCGTGAAATGGCTCCTGCGTGTAACCCCTAGATTCTCCGCTAATTGCGAAGGCAACTCTTCTCCATCGTTATCTTCAAGTCTGCCAAAAAACGATAGCGCCCTGTTGATAAACCGAATCTGGAGAAATGAATCTCCACTGCATGTCCAAGCTTGGCTCCCGCGGCCATTAGCCTAGACGCGACGAGTATAGCCTGTGCGTCTATGTCTAGGTTATAGGGATCAATCTGACGCTTGGATTGGTACAAGCGTGGGAATAGCGTTAATGTCATTTGTTACATTATTATTATTGTTCATATATTTATGTATGGCCCCTAATTACTTTTTCGTCAACACATTTTTCTATCAATGCCAATGAAAACCAACGGCAGAGATCCTTAGAGTAAAAAAACCGACAGGCTGAGTTGCCTCTTGTAACTACCATCTGCACCACGTCTCCGTGCCCGTTGTACAGGTAATAATAGTCCTAATGCAGAAAGACTGCCGGTAAATTTCTCCGACAGTCTTTCTCTTAAAAAGTAGTATTCTTATCTTCATATTCGCTGGACAATCCCTTAAGCGATTTGATTTTACCATGGGGATGCTGTTCTTGCTTTCGTGACTTCCAGGCAGCTTCCTTCCTTCCTTCTCTTCTGGTGAGCCATAAAAGATATCCTCCTCTGGAAATTGAGATGTATACTACTTCCTTATGATGTCATTCCATGGCTACGTTCATTCATATAATTATTTTGTGTTTACAGGCATAATACACTAGGGTATTTGTTTTTTGGTACGTTCTCTCGTATCCGTTGGCCGCTGGTGCATACTGTAAGCGGCACAATCGAGTTTTCCGATCAGATTTGCACATTGTAGCCAGTTTATGGAGTAATAGTTCCTTTGTTAAGATTGGCCGTTTATAAAACCGTTATTCAACGTGGTATCATAATTACAAAAAAACTTATTATTCTCCTTATGGTATCGAGTTGCAAATGAGTGTCTTAACGGTGCACGGTTAGAGCTGGTTTTCCAAAGGCAATTGCATATTTTTCAACGAGCTTTTCAATAGATCTTTGATTTAAACAGCGATTAGTACCTTTCCTTCCAACCGGTGCAGCCATAAATAAAAATGAGCTGATTTCTCTGGTTTGTACCGTGCTTCTCTAATTTTAAGATAATTGTTTGAATCCATGTTAACAAAAAATATAATTCTCCAAAATCAACGACCATGGAACTCCCTCGGGACTAAGACTGCCCTGTGATTTATTATTCTGCAAATAGTTTCGCATACGGATTTTCGATCTTTTGTTCGCTGCTGCTCTTACCTGTGTTATTCAGAACATAATATTGATAGAAATGGTTTGAAAAATTCAATGATTCCAATGCTTTAGCCATAAATGGATCTTCCGTCTGATCACTCAATTGGTCCCCTGTCCAAAAATAATGCAACATGAGACGATTCTGGTTATACGGATGTTTGATAATGTAGGCTCCGGATTGATTAGACTTATTCATGATTTCCTGCCATTTAAAACCGACTGTATCAGCACGCTTGATGATGCCGGACTTCAAGGCTTGTACAAACCCATTCGCATCCGGTTTGCCTATGACAATGATATTACTGTCCCCTAGCTCCTTCTTAAGCTTGTTTTTTAATACTTGACGTTCCGTTATAATCGTTGGCTTTATTCCTGCTATTTGGAAGAAGCCTTGAAACTGGTTGAGCAATTGATCCTGTTGTTTTGTTGCTTTGTCCGATGTCAAACGGTCGCTCAAGATAATCGTTAGCGGCTCGCCCTGCAACGTTTTATCGATAATTCGGCTCATCGTTTCAGACGGAACCTCTGGAAACTGCACAAACACCGAATGGTATATTGATTTAAATTGCTCGTACATATAAGCGGCTTCCTCGTCCGCTGTTAGACGATATTCAGACTTCAAAGAATAATTGGGCTGGCGCAAATCCGCTTCCCAATCATCTCTGATCTTTTTGCCCGCTTTGTTCTCAACAACCTGAAGCAGTCCTTCGATCGTCGCATTTTTGTATACATACTGGTCAAAATATGTCTGCATCAACTTATCAAACTTCTCTTCGCCAAGCGTACGATACAACTCATAGATGGCTTGACGGCCTTTTTTATAAAAAATGGCGTCGGGAGAATCGCCAACCTTATCATTGGTCGCATCAAGCGGACTATCTAACGATACTTCATCGAATTGAATCACCTTGAATCCATTTAACGGATTTCCTTGTTTCTCATAGAAATAAACCATAGAGAAATCGGCAAATCCTTCATCTAGAAATGATTCCTTCTCAGAATTATTTCCAATTAATGCGTGGAACCATTGATGCGCAATTTCATGGACAAATGCTGAATGGTTCGAAATATCTGGCTGACCCTCGATCATGCCCATCTGAATCATTCGCGAAAATTCAACAGCGATCCCTTCAACGTACGATTCAACAATTCTGAACTCCGGATAAGGATATTTACCGTATTTTTCGCTGAAGAAGTTAATGACTTTAAACGCTTGATCAATATATTGATCGATAATCTGTTTTTTGTCTTTCTGATTATCAAAGTAATAGTATTGTATGGTCAGACCATCTCGTGTAACACTTTCTACTTTAAAATCTGGACTCGTGAAGAAGACAAATTCTCTCGTATTATTCGCAGTGGCCGTTACCATCTTGCGGCCTGCTTCGGCATCCTGTACGGTCAGTGTTCCAGGCATGGAAACCTGGTAATCGGCGGGTACATTCATGGTTACCTGATAATCCGCAGAATCATAATAATCGGATTCAAATGTAGTGCTGTAAGGAGTTTTGTCCCATGTATGATCTGCAGGGTTATAGACCGAAAGCACAGGGAACCAATGAGCGCCATTGATGATATTCTTGTAATGGGACAACCGCTGTGAGCCATAAGGAATTTTTACGTCAAATTCAAGTTCCAGTGTGATAGATTGCCCGGGCTGCAATGCTTGTCCCAATGCAACCTTAAGTGCCTGATTCGTATTATCGAACTTCAAGGGTTGACCAAACGACTTCACATTGTTGATGTCAATGCCGCCCAGGAAATCTTCAGGTTTTTTATCCGGATTTTCCTTTGCCATTCGTTCATTTGAATTTTCGAACATACCCGACTGTGTTTCCTTTGAACGGTTTGCATCTGCAAAGGTGTGAAATACAATATTGTCCAGTGTATCCTTCGTGTTGTTTCGATAGGTCACAGTTTCTGTACCGTGAATTGTCATCTTCTTCTCATCAAGCCTTGCGTCTACTTGATAGCGCGCAAGCTGATGAACAGCCGCATCGGCTTCTAGCAACGAATCGTTCTGAATTGTTGGTTTCGCCGCCATCGCTATCCCCGTCCCGAAAACAGGGCCTGTACTTAATGCGACAACAAGACTGCCGGCAATCATGCACTTCGGTAGTTTAGTATTCCAATGTTTAAGTTTATTCATGTTGCTCCTCCTAATGATAAGTTCCTAATCATGATCGTAGATTCTCGAGTATGTACAAAGACTAGTATAAAGCTCTTACTTTACACGAGTTTTAAAGGAACCTTACATTAACCTTAAAAAGGAATCACTTATAGTTTTTTAAAACAGATACTCTGCACAAGTGTATTCCACTAACACGACTGTTGAGAGAATAGAAAACGGCCCATGGATGAGTGGGTAAATCGATAAAACAGCTTTCCAAGGAGGTCCGCTCCCGCACTTGGCTTGACAATACATCTAGCCCAACAGGCTACCGTTATAGTAGCGCCTGTTGGGCTTCAAAAAAGGGTCTTATGTGGCTCTTGAACTAAAAGCTTTAATTTTTATCATAATCAACATGAAAGCAAGCAAAGCGAATATGATTCCACTCCATATGAGCGGATGTATCCCCCATTGAGAGATAAACCAATCACCAATGGAAGCTCCCAACGTAATGCTTTTAGCCTCACTGACACGGAACTCTATAAACGAAATGATGATCGATTTGAGCTGCTATATTTAAAGGAACGGGAAAAGGTACGCAATGACAATTTGGAATAATTCAGCTTCCATATATGCCAGGATTCGAACTCGGAGAAGGCCGCCTCATCTTGCTCGGTTAACCAGTGAAAGTCTCCTTTCAGGTTTTCTTGCAGCAAGACGTTCTCATCGGCTTCTGAAAAATAAAAAAGATAATCTCCGCCATGCAGAGTGACTCCCGCTTCATTCAATTTTCGGCGAATGATCTTCACAGACAGGTCTTGTCGTTGATAAAGGCTTACCTTATCGGCCATCGCATGCATCAGGACCGCCATAACCAGACTGTCTTTATCCAGGTTCGTGTTGATGGCAACAGTAGCGACTTCATCGGTATAGAGGATGTCTCCGTTCAAAAATTGCTTCCGCCAAAAGTCAGTTATCGTTTGTGAGAATAAAGACATACTTCTTCCCCCCCTCGCTAACTTCATTTTACTACTACGCCATTGTACCTTCTTTGCTAAAAAAGCCTCCTGTTGGACCGTCCAAGGGAGCGTAGCTAAAACGATAACAATGGACGGCATCTTCCCTCAACGTTCATTGAATAATAAGTTGTCACATGTTACTTTTCAAGCCTCTTACACCACTCAGCACCATTTTCTCATGATCAGCTCAATCGGACCTCTTTTCATCCACTTTCTCCACAGACTCGAAAAGATAATGGAGATAATGAAATAAACGGTTCCGTATGCCATTGCAAAAGAAAGACTTCCGTTTTCCAAATAACCCACTGTCATAAGAAAACCAATTCCGATCACTACGTGCCCGATATAATGGGTTAACGATAACTGTCCTGTATGGATCATCGCCTGTGTCAGAAGGGAATTTTCAAATTTATCGACCACATAAAGACAGATCGCAATGATGGCGACAGCTGAACAAATGCCAGAGAAAACATACAGCATTGTGGGCGGCATCGGTTTTGTTCCAAAAAGATAAGTTGCTGCTTCTTTACTCAGTACTGGGGAGGTCCATTTAACCAAGAAGAAAGAAATCGATTCAAAAACAACCGTTCCTGACAACGAATATACTAGTAATTTCGAACGGTTTTCCTTATTCAGCCAGCGCTTCCTGCCAATCCACATGCCGATGAGGAAGAAGCTCAGCCAAGGAAAAATGGGATGAAATCCGTTAAATAACAGATTGCGAGTAAACCCTTCTATCGTCCAAAAGCCCATGTATTCCTTAAAACTCGAGTCCCATCCCTTGCTGTAATCGAATACGACTAAAAACAACTGCGATGCTACCAGGATTATCGAAAACAAAACTAGTATTATATTATCGGATACTGTGATCAAGACTGCAGCTACAAGCATAAATACCGCATAATAATGCAAAATATCGGCACTCCAGCCTATTAGCAATAAAAGCACGCCAGATATAAACAGAAAAGCAGCTCTCTTGTACAAGCTGTTCCGGATTTGACGAATGAGTTCCCAGTTCATTGAGTTACGGGCTTTCGAGGTCATTAATGCCACCCCAATGCCAGCCAACACGACAAACAAGGCGGATGCTCTCCCCTCAAAAAGGCCCGCTATCGCTTGCAACCATGCAGGTCCGCCACTCTCTGCCTGCATCGCTAGCTTATAGTTCACCATTACCATGCCGAAGATCGCCAATGCTCTTGCAAAATCAAAGGCAGTTATCCGCTCTTTCGCTTGACTCATGCCATATCCTCTCCCTTAATACATTTCGCTTTATGACGTGACATCGCTCAATAGATAGCAGCAGCTTTTCCCATTGAGAACCGAGTGAGTATCCTAATCCGATAAAACTAATACACCAAAATAAGGCACCTCTATAAGCATAGACTTCAATGGTTCAGAACGAAGAACCCAAAATGCCTGTGAAGTATCCGGTTAGCGTCACTCCTAAGGGATGCGGCTTGGAATAACTAAACAATAAACCCTAGGTCTGACCTAAGGTCAATTATTTTGTTCAAAATTTCAAGAAGTATGTTCTATTTTCCTGATTTTCTGTATTGAACAACAGGCATGCAGGACGTCTCTAGATCACAAGCACGATGCAGCGGGGTTGTGGTGCATAGCTCAAATTAATGATGATTGAACTGAAGTTAAGGGATGGGGCAATCATTTTGGAAACAGACCTAGATTTGTCTAAATGGAAGCGTTTTGAAGCAGAGATCATCCTATTAACCGTAAGATGCTATTTAAAATATAGTCTAAGTTATCGTGATCTCGGAATGGGTAAACCAAGCGTAACGGGCCGTCCCTGAAACCAAAGCTATATTCCCCCAAGGATTATAGGCGCCTGTTCTAATTACCGCTATAGCCTGGTTCGCAATATTTCCCATTAAATCCACGTGGGGTACGATTTCGTGCCCACTTTCCGGAAATAACCTCTGGAGCTCTGCGTAATCACTGACAATGAGAATTTGATCATGATCCATAGCGGCCAACACTTCATTTAGCCCGCGATTAATATGCCTTTTAGCTTTATTTGATTTCAACTCCCAGTCCCTCTTTAAGTTTAAAATCTTTTAGCTGCTTCATTACCTTTAGCTCTTTCCAAAAGCTGTCATGCAGCTGCTGATAAAGCGGATAAAGTTTATTATACAAGCTAACCTTGTCCGTTTCAGGCTGATAACGAAACGTCATCCTATGGGTCATATGAGAAGCAGCCAGAAGAACACTTTCATAACCTCCATCCGATTGATAGGCTGCGGCAAAAATAGCTAAACCGAGAGCAGATGCGTAAGGTGTTGTCACTACCTGCAGTTCCTTTCCCGTGACATTCGCATAAATTTGCATCAGCAAAGCATTTTTAGTAGATAAACCGCCACATGCATTCAGAGTTTTAATTTCAATACCACCTTGCTCGAAGGCTTCTATGATTGTTCGAGTCCCATAGGCCAATGCTTCCATAAGAGACAAATAAATATCCCGTGGTTTGCACTGCAGACTCAGCCCAACAATTAATCATGAAAGAGAATTATCATTCAAGATAGAGCGATTTCCATTAAACCAATCCAATGTCATTAAACCGCTTTCACCTGGATGAAGCATCGCTGCTTTTTGCTCGAGCCATTGATAGATGGAAAAGCCTTGGGCGTTAGCCTCATCGTGAATCGTTTTGGAAACCGCATTTTTTACAAACCAAGCCAGCATATCTCCACCTGCTGCTTGTCCCGCTTCATAGCCGAAATAACCTGAAAGAATTCCGTCTTCAACTACACCGTTCACACCCGGAATAAATTTCGCTTCCTCCGACATTACCATATGGCAAATTGAAGTTCCCATGAGCATTAGCAGGTGGCCTGATTGCACAATGCCTGCTCCGAGAACACTGGCATGCGCATCAATCGTAGATACAACTACAGCCGTACTCTCCGTTAAGCCCAATTGTTCCGCCGCCTGAGCGGTAAGCTTGCCGGCCACCGGGACGATGGGGGAGCTATCTTTTCTTCCACAAAATACTCTAAATCCTCATGCAAATCTTTCAAAAAGGAACGTGAGGGAAACCCATCCTGCTTACTCCAGATTTCTTTATAGCCTGCCGCGCATGAATTGCTTTTCCAATGTCTGGTTAACTGCAACACAATCCAATCGTGCCGGAAGCACAGTGCAGGCTGTAAAATCGACACCTAAACTGATCACTTGACTAGGGTCTATGTTGGCTTGTTGCAAGCACTCTTTAATAGTATGGATCAAAACCTCCATATAGTCGTTAGGGTCCTGCAGCGCCCAAACGCTCTCTAGCGGAATTGAGGAATCCGGTAATTTCCCTGTAATGACTCCATGCTTATAAGATTTCTCTTCGATAGCCTTCACGGTGCCATTCGCCACATTAACCAGTAAAGCTCTTGCCGATTCTGTTTTCTTGACTTTTTTTATGTGAATAGCGGTTTGAACTGCTGCCGCTTTCGTCCCAGACGTCAGGGACAGCACGTGTAAATATGCTGCCTTTACGCTATTGACTTTGAACGCCAACGTCACCGCCGCAAAGTTCCACTATGCGTTTTACAAGTGGAAGTCCAAGTCCGTATCCTGTTCTGTAATGAGAAGTATCACCCAGATAAAATTTATCGAAAATATGAGCTTTAGTCCAAACCCCTATATATCTTCCACTTTCAGAAAGAATTACTGCTCCATCCTCCTGCACTCCCCTCATTTCCTTGTCATTAAATTTTCCACTTATAAACAAAATGATTTTAAGGATGGTCGAAACTAAATGGATATAATTATGTGTTCAAGCTCCCACATCAGTTGCCTAGAAATCGATTTTCGTTTCTTTTATAGACTTAATATACCTATAATATCGTTTTAAAATTCATTCAAGTTACTCTCACTTCATCTGCCTGAATGTTCAGGTTAAATAAAGAAATTTATACAACCCCTTGACCTTAGGTCAGACCTAAGGTGTATCGTTGAGGTATTCCAAGGGTTAGGAGTGAGTTTTTATGAAGAGTGAAATTACGATTAGTGAATTAGCTAATGTTATGAACGTCTCTGTTCATCAAATTCGTTATTTTGAAGAGAAAGGAGTTCTTGAGCCCGCCTACACAGATAACAGTAAATATAGAATGTACGGCATCGATCAAATATATCAGATATCACATATTCTATTGCTTCGCAAGCTGGGAGTGTCTGTTCAGTCCATAAAAGATTGTATGACCTCCTATTCTGCAGATCAATATCGACAGCTTCTTCATCATTCCTTGCGGGAAGTAGATGCGGAGCTGATGCGGCTCAAAGAGCTTCAACAGTTCATCAAAAAAGTTTTGCAGGAACAGCAAAACTTTAATTCGCAGTCCAACCACTATCAAATAAAGCGGCGTGACACTACCTATTTTGCACGTTGGATTGAAATGGATTCACACACTAAGCCTAATGCCAGACTGTTGGCTGAACAAGCGAAGCATGTTCCGAACTTGTTCGAATCGGACATTCATTATATATACGATGATTCGAGTACAACTACCTTATGCCTGGAAACTCACGGGCCTGGCGACATTTGTTTGCCTGAGGGAAATTACGTTTCGATACAGTCCCTCGTTAATGATGAAGAAGAGCTTGAACAAATGATTGAACAGTTGTACGACTATGCTGCTGTGCAATCATATAACCTAGCTGGACCCCTTATCCTTATTGAAAGATCCTATTTATCATTATTTAGCAAGAACGAGTTGCATTACGAGCTGCAAATCTTGATCGAATCGGCTCTAATTCAGAAAAGGGAAATCGAACATGACGATAGCGCCAATAACAATCGAACCAATGCAGGCCAAGTACAATCCCCAGGTTAGCCGATTGCTTGTTCACGGGTTTCGCGGAAAATTCCAAACCCTGACGAACATGAACGATGACGATCTCGCTCTTTTTTTCGAAAATCTGTTTGAACATTACCCCACCGAACCGGCAGGTCAAAGAATGGCCGCCCTGCAGGATGGAAAAGTGATCGGTACGATTTCTATCAAATGGAAGCCCGAATATGATATGAAGCAAAAGCAAAAACTTCCTTCGCGGAAAAGCTTCAATAGGTTAGGAAAATGGAACCAGGTTAAAATGTTGATCGGATTATCTTTATTAGATCATAAACCACAGGCTGGAGAATGTTATATTGCTGACATTGTTGTCCATCCGGACCATCGAAGCAAGGGGGTCGGAAAGCTATTATTACAGTGGGCGCAGCATTTTGTGCTAACTGAGCCACACCTAGATGTGCTGAGCTTACACGTCGTAGGTAGTAACCCGCGTGCCAAGCATCTATACGAGCTTCTGTCATTCCAGACTCATTTACAAAAAAATAGCTTAGTACGGCATTTGTTATTCAATGAATCGAAGTGGGATTATATGTTGATGAAGTTGAAACAAAGCGAATCTATCAGAGGAGAAATATGATGAAAAAGAAAATAACGATCGCCATTATGATCATCGTCCTGCTATTTGGCGGTGCAGGACTTTATATTTTGAAACAACACAGCTTTGATATGGTTGAGCAAGCTGTTGAAATCCAGACGCCCCAAGGCAAATTGACAGGTACGTTTGTACTTCCTAAAAACTATACGGACAAACTGGGATTAGTATTGTTTATTCATGGTGACGGCCCCATTGAAGCCTCCCTCGATGAGGGCTATAAGCCGCTATGGGAGCGGTTAGCTTCCGCTGGCTACGCTTCCTTGTCGCTGAACAAGCGGGGCATCAACGGCTCAGAAGGAAATTGGCTGGATCAAAGTATCGATGATCGCGTGGAAGAAGCGCGTCAGGCTATCGCCTGGGCAAAAGCACAGCCGATGATTGACGCAACAAAAATAGGAACGTGGGGTGCAAGTCAAGCAGGATGGGTTATTCCAAAACTGGCCGGTAAAGAACCGCTTGCCTTTAGTATACTCGTAGCACCTGCCATTAACTGGTCGAGTCAAGGAGAGTACAACACTCGTATGCAAATGCAACACGATGGTTATGCAGAAGCTGACATTGAACAAACAGTGGCAAAGAACATGGAAGTAAGGAAACTTTTAACGGAAAATGCGTCTTATGACGAATACTTGAAGCTAGTTGGCGAAAAAGATGCGATGTCAAAAGAGCGTTGGGCTTTTGTCAGCAAAAACTTTTTGTCAGATGCAACCGATGATCTTCGCCTTTTCCGCTCTCCTGTGTTGCTGCTATTAGGTGACAAAGATATAAATGTAGATTCGAAAGAGACGGAGCAAGTATATCGCGGCATCGTACCGCCTGAATTATTGACGGTAACCGTCTTCCCTGACACGGAACATAGGATGATAAGCACGAAAACGGCGGATTCAGATTTTCGAGCTTTGATGATAAGTATATTCGCCCCCCGGCAAATTACGGTGCCGAAATATTTGGATGAAATGGAAACGTTCCTAAAAAAAATCCGCAATCAAAGTAACATACTTAGTGAAGTAGAGTTTTGAACATTACATTTCGATACAGTGTCTAATTTATGAATATAAGGTGTCGAACAATTACCTGAACAGTTTGATGACAGGGTGACTGTTGGATAATTTCTATTGGGATGGGCGCAGCAGCTTGTCCAAGTAGAGCCAAGGGCCATTCGTTCGTCATTGATATTAGAAATGAGTGGGGAAACATTTGCGTAAATTATCTAGAGAAAAAATATCATTAGTTGTCATCTTAATTAACCTATTTATTGCCTTTGTAGGGGTAGGCCTTGCTTCTCCAATCATGCCATCCCTTGCAAAAGAAATGCAATTAACCCGCCAAATGATGGGATACATGAATTGTCTATATGGGAATCAGCTCCTCAATGGTGTTAGGAGTGCCTGTTGGCATATTAATAGGTAACTCTTTTGGCTGGCGTGTTATTTTTCTCGGAATCACCTTGCTATCTCTTCTCTCTATGGTTCTTATTTATGCATTTTTGGAATAGATCCTTGCGGAAAATATCAAGCCCTTATCTGTACAGATCAAGGCTTAAGGTAATTTGAAAGTAGCAAGTGCTCATCTCGCGACGCTCTTTACCCTGGCCGGACATTATACGCTATATGCTTATTCCACTCCATTCTTAGCATCTGAGCTGCATCTTGATCAATATTGGATAAGCATGTGTTATTTTATCTTTGGTATATCTGCTGTCTTAGGAGGAGCATTCGGCGAGGTACTTGGAGATCGTCTTGGTTCGCGTAAATGTATTATTATTGTTATCAGTTCCTTTGCAGCCATTTTATTATTGCTTCCCTTCTCTACCATCTCGATAATCTCATTCCTTGTAGTTATGGTCATTTGGGGGGTACTAAGCTGGAGTCTTTCGCCACCTCAACAGAATTACCTTATTCAGATCGATCCTGATCATTCAGATATTCAACAAAGCTTTAATAACTCGGCTCTCCAAATTGGCATATCCTTGGGTTCAGGAATTGGAGGAGTTGTATTAGAACAGACAGGTACGGTGCGAAGTACAGCTTGGGTTGGTGCGGCTATCGTAATTGTAGCCCTAGTATGTGTTGTTTTTTCTCTTACTAGACCTACTTCAGCAATGAAGATAATTATACAGAGATGAATAATTACTTGAGAATAAGATAACCCGATTAATTCGAGTAGGATGTACGTGGACGCTCCGCGAACTACATAATTTATACTGTGTAACATTTTCAAGTGAAAGATTCAAAATTCTTGCAAAACCTTGATTGTAGATACCCCATTCATATATTAAGGTGGAAATCGGTTAAAAAGGAGGTGCTATACACTTTCATAATTAATAACCACCTTTAATTAATTCAACAGCTCTCTCAATATACTCGTCTCTGCCTTCCATAATCCCTTCGATGGTAGGATCAAGACGAATATCTGGCTGCAATCCTATTCTTTGCGTTGGGTTTTTATCTGGATTAAATATGCCGAGTCC
>NZ_VTZR01000032.1:0-201478 GCF_008370385.1 Paenibacillus sp. B2(2019)
CGTAACGACTATTGCGGCTTTGCGGTAGACACCGGTAACGAAGACTCCGGCAGCATGATTGTGAAATACGAAAGCGGCATGCACGTCATGTATTCGCAGAACTTCTTTGCCCGCAAAGGGGCTGCACGGCGAGGGGCTAGGTTATATGGCTATAAGGGCACCGTGGAATTCGATTTCACCACCAATGAAATCAAAGTATTTGACCATATGAGTGACAAAGTAACCACCGTGCGGCTTGATGACCAAGGCTCGCGTCATGGCGGCGGTGATATTGTACTCATGCGGAATTTTGTACACCTGATGCAGGGCAGAACCACCGAATCTGTTGCCCCACTAAAGGACGGGATTCGTAGCGCCCTTGTATGTCTGCAAGCCAAAGCGTTTTCCGAAAGCGATCAATTTTATTCTGTTACGTTTTAATTGGTAGAAGTCGAAGTCAAATCGTAATCCTAATGCATAAGGCAGATAAGGAATATACCTTATCTGCCTTTATTAACGAACTAATCTAACTTAATCGGCCGATACAACTGGACGATTTCTTCTAGCCTTTTGGTTCAAAAAGTCCACCAAGTAAGTTTCTTTTCTCTATTCTAGCGAATAAACAATTCGGATACTATTTAAAGCGTGAATTAATTAAATATAAACAGAAGTATGAATTTTTTTGCAATGAAATGAAAGCGATTCCAAAATAAAAGAGAGGGATCCGGTAACTGATTTAAGCGATGAGAGGAGGTGGTGTATATGTGATTGCTAAAAAACAGTTAGGAGACGTTTTTAATTTGCAGTTCATTATTATGAATCTATGAAACATGCCTTTTGTTCAGTTAGTCGCTTTGAATGATGACAACATGAAGGGGGAAAACAATATGAATAAAGTTAGAAAAGCTGCTTCTAGCTTGCTTGTGTTTTGTTTGATAGCCACTAGCTTTGCGTTTCCAAAAGATATACATGCTGCTCCTCAGATAGATGAACAATCAAAAGCCGAGGCAGAGTGGGCGGAAGTAAGTTCCATAATAGATAAGTATCCTATCATTTACACTCAATTGCCAACAATTAGCAATGAAACAACTGTATCTCCAGATGGACCTCTAATGGGAAATGGGACCGTTAATGCTTTCATGGGAGGAGATAAGAACAAGCAACAAATTTATATCTCGCATGCAGATTCTTGGGAAAAGAGCTATAGTCTTAGTGCCTTTTCTACTACGACCCATGGGAAAATTACGTATGAGAGACTGGATGAAGGTACGGGTAATAAGCCATTTAGATACGATCAAAGTATGAAAGATGGAATTGTTAAGGCGGTTTCAGAGAAAGGCTTTGAAACCAGCACCTGGCTATCAGCTACAGAAAATTTGATTGTAACTGAAATTACCAATACAACAGATGCAAATATGGAAATTGGTGTAAGTACGGTTGTTCCTACCCATAAATCTGGGACTGTAAGCTCCCATACTACATCAATTGATCCAGTTAACAAGCTGATCTCCTTTAGCAAGCATTTACGTACCGAAGAAGGGTTCGATTATGCTGTAGAACTTTCTACCGTATTGAAAGTTATGGATAAAGATCCTGTATTTAGTCAGGTTGATGACAAAACCTGTATGGCAAAATTTGAACTAGCTGCAGGCGAAACTGTAACTGTTATCGCAGCAACAGAAGGCGGTAAGAGCTCCACGACATCGTTGGAGGAAGCTAAGGCGCATGTTTTAGGCATTGATTCAGAAGCTGCACTGTATACGGTGAAACAGAAGCATCTGGATTGGTGGAAAGAATACTGGTTAAAATCGTACATTAAGCTGGCAGATGAATCCTCTTTAATGGAGAGAATCTATTACGGTCAACTTTATGCTACAGGGGCAGCTTTGGAAGCTCAAAGTGATAATCCTGCAGAAGTATTTGGTGGCAATTTATTTCCTTGGACAGGTAGTACTAACACAGCGTGGAGCGGTGGATTCTTTATGAATATAGATGTTCAACGGGCACCAAATGCAGCCATTGTAGCGAATAGGGTGAATCAAATTGCGTCTTATACCAAATTAATTGATGATTACTGGGAAACGGGGCGGAATATGGCATCCGATCCTAAAGAATTAAATAGGGTTATTGGTAATTCGAATTGGTATCCCAAATTTACTGAAGGAATAAGAGGCGTCTTGTTCCCAACATTTATGCCACCATGGGGATATGCATCTGCCCCTGCTTATGATAGTGCTCCAATCCATGCGGCCATGGCATTAGTTCCAATGGTTAAATACTGGGAATATACGTGCGACGATGAATATTTAGAACAATTCTTATACGACAAGTTGGTCGATTTAACTGAGTTTTTTGAAGACTTTGCTATTGTAGATGAGGTAACAGGGAAATACGTTATAGGCGGATCTACTATTGAAAGCGGAACTCTGTATAAGAATGCGTTTCAGGATCTAGCTGGTACTTACTTTGTATTTGATAAAGCGATTAAGGCGAGTAAGGAACTAGGTATGGATGCTGATAAGCGAGTGAAGTGGCAAGAGTTTCGTAACAATTTATCGCCATTGCCAACGTATGTTATTCCAGAGGGCCAACCTGGCGGAGGACTAACGGTATTCACGGAAGCAGAAGGGGTACCTGCTGTTCCAAGAAACGCTCCAATCATTCATACGACTTACCTTACTGATCTAGTAGGCATGGCAACTGATTCTGAATTGCTCGAGTATACTCGGAATTATCTTAAATATATTGCACCATGGTATGAAGGCCATGACAAAGAAGATCGCACAACAATGATTGCAACTAATGTTGGTTATGACATTGACAAGATTACTGACTTTTTGTCTAAAGGACTTCTTGATCGCCCCGCCGGTGAATGGGTTGGAATACGAAATAATCATACAGTGGGAGCATCCGTTCAGGCTTCTCTGATCTATAATACAATTACCCATTCTCTGATGCAGAGCAATCAAGACTTCATAAATGTATTTGCGAACTGGCATAAAGATCAGCCAGCGGAGTTTACACGGTTGAGAGCGAAAGGTGCATTCTTGGTGGATGCAAAGCAGAATGAGAATGGAATAACGACTTATGTAAATATATTCAGTGAAAAAGGTAAAGATTGCACTGTTCTGAATCCATGGAAAGGTCAAGAATTGGAGGTTTATGAGGACGGAAATCTAATTGAGACTGTTAAGGGTACGAATATATTAGGGGATACTTATAAGTTTGCTACGAAGGCTAATGCATCCTATGAGCTGAAGCCACAGGGTGGTGTGCAAAATCCCACACTTGTAAACATTATAATCCCTGAAGCAGTAACTGATTTTGAAATTGGAATTTCAAAGACAGATTTGATTCCCCAATTGCCGGAATCTGTAAAGTTAGAGACAAGTACACATAATATGAAGGCTGAAGTAATATGGGACATTAGTAACATAAGCTATGATCCTACAATGAAAGAAGGACAGACATTCTTGGTACCTGGTACAGTGACTCTTCCAGAAGTATTAGACAATCCCAACAATGTATCCTTGCAAACATCTATAAATGTAATTGTAAATAAAATCCCACAGTCCAGCATGACAGCAACGGCAACAAGTGAAGAGACAGGAAAAGATGAAGCGCGTTTTGCGATTGATGGAGATCCGCTAACCATGTGGCATACCAAGTGGGATAAGTCTGATGTTCTGCCTCAATCTATTACTTTGAATTTGGGGGATGTTTACAAGGTTAATAGACTTTCCTATCTCCCAAGAAGCACAGGAGGAACAAGCGGCATTATAACTAAGTATAACGTTTATGTCAGTATGGACGGAACTAACTTTACCAAAGTGACAAGTGGAACTTGGCCATTTGATACTAGACTGAAGCAAGTGACGTTTGATCCAATCAAAGCACAGTATATTCAGCTTGAAGCAATAGAGGCATATAATGGATGGGCAACAGCAGCAGAAATCAATATTTATAGTGATTCAGAAACAAAGCCTCAGGATAATACACTTGTGAGCATAAAAACACCAGGGCCAATTACTGGAGTAGCCAATGGAGTAGACAAGACGGCAAAAGTCCTTGGTTTGCCTGAAACCGTAACATTGGTAACAAACTCTGGAGATGTGCCGGCTAACGTAACATGGGATGTAGAGAATTCAAGTTACGATCCAGATGTAAAAACAGAGCAGAAATTCGATGTAGATGGAACAGTCGAATTGCCAGCAGGTGTGGTAAATCCAGGTAGCGTTGAACTAACAACAAGCATTAGTGTTACTGTAAATGGAGAGTCAGATTCAGAACAGGACAAGACTCTAGTGAGCATAACAGCACCAAAAGCGATAACTGGAGTAGTCTACGGAACAGTCAAGACGGCAGAAGCCCTTGGTTTGCCTGAAACCGTAACATTGGTAACAAACTCTGGAGATGTGCGGGCTAACGTAACATGGGATGTAGAGAATTCAAGTTACGATCCAGATGTAAAAACAGAGCAGAAATTCGATGTAGATGGAACAGTCGAATTGCCAGCAGGTGTGGTAAATCCAGGTAGCGTTGAACTAACAACAAGCATTAGTGTTACTGTAAATGGAGAGTCAGATTCAGAACAGGCCAAGACTCTAGTGAGCATAACAGCACCAGAAGCGATAACTGGAGTAGAGAGCGGAACAGCCAAGACAGCAGAAGCCCTTGGATTGCCTGCGACAGTAGAACTAGTCACCGATACTGGCAGAGTAATTGCTAGTGTGACCTGGGATGTAGCTGCTTCAAGCTATGACCCAGCGAAAAGGGCAGCACAGACCTTCACTGTAGTTGGAATAGTAACGTTGCCTATTGGTGTGGTAAATTCAGACAACGTAGACTTGACGACTAAAATTGGTGTAACTGTAAAAGCAGGAACGACGCCAACGCAGGAACCAACACCAACGCCAACACCAACACCAGGTCCAACAGCAACACCAGATCCTAAGCCTACGTCAAAACCAGAAGATGATAAAAAGCCAACTAAGCCAACAGATCCAGTAAAACCAACTGAGCCAGAGATTCCAAAAGTAGATCTGTCTGATATTTCAGATCACTGGGCCAAGGCTTCTATCGAAAAAGCAGTTGAACTAGGTTTTGTCAGTGGCTATGAGGATGGAACCTTCAGACCGAAAGGTACCGTAACTCGTGGTGAGTTTTCAACGATGTTAGCTAGAGCGCTGAAATTGGATGCTGTTGATTCTGAGTTTAGTTTTTCGGATCAAGGCAAAACACCAGTATGGGCTCAGTCATTCATTCAAGCACTTTCAAAAGCAGGTTTCATTTCTGGATACAAAGATGGCACTTTCCGTGCAAATAATGAAATAACTAGAAGCGAATTAGTTGTTCTTATTGTTCGTGTACTTGGTCTTGAAGTGAATCCAAATGCAACACTAGCGTTTGATGATGCAGATCAAATTCCAGCATGGGCAAAACCTTATGTAGCAACAGCAGCTGAAGCAGGATTGATTAAGGGGAATGGGAATGGCAAATTTAATCCGAATGCCTCTTCAACCAGAGCTGAAGCAGTCACTTTGATATTAGCTATGCTAAACACTAAATAACAAACGCTTTGATACGACGCACCGTCCTATATTGGCGGTGCGTTGTTATAACTTTAACTTTCATATGGACAATTTCAGAAGGAAAAGATAATGATATTGGGAAATAAACGAACGCGAGAAAGTTTTGACCAGAACGGAATGTTCCATTTAGGCGATCTACCTATCATGCATGCTGTAAAAGGAGGGATGATAGGTGGGTTTTTCGGTTACTCTTAGATAACTATCAGAAACATATGAGGGTGAGGCCAGACGTATCATTTAAGAACATGGGAAACCACATCTTGAATAAAATGACGAATTAAATAACGTTATCCCTGTTGCTTTTTATCTTTTTTGTGAATCGGATAATCGGGAACTATCTTGTGTGTCGTTACTATTGATTCCTTCAAAAGATGAAGGATCATTGAATCTTTCCTTAATTATTACTGCGATTTACGGTATTCGCTTGGGCTAATCCCAATTAGTTTGCGGAACACCTCTCGGAAATGTGCTGTATCTTGGTAGCCAACACTTTTTGAGATATTGGCCATTTTATTGTCTGTTTCGATTAACAAATGGCAGGCGACTCTATCCTTTTATGCTGCAAGTACTCTGGAAAATTCATTCCTGAATGTTGCCGAAACAATCGTATGAAATTCCGACTGCTCATGCGAGTTTCCGTAGCCAACTGCACTAGAGTTAACGGCTCCGCAATATGGAATTGATATAATCTATCATATTCGACAATTCTACTTGACCCATTCTACCAGGCTGTATACACCCAGTATAAATTCTCGAACGTTATATTGGCTTAACATGGACTTCGTAATATCCGTATAAGCGTTGATCGTGTCTCTCGCTAGCCAAACTGCGTTTGAATCCGCAGAGCTTTGGGTTGTAGGCAGACCTTTTTGCATTAGAGCATCTTTTACTTTTTGGGTTTGACTTGACATACCATTAGCTGGTTTTGTGTTGCTGGTAAAAGATTGTGAGGATTGAGTGAAATGTAATGTAACCCTTGTGATGTTTTTGCTTCAAATACATCACCTTTTCTACCAAAAAAACCGTTATATATATTGTAGGGTCCTACTGCTTTACAAAAAAGGAGGGGGATATGTATATGAAATCTCAAAAACGTTTTAAAAGAGCAAAATGGTTAGGAAGTCTATTAGTTTGTGTAAGCGTCTTTACTTTTTCTAGTATTTCATTCGCTGAAGCATACGTGCCAAATGATATTGATACTGGGATCGCAGACCTAAATTATAATCGTCATGAAGTTTTGGCCGTCAATGGCGATCATATTAGTAGTTTTGTTCCCAAAGAAGGCACCCAGTCCAATGGTAAATTTATTGTGGTTGAACGGGATAAAAAATCACTTGCAACCTCACCCGTAGATATTTCCATTATTGATTCGATCACGAATCGCACGTATCCAGGTGCAATACAGCTTGCAAATGAGGATTTTGCGAATAATCAGCCTAATCTGGTTATGGCCGCGAGACAACCATTAGATATTAGCATTGATCTACCTGGGTTGAAGAGTGAAAATAGAATTACGGTTCAAATTCCAAATTTCAGCAGTGTTTCTGGTGCCGTTGATCAGCTCGTGTCGACTTGGGTTGAGAAGTATTCGGATACGCACACCCTGCCTGCAAGATTACAGTATGCAGAATCGATGGTGTACAGCAAAAACCAAATTGCTAGTGCACTTAATGTGAACGCGCAATACCTTAACAATACGCTCGGAATCGATTTTAACGCGGTCGCAAGCGGCGAGAAAAAAGTGATGGTAGCGGCTTATAAGCAAATCTTTTATACCGTAAGTGCGACTCTTCCTAACAATCCATCGGACCTTTTTGACAACAGTGTGACGTTTGCTGAATTAGCCCGTAAAGGGGTAAGTAATGAGGCTCCGCCACTGATGGTATCCAACGTAGCTTATGGCAGAACCATTTACGTGAAATTGGAGACAACCTCGAAGAGCAGTGATGTACAGACGGCATTTAAAGCATTGCTCAATAATCCTAACATACAAACTAGTGGTAGTGGACAGTACAAAGATATTTATGATGAAAGTTCATTTACTGCTGTTGTATTAGGCGGCGATGCACAAACACATAACCAGATCGTCTCGAAAGACTTTAGTGTTATCCAAAATGTAATTAAGGACAATGCACAATTTAGCAGTAAAAATCCAGCTTACCCAATTTCTTATACGAGTGTCTTCTTGAAAGATAATTCCATTGCTGCTGTTCACAACAATACGGAATATATTGAGACCAAAACTACAGAATATACTAAAGGTAAAATAACGCTTGATCACAGCGGTGCATACGTGGCTCAGTTTGACATATCTTGGGATGAATTTACATTTGATGCGAATGGACAAGAAATCATTACACATAAAACGTGGGAAGGAAGTGGTCGAGATAAAACAGCGCATTTCTCGACAGAGATTCCACTTCCTCCTAATGCCAAGAACATCAAAATTTCCGCCAAAGAGTGTACAGGTCTTGCGTGGGATTGGTGGAGAACCGTGATTGATGAAACGAACGTTCCATTATCCAGCAATATCAAAGTTTCGATTGGTGGAACGACGTTATACCCAACAGCTTCGATTAGTCAATAATGATTTATGAAAGGGGCCGTCTCAAAGCCATGAAAATGGCCGAGGGACAGCCCCTTTCGTTTTAGGGTTGATCTCCTTTGGTAATCGTTCCCCACCAGAACAGAGCACAGAAGAGAATCAAAGAAGGCGCCGTATACATCGATTCCATATGAGACATACAAAATTACTTTCATACCCGGTATAAGGTCGATAGTAATAATTGCTTGACTGCCAACTTTGAATTTTGGGTTAGACGCTTCCTTTAATCCTTGTGGGACTTTCTCGAACCCGAATGGTCCAACACTGAATGATTCATGTTTGAGTCGACACTCTCGCTGTTTGCACTATATCCATATCCACTTCTTACGCATACATACTGCCGTGGGCTATCTACTGAGATGCCCAAACACATATGTCAGCACAGTCACGAAGAATATTGAAATAGTGGACTCTAGCTTTGCTGCAAGCGTCAATTCACATTTGGAATGGTTGAACAGAAGAATTTACAACCGCTGGCATAGTTACTTTCCATAGTATTTCCTTGTAAAATAATCAGGATTTTCCATGAGTATGTTCTCCTGCGAACCAAATTCTATGCATGTCGTTTCCTTCACATACAAAAACGGTTGGGTATACATCAACTCATCTGGAGCGGGATGATGTTTATCGTGCTTGCTCTCTTCACGACCCTGTTAAAATCAAAAATAACCAAATCGAACGCAGAGAAAGTAAACGTACATTTACGTACGAGGAACGAAACGATCATATAGGACAGATAACTGTAGATTGGAATCAGAAAACCAAAACTGTGACAGTTCGAAAATGGTCGGAGAAAGTTATGCTAAATTAAGGAAAAAAGACAGCTTCAGTTGAGAGCGATATAAGAAAAATCTTCGCCAACCCAGAAACAAACTTTTTAGGTTACCTCATACGTCTTACTTACGTAAGAGACAAACAAGAATAAACGGAGGTTTGGAAGATGAAAAAACAGTTTACAAAAAAAATTCCTTATTTAGTACTGGCGGGTTTCATTTGTGCGGTTGGAATCGGGGCGCCACAAATTTCATTAGCAAAACAGGCAACCTCAGCTCCAAAAGTGGTGAATCAGCAGTCCAAAAAAACATTGCCAAAAATAGAAATTGGTCAAAAAATTAAAGTACCCGAACTTAAACTGAAGGAAAATACGTATGTACTTGATTACAAAAAATCCGATGTTACCGGTGACTCCGTTAAAGACCAAGTGATTTTGGTCGGGACAAAAGAAAAAATTGATGGAAAACTGGATGCGTATGCGAGTAATTTATCCGTCATCGTGCAAGATGGAAAAACCAACAGATACGATAAATATGATTGGGTGTACGAAGGAACGGACGGGAAATTGTACGGAGAACTTGGAAGAGAACCGAATTTGATTATCGGTGACTATACAGGTAACAAAGTGAACGATATTATCACAACAGCCCCTCAAGGAGGAAATGGTGGATACGTGGATCATCTGATCTTAACATGGGAAGGGAATAAACTTAAAGATGTTTTGGCAAAAGATGTTGTGGCGGATAGCCAAGAACTATACACTAATTCTCAGGCAAACTTCAGTTTGAAATTGCCCGCTTCATGGAAGGGACATTACAAGGCAAGCCAATATGCAGGTGAAAGTGCAAATAAAATCATACCGTTGGCTAAGCATGTAGTGCAGTTCGATTATACGTCAAAAGATCGAAAAGATGCTGAAATGCTACTGATGATCTCTGTATTCTCCAAAAATGATTGGAGCTACCTCTCCAGTGAACAAGGTCCACCTGTAGGGAGTGTAATTACGGAAGCCAACGGAATGGTGTATGTGTATACAACTCCGCAGTCCAATCCGTTTGATCCCCAGTCGAAGGACGGCAAGCTGTTTGACCAACTCTATGGTGATTTGAACATTGGGAAATCTTTCAAACTACTAAAATAGGTTTTTGTAGATTCAAGTTGACCGATAGTTCAATACTTATATTAGAAACGATATGAAAAAGGATCTATATAGATATAAATAACATGATACGAGCATAATTCTTTATTTTCTGTGTCACTTCGTAACGTTTATGGTTATATCGACAATGTGTCTGAACTGATTAAGCCCCCCTTTGACAAGCCGCAGAGCTTCATCAAGCTGTTTGACGGTACGAAGCAACGAAAACTTGTAGAGATGGTTACACAGATTAAAGAGAATGCGATTAAGATTATTGGGTGAGGTAGGAATGAGTATAAAAAAATAAGTGCCAGAGCACGATCTTCCGTAGGCTTTCATTTGGTGGGGACTCATCGTATAAACTTTGTTCACTGTTGGTGAGGAATAATTAAAGCAAGGTGCATCGGTGTCTAGACCCTTCCAACATGTATGGAAGGGTCATTTCTTAATCATTTTGTTTCCTGCTAGAAGCGAATTGACTCTCAGGAGATACGTTTATCAGACACCACTTTTTCTTTTGCACCCATCGATGCAGGATGGTATCCTGATTTTAATTCAGGGAAGCTTTAGGCTTGTCATGATAATCATAAGGAGGGGCTTTATGGAATTAAAATTGTTCGATTTTATAGAGAATGTTACAGAGTATCTGGAGGATTCCAGAAATGAATTGAATGTAGCAAGCAGAGATATACGGTTATATTTTGAAAAAGTATTAGAAGATTATAATGAAGGGTCTTTGAACATTAATTCCAGAGTCAAATCTACATCAAGTCTAAAAGAAAAAATCCTTCGAAATGGCTACTACAAAAAATATACATCTCCACAGCAACTGATTTCAGACCTGTCAGATTTAATCGGGATACGAATTGAATGCAGATTTATTGAAGATGAAAAAGAAATATGTGAGCTACTAAAAAAACATTTTCATGAACAAGATGAAGATGGGTATTTTTACAATTCCACGAATAAAAACATAAAATTAAAGTTGGCAGGAGAACAACCTCAACGGCAAAAAAACGGCTTTGAAATATTCAGGATAGACGGGTATTGCCAATATGAGGGTAATAAGATCAGCTTTGAATTGCAAATTAAATCTCTCGTGAATATATTCTGGGGAGAGATTGAGCACAAGGTCATCTACAAAAATAATAATTATACCTTGGGAGACGAATTTATAAAAAACCTAATGACGTCGATTAAGAAAAATCTCTTGATGATTGATAGTCAACTACTGGCAGTAGATAATCAAATCAATAAACTAGATTCGATTAATCCTACCAATCGGAAACGGCAGATCCAGAAGCTGCTGTCAAAGATTATTTATGATATTTATTCATTAAAAATGGAAAATAACATGGGTCTTATTGTGGATTTTAAAGAATCCAGTGATACTATCATGAAATATATTTTTCGATCAAATAATGCGGAAGAACTAGGAGACTACAGTGAAACATTAGTTAAAACATTGAATAGGTTGAATGATGTCAGTCGGAATCATGTTTGCTTTACTAATGAAATAACATTTGAGAAGGATATATATTTTCAAGATGAATTTAGCCATATGATCGGCAGCACAATCTTAAAGTCTATCAATCGTGATTTTAATTGGAACTTATTCTTTCGAGTTTTATTTGAAATACAACCAGGTAATAATGCGGAGGATTTTGAGAATTTTATTGGATTTTTCAAGAATTTATTGGAAGAGAATATCAACTTTGTGAAATTGCGTTCAAAATTTAATAGTGAAGAAGCAGGTTACATTACGAACTTGCTTATGAAGGAAATAGCGTACTGTTTTACGCAAATTGATTCCATTACATTTATATATGACCGTAGCATTGAAGAAATCAAGCATGTTGTAGACAACACCATTGATTTGATCCATAGAAACATCGATTCATACCAGCGATGGGAGAAGGAACATGAAGTTTACCTGGAAATGACCGGTTCAAAATTATTATCAAAGCTCACGTAATGGGCATATCTTGACACGTAGAAAGTGCAGATGAGGTCATGCTTGATATTTAAATAAGAATCTCTAAGTTACATCGCATCATGTCCATAACCTCAAAAAATTCGATAATACCGGAGAAGACATGGAGGATCTGATCTCCATCGGCACGATCGGCTTGATTAAAGCCATCGAGAGCTACCGCCCGAACAAAGGCACAAAGCTGGCCACTTTTGCTGCCCGTTGTATCGAAAACGAAATTCTGATGCACCTAAGATCCTTGAAGAAAACTCGTAAAGATGTATCTCTGCACGATCCGATTGGAACGGACAAAGAGGGTAACGAAATCACGCTCATAGATATCCTTGGCTCCGAAATTATTTTTAGGTCTACCATAGTTTCGTGTAAGTAAACTCATTCCAAATGAAGCGAACGATTCAATATTTCTGAAGGTGACTCCCATGATCGTGCTTCCAAGTTGCCCCTACTGCGGGAAAAATGCGCTAAATCCATAACCACGGCAACCGGATTAAGCAGACCCATCTTAGGATGATTCTCATAATAAGCAAGTAATTCTTTCGATGTCCAGCCTAGAATGATGTCCAGCAAAGAGTCACCACGCAAATCATGCAGCCCCGTATTGCAGGTATGACCTTCCCGGATAGCAAAATCATCAATACCCAACACCCCTCCAAGTTTCACTCGTTCCTCATGATAACATCAGTTTTTTTTGAGTGACTACTTGAAGGGCATACTACCACTTGTCGGTTTTCTTATAAAATTAATATATAAAACAAGTCGAATACGTATATCCCCAAAGTGCTTTGATTTGCTGGTTGAAAACAAAAAAACGCTATTCAGATTCTTGATCAGTTTATAGAAGTGCTCTGTTAATAAGTTTCAGTATATTTTGGTACTAACAGCGTTTGTTGGTTGAGCTTTCTCTTGAACTCCCCAGGCGGCATTCCCATTTCTGCTGAAAAAACAGTGGTAAAATAGTGAACTGTTTTAAAACCTGACATTTCTGAAATTTCTTTGAGGGTAAGGTCGGTATCTGAGAGGAGGATGCTGGCTTTTCTCATTCTCTCTCTTTTAATATAATTTGAAAACGATTGGCCTAATTCATCCTGGAAAATACGTGATAAGTGTCTTTCTGAAATGTGAATAAAATCCGCTACATCGCTCATTTTCAATGATTGAGATAGGTTGTCATGGATGTATAGCTTCGCTTGATATACTAAGGACGAATAAATACGAATTTCTTTATTCTTTTTGTATTTAATTTGTTGTTCATTAAATAAACCAACAATACTTGAATAGAAAGAAGAACATAAGCCTTGAAAGCAGTCGTTGAACAATAGGTAAAAATCACAGGCCATAACGAGGATCGAAGTCCATAGTTTTACAACGGGAGATTGGCTAGCATTATTAATAATGAATTTTTTCGTTTTTTCTAGATTAGTGAAAAGTTCTATTAATTTCTTTGTTGATTTTGTTTTTATAATTTCAAATCCAACAAAAATAATTTCCAATCCAGTTTCGCTTAAAATTTGGTGTTTAACGAAGGGGCGGGAAAGGAAAAGGGACCCACTCGTTATATGAAATGAATGTCCATCATCCATATACTCACCTTCACCGTTGACAATATAACACAGTTCAAAATAAGAATGTTGATGTGGCTTGTTATTGTAATGATCGGGTTGAGCACCCCAATAGTGAATTAGAATGGAAACATCACTTCCATTGACTTGAATAGATTCCTGATTAAGAGCAATTGAACCATCTATAAACAAATCAGTCCATTCCATGGCTGTCTTCCCCTTTCAAAATAATGATGAACCACATTAATGTTCCCGCTTTGATAGTAGCATATTTCTCCACGAGTGTATCACGAATGTCTCGATTTTATAAAAATATGACTGGTTTCTCAAAAGATTAAGGAGAGAACAAGATTTATACTAAAATTAAATATTGAATGATCCAATATAAAAAGGGTGTTTTGCCAAAAAGGGATGTGAAGAGTTGTAATGAATAAATATTCAATCGCATTTGATGTCGGAGGATTGTTTATAAAATCAGCTGTTTTAAATGACGATGGGGAAATAGTTCCTAACTCGTATGCCATCTTCCCCTCGAAATCAAAAGAGACTAAAGAAGGTATCATTGAACATTTGGTGTTCATCATTAAGCAGCAAACAAATGGAATTTTGGATAAAGACTTCGAAATAACTGGAGTTGGCTATGCATTTCCAGGTCCATTTGATTATGAAAGCGGGATAAGTTACATCAAAGGTATCGATAAATTTGAAGAGATATACGAAGTGAACCTTCGTGATCTATTAATAAATCGTCTTAAACAAGAAAGTTCTTTTCATTCAAAGACAAGTAATGAGTTTCAGATTGTTTTTGATAATGATGCTAGCCTGTTTGCTTTAGGAGAACATGTATCCGGCAAGGCTGGAGGTTACAACAAATCCATCTTTTTAACGATTGGTACGGGGGCAGGATCGGCATTTATGGAAAATGGAAAATTGGTAAAAGACAGACAAGATATACCGGAAAATGGATGGATCTATAATCAACCATTTAAGCAATCCATAGTCGATGACTATATTTCTAAAAGAGGTATCTTAAAACTGGCGAATGAATTAGGCCTTAGTACATCAGACAACGAAGTGGAAACATTAGCCGCTATGGGCAAAAATGAAGACCAGAGGGCAAAGATGGCATTCCGAATGTTTGGAGAATATATAGGAAAAGCTTTAAATCCATATATAAAAAGTTTTAAACCAGATGCGATCATTCTTGGCGGTCAAATTACAAAAAGTAAAGATTTGTTTATGAATGGGGTTTATGAAACGCTTGAGAACAAAACGGTAAACATTGAATGTTCTGAAGAAACCTCACTGAGTACATTTAAAGGTGTAGCAAATCTATTAAAGCAATCTATTAGAAGGAAGGAATAAAATAATGGCTAATTTTAATATGTACCCAGAGATACTAGTATCCAATTCAAATGATCATGCTTGGCAAGATTACGGAAACATTAAGAATGAGCTTAATGCGGCAATAATCAGACTAGGAAAGCAAAAGACTATCGTTACCGTCGATTGTTATCCTGGCGTAAGAATGGAAGAACTAAAAGCTAATCTTGTTTCAGTAATGGAACCTGCCTATACAATTTTTGCAGATGATTTATATTATTCTAGCGATAAAGTAACGGATATGATTAAATTTCATCTAACAACGGATAGAGTATTTGGGAAGATATCGCTTCATAATTTTGGGGATTTTTTAGATGATGAACGTTTGGAAGAGGCTAGAAGTGCTATTAGTAACATTGATAGCGGTTTAATCATTATTTATGGTTCTGGTGCTACTCTTGTATGTGATCCTGATATTCTCATATATGCTGATTTGGCAAGGTGGGAAATCCAAAAAAGATATAGTAATAATGAAATTTCAAATTGGAGAGCAGACAACCATAATGAGGATGCGGTTAGAAAGATTAAAAGAGGCTATTTCTTTGAATGGCCAGTTGCGGACAGACATAAAAGGAAGTTGTTTGAAAAAATAGATTATCTATTAGATACGAACTGCAGCAATGAACCAAAGCTGGTAGAGGGGGCAACCTACTTAGCTGGATTAAAGCAAACAGTCAGCCAGCCTTTTAGAGTGATTCCTTACTTTGCCCCTGGAGTATGGGGAGGGCAATGGATGAAAGAAAAGCTTGGTCTTGATCCGTCAGTTGAAAACTATGCTTGGAGCTTTAATGGTGTACCAGAAGAAAATAGTCTTTTTTTAAGATACGGGGACGTAAAAATTGAAGTCCCAGCTATTAATGCTGTTTTTAGACATCCAGTTGATCTTTTGGGTGAAAAGGTATATGGACGTTTTGGCGCGGAGTTCCCGATTCGATTTAACTTTTTAGATACTTTTGGGGGCGGAAATCTTAGTTTACAGGTTCATCCATTGGTTGATTATGCGCAACAAACGTTTGGGGTGCATTATACGCAAGATGAAAGCTATTACATCGTTGATGCAAAAGAAGATGCTATCGTTTATTTGGGTGTCAAGGATGATATAAATTCCAATGAAATGATTCAAGATTTAAAACAATCATATGATGAAGGCAGTAAATTTGACGACCAAAAGTATATTAATCAATTTCCAGCTAAAAAGCATGACCATTTTTTAATACCAGCAGGTACTATTCATTCGCAGGGTAAAGATTCCTTGGTATTAGAAATAAGTGCAACACCCAATTACTTCACGTTTAAATTATGGGATTGGGAACGGTTGGGGATGGATGGGATACCAAGACCTGTCCATCTTGAACACGGAATCAATTCTATTCAATGGGAAAGAGACGAGAAGTGGGTCAGTGAAAATATAATCAATTGTCTAGAACAAATGGGTGAAGGCGATGGATGGATCGAAGAAAAGACAGGCTTACACGACAGGCAGTTTATTGAAACTAGAAGACATTGGTTCTCAGGACCAGTCATCCATAACACTGATGGCGGTGTCAATGTTCTCAATCTAATAGAGGGGGAGGAAGCTATAGTCGAAAGTCCTACAAATGCCTTTGAGCCATTTGTAGTTCATTATGCTGAAACATTTATCATTCCTGCAATGGTCGGCAGCTATTCGGTACGCCCTCATGGTAATAGCGTAGGAAAAAAAATGGGGACAATCAAGGCCTATGTTAGAACATAGCAGAATTTTCGATTAAAGCTGAAGTAAACGCTGTTCGAATTATTAAAGAAAGAGCATTTCGAGAAGAAACATAAGAGATTATTAAAATCCGTCTTACAATAAAGTTGTTTCATTTCTTGGTGATAAAAAAACCGTCCTAGTTCCATCTTAGGACGGTTTTTTTGTTTCTAATCCATTATTTCGTCTGATGCTGCTTGCGATATTCAGCGGGAGTTAATCCGGTCGTCTTCTTAAATATTTTTCCGAAGTGACTTATGTTAAGATAACCGCATTTTTCAGATATTTCCGTTGTTTTCTCGTTGGTGAGAGAAAGAAGCTCTTTGGAATATCCGATACGTAGATCCGTGATATACTCCCAGAAGGTTAAATCAAAGTGCGACTTAAATAAGGTGCAGAAATAGTATTTATTGAGATTTAGGTGATCGGATATCTTTTGCAGACTGATATCCTTCGCAAATTCCTTTTTGCAGTATTCCGCTGCTCTTGTCATAAGTTCGGAATGATAATCTTCTTTTTCATTCGATGTAAGATCGTGATCTGGGAGAGTAATGACTGAACTCGTATAGGACTCGATAAGGTTTTTATCGGCTTCCACATAAGCAAACGATATTTGTTCAAGCGTGAAGTTCATTCTGCAACTACCGGTTAGAATTGTAACTTCCGTATATTTGGATAATGTCTCAAGACAAACCTGTAAGATCGGAATATCGTCCAATTTAGGTGTATGTAGGACAACCAATTCGTATTCTTTTTGAAAAAAACTCACGACGCGGCAACCATGATTCGCAAATAGGCTGTTGATCTCTTCGGACATGCTGATCTTAACGATTTCTTTGAGAATCTCTTTATTTTCGGAGGTGCGATTGAATCGGAAAATCGTTAGAACATATTGGTTCCAGTCGCCGCCCGATAAATTTATTAACAGGTTGAGATCGCCTTGCTTCAGCTTGCCTACAAGCAACTTCCTAATCATATTCTCTTCTACGAAAGGAATGATCTTGGAAATGTCTTGCTTATGCGCGAGTTCTGTTTCGATCTCATTGCATACGCGACTTACTTCCTGAATGAGCTCGTTTTGCATGAAAGGTTTGACCATGTATCCGAAAGCGCCAAGAGAAATAGCTCTCCTCGCGTATTCGAAATCGTCATAAGCGCTAATTAAGATCACTTTGACGGACAAGCCTGCCTCGCGTATCCTCTCCATTAATTGCAGCCCATCCATATGGGGCATGCGAATATCGCTAATGATGAAATCCGGCGTTCTCCTCAGAATAGAATCCCAGGCTTTATCACCGTTCGTTACTTCTCCAATAATATCGATCGATGGAAAGTGAACTTGAAGAATTTGACGAATGGCTTGGGTAGTTAGCGGTTCATCATCAATTAGTAGTACCGTCGTCATGTTGATCGCCTCTTTCAGTATAATGCTGGGGTATCGTCAGAACGATGATTGTCCCCTCATGTTGTATGCTATCGATTTCCAGAGTTGCGCTTGGGCCGAATTTGAGCTCTAAACGATCTGCTACACTGAATAATCCGATACTTCCTGTACGCAAATTCTTATTGGATAATTGGGATCGTAAATCAAGAAGCCGTTCAGGCGTCATTCCAATGCCATTGTCGGATATTTTAATTCTCACTTCTTCGGATTGTTTGGTAATACGAATACTGATTAACCAATCTCCATCGATTCCTTCGACCCCGTGATAAATTGCGTTTTCAATAAGAGGTTGAAGCGTGAATTTATTGATGGAATAGTAGAGGACGCCATCGTCGGCATGAAATTCGAAGCGAATTTTGCCATCATATCGAATATTTTGGATGTTTAGATAGTTTTCTACGGAACGAACCTCGGATTGAATGGGTACCATATCATTTTGACGATATAGCGAATAATGCAACATGTCCCGCAAGGCGTACGTGACTTTTTCTATGTCTGCATTACGACCTAGAATAGAGAGAGATGAAATGGATTGCAACGTATTGTAAAGAAAATGCGGATCCATTTTGGACTGGAGTGCATCATATTCGGCTTCTTTTTGGAGTAGCTGGCGTTTCACGGATTCCTCGATCAGTTCATTGATTCTATCCAACATATCGTTGATTCCTCGATTTAGCACCGAGAATTCTTCGTATTTCGTTTTCCTTTCCAGACGGAGATTAAGGTTACCTTTGCCGACGTTCTTGATGAATTTCACAAGAACCAATATCGGCTTATTCGTTCGAATCGTCATTGCCGATGCGAATAAAATCGTGAGCGTAACCATTATGGCAAGTAGAGTAAGCGTTGTATTACGGATAAGCTTTAAATTTTGGTCGAGTTGCGCGAAGGAGAGCAGGCTAACGGTCTTCCAACCGGTTACATCTGAGGTGGAATAGGAAATCAAACTCTTGCCGCCTCCGATATTCTCCGTCCAGTAACCGGAGGAATGCTCGAATAGTTTCTCCATGGAAGAGCTCGATAAAGTAAGAGACGGATCGGTCTGATAGATAAATTGTTGCTGGTCATCGACGATAATAGATTCAATGCCTGTTTGGGTTTGAATTTGGTCATAGATGCGTTTGAGCTTGCTAATGTTGTAATCGAATATGGCGACCCCATATAACGTAGAGTTCGAAGGGTCGTAAGCATCCTTAATATTGGCGGCTATCGTAATAACGTTACCATCGGTTTTATTGTAACTGCTCTCATAGTAATCGGGCTTATGGGAGCCATAAAAGCGGGTTTGTAACGCATACTGAGTATTCTTGAAATCAGCCCATACCTTGTTAAGAAAAGGAGAATCGTATCCAATCAGCGCTTTGTTATTAATAAAGGAAATCTTATAGTCGTTATTATAAATAAAGTATCCGCGAATATCGCTCTTCTCGGCAAATATGTTGTACAGGATCTCGGTTATTCTTACCCGGATTTGATCGTGCTCTATGGCATAACTGTTTTTGGATATAGAACTTTGCAGATTAGAGATTAAATCCTTATCGACGGAAAGAAAATGCAAGGAGTCTTTGATTTCGCTTAAATAGAGATCTAGACTTTGATTCGTCTGCGCCGTTACGGAGGTGACGTATTTAATCATGTCATTTTTAGTGAATCTCGAGAAGATTTGATAACTGATAACGCCTAAGCTGATTAGGGATAATCCAATTACGAGAGAGAGAGAGAGGATGATCCTGGCATTGATCGATTTCATTATTTTCAATAGAATCTCTCCTTGTAGTACTAAATATAACGCTTTCAATAATGGCTGACAATAGAATAGTGATATATCCCAATATTAGAACACTACATCAACATTTGACCATGTTCAGAAAATTGAATGACCGTTATAGTGTGGAGGGGCAGCACCTTCTGAAGCGCCTGTGACCGGGGAACAGACGTCCTCAGGTGAAAAAGTACATGTTGTTTTTAAAACGCATTTGGACATTAGGTTTACTGATCTTGCGGCTAATGTGGTTGATGAGTACTTGACTACGTTTATTCTGAAAGCGTTGCCATTGTCTGAACGTATGCAAGGCGAGGACGGACAGTCGAAATTTATTTGGACAGTGGGGTCTTGGCTAATCGAGGAATATTTGCAATCTGCGCCTGAAGAGCAGCGGATGCATAGACACAGCGTCCGATCCGCTCAAAGTAGCACCTTATCGGGAATTACTTCAGATCATTGGGTGGATACGGGTTCTCTAGATCCAAATGGCGAAAGTTACGCCAAGTTTTGGAATCGACTTATGTTGATGTAGAAATGAAGCAACAGCTTTACCGACGCATCTGACATTGCAACCTATGCGGTAGATGCAGTAGCGACAATATTCCACGATGGCATTATTACAGGTAAAGGCTTCAGGAAATCCAAATTGTAAGTAAAAGAAGGGAGAGTTAACATGAAAATAAATGGAAAAAAATTATTAAGTTTGGTCTTAGTACTAGTGATGTTTACAATTATTACCGTTATCTCTTTGCCGAAATCTGTTTTCGCGACTGATCAAAATCAACTTGATGTATATCCTGATCCGCCGGCAGGAACTGCAAGCTATTCAGCCTTTACAGCAGAGGTTAGCAGTCCAGGGGGATCTTGGAACAAATTATTTACACATTCAGCAAAAATGTTTAATGGTGATTCGGGTGATCCAGGTAATAGCAATATGCCTACAGGTTTTGTAATGTTTGACTCTGCAGGTACAGTGGAAATGAAGGTTACGTATCATGGCGGTCCATTAACATCAGCAAAGGTTTGGCCTCAGGCATACGGAATAACGCCAACAATTGAGGGCAATGTGATGACGTTTTCAGTGACCGGAGCTAAAAACATCGTACTTGAGGTAAATGATAATATCTATAGTGCGCTTCATATATTTGCAAATCCTATCGATACGGACATTCCGTCAGAGGGTGATCCGAACGTCATGTACTTTGGCCCTGGAGTTCATGAGTATGGAACCTCTGACTACATAAAGAGGCAGAAAATAGGTGCTCATACAAATGGCAACTACAAGGCAGATATGGATTATATAGATGTACCGAGTGGAAAAACAGTCTATTTAGCGCCAGGTGCTATAGTAAAGGCGCAAATTAGAACCAATCCGTATTTGAATGAGCCCAATTGGGATAAGAGTCCTATTAAAGAGAACATTACCATTAGAGGACGAGGCATACTTGAGTTGTCTAAGTGGAGCGGTGATTTTACGGATGCTGCTAGAGCTAAGAACCCCGAAATGCCAGGTATTGTCGCATTCTACTCGAAAAATGTCAAAATTGAGGGATTAGTTATCGTCAATCCTGAAAGGCAGTCTGTCAATGTAATCGGCAGTACTGATGTAATAATAGACAATATTAAAGGGTTTACCAGTATGCATGAAGGTGACGGCATTGTGCTTGTAATGGACAATAATAATGTGACAGTGAAGAATAGCTTTATTAGAAGTTCTGACGATGGTCTTGTGACTGGCAATAGAAGTAGTAACATCTTATGGGAGAATAACGTGGTTGCTAGCATGAGAGTGCATAGTATTATGATTAACGCTGGTGATACTACAAACTATGTAGCTAGAGATATCTACATTATTAACTCTAATGCATATCCTGGCATAAGAGGTACTATTGGAGTTTATTCCGCCGGAGGTTTAGTTGATAATGTGCTCTTAGAGAATATTGAAATAGAACGTACAAGATACGGGAGCATGCTGGAAGTATATCCCTATCAAATGTGGAATCATGCAACTGGAAGGATGAGTAATATAACATTAAAGAATATCAATTATGCTTCCAATCCATATGATTTCGGGTCGCAGATAGGCGGGATAAGTGAGAATGAGTATGTCGACGGAGTACATTTTGAAAATGTGAAAGTTGATGGGAAGCTTGTTACAGATAGCGCAAGTGGAAACTTGTCTATAGGTAGTTATGTTACAAACGTCACATTTAATGGGGAGCCTTATTCAGGAAACCTTTCACTCCCGACGAGTATTGTCCCTGCGGACTCCGACGGTAAGTATTATCAAATCTATAATCGCAAGCAGATAGGTAAAAGCCTTTTTGATGATTCCGGAACAGTAAGTTATGGAGATGGAACAGGATATGAATATCAATGGGCTCTAGAAAATAGTGATGGATTTATCCGTTTCAGAAACCGGTTAACCGGAAACTATATGAATTTTGAAGCTAATAACGGTCGAATTAAGACTGGACCCGCTATAGAATGGAATGCGGATTGGATGCCAGTCGGCTCTGAATATGGATATTTCCAACTCAGAAACCGCAAGCATGGGCTAATGCATATCCACACACAGAACGGTTATGTACAATCCAGTATGGTAGGTGGGGGGGATTGGACGAGCGATCAGTGGAAATTTGTGGAACAAAATAATTATGAGGCAGAGGATGCTTCACTATCGGGCGGTGCAGAGGTAGGTAACGACCAACTGAATTATTCCGGAAGTGGTTTCACAGCTGGATACGATTCTATCGGTGCAACGACTACCTTTACAGTAAATACTGCGTCAGAAGGACGTTATAATCTGGATCTTAGGTATGCGAATACTACAGGTGGAACAAAGACACTCAGCCTGTATGTGAACGGTAGCAAGATAAAGCAGATTAGTCTACCGAGCTTGGCAAATGGAGATACATGGGGCGACAAGGTTGAGACGATAAACCTGAATGCAGGGGACAATACGATAGCATATAAGTATGAATCAGGCGACAGCGGCAATGTTAGTCTCGATTATATTACAGTAACAGCATATAACATGTATGAGGCTGAGAATGCCGTACTCTCGGACAAAGCAGAGATAGGTAGCAGCGGCCTGAATTATTCCGGGGATGGTTATGTGACCGGATACGGGGAATTCGGTGCAACGACTACCTTTACAGTAAATAATTCATCAGCGTTAACGCGTAGTTATTATCTAGATCTCAGATATGCAAATTCTACGGGTGCAACACAGACAGTCAGCCTGTATGTGAACGGCATCAAGTTAAGACAGATTAGTCTACGGAGCTTGGAAAATTCGGATACATGGAGCGACCAGGTTGAGCTTGTAACGCTAAAATCCGGAATTAATACGATATCTTATAAATACGATGATGGAGATAGCGGCAACGTAAAACTTGACTACATTATACTGCACTCAACAACAGATAATGGCGTAACGGTTAGCCCTGCCGAACTAGTGGCCCATTGGAAGTTCGATGAGGAATCTGGTACAGCGATCAATGATTCTTCTGGCAAGGGCAATATTGGAAAGCTCGTTAACAACCCAGCTTGGAACAGCTTGGGCAAGTTCGAGGGATCACTTGCTTTCAATGGCGGCTCAAGGGCCGAGATTAACGCTTTCTCATTTTTGGAGCAAACAGGTGATGAGGCGGTGTCATTATGGTTCAACACTTCTCAGCCTTCCAATGGCTACTACAACATTTTCAAACAAGAAAATCGTTTCACAGCTCTTCAGATGGAAGGAGGAAACAAGGCTCGCGTGGTTTATTGGCCGGGCGGTGCATCTCAACCTAAAACATTATCATTTCCATGGACCTACAATGATAACAAATGGCATCATTATGTCGCTTCTTACGGTCAGAAAACGGGATTGAAAATCTATGTCGACGGTAAAGTAGTGGCAAGCGATGCAACGAATCTCGGTCCGCTTCCGCGAGTAACAAGTAAGATTCTACTTGGAGCCGATGTGTCTGGCGGGGAAGCATACAATGGACAACTAGATGACGTTCGCATATTTAACGGTCCGTTGACTCAGAATGAAGTATTGCAATTGATGCATGGTGTTCAGGAATTGACGTTGCAGAGCATAAAAGCGCCTGCGACAATAACAAGGGTAGCGAGCGGTACGGCAAAGACTGCGGCGGCACTTGGATTACCCGCAACCGTAGAATTGGTTACTAATGTAGGAAATATAAATGCTAATGTGACATGGGATGTTAACGCCTCAAGCTACGATCCGAATGTTGAGACAGTACAGAATTTCACGGTCGCTGGAATCGTAACACTGCCAGAATTTGTGAAGAATACGAGCAACGTGTCATTGACAACAAGCATTAGCGTAACGGTTAGGCCTATCGAACTAGTAGCTCACTGGAAGTTCAATGAAGGCTCCGGTACAACCGCTGTCGATTCTTCAGGCAAAGGCAACAACGGAACTTTGATTAACAATCCAACTTGGAACAATTCAGGCAAGATCGACGGAGCGCTTGAATTCAGCGGTGGCTCATCAAAGGCAAGAGTAGAGGTTGCTCCTTTCGCAACGGTGAACCAAACAGGTGACCAGACAGTGTCGCTGTGGTTCAAAACTTCGAAGCCTGCAAACGGCTACTATAGCGTTTTCCGTCAAGATAATCGTTTCACAGCTCTACAGTTGACCGACAAGGGTACAGCTCAAGTGGCCTATTGGCCCAATGGATCATCTAGTAATAAATCGCTGTCGTTCCCATGGACCTACAGCAATAACCAATGGCATCATTATGTAGCTTCCTACAGTCAGAAGATTGGGATGAAGATCTATGTAGACGGTGTACTGGTGGCAAGCGATGCAACGAATCTCGGGCCGCTTCCGAGCGTAACGAGTAAAATCATGTTGGGATCCGCTGACTACGGAGAATCCTATACTGGACTGCTAGACGACGTTCGCATATTTAACGGTCCGTTGACTCAGGCTCAAGTCACGCAATTGATGAATATCGGGCTAGGTATGAAGTTGCAGAGTATACCAACGCCTGCAGCGATTACAGGTCTAGTGAACGGAACGGCGAAGACAGCAGCGGATCTTAGATTGCCTGCAACCGTAGAATTGGTAACGGATCTTGCAAGCATGAACGCTGATGTGACATGGGATGTCTCCGGTTCCGACTATGATCAAGCTGTTAAGGAGGAACAGACCTTCACTGTAAATGGAACCATAACACTACCAGAAGGTGTGACGAATCCGAACAACGTACCATTGACAACGACCATTAGCGTGACGGTGTTAGAGAAAACAAACGTAGCAGCCACTGGAGTTACGTTGAACAAAACAACGGCTTCGCTAAATGTAGGAGCTATTGATCAATTGATAGCGACGGTAACACCAACGAATGCAAGCAATAAGAAAGTAACTTTCACGGTAGACAATGACCAAGTAGTTGAATTGACTGATGTGGTCTTCAACGCTGACGGAACGACAAGCGCAACAGTGAAGGCGCTGTCTGTAGGTGAAGCCAAGATTACGGTAGAAACCGAAGATGGACATTACAGAGATTACCATAATGTGACGGTTAACGACGTTCAAGTGCCTGCAGAAGGCGTTTCACTGAATAAGATTTCCTCGACTATGATCGTTGGAGCTACGGATGAATTGACCGCAACGGTCAGTCCGGCTGATGCAACCGATAAGACCGTAACTTTTGCGGTAGAAGGAAATGCGGTCACCGTCTCAAGTGCTGTGTACGATGAGGTAAGTGGAACGACAAGCGTAACGGTAAGCGCCGTGTCGACTGGCTATGCGAAAGTAACAGCGACTGCGGTAGACGGCAGCAAGGCCGAATATGAAGTGACGGTGGTTGCTTCACCAGTCACGGCAACGGGTGTTACCCTGAATAAATCGTCTGCGGTGTTGGACATTGGCGTTTTGGATACCTTGATCGCAGAGGTTAATCCGGCGGATGCAACCGATAAAATGGTAACCTTTGCGGTAGAAGGAAATGCAGTGTCGGTTACAGATGCGGTGTACGATGTAGCGACCGGTACAACAAGCATTAGGGTAACGGCTGTATCTGCTGGAAGCGCGAAGATCACGGCTACGACAGCAGACGGCGGTCACCAAGCGGTGTATAACGTTACTGTAAACTCCGGTAATACCGGAAATCCTGGAAATCCTGGAAATGTGGCCGTGCTCACGGGAATCAGTCTCGATTCTGCGTCCTCTTCGCTGGAAGTAGGCAAAACCCAGGCGATTCAGGTTACGGCAATCTATAGCGACGGAACCAAGGAGAACGTAACAGGTAAAGCGTCGTACGCCACTTCGGATGCATCTGTGATTGCGGTAAGTGCGAACGGGATCTTAGAAGCGGTCGGTAAGGGAAGCGCCGCCGTAACGGTAAGCTATCAAGGGAAAACAGCGGTTATCGCAGTAACGGGAGTCCTGAAGAAATCCGGGGGAGACAGCGATGGAGACGGTTCTTCCACGAATCCGGAACCAGGCACTCCGATCTTCACGGATATTGGCAAACATGCATGGGCTGAAGAAGCGATCCAGGCATTGGCCAAACTAGGTATCATTAAAGGCACTTCGGCAACGACGTTTGAGCCTGGTAAAGAGATCACAAGAGCGGATTTCGTGACGTTGCTGGTCAGAGCACTGGGCTTAAAAGCAGACATCAGCGGCAACTTCCAGGATGTCGTTCAAGGTGATTACTACTATGAAGCGCTAGGCATTGTGAAGGCACTGGGAATCGCTAAGGGAACTGGGGATGGGATGTTCAATCCGAAAGAGAAAATTTCCAGGCAGGATATGATGGTGCTAGTCGTAAGGGCACTACAAGCTGGCGGTAAATGGGAATCTCATGGAATGGCATCTGATTTGAATCGCTTTACTGACGCATCTGGCATTTCAGTGTATGCCGTAGATGCAGTGGCGGCACTAGTCCACGATGGCATTATTACAGGTAAAGGAGCAGGTAAGATCAGCCCGAATGCGACAACAACAAGAGCAGAAGTGGCAGTTATTATGTATCGATTGATGAACCAAATATTAAAGGTTGAATAATCAATAAGACGAAGGCCACAAGTAACGGCCTTTCCAAAAGCAGAACGATTACTTTCCCATTCACCAAGAGCAGCATGAGTGAAGAAGAATAACAATAACTGGTGAGCTGTAAATTTCGTTGCTGTATCTTATAATCTAAATCCTCTAGGATCCTCTTCACATCGTATGAACATATGTAACAAAAAAATTAAGGGACATAGCCTTGGGGCTATGTCCCTTTTACGTGCTGGTATATGTTCGATTTGGCGGCAGATTCAATCGTTTGAATCAATCGCTATTCAAAAGAAGAGAACGTCTAATACCACCGTTGATCTCGGAAGTTAAGTGGACTGGATTCGGGTGAAAGTCGATTGACGTGACCCAAGGAGAGCCCTACCGTCCCCGCAGAAGCGGTGACCCATGGTCAAGATCGCGTAGGTCAAGACTGAGGCTATGGATGGCGAGCAGTCATAAGAAGGGATAGAAGCGAAAAAGCTTGCAGGAAAAGCCGCAATGGCAAGTGACCCGACACAAGCGTTGCCGGGGCGCCCCCGACCCAAAAGGCGGGAGAATCGTGCGAAGCCTGGAAACGTGGAAGAAAAGAAGACTCAGCACGAAAATGACACGCAACAGAAAAAAACAGTGAGACACGAACGCCGTAGAATTGAGGTCGAACATAAGGGGAGACCGTCTGGGTCAAGAGGATAACCAACCGATTGCCGTTACATGGGCTAGGACACGGAGAAACTTATCCCAAATTGCGTGGATAATCAGGCGATGAGCTGTTTTCGTGTGGGAGTTACAGAGAGAAGAACGAAGGGTGGACAGGGCACGAGGCTAGAGAACAACACGTGAGTTCTCTAGTAATCACTCTGATCAGCAGCATAAAGAAAATGTGGATCCATTTTGGACTGGGGCGCATCATATTCGGCTTCTTTTTGAAGTAGCTGGCGTTTCACGGATTCCTCAGTCAGTTCATTGATTTTGTCTAACATATCGTTGATTCCGCGATTCAGCACCGAGAATTCTTCATAGGTCGATTTCCTTTTCAGGCGGAGATTAAGGTTACCATTGCCGACCTCCTTGATGAATTTCACAAGAGCCAATATCGGCCTATTCGTTCGAATCGTCATTGCTGAAGTGAATAATATCATGAGCGTAACCATTATCGCAAATAGAGTAATCGTTGTATTACGGATAAGCATTAAACTTTTGTTACCTTCAATGTCCTCCGTCCAGTAACCGGAGGAATGCTCGAATAGGTTCTCCATGGAAGAGTTCGATAAACTAAGAGATGAATCAGTCTGATAAATAAATTTGATAACTGATAAAGCCTAAGCTGATTGTGGGATAGTCCAATGATGAGTGAGAGATAGAGAATGATCTTAGGATTGATCGATTTCATTATTTTCAATAGAATCTCTCCTTGTAGTTCTAAATATAACGCTTTCATTAATAGCTGGCAAGTGAATGGAGACAATTCACAACATTAGAATATGACCTCAATATTTGACGATATTCAGAAAATTGAATGACCGTTATAGTGTAGGAAATGAACACAATAACGAAGATAACAGGTGAAGCTAATGAACATGAAGAGCGGTATACTAGCTGAATTATGGAAGAACAGATCTTATTATTTAATGGCGGTACCGGGTTTGGCGTTGTTGATCGTTATTTCGTATTTTCCCTACCCGGGAATGATTCTCGCATTCAAGAACTTCAATCCTATGGACGGAATCTATGGAAGTCCATGGGCAGGATTCGAGAACTTTAAGTTTTTCTTGGATAACGGAGATTTCTTGCGGATTACCATGAACACGTTATGGATTAACTTCAATAACATCTTTTGGGGAACGATGCTAGCCGTCGTATTCGCACTTATGCTCAATGAGTTGAGGAATCGAACGATGAAAAGGGTGTTTCAAAGCATCATGTTTATCCCTTATTTCTTCTCCTTCGCCATTGTAGGGAAGATTGTCCTATTGTTGTTTAGCAGTGAATATGGTCTCGTAAACGAGCTCATTCATGCTTTTAATGGACATTCGATTCAATGGTATACGGATCCCGCACCTTGGGTGAAGATCCTCGTATCAATGAACATATGGAAAAATGTTGGTTATTCTGTAATTATCTATCTTTCCGTAATAACCGGTATAGACGAAGAAATGCTTGAAGCGGCATCTCTCGACGGAGCTTCCCGCGTGCAGAAGATACGTTATATCTTAATTCCGAATCTAATCCCTACTATTATTATTTTGACTTTAATGTCCATAGGCAGAATCTTCTTTGGTGACTTTGCGTTAATCTATGCCGTTATTGAGAATAACGGATTGTTATTCGAGACGACAGATGTTATCGACACCTATATCTATCGGTCGATGATTACTGGAGGAGGAGATTACGGTATGATAACCGCAATTGGTCTGTGTCAATCCGTTGTAGGCTTTATCGTTGTATTAGGGAGCAACTGGATGGCCAAAAGATATGATAAAGACTCAGCATTGTTCTAATCAGAAGCGAGGTGAATGGAATGAAAAGCAATACTATTAACAAATTGAGTGTAATGGATTTTCTAATTTACGGTAGCCTTATTCTATTTAGTTTATTGACGATAGTCCCATTTGTCTTGGCTGTCGTCGTGTCATTCTCGAGTGAACAGTCGGTTGTCATGAATGGGTATCAATTTTTCCCGGATGCATTCTCACTATCAGCATATAAAGTTATATTCATGGACGGGATTGTGTTAAAGGCTTATTCAATTACAATTTTTGTCACGGTAGTTGGAACGATATTCTCATTGGTCATCTCAACGTTGCTTGGATATTCAATCTCCATACCGAAAGTAAGATACCGCAACGTAATTGCTCTTATTATCTTCATTCCGATGATATTCGGCGCAGGGCTCGTGCCCTGGTACTTGAATATGACGAAGGTGCTTGACTTGAGGAATTCGTTACTTGCTTATATTATTCCGCTTGCAATAAGTCCCTTCAATATTTTCTTGCTTCGAAATTATTATAAATCGATTCCAACGGCATTATCGGAATCAGCCGAAATTGATGGAGCTGGACCATGGTACGTGTTCCTCAAGATCATTACGCCATTATCGGGACCGATCCTGGCGACAATTGGCTTGTTTGCTTCCTTGGCATATTGGAACGATTACACAACGCCTCTCTGGTTGATAGATGATCACAGCTTATTCTCAGTACAATTTTTGTTATACCGAATTAGTTCGATGATTCAGTATATGAGCATGAATACGAATATGGCAACCGTTGAACTACCATCCGAAACGTTGGTATTCGCCATGTTCCTTGTGGCAATAGGCCCGATTATTCTCGTATATCCATATGTACAGAAGTATTTCGTCAAAGGAATTATGATTGGATCTGTGAAAGGTTGATCCCGACGGCAAAGTTGGTCAACATACATAACACTTAGACAAAGGGAGCGATAGTTATGAAGAGCAGAAAAAGCAAGATTACTAGCATTGTTCTTACGACAATTCTAGCAATAACGATGCTTGCAGGTTGTGGAAGTAATAACAATAAAAATGGAGGAGCAGCACCTTCTGAAGCCCCTGTGACCGGCGAACAAACGCCCTCAGGCGAAGAAGTAACGTTGAAAATTCTATTCCCAGGAGATCCACCGAAAGATTTGGATGCAGTATCAGCTGCGATTGCAGAGAAAATGAAAGCCGACGGCCTTAACATTAAGCTTAACTATACTTTTGTTCCATGGGATGCGTATTGGAATAAACAAAGCTTAGTCGTCGCTGGCGGAGAAGATTTCGATTTGACTTGGTCCCAGGTTGCATATCTGCCGTCAAGTGTAGCCAAGAACATTTTATTGCCGTTAGATGAGTATTTGGATAGCGATGGACAACAATTAAAGGAGAACACGCCAGACTATGTCTGGAAGGGCGTCCAATTTGACGGAAAAACCTATGCGATACCTCGGGTAGTACCAACCGCGCAAAATAATGATACTTACCAGATTCGTGGCGACTTGCGTAAGAAATACAACCTACCGGAAATCAAAACGCTCGAAGATTTCGAGAAATACTTGGAAGCCGTGAAAGCGAACGAACCGACAATGACCCCATTAGGCGCCGTAACAACTGGACTTGGCCGGGAATACATGCCTAGTTATTACGCGAACGGAGATCTATTCAATAGCTTCTTCTACATTGATGCTACGCAACAGCCTTTAACGTTCGAAAATCTTTTTGAATCCGAAGCATTCAGTAATTTAGTTAACAAGGCGCATGAATGGTATAAAAAAGGATACACTCCGAAAGATCCTATCGCAAAGGGTGAAGAATTCGGTAAAGGCAAAACTGCTGCCATAGCATCGAATTTATTCCGTCCAACAGAGAGCATTGATGGTTTAGTGGCGAGTGTACCTGGAGCGGAAATCGAATTCGTTCAATTCCAAGCTAATCAACCGAAGTATATCTTCAACTCTGTAGATAACTTATTGGCCGTATTTACGACGAGCAAGCATCCTAAAGAGGCTGTTCAATTCGTGAACTGGTTTCACAGCAACGAAGAAAACTATAATCTGATGTCCCTTGGCGTAGAAGGCATCAACTATAAATTAGACGGCAAAAGCGCTTCTTACGACGGAATCGCAGTTGACAAGCAATACTTGCCGATCAGTTGGGCTTGGACGGATATGAGATTCGCTAAGTTCAGCAAGAACATAACTCCAGCGCAATTGGATATTATTAAGAACTGGGATAACGATGCCGTTAAAACAGATTTAATCGGCTTTAGCGTAGATTCCGAGCCAGTGAAGGGCGACTTGGCCAAAGTAAACGCTATCGTTAAAGAATATCAGCTCCCATTGTATAGTGGTCTAGTAGAATACTCCTCTATTAAAGAAAAAATGCTAAAGCGATTGAAAGATGCCGGAATCGACAATGTTCTTGCAGAATATCAAAGACAACTGGATGCGTACTTGGCTGAACAGAAATAAATGAAATGAATATGACCCGAGTCTGGTTTTCTGGACTCGGGCTCAATTATATGAAAGAAGGAAGTTGAATTTATGACTACAGTTAAAAAAGTGCATGTTATTTTTAAAACACATTTAGATATTGGATTTACCGATCTTGCAGCTAATGTGGTTGACAAGTATATGACTACGTTTATTCCACAAGCCTTATCATTGTCTCAACGTTTGGCAAGTGAAGACGGACGGTCGAAATTTATTTGGACAGTTGGGTCTTGGCTGATCGAGGAATACTTACAATCCGCGCCTGAGGAGCAGCGGATCCAAATGGAGAATGCGGTTAGCAGAGGAGAAATTGCATGGCATGGTCTTCCTTTTACAACCCATACGGAATTGATGGATAAAACACTGCTTGAATATGGCTTGTCGATTTCCAAAAAGTTGGATCAACGATTCGGGAAAAATACCATTGCCGCGAAAATGACAGATGTCCCTGGACATACGATCGGCATCGTACCAATATTGGCTAGTTACGGAATTCGTTATTTGCATATAGGAGTAAATCCTTCCAGCAAGGCTCCGTGCGTTCCGCAAGCGTTTGTTTGGAGAGCAAGCGATGGCTCTGAACTGATCGTCAACTATGCCGGTGATTATGGTGAAGCTCTGGAAGTGGAGGGACTTGAGGATGTGCTTTATTTTGCCCACACAGGCGATAATAACGGTCCTTCATCCTTAGAAGAGATAGAATTATTGTATCAACAATTACAATCGGAATACCCGGGTGCAGAAATTGTCGCGTCAACACTGGATGCCTTCGCCGAAAAGATGCTTGAATGTAAGCATGTGCTTCCGGTCGTAAGCGAGGAAATAGGTGATTCGTGGATCCAGGGTACGGCTACCGATCCGCTCAAAGTAGCACGCTACCGGGAACTGCTTCGATTAAGGGATAAATGGGTGAGCGCAGGTTCCCTGGATCCAAATGGCGAAAGCTACGGCAAGTTCTGCAATCGTCTCTTATTGGTGGCAGAGCATACTTGGGGGTTGGATGAGAAAACATATTTAGCGGATTACGTCAATTACTCTGCGGCAGATTTTACGGCGGCAAGATTGAAGGATCAGTTCAGGGATGAAGCGGTTCAAGGTCCACATTATGATACATTTAATCGTCTTAAACGAAAGGAAGAGCGCAGTTACTCGCACTTTGAAAGCTCGTGGGAGGAGCAACGCGCATATCTGGATCAGGCAATATCAGCGCTAAGTACGGAATTGCAAATCGAAGCCAAGAAAGTGTTAGACAACCTGAACCCACTTAGTTCAGATCATTCCAATGATGCTACAAACATTGAAAATCTTGAAATGAACCGATGCTATACGATAGGTAAATTTCGAGTTAGCTTCGATTCTGATGGTTCTATCAATCAACTGGTTGATAGAAATGGGAAAGTATGGGCAAATGATGGAAATAGGTTAGCTGCCTACCGATATGAAACGTTCGGCAAAGAAAACTATGACCGCTATATTAAGGAATATACGATTGACATGAAAAAGAATTATATTTGGGCAATTCCAGATCACAGCAAGCCCGGAATTGAATATGCAGACCCTGCTCCGGAACATAAGCAGTACTGTCCGATTCTAAGAAATCTTCAATTGGAACGGCGAGCGGACGACGACAAAGTTTGGGCTCAATTGGAAATGCCTGCCGATGCTTGCGAGGAATATGGCGCACCTCATCAGCTTGAGATTGTATACACGTTCAATCATAACGATTTTAACATCGATGTAGAGTTGAGCTGGACGGATAAATCGGCATGCCGTTTGCCGGAAGCGAGCTGGTTCTCGTTTGTCCCTTGCGTTGACAGTCCGAACATGTGGACGATGGATAAACTGGGTACACGGATTTCGCCGTTATCGGTAGTAAAGAACGGCAATCGGAATATGCACGCTGTTAATTCTGGACTTTATTATGAAGGTGCGGATGGAAGTGTCGTGATTGAGACGCTGGATGCGCCTGTAGTTTGCCCGGGTGAAAGACGATTGCTGCAATTTGACAACACGTTTGCTCCACTTGCGGGTGGCTTTCATTTTAATCTACACAATAATACTTGGGGCACCAACTTCCCGATGTGGTTCGAGGATGATATGAAGTATCGATTCCGTTTGACTTTGCAGTCGAATCGGATGTAATAGGATAAAAGACGTGGAAGGTAAAGTCCGAAATCCTCTTGGCCTCGGCATTTTGCACTATATGCCGCAATGTGGATACAGACTAACTGTACGGCGTTGACGGGCTCATGTATGCGGGACTTGCTTTACCGCTCTAACATGGAGATTTCCAAAGCAATTTCTTCCGTTTCCACATAATACGTTAAATACGATTCAATGGATCACGCGCATAAACAGACAGCATGAAATCGACTGTGAAGTCCTTTTTGCGCGTGTCTGCACTATAGGCTTAGTTACTTATTCCGCTTAGCCCGATTATGGAGAGATACGCTAGAGTAGGAATTCAGTCGGAGGAGGTATGAAAATGGTCGGCGATCACACACATAAGAAACGGAGGATCAAATTCTACCTGCGATCGACTGTTTTCGCTCCTACCTAGGACAAGAAGCAAAGTACAATAGCTATGTAAAAGTATTATTATCCCAATTGAGAGAGGCGTATCATGCTGCATGAACGCTTGTTTGATTTAAGTACAGCGAAGAAATGTTCGTGTCGGAAAGTCGATCTGAGCCAAAGGGATGATCAGAAAATATTTTATTCACGGGATTGTGCTCGGTTTTGCAAAAGAATGAATGAAGGCCGAAGCCATAGCATTGTCTGAAGGTATGACAAGAGAAGACAGACGGTTGGACAGTTGAGTGGTTATGATAAACAATCTTTTTAGAGAGCAGGAGGAACTCAAAATGCAACGCAGAGACCCATTCACGTTTTTTATCATTCAGCATTCACATATTGATATAGGATATACGGAACGTCAAGAAGTGATCACCGAGTATCAAACGCAGTTTGTAGAGCAAGCAGTTGAACTGGCGCTTTCCCCAGAACAATTATCCAGGGACGACAATGCCAAATTCAAATTTATGCTTGAAGGATTCTGGGCGGTTGAGAAATATTTAAGTAAAACCGGATCCTCAGGAAGGGCCAAACTGGTTGAAGCTTTAAAAAGCGGAAACATAGAACTGACGGCATTCTATCTCCATTTAACCGAGCTGCTTGATGAGGGCCATTTGAGAGACACGTTAAAACCAGCGCTCGAGTTTGCAACAGAAGAAGGCATTCCCTTGGTCAGTGCCATGTCTTGCGATGTGAACGGGTTCTCATGGGGAATGGTTGACGCTTTGTATGATGCGGGAGTGAAATATTTATCTACAAATATTAATACCCATCATGGCGGCTGTCCTTTCGGCAAACCGAATGTGCCGTTCTATTGGGAGTCGCCGCAAGGAAATCGTATTTTGGTCTGGCAAGGCTTGACGTATCACAAAGCGAACTTATTGGGGATCATTCCCGGATACAATATGGTCGGTAATCCGTATATTCCCGGACTTTCCGTTGAAGATACTCATAGATATGTCGATGTTCAGGATATGGAGTACGCCGAGAAATCCTTGTTTCCACTCGCGGAGGGGCTCCGAAATGACGGCTATGAATACGAATTTATACCGATAATGGGTTCCGGATTATACACCGACAACAGTCCTCCGACAGACTCCTATTGTGAATTGATCCGGCAGTGGAACGATAAACATGGAGATCAGATTGAATTGCGCACCGCAACGTTAGCGGAATATTTTGCATACTTGGAATCCGCGGTGCCTGATATTCCTGTCTACCGTGGCGATTGGAACGATTGGTGGACGGATGGCGTCATCTCTACTGCTCTGGAAACGTCTTTATTTCGCAACGCACAGCGTACGAAACGGGTGGCTGAACGGTTTGATCCGGAGCGAAAGTATGTAACTGAAGAAGAATGGAAGTCCGTTACTAGTGCGCTTGTCCTGTATGCCGAACATACTTGGGGTCACTCCGCCTCTTTGCATAGACCTTATGATTTTCGCGTGCAGCAGTTGCTTTTACGCAAAACCAAGTATGCGGTTGAGGCGGATGAACTGTCATGCATAGCATTAGATAAAGTGCTTGCCGGCAAAGGCCAAGGTGATTTTACTGCCCGGAGGACTTTTACTTACAAGGTCATGAATCCTTCGATCGAAACGAGAATGTCGCTTGCCTATTTGTCGCTTGATTACTGGGAATCCCCTATTTTTGAAGATACGATCCGAGTGGTAGATTTGCAGGGGCGCCAATATCCCTATGTACGTGTGAATCATTCCCTGCGGGGACAAGAATTATGCATCCAGCTCCAAATGGAACCTTTGGAAGAGATAGAATTAAAACTCGAGTTCTTGACCGTAACCGATGAATCCCATAAGGCAGAAGTAAAATCTGTAATAGGAGAGGCAAAGGGGACGGGATGCTTCGAGAATGACTTGTTGCGCGTAGAGTGGGACGATAAGAAGGGTGTGCACACCCTCATCCATAAACCAAGCGAAAAGTCACTCTTAGTGGACGGGGCATCAGGCCTAGGCGCACCTCTGTACCAGCTATTTGAAGGAGTTAATCGTTGGGACCCGGCAGGCTTTGGTTATAAAGCTCGTATGATTCCGAAAGGTGAAGTTTTTAACGGACAAATCAAGCGAATTACAAATACAGGAAGCAATTACTTCTATGAGACATGGGAATTTGAATACGATGTTCGCGGCGCGCACGCTTATGCTTTTGAAATCAAATTCTACCGTACTGGCTCCCGTTTCGACCTGTCAGTAAGATTGAACAAGGAAAACATCTTGGACCCTGAGGGCATGTATACGTCATTCCCTTTCCAAACCGAGCAAGGGATATGGTATTTGGATAAAGCGGGTGCAGCAATACGGCCGTGCATAGATCAGCTTCCAAATGCGTGTGGCGACTATTATTCTGTTCAAAGTGGAGCATCGTTGGTAGGTAATGACCTGGGAATTTCAATCACTACGTTGGATGCCCCTATGGTGCATATCGGGAAGCTTCGATTATGGGACTATACAGAACAAATTGAACCTACAGGGCCTTTATATTCATGGCTAACCAACAATAAGTGGGATACGAATTTTAAGGCCTCTTGTGGCGGCTTTTACGAGTTCCGCTATACGATAGATGTAAATCAAGCGTATACCGATTCCACTAAAGCCATACGCGCCTGTCAGGAAAATAGTTATGATTTTCTGGCGATAAGAAAATAGGATCAAGCGGGAAACTTCTTCCTCCGTCATGTCGGCCCCGTTACTGAAGCCATTACATTGATTCCAGCTATATTGGACAATAAAAAATAAGATTTAACCAATCAAAAGATGACTCCTGATTTTGTCATGAGTCATCTTTTTGCCCCTCATATGGCGACTTAATCAGATCGCCATATCATTAATTTTTTTGATGAGGTTAAGAAATTAACTAGTAACTGAAGAAAACTTCAAAAGTTGTGCTTTGATTCGTTTTAAAATATTTAATATTCGTTATGGAGGTATTTTTATGAGCATTTCATATGATGCATCGACTCGTGTATTTAACCTACAAGCTAATCAAACAAGCTATATGATTAAAATTTTGGATGGAGGTTACCTTGCCCACTTTTATTGGGGGCGTAAGCTTCGTCGTCAAACACAAGATCTTCGATATTTCGATCACCCATCATTCTCCCCAACGCCTGAAGGATCGGATGGAAGATTTACATTAGATATGACTCCTATTGAATATCCTGCATACGGAAGTGGAGATCTTCGTGTGCCAGCATACCAAATTCAATTGGAGAACGGATCGACGATTAGTGATTTGCGTTATGATTCACATACTATTATGTCTGGAAAGCCACGTCTTGAGGGTCTTCCTGCAACCTATACAGAAAAGGACAGTGAAGCAGAAACGCTTGAAATTACACTTCGCGATGCAGTGACTGGATTGAAGGTAGTACTGTCTTATACGGCATTTGTGTATTACGACGCCATTGCACGTTCAGTTCGATTTGTGAATGAAGGTCAAGCACCACTCAAGCTGCTTCGAGTTCTCAGCGCTAGTGTTGATTTTCCGAATAATCGATTTGATATGCTAGACTTAGCCGGTTCATGGTCACGTGAGCGGCATGTTCAGGTAAGACCGTTGATGATGGGTGTGCAGTCAGTTGAGAGCCGCCGCGGATCCAGTTCGCATCAACATAATCCGTTTATCGCGCTGCTCTCCAAAGATGCTACAGAGGATAACGGCGATGTGTATGGGTTCAATCTAGTCTATAGCGGGAATTTTATCGCTCAGGCTGAGGTTGATCAGTTTAACAACACGCGCGTGTCAATTGGTATTAATCCATTCGATTTTAGTTGGCATCTTGACCCTGGAGAAGCTTTCCAAACACCAGAAGCAGTGCTTGTTTATTCGGATAAAGGTCTTGGTGGTATGTCACGTACGTATCATAAGTTGTACCGCTCGCGCATTTGTCGTGGATTGTTCCGAGATGAGCCACGCCCTGTTCTGGTGAATAACTGGGAAGCGACGTATTTCGATTTCACTGCAGAGAAGATTGAAGCGATTGCTGAAGTAGGGAAAGAACTTGGTATCGAACTGTTTGTACTCGATGATGGTTGGTTTGGCAAACGCGATAATGACCAAAGCTCGTTAGGGGATTGGTTTGTCAATCGTAAGAAGCTGCCGAATGGTCTCGAAGATTTGGTTGAGCGTGTGCACAAGCTTGACTTGCAATTCGGTATATGGTTCGAGCCGGAGATGATTTCGCCTGACAGCGACTTGTATCGCAGCCACCCAGATTGGTGTCTTCATGTACCAGATCGTGGACGGTCACTCGGACGTAACCAACTTATTCTTGATTTTTCACGTCAGGATGTCTGTGATGAAATCATTCAGATGCTGTCGGACATTTTGAGCAGTGCGCCGATTTCATACGTAAAGTGGGACATGAATCGTAACATGTCGGAGATTGGTTCGGCGATGCTGCCACCGCATCGTCAACGGGAAACTGCCCATCGTTACATACTGGGCCTCTACTACGTACTGGAAACGATCACTACGAAGTTTCCGCATGTTCTTTTTGAAAGCTGCTCTGGTGGTGGTGGTCGCTTCGATCCGGGCATGCTCTATTATATGCCGCAAACTTGGACAAGCGATAACACTGATGCTGTAGAGCGTTTGAAAATTCAGTACGGAACAAGCATTGTTTACCCTATCAGTGCCATGGGGGCACACGTATCAGCGGCGCCGAATCATCAAGTTGGGCGGTTAACTTCGCTTAAGACACGTGGCGACATCGCGATGTCCGGCAATTTTGGCTATGAGCTGGATCTGTCCAAGTTCACCGATGAAGAGAAGGAGCTTGCCAAGCATCAGGTTGCCCTGTATAAGGAAATTCGTTCGCTTGTTCAATTCGGTGATTATTACCGCTTGCTGAACCCTTTCGAAGGCAATGAGGCTGCGTGGATGTTCGTAGGCGAGGATCAGAGTGAGGCTATTGTTGTATATAGCCGTGTTCTGGCGGTTCCGTTCGAGCCTTTTGATTCTCTACGCCTAAAAGGACTAGACGCGGATGCGGACTATGTTGTTGTAGAAACCGGACAACAGCTTGGTGGTGACGAACTGATGTACAACGGCATTCACACACCAAGACTTCATGGGGATTTTCAAAGCTGGCTGCTTAGATTGAAACGTGTGAATTAAGGCTTTAGAGAAGGATATTTGTATAGGAAGACAGGAAAGAAGCCTTTTCCGCTTACTTTAGGATCCTTACCGAGCCGAATCCACCGCTGTGCAGATTTCGTCTGAAAGGACTCGATCCCGACAAAACGTACTGTCTTCAATATAATGGCGAGGTGTATAAGGGATATGAGTTGCTGTATTTTGGACTCTCTCTTCCACACTTGGAGGGGGATTTCAGAAGTTTCCTCGTGGTATTAGAAGAGATTTGAGGCTGACAAACGCATTCAAGTGTTCAGTCCAAAAACATTAAAAGCATACGCCTTACAGCACAAGATGTTAGTGATGGAGCTAGGCACTCTCGATGTCACAGAGGTAACGTTAACCATACTGAAGGAGTACTTGGCAAAGCAAGCAGGTCGTTTAAAGCCAACCAGCCTAGGTCATAGAATTCGTTTTCTTCGTTCTCTTTCCCGCAATGCTTATGAAGAGACGTATCTGACTTCAAATCCTTCTCTAAAATTGAGAGAACCCAAATTAGATAAGCGCATTCCTAAGTTTTTGATTGAGGAAGACGTCATACACTTGAAAATTTCATTCAGTCACTCAGGGAAAGAGCACTGCTTGAGTTCCTCTGCAGCACCGGCTGCCGGGTTGGGGAGGTAGAAAAGATCAACATCGAAGATCTAAACTGGGAGAACTGCTCAGCAATCGTAAATGGCAAGGGATCGAAGCAAAGAGAAGTTTACTTTACGACAGAGTGCAAAGTATGGTTAAAGAAGTGCCTGGCCAGCCGTGAGGATTCCTGCAAAGCCTTATTGTTACCGATACGACTCCAACAAAACGAATGGCTATACCTACGATTAGGTGGGCAATAAAACGGCTTGCAGATCGGGGAGAATTTGAAGTGAACGTGTACCCACATCGCTTTGGACATACTTATGCATGCCAACTCCTTGATAATGGTGCTCCATTAGATTTCATTCAAGGAATGCTAGGTCATGAGAAGGCATCGACCACTCAAGTCTACGCACGTCTCCGCGGCGAACGTCGGAGAGAACTTTATCGACGATACTTTTTGTTTGTAATGGCGACGGATCAGCTTTAGAATCCGTCGCTATTCAACTAAAGAGCAGTTTAATTAAACAATTAAATTAGAGTATTAATGACTTTTTCGCGATTGATTTGGTTTTATCAGATTTTATCGTATGAAACAGGTGGTAGACACATTAAAATGTCAGGATTTTATAAAGATATGTCTTTATAAAATAAATACTAGACGTATGGAATGATCTATTATTACTTCGAATACCCCACAATATGCGGAGATGTTAAGTGAAATACCAATAGTTAATTATTAAGAGGTTTTTTATGAGAGATCATGATTCAGAGTCCGAATTGGAATGGCCGAACCTTGTAGAAACAAAAGTGGAGTAAAAGCCTGAAATTAATTATTTCACGACGTATTATGACTAAGAAAGGCGTGATTATAGAAATGAAAAAAATCTATGTGGTAAACAAAACTCATTTTGATATTGGTTTTACCGATTTAGCAGAAAATGTCTTGCACAAGTATTGCCATGATTACATTCAAAACGCAATCAGTTTAGCTGAAGACTTAAGAAAAGAGGGCAAAGACTTTGTTTGGACAACAGGTAGCTTTATTATTGAATATTACTTCAAAAACATGGATGAAGAAGCTTGTAAAAAGCTAGACGACGCCATAAAGAAAGGTTACATTCGCTGGCACGCAATCCCGTGTACGTTTGAATCTGAAACTATGACACCTCAAACTTTACATTACATGACTTCAATCTCAAAGAAGTTAGATGCTCGTTATGGATACAAAACAACAAGCGCAAAGATGACTGACGTCCCAGGACATACTATCGGGATTGTTGATGAGTTATATCGTCAAGGAATTAAATTCCTACACATTGGTGTAAATGGCTCGAGCTCAATTCCAGAAGTTCCAGATACATTTCTATGGAAGAATGGCGAAAGTGAGATAATTGTCTCTTATTCAGACGACTATGGTGGCGTAATCGGAATTGATTGCATAGATAACAAGCTGGCGTTTATGCATACTCATGATAATAGTGGTCCAGGAACAAAAGAGAAAATAAACGTCTTTTTGTCAAAAATGGCGAATGAGTATCCAGACTATGAGCTTGAATTGACTTCAATGGATCAGTTTGCAAATGAAATTTGGGAAGTACGTGACCAACTGCCAGTTATTACAGAGGAGATTGGGGACACATGGATTCATGGAATGATGTCTGATCCGAAAATCATTCGTGATTATCGGATTTTAACTAATTACATGTTTGATAACAAAATAGAAAATGATGATGCTAATTTCTATGCGATGTTAGTTCCAGAGCATACTTGGGGAATGGATATCAAACGCTATTTCAGTGACTATATGAATTATGAAAAGAAAGACTTCCAACGAGCGCGTAGTTTAGACCAAATTACGGATCTTGATTTAACCTACGCTTATGGAATTGTTAAAGATGCAACTGTTGGCGAAATGCAATTTACTTATAATGAGTGGACTGATCGTTCGTACAAATTTTATGAGTCTTCATGGAAAGAACAACGCAAGAACGTTGATCGTGCAATAGCTTGTTTGGAGCCTAAAGATCAAAATAACATTAAAAAACTTATCGAAGTTCCATATCATATCTTTGAAAACCAAGGTATTGAATGTGGTTTGGAAGAATTGATTTCGGTAAACGGGTATCAAGTTATGTTTGCTAGCGATGGTTCAATTAACCACTTAGAAAAGGATGGAACACTTTACTTTGATCAGGACAACAAACTCGGGGTTCTGAACTATACAATTGCTGGGCAAAATGACTATGATAACCTGCGTTACAACTATTTGCGTGAATTACAACATAATTGGTGGGCAATTGACTTCTTAAAGCCAGGAATGGAAATTCAAAAACGAATTCAATTGAATGAAAATTTCACACCACATGTTGTGAAATTAGTTATGGAAAATGATTCGATTATTGCAACTTTAAAGTATAGCCAAAGAGCTGTGGAGGAGTATGGTGCTCCAAGAGTTGTAAAGGTTAAATATCAATTTGGAGATAAAGTTGAAATTGCACTATTATTAAAGGATAAAGATGCAATTCGTTATCCGGAAATTTATTCTTTTGACATTACACCACGTTTGAATTCGCCGTACTTAACTAAGATTCGTAAAATTGATACCGTTATTTCACCTTTTGAAGTGGTAGGTCACGGAAATAAGTTGCAACACATGATTGAAGAGTTAATTTACGATGGCAGCGATAAAAAAATCAATATTAAACCTATGGATGCCCCTCTTTTGGGAATCGGAACAAATAACAATCTAAGTTATAACAACAAATACCATCAAGACAACAATAAATTTACGTTTACACTATTGAACACAACATGGGGAACTAATTTCACGATGTGGTATGAAGAAGATATTTTTGCTCGTTTTGAGTTAGTGTTGGGATAACAATTTCCTGCGAACATAATGGGCATACGCCGATGCCTCTTCATCAAAAAAACAGTTTATTCTCTTATCTAGACTGTTTTTTAGGTGCATTTAGACCGTTTAAACGATATTCCTTCAAGATGTGTTTGATAAAGTATTCTCAGGCTAGGTCATCATCACGCTAACGGGACACGATAGCTCAATAACGACACAAAGGCAATCGATCAGTGGATCGGCTGCCTTTGTTCAGCTAACGGGCAGGATTGCGGAACAAGGGCTTAAATGAAATCTGAATAGAGGAGGTAAAAAAGTGAAAAGACCTTTAGGAGTGATTTTAATTAGTTGTTTTTACATAATTGGTGCATTAGTATTAATTTTCACAGCAATATTCTTTAATGCAGATGCAGATGCAGATGGATTTGGCATAGCCTATAGGTTTGGTTTACCAAACTTTCCAGAACAAATATTTAGGGTTATATTGGCTGTTGCTTCCCTTATCCTCATCTATGGTTATATGGGTTTAAAAAAATGGGGATTTTGGTTAATGATTATTTACTCATTTGGATTCGGTTTAATAAGTTATAATCTATTATCATCGCATAATCAACAACCATTCATAGGGAATGTCAGTTGGTCAGTAATTGTATTGATTTATACGTTTTTTGTTAGAAAGTCCTTTTTCCTCACAAAAAAGGATGAATAATTCATTGAATATATTCAACTAACGGGACACGTTAGTTCAGTGAACTAAGAAAATGAGGAGATATTTTAAATGGGACAAGGATATATTTTAGTCAATAAAAGCAAAGGAGAAATAATAAGCTTTGCCCATCTCCCAGCAAGTAAAGCAAAGGAATTAACCGGAAATCCCGTAACAGCAGCTATGACGACCTGGTACCTTTTGAGTAATATAGGCGATCAAATTAGTTTTATTGAAGAGGAAAATGTATTGGACGATTATCACGATGTAACCGATCTGCTCATTGACGATTTGATTAAAAGACAGCTTATAAAAGACGACGGGATTGAGGTGTTTGACCCAAATGAACCTGAGATATTCATTCGGCGGCTGAGGAACACGTGGATGGATTGTGAAGCTAACGAGGAACGTTAGCTCAAACACGATCGGCTACCTTTATTCAACTAACGGGCAGGATAGTTTAATAAATCCTTTCTCTTGAAACCAAGAACAGTGATTTATTATCATAGACATAAACGAACAAAAGACTGGAGTGAGAACTATGAACGTAAAATACGTCATTTCGAATATTGTTGACAGCTTAAAACATATCACCGGAATAAGTGCTATCGTTCTCGGCGGTTCAAGAGCCAGAGGGACAGAAAGCCACAACTCTGATATTGATATTGGTATCTACTACGACTCCTCAAAAGGGTTGGACATAACTCAGCTTCGTCGGGTTGCTGCTGCAATTGATGACGACCATAGAGAAGATTTAGTGACTGAAATAGGTGACTGGGGACCATGGATTAATGGCGGAGGCTGGTTGAAAGTTAATCAAATTCCAGTTGATTTTTTATTTCGTGATCAGAATAAAGTGTCACATGTCATTGAAGAATGTATCATGGGAGGTATCACAATTGATTACCAACCAGGACATCCCCATGGATTTGCCAACTCGATTTATTTGGCGGAGATAGCTTTGTGTAAAGTGTTGTGGGATCCTTCGGGAATTGTAGGAAAACTGAAAAGTAGAATATTTCCATACCCACCCGTTTTTCAAGAATCTACCGTCCAAAAGTTTTTTTGGGAGGCAACCTTTACTTTAGAAAATGGATATAAAGGTATATACAAAAAAGATTTATCTTATATGGCTGGATGTTTTTTTAGGTCAGTATCCTGCTTGAATCAGGTTTTATTTGCAATTAATGAAACTTTTTTGATGAATGAAAAGGGTGCTACTGCAATTGCCGATTCATTTAGCATAGTGCCAAGCAAATACTCCCAGAGAATAAATGAGATTTTTACTTTGATCACAGAAGATCAAGAGAATTTAAAGAAAGCTATTTACATGATGCGTGAGCTTATTCAGGAAACTGAAAAACTAATAAAATCCAAATTGTAATTGAACTAACGGGACACGATAGCTCAATAACGACACAAAGGCAATCGATCAGTGGATCGGCTGCCTTTGTTCAGCTAACGGGCAGGATAACGCGACAAATTTACTGTTCCTACGTATAGGATATAATTGGAAAACCAACTCTATGAGAATTGTAGCCAAGGGGCAACAATTTGCAGGGGAGCGAAATGAAGTGACAATAAAAAGATCATTTGGTACTGGGTCATTTGCAATAGTTGTTCTTATTTTAGGTTTTTTATTTAATTTTAAATTTCAAAACGACTTCATGTTGAGCCATTATCTTTTTAAGTTATTCAATTGGAATATATATACGAATGAAACCGAGGGGTATCACATTCCATTTATGGCTGCTATCGTATTTTGGTTACCAGCAGTGATAATTTCGAAAAAATATCCAAATAATTTTGGAACTACTTTCTGTTATAGGGTGGGAGGAGTTATGTTGGTTCTTAGTATTACTGTGTTTGCAGTTTATTTGTTTGGGACTCTTGTATAGAAACAAGCGATGATTAAGGTTCGTCGTTTGGTTAAGCTAACGGGGAACGTTAGTTGAACGACAACAGCGGCAGTCTAATACTTTATTTTCACCGAACATAAATAACACTGTGCTGGTCATTTAACAAGTTAATTATGGAAATATATATTAAATAATGCATCCAGACTTGAGTGAACACAAATTGCACTTTGCTGTTCTTTACTAAGCTATAAGATAAAAAGAAGTGTTTATATAAATGATGAATCTTACGCAGGATATTGCTAAGCTGAAGGACAAATTGTCCAAGAATATAGCACAGATGAAATTGAGAAAAAACGAATAGGAACTTAACGTATGAATGAGACAATTGCACCGATGTTTGTGTTCCTGGAAAATTGGGAACGATCGTATTTGGTATGTTTTTTACATCGTATCGTGTCCATAACCTCAAGAAATTTGATAACACCGGAGAAGACATGGAGGATCTGATCTCCATCGGCACCATTGGCTTGATCAAAGCCATCGAGAGCTATCGCCCGAACAAAGGGACAAAACTGGCCACATTTGCGGCTCGTTGTATTGAAAATGAAATCCTGATGTACCTTAGATCCTTGAAGAAAACACGGAAAGACGTATCTCTGCACGATCCAATTGGGACAGACAAGGAAGGAAATGAAATCACGCTGATCGATATCCTTGGCTCCGAGGCTGATGATGTCATTAAAGAGGTCGATCTGAAGATTGAGAAGAGCAAGATTTATCGAAATCTCGATATTTTGGATGACAGGGAAAAAGAAGTTGTCGTTGGTCGGTTTGGATTGGATACAGGCGGGGAAGAGAGGACACAGAGGGAGATTGCGAAGGAGCTTGGCATTTCGCGGAGTTATGTTTCGCGGATAGAGAAGAGGGCGCTGATGAAGCTGTATCATGAGTTTTATAAGGCTAAGCGCTAGGATCTTAAATAATAACTAAAGATTCACTATAGAGTGTTTTAAAAGCGACTTGCCAACAAGGGAGTTGCTTTTTTGTTAATTTAAGTAGTTGGGCTAATTGAACATAAAAAAAGCATATTCAGAAAATTAACTTTGTAACTGCTGAGGGCGGGGGGGCGAACCCGTACGGTACTCACGTACCGCAAGATTTTAAGTTCTGCGCTTCTACCTACTGCAATTCACCGTGATCCCGATCAGTTTGGTGGTCGGATCAGCCTCCTTTGCCTTCCGGTGGTAGACGCCGGAAAGCAGAACAGTAAGCTGCCCGGGTAACACCGTGTAGGTTCGCTCCTCCATCGCAATGGCATACATAGAGCAGCTCGAAATCGTACAGCCTCCTTCTCGGGAACAAGCGAGGTGCGACCCTCTGGAACTGCGCGTAATGGATGGAGGGAGTCCACTCCTGGAAGGGGACTCGCTTGTGGACCAGCATTGGAGAGGGGGGGGGCTTAGCGGGACAGCTCCCTTACATAGTATTAGACGGAATAACGGAATCGTGCAAAAAGTAACTTTCTTAGCTAAATAAAACTCTCCATCATTCTTATATAATAAAGGTAACAAGGTATCATAACTAGATAAAAGTTATTCTGTTGTAATCCGGTATAATACAAATGTAATAGAAGGATATGCATGAAGAATGGTAAGTCATCAATACCCAAGAAGACTAGACGCTGTAGGGAGACTTCGGATTCTCCCAACAAGGAGCTTGGATTAACATAAAATAACCTCCGCGAGTGAGAAGGATAGGATGGATGCATCATGAAAAGGTACGGGGCGGTCGTGATAGGCTGTGGTTATATGGGCTCTCTCCACTTGGACGCGATATCACGACAGGAGCGGGTCCGGTTGATCGGCGTGGCGGATTGGAACCGGGACAGGGCCTCCTTAGTGGCAAGCCAATACGGAGCCGAGTGTTGGAGCACGGATTACCGGGTCTTGATCGAGCGTGACGATGTGGATCTGGTCATTATCGCCACGTACCCGTCATCCCATCTGGAGATCGCAAAAGATTGTCTCGCTGCAGGGAAGCATATCCTATGCGAGAAGCCGATGGCGGGTAATGCACGGGAAACACAGGAATTCATGAAGCTGGCCCGTGGAGCCAAAACCAAGGTCCTGATCGGTCACATCCTTCGCCATAACACCACGTACCAGGCGGTTATGAAGATGATCCGGGAGGGCGCTATCGGCTTCCCCTTGGTCATCCGGTTATCCCAATTGAAGCCCTCCAAAAATTGGGATTCCCAATTGTCCCTGCTCCGGGACGTCTCGCCGATCGTGGATTGCGGCGTCCATTATATCGATGTGATGCGTTGGGCTACAGGGGCGGAAGTGGTAAGCGTCAACGGGATCGGGCAGCGTCTCTATGAAGAAGTCCCGCCGTACACTTACAATTACGGACTCATGACCCTCCGTCTGTCGGACGGCTCCATCGGTTACTTTGAGACGGGGTGGGGTAAGGGGCTTCCGACTGATAACCGGAAGGAATTCATCGGACCGGCAGGCCGGATCCGCATCATCTACAAGAACGATCGACCGCGAGAGGATCAGCATCTGGGAAATCTGGTTGAGGTCGAAGACCACCGGAAAGGAACGGTTCGGCAGATCAATATGGACTTCTCCGTGAAGCCTACGGGTGCCCAACTGGACTATTTCCTGTCCATGCTGGAGAACAACTTGCCCGCTATACCGACAATGGAGGATGCATGCCGGGCGATGGATATCGCTCTCCTGGCCGACCGGGCAATCCATGAAGGAATTACGTTACCTTGCGCGAAATAAGAGTGGACCAACATGGTGATGGTAACAGGGGATGACCCGGTGTATGGTATACACCTGCTGAAGGACTATATCGTCCACATCCATGTGAAGGACAGCATCCGACATCAGCCGGTCGATCCGAGGGATGTGTACGGTGCCATCGGATACCAGCCGCTGGATCATCAACGGATTGCAGAGCTTGTAAGCTCCGGAGTCATATTCCAGGAGGTTCCGTTGGGCGAGGGGAAGGTAGATTTTGACGCCTACTTCGCCGCCTTGCAGGAGAGCGGATACGGGGGGATGCGCCCGAGAGGGATATAGAGAGGGCGGTCTCCTTCATCCTCCAATACAGGTAACGGCAGACGGCCGTGCGAAATCTCGGGGATCGAAACTGCGTATTGGAAAACCGGGGAATCGCGGGTCTAAATAATCAAGTTAATTAATGGGGTTGTTTTGCTGTGTTAGCCCCAATGGGATTCCGAACAGAAGGGAATGAACCATGGAAAGAAAATCAGAAACCTTAGTAATTTCCCGCCTGACAAATCAGACGGATGGTTCAGATACAGAAGAAGTCCAGATCATCAAGCAGTATCAATGGCTTAAAGGGTATAACCCGGTCGTTACAGCAAGATTAAATTACAGTCAGGAGGATCTGAAGCTTCAGTTTAAGGTTTATGAAAAGAATCCCATACGAACATATAGAAACATGAATGATCCCGTGTATAAGGATAGCTGCATCGAGTTCTTTTTTCAGCCTACTCCGGATTCGGACCAGCGCTATATGAATTTCGAATTTAATGCGAATGGCGCAATTCTCTTGCAGATAGGAGTGGATCGGTATGATCGCTTCCCAATCACTATCAATCCGGCACTTTTCCACGTCCTATGCACCACGGATCAAATCAATGTTAAAGGAGAAGTGTATTGGGAATTAAGCTTTTCGATCTCATGGGCTTGGGTACAATCTTATTTTTCGGATTTTCGGGCAGTACCGGGAAAAAGGATAAGAGGTAACTTTTACAAGTGCGGCGACGATACGACCTATCCGCATTTTGGAACATGGAGCAAAGTTCATTCGAACAAACCAGATTTTCATAGAAGCTGTGATTTTGGGATTCTGTACTTAGAGTAACTGCGAAATGCAGCGTCAATGAATAACTTCCGAAGCCGCATATACGGGGTTGGAGGTTTTTTATATTTTTTAGGGAAATTAGTCAAATAGAAACAGATTGATATCATGTCAACTTATACATAGGTTTAGGATGTCGGCAATAGCAGGGATTTTGTAATGTTCGATTATTTTCTTGGGACACTAGTCCAGACGGGCTGATCTATCTAAAGAGCACTCGTAGCAACCATACCCAGGTGAACTATAATTATAACGCCGAGGTTCTGACTGAAGACAAGCTGAGTGGCAACAGTATCATCCAACAATCCGCGTTTGTGCGCGGAGATCGAGTACTCGTGAAAAGGAGAAGACGGCCAATAAAGATTACTATTACTTATACAATGGTCATGGTGATGTGGTACAGATTGTGGATACTAGGATGGCTAACAAAGAAGGGCGATTATGTCAACGTCAGCGTCGATTCGTATTTGTTTAAGCGAGCGTAGTCGTGCAATTTTATCAGTACCCAATTTAATTCAGCACTTTGTAAATGAAGGTTGGGATTACGTCGATAGTAAGGGGATTGTTACATTTCTACCGATAGGTGATGATGATTTCAATTGGTTATGTGAAACTATTGGAATTCAATTGTTACGAAAAGATTCTAAAGCCGGATGCGATTTGCTTATATTTAATACGAATGAGATGGTTTTCAGTTTATCAATATATAGGAATAAAATTGTAGTTGAAAGTGATATTGATATTACCGACTTCACTTGGTATTTGGAAAAAATATTGCCTGTTTTTAAAAATTCAAGTTTGCAGGTTGAACAAATCATATGTGAACAAGTAGTATAAGCATTTAGAGTCATTAGGTTTTTACAATTTTGACAATGATGATATTGTCCCAAAAGAAGTTGGTCAGTCATGGTGTTTGATGCTGTTGTCACAGGAAGAGTTGGACTTGATAATGTTGTAAGCGTTGAGCTTAAAGTCATAAAGTAGATCTGTTGACATTAAAGTATTAAAAGGCGACTTGTCTGCGGATAAGTTGCTTTGTTTTTTTTGAAAGGTGATTAGATAACAAAGTATCCCGGATCCTGGAATATTAAAAAACGGGATACCTCATTAGCTGTAATAATATCGGACAGCCTCTTTCCTGGAATGTTCCCTTCAAATAATGTTCAGTCCGTTGTTTCTGTATTTTTTTGTTTATCAGGAGAAATGCCGGGAGCTGTGATCTCTGGTTCGTCGCCCTGCAAAGCACCCACGATTTCTTCCAGCTTACCTGTTGCTCCCATATCGCCAGCCAGGCTTGAATCGGGTTCGGTTATAGGATCAACACCCGGGCCGCGTCCATCAAGCGGAGCTTTCTTGTCGTCCTTCATTTAATCGTCTCCTTTCTGTGTAGTCTTTGTATTTCTTTCCAATCCCAATCAAGAAAATATGATATAATGACGTCGTTATTGTAAGTTGCATTTTTAATATGAAAATAGGATGGACAATATGAGGGGATATATTCATAACGTCGATAAAAAACGATTGCTTATTATGATTATCGGCAATGTATTTCTGGGCATGGGAATTAGTATTTTCAAGCTGTCCGGTATGGGGAATGATCCCTTCAGCGGTATGGCAATGGCACTTGCAGAGAGCGTCGGTATAACATATGCGAATTTTTTGATCTTACTGAACCTTGTATTGTTTGTAATCGAATTCATAACAGGACGAAAGTTTATTGGAGTCGGGACTTTCGTAAACGCAATTCTTTTAGGATATATTGCTACTTTCTTTCATAATAATTGGCTATCTCTGTTCGGCGAACCTCAGTTGTTATGGCAGCGAGTGGTTATCGTAGCAATTGGTGTGGTGGTATGCAGTTTTGGGGTATCTCTGTATCAGACATCGAAGGTGGGAGTAGCTCCCTACGACAGCTTGTCCCTGATTATGAGAGAGAACTTCCCTAAAATATCTTATTTTTGGCACCGGATGTTTACGGATGCTCTTTGTGCTCTGATTTGTTTCCTGGCAGGAGGCATTGTAGGCTTAGGAACTTTGGTGTCAGCACTTGGTCTGGGACCCATCATTCATTTTTTTGATGTGAATTTTACGGAGAAGCTTCTGGCAAAAAGGCGTACCAATTAAAAAGTTTATGAATTAAAGAAAGGCGGGGCAGATCAATCTGCCCCGCCTTTACTGTAATTTGAAGGTACATTCCTAATGAGCGGATAAACTTTTTATTTTATTATTTTTATGGATATCTTCCGTACCACTATCCAAGGCAGTCTTGTAGTAGAAGCATTTGTGTTCTATGACTTCCATCGTTTTTTTCAATTCTTCCATCTGCGCTTCTACGGAAGCTTTCCGCTCCAGAAACATGTCATATCTTTGCTGTAAGGTGGAATCCCCCTCAGAGCACCACTCAATGAAATGTTTTATTTCTTTAATTGGCATCCCGGATGACTTCAGGCATTCAATTACCTTTAAAGCGTCCATATCGGATTGTTTGAATATACGTTTACCGCCGGAGGTTCTTTCTATAGAAGGGAAAAGACCTTCCTTGTCATAGTAACGTAGGGTATGTGGTGTCATGTTAAAGGACTCTGCAACTTCACTTATGGAGTATGTCTTCATCATCTATCTCCAATCTCAAATATATTTTGTGCTTGACTTAGAGTTAACTTTAAGTAATAACATATGTTTTGTAAAGCTGACGTTTTAGATTTTATTATTAACCAGAAGAGAGGTTTCACTATGATAGAAGTTAATGCACGCGCTACATTCAGTCAGGAAGGTCCATTTAAGCTAACCACAATCGAACGCCGAGAACTGCAGCCGCACGATGTTCTTATTGAGATTAAATACGCTGGTATTTGCCACTCGGACATTCATACTGCCCGCGGGGAGTGGGGACCGGTCAACTATCCACTCGTTCCGGGACATGAGATCGCCGGAATTGTCAGCCAGATTGGTTCTGAAGTCACAAAGTACTCAGTGGGCGACCGGGTAGGGGTAGGTTGTATGGTTGACTCCTGTGGAGAGTGCAGTAATTGCCATAAAGGTGAGGAGCAATATTGCCTGAGTGGAAATACGGGCACCTATGGAGCTATCGATCGGTACGGGCAGTATACGCAAGGTGGCTACTCCACTCATATCGTCGTAACCGAGGATTTTGTGGTTCGGATCCCTGACAGTATTCCGCTTGATGCTGCTGCACCGCTTCTGTGTGCAGGAATCACCACCTATTCACCTCTGCGTCATTGGGGAGCAGCTCCCGGTAAAAAAGTAGCTGTAGTGGGTCTTGGCGGGCTTGGACATATGGCTGTGAAGATCGCTCATGCCATGGGGGCTGAGGTTACTGTTTTATCACAGTCCCTGAAGAAGAAGGAAGACGGATTACAATTAGGGGCGGATCATTATTATGCCACTAGCGATCCGGAGACATTTAAACAGCTTGCCGGTTCGTTCGATCTAATCGTAAATACTGTAAGCGCACAGATTAATATCGATGCCTATCTTTCGCTCTTGGCGCTGGATGGTACATTAGTCAATGTCGGTGCGCCTGCTGATCCATTGGCAGTTAACGTATTCTCGCTGATCGGCCACCGCCGCTCGTTTGCCGGATCGATGATTGGTGGAATTCGTGAAACGCAGGAAATGCTTGATTTCTGTGCTGAACATAATATTGCATCTGAAATCGAGGTCATTTCTGCTGACCGGATTGATGAAGCCTGGGAGCGTGTGCTTGCTTCAGATGTCCGTTACCGGTTCGTCATCGACATCAGCACGATGGGGAATGAATAAGAGACTTCCTCTTTGTTGAAATCGGTTCGCGTCCAGAACCTCTGAAAATTCGATAATACCTGAGAAGATATGGAGGATCTGATCTCCATTGGCACAATCGGGACGGACAAAAATTGTAGAGATCCTCAAAGTAGGCGTCAATATGTCGAACTGTTAATCAATGATTTTGAAAGAGAAGCTGGGTTGATGGAGGAGGCCTGCGAGCGTCTTTCCGGTTGCAGTTTTGCTGATATTGAACAAATTGTTCTAAAAGCGAAACGCAAGGCGATCATAGAGCATTGTCCGCTAAAACGAGAGCATATTGCTCTTTCTTATGAAGAATACTATCCTTCCATAAACTAATTGTGGGCGTTTATTAATACAGGGACATTGTAATTAGAACAATTGAATGAAAATAAAGAACCCAAGCGATTGAATTTTAAATCGCTTGGGTTCTTTACTTCATTTTCATAGGTTTTTTATTATCTCAAAATGATGAATTCATCAACTGATATTAGGTGTAGAGTCTCTTATGATAAGTTTGGTATAAATATGAGAAACCTGATAGGGTTGCTTCGGATCATTAATTCGGGAAAGTAGCATTTCGGCTGCTTTGACACCCATCTCATTACTATAAATATGAACCGTAGTAAGATGGGGTTCTACAATGCTTGATTCAGGACCGTTATCAAAACCACAAATGACGATGTCGTTAGGAATGGAAAGCACATTTTTGAGTGACTTCATAAAGGTAACCGCAATATAATCGTTAGCACACACGAAAGCAGAAGGGAGCTCATTTATTTGACTTAGTCTAGTATCTGCCCACTCTGGACTTGAGAAAAATAGTTGATCGTCATCGAGGATGCATTGTGTGAGATCAAGCTGAATCCCGGATTCTATTAGTGCGCGATTAAAGCCCACCCATCTTTCATTAAAACTCCTACAGTGATTATAGTCCCCGATGAACCCCAGTGAGTTGTAACCGCCCTCAATTAACTTTTTGGTAAGTTGGTATGTGCTGTGTTCGTTCTCCATGAGAAGTACATCTGCTTGGAATTCAGGGTAACAGACATCTGCAGAGCAGTCGATGAAAATAGTTGGAATACCTAGACTTGTAATCAACTTACTATATTCCGAATTGAACAACTCAATACAAATAATTCCGTCTACATTGGAGACATCAAAATTATTTGGAAGAGACAGGGACTCTTGATCAATGTCTCTAATAATGTGCATGGATAAATTATATCCCTCGGCACTGATTCTTTTTTCCATGCCACTGATCAGTTTCGACCCAAAATGGGAAGTGTTAGGTAAGTTTTCTGTTAATAAAGTGATGTTTCCAGAGTTTTTGGATTGAACACTCTCGGTGTCCATAAAAGCAAATTGTTTATATTTTAACTCTATTGCTTTCTTAATTACTTTGTTTCTGGTTTCATCAGGTATACCGTTCGTTCCATTTAGGGCTTTAGAAGCTGTATTTCTGGAGATTCCTAAAGCATCCGCGATATCTTGTATGGTTACTTTTTCTCTGGCCACCTATGTAATTCACCTCTATATTCTTGTTCTTAATATTCGCCACAAATAGTGTACTATTTGCCATTATTCCAACTCTCTTAAATGTATATTAGTTTGCTAAAAATAGCAATATGATATTTACAAATGCACAATTTAGTTTACATTTTATTAGGATGTGGATGTGCGAAAAAATAGCTTTGTTTTCATTTTTTTGAGAAAATGATGAGATTAAAGTATATATCCTTATTTAATTGGCTGTATTTGTAATTATGTAAAATAGTATACGTCATTTATGAACATAATAATTTGTCATATGCACATAAATATTTTTACAAAATGTATTGACGGACGATTAAGTGTTTGGTAAATTGTAAAAGCAGCAGGACATAAGTGAGATTGAAAGCCCTTACTGCATCAAGATGTAAACATTGATAAGAACGGAGGTAAAGGCATTGCATAACCCAATAGAAGCCGAACACGGAATAACGGTGACGCGACATAAGAGTTCCTTAATGGATTATTTAAAGAAGCACTACTTTCTTTATATTTTGCTCGCACCAGCTGTGATTCTGACCCTTATTTTTAAATACGGTCCTATGTATGGTGCGATTATAGCCTTTAAAGATTTCAGCCCAATCAAAGGAATCATGGGGAGTGAATGGGTAGGCTTGTACAACTTCGAGAAATTCCTTTCTTCTCCCAATTTCGAAGTAATCTTTTTGAATACGCTTAAATTAAGTTTCTTCGGATTAATTCTGAGTTTTCCAATTCCGATCCTGCTTGCCTTGATGTTGAATCAAATTCGCCGTGCAGGCGTCAAAAAGAACATTCAATTGTTCTTGTATGCACCTAACTTTATTTCTGTTGTCGTTGTGGTCGGGATGTTGTTTATCTTCTTGTCCCCAACGGGACCGATTAACCAGTTTTTTACCTGGCTTACAGGTGAACCAATTATGTTCATGTCTCGTCCCGAGTACTTCCGTTCGATCTACATTTTATCTGATATTTGGACCGGAGCCGGTTGGGCATCCATTATTTATGTAGCAGCGCTTGCTAATGTCGATCCTGAGTTACATAATGCAGCCAATCTCGATGGCGCTAATCTTCTACAAAGAATACGCCATATCGATCTGCCAACCATTCGTCCAATTATGGCTATCGTATTTATCCTTGCAGCTGGTGGGATTATGTCCATTGGCTTCGAAAAAGCTTATCTCATGCAAACGGCGATGAACTTACCAACCTCAGAAATCATTCCGACTTACGTTTATAAAATTGGTTTGCAGTCGGGCGATTATGCCTATTCAGCCGCAGTAGGATTGTTTAACTCTATCATCAACATCGTCTTGCTCCTCACAGTTAACTTCACCGTGAAGAAACTGAATGAGGGTGAAGGTCTTTACTAAGAAAGGAGCAACAAGCTATGCCTATTAAACATTCCGGATTAGATCGCTTTATCGTCGTGCTGAACGCGATCTTCCTGACACTGGCCGTACTTATCATCGTACTTCCTTTGATTTATGTAGTGATTGCTTCTTTTATGGATCCATCTGTGCTGCTCAGTAAAGGATTATCATTCAATCTTTCGGACTGGTCATTAGAAGGGTATAAAAAAATTCTTTCTAATCCGGCCATGATCCGAGGTTTTGGAAACTCTGTTTTATACTCTGTTTCATTTGCTATGATTACCGTTCTCGTCTCAATCTGTGCCGGTTACGCACTGTCCGATGACAGGCTCAAAGGAAAAGGGTTCTTCATGACCTTGTTTATTATCACCATGTTCTTTGGGGGCGGGCTTATACCTACATATCTGCTCGTTAAGAACCTTGGTCTGCTTGATACAGTATGGGCGGTGATCATTCCAGGGGCAGTCAATGTTTGGAACATCATTCTCTCTAGAACTTTCTTCAAAGGAGTTCCGAATGAAATGAAGGAAGCCGCTAATGTAGACGGGGCTTCGGAGATGCGGATTTTCTTCAGTGTCGTATTACCGCTCTCCAAACCGATTGTTTTTGTACTCGCTCTTTATGCCTTTGTTGGCCAGTGGAATTCCTACTTTGACGCTATGATCTATTTAGATAATCCGAATCTTCATCCACTGCAACTCGTGTTGCGTTCCATCTTGATCCAGAATCAGGTAGATCCGGGCATGATCAGCGACCAACTCGCCATGGCGGAAATGAAGCGATTGTCTGAAATCATCAAGTATGCTGCCATTGTTGTTTCCAGTTTGCCACTCATTGTTATGTATCCGTTCTTCCAGAAGTACTTTGAAAAAGGTGTTATGGTCGGTTCCCTTAAGTAGGAAACAGGCTGCACATAGATAAAGATTAATTCATTCATATCTAATTTGGAGGTCATACCCTATGAAAAGAATTAAGAAATCAAGAGTTTCGACGAAAGCAGCTTCTGTAACTGTACTTGCTTCACTTATGTTCCTTAGTGCATGCGGTGGAGGAGGAGGGGGAAGTGCAGCTAGTAAAGAACAGGACGCCAGCGGTAAAGTAACTTTGAACTTTATTACGCAAAGCTCTCCACTTGCACCAACTGATCCAAATGAAAAACTGATTAATAAACGTCTTGAAGAAAAGACGAATGTTCATATTAATTGGAAGAATTTTACGAAAGACGTATTTGTTGAAAAAAGAAACTTGGCTGTGGCAAGTGGTGATCTTCCTGATGCTATTTTTAATGCGGACTATAGTGACTATGAGCTGCTCAAGCTTGCTAAAGATGGTGCCATCGTTCCGCTGAATGATCTCATCGAGAACAATATGCCAAACTTCAAAAAGGTGCTGGAAGAAGCACCAGAATATAAGAGTATGATTACGGCACCAGATGGCAATATTTATGCCTTTCCATGGATTGAAGAGCTGGGTAGCGGTAAAGAAAGAATCCAGGCGGTAGATAGTATGCCTTGGATCAATGTGGAATGGCTTAAGAAGCTTGGCCTTGATATGCCTAAAACAACAGAAGAATTAAAGGAAGTATTAATTGCATTCAAGACAAAAGATCCAAATGGCAACGGTAAGGCTGACGAAATTCCATTGTCCTTTATTAACAAGCCGGGAGCAGAAGATCTGGCATTCCTATTTGCTTCGTTTGGATTGGGTGAGAACCCTGACCATGCGGTTGTGAGCAATGATGGGAAAGTGATATTTACGGCGGCACAAGAAGACTACAAGGAAGCAGTTTCTTTTATTAACGAGCTGTATAAAGAAGGACTCATTGATATTGAAGCCTACACACAAGACTGGAGTACTTACCTTGCAAAAGGAAAGGATCAGAAATACGGACTTTACTTCTCATGGGATAAGGCCAACATCACCGGAGATAATGACAGCTACGAAGTTATGCCTCCACTTGCTGGACCCGATGGTGAAGTTAACGTAACAAGAACGAACGCGCTTGGTTTGGGAAGAGGTAAGATGGTTGTCACAAGCGCCAATAAGAACTTGGAAACGACAGCGAAATGGGTTGATCAACTCTTCGATCCGATTCAATCTGTACAGAACAACTGGGGGACGTATGGAGATGAAAAACAGCAGAATATTTTCGAATTTGATAAAGAAAAAGGAATGCTGAAACATTTGCCACTGGAGGGTGCAGCTCCTGTAGAACTACGTGAGAAAACAAGTGTCGGTGGACCCCTAGCTATTCTTGATTCTTATTATGGGAAATACACAACCATGCCGGATGATGCCAAAAGCAGAATGGATATTATCAAGAATATCATGGCGCCAAAGATGAAAGCAGAAAACGTAATGCCGAGTGTATTCCACTCCATTCAAGAGCTTGATCGCCTTACGACAATTGAAACGGATCTTTTTGCCTACGTGCTTAGAATGCGCACGGAATGGTACCAAAACGGTAAAATCGAAGCGCAGTGGGATGAATATCTGAAAGAATTGGATCGTCTGGGCTTGCAAGAATGGCTTGAAATTAAACAAGGCGGATATGATAGAGCAACCCAATAACAAATGATTAATATTGTGGGATGAAGGCCGTGTTCCATGCAGTTACACTGCTATACACGACCTTCATCTATATAAAGAGAGATGATCTTAGAACTAAGATCTTATTACGGGAGTAAAGGAGAAAACAATAATGTCAACGATTGCGAAACAAAATTACCGAGGTGTGTATCATTTTTCCCCTAAGGAAAAGTGGATGAACGATCCAAACGGAATGGTTTATTTTGAGGGTGAATATCATTTGTTCTTTCAGCATCATCCGGGTGGAATGACCATGGGAGCTATGCACTGGGGCCATGCGGTCAGCAAGGATCTTGTTACATGGGAGGAACTGCCTATCGCTCTCGCTCCAGATGAATTAGGTATGATTTTTTCCGGCAGTGCTGTAGTTGACTGGAATAATACGACTGGATTTTTTGAAGGTAAACCAGGTTTAGTAGCGATTTTTACGCATCATTTGGATATGCCAGAAGGCAAGCCAGCCATTCAGCGTCAAAGCTTGGCCTACAGTAAAGATAACGGAAGAACCTGGACGAAGTATGAAGGAAACCCGGTACTTGAACATGATACATTCATTGATTTCCGTGACCCCAAAGTATTTTGGTATCAAGATACGAATCAATGGGTGATGATTGTAGCTTGTGGTCAAACGGTGTGTTTATATCATTCTCCTGATCTAATTAACTGGACATATGCCAGCGAATTTGGTAACGGAATCGGTTCTCATGACGGGGTATGGGAATGCCCAGACTTGTTCCCACTTGTTATTGATGGCGATCATTCGAACACGAAATGGGTGATGCTTGTGAGCATCGGTGCGGATCCCGCTTTTGTGGAAGGGTCAAGAACTCAGTATTTCACAGGGGATTTTGATGGAGAAGTGTTCACGCCAGATGAAGATTCGATAAAAGTTCGCTGGATTGATTATGGAAGAGATAATTATGCAGGTGTAAGCTGGTCTGATATACCGGCTGAAGATGGAAGACGACTATTTATCGGCTGGATGAGCAACTGGATGTATGCTAACAAGACGCCGGCAGAAGAATTCCGCGGCGCGATGACGATTGCAAGGGAGCTTCAACTCGAATCAAGACAAGGGGAGATCTTTCTTGTGCAGAAGCCGGTACAAGAGTTGGAATCTGCTCGTGTACAAGTCCTTTCTGTGAAAGAGGCAACGGTGCAAGAAATCAATACTCTTCTTAAGGAGATTCACTTGGAATCTTATGAGATTATAGCTGAGTTCACACGAGGTAAATCTGTAGGCTTCAAAGTAAGAGTAGGTGCGTATAGTCAAACAATAATCGGTATTAACGGTGAGACAGAGGAGCTTTATGTAGATCGGATGGCTTCAGGTCAGCATGATTTCCACGAACATTTCGTAGGACATCATTCAGCCAAGCTCGAAGCGCTTGATGAGTCAAATGATCTCCGTATTTTTGTGGATCGCTCTTCAGTTGAGGCGTTCAGTAATGGTGGTCAGGCAGTGATTACAGATCTTATATTCCCTGGACTAGAATCTAAAGGTATAGCTGTGTTTGCAGAAAATGAGAATGACTTGCTGATTTCCCTGGATATCTATGAGCTTACTCCCTCTGCTGAGCAAGACAAGAATTAGTCATCGAGAGGAGTCATGTATATGCGTATAGGAGCGATTGAAGCTGGCGGGACGAAGTTTATATGTGGCATTGGGAATGAAAATGGGGAAATTGAAGATCAGATTAGTTTCCCAACAGAACATCCTGAGGTGACGTTGCCTAAAGTTATTCAATATTTTCAAGGCAAGCAAGTAGAAGCTATCGGAATTGGATCGTTTGGTCCGATTGATATTCACACAGACAGCCCGACGTATGGTTACGTTACAACAACACCAAAGCCAGGGTGGGGAAATTACGATATGCTGGGCACTTTGAAAAGAAACTTTTCGGTTCCTTTTGGATGGAATACGGATGTCAATGCAGCGGCATATGGTGAAGCCAAATGGGGCGCTGCCCAAGGGTTATCCAGCTGTTTGTACTATACAGTTGGCACGGGTGTTGGTGTGGGAGTGTATTCAGAAGGTAAACTCATTCATGGTCTTGTGCATCCTGAAGGGGGTCATGTTCTTACGAGACGCCATCCTGACGATGTATTCCCAGGGGGATGTCCCTATCATGGGGACTGCCTAGAAGGGATGGCGGCAGGTCCTGCTATTGAAGCAAGGTGGGGGAAGAAGGGCCATGAACTTCCTATGGATCACCTTGCATGGGAAATGGAAGCATTTTATATTGCACAGTCGATTACGGGTGCTATATTGCTTAACTCTCCTCAGAAAATCATTCTGGGTGGTGGTGTTATGCAGCAGTCACAATTGTTTCCACTGATCCGTCAGGCTGTGCTTCAGAACCTGAACGGCTATGTCAGCTCAAGTACTATTTTGGAACACATAGATGAGTATATCGTTCCACCAGGGTTAGGCCAACAGGCGGGATTATGCGGTGCTCTGGCTCTTGGACTCACAGCACTGGAAAGTCAGATTTCTGCTCAATTGTAAAAGAATATATAGAGGAGGTCAGTGCAGTAATGAATTGGCCTCCTTCTTTTTTTTCAATATTAATGATAGAAAAAGAGGGCAAAGAAGATGAAAAATAAAGGAAAAGTCGCAATATGCTTTCTTATGGCAATAGGACTTGTAATGACTTCAGCAGGCATTTATGTAGCAAATCCCGGGACTGGATGGGCTGCGCTCGCTGAACAGGAGGTAAGCAAACGAGCTAAGGAGGGACTTTCTATTTTTGAAAGCGTAACCAATACAAATACGAATTTGACAGGTTGGCAAATAAAAGGAAAAGGTAACTTGGTGGATACTCCTGAAGGAATCTTACTGACTTCCGATCCACAAGAAAATGTAATGGCAATCTCCGAAACGGTGTCAGAGGATTTTATCTATGAAGCTGACGTCATGATCAAGGATATGCAAGCTGATGCGACCTTATTGTTCCGTTCTAATGAAGATGGCTGGGGTTCCTACATGCTCCAAATCGTACCGAATGCAGGTATGATTCGTTTACAAGACGCAAGTGGTAGTGAAGGGAAATTAAAAGAGGAGCGAAAAGTTAGAGTCAAGGCAGGCGAAATCTATCATCTCAAGGTGAAAGCAGAGGGGTCATCGCTGAAAGTATATTGGGACAATGCATATAAACCTGTGATTGAGGTTCAGGATAACGCGTATCGTACAGGTAAGCTAGGACTCAATGTATGGGATGGTTCTGTTTTGTTCCAAAACATAATCGTAAGTGATCTGAAAGGAAATCTTGGTGCTGTGGTTACAAATCAAGGACAATGGCAGCCTAATATCAGCGGCAAAAAAGGAATGGTAGCAAACCAGAGTAAGTCACTGCAAATATATAACAAACAAGCTGCTGATTTTGTATATGAAGGTAATATATCTCTTCGTCCTGATTCTGTTGCAGCGCTCGCCTTTCGTTCATCGGCTGATGGAACAAAGGGATATGAAGCTGCCCTTACGAAGGAAGGAAATCTGGTCCGTGTAAGCTTGACGAAAGCTAACGGAACAACCATTGCAAGTTCACAGCATACCTATCCAAGTCAGACCGGAGCAAAACATCACGTAGAGATAAAGGCAAATGGAAACAGAATTCAGGTCTTCCTAGACGGATACACCCCGGCTGCAATCGATCTAACAGATAAAACCTACACCGATGGATATGCAGGAATCGTCGTTAAACAAGGAACGGCTTACTTCCAGGATACTTATGTGACGGATGCTAGCAGTTATTATAATGAAAAATATCGCCCTCAATATCACTATACGCCAATTCGTGGTTCTGCAAGTGATCCGAATGGACTGGTCTACTTCGAAGGAGAATATCATCTATTCCATCAGGACGGAGGCACATGGGCACATTCTGTCAGTAAAGATATGCTGAACTGGAAGCGGCTTCCGATTGCGCTGCCGTGGAATGATCATGGACATGTCTGGTCTGGATCGGCTGTGGCAGATTTGACGAATGCATCAGGCTTGTTCGGGGATTCAGGAGGTAAGGGGCTAATTGCCTACTACACTTCCTATAATCCCGATGGCCCGAATGGGAATCAGCGTATCGGTCTTGCATACAGCAAGGACCAAGGTCGTACTTGGGAATATTCCAAGGAACGTCCAATGGTTATCGAGAATCCAGGCGATAATGGAGGGGAGCCAGGAGGTTGGGATTTCCGTGATCCGAAAGTGATTCGTGATAACGACAATAACAGGTGGGTAATGGTTGTATCCGGTGGAGATCATATTCGTTTCTTTACTTCAACGAATCTACTTGATTGGACCCTAACAGATAGTTGGGGATACGGGGACTATGTTCGCGGCGGTGTATGGGAATGTCCGGATTTGCTTCAGCTTTCGGTAGCCGGAACATCACAGAAGAAATGGGTTCTGATGATTAGTACAGGAGCGAATTCAAAAACAGGCGGATCAGATGCTGAATATTTTGTGGGTCATTTAACAGCGGAAGGTAAATTCGTAAATGATAATCCGGCAGGCATAGTATTGCGAACTGATTTTGGAAAAGAATTCTATGCATCAATGTCTTTTTCGAACATGCCAGATCATCGCAGTGTAATGATGGCTTGGATGACAAACTGGGACTATCCGTTTGCTTTTCCAACGACCCATTGGAAGGGCGTACTGTCAATCCCAAGGGAAGTCTCATTAGTAACGACTAAAGATGGGATTCAGCTCGTTCAAAGCCCAATCAAGGAGTTGGAATCGCTGCGTAGTCAGCTATATTCTACAGCTAATAAAGTGGTGAGTCCTTCTTCTCAGAACCTACTGAAAGGCGTTACTTCTGGTGCATACGAGATTGAAGCTGAAGTAGAAATTCCTGCAGGCAGTCAGGTAAGTGAATTTGGTTTTAACGTTCGTGTAGGTGGAAGTCAGAAAACGGTAGTTGGATATAAACCTAGTGAGAGTCAGATTTTCGTGGATCGGTCTGCATCTGGTTTGACGGATTTTTCGAGTTTATTTAGTACAAGACATGAAGCGCCAATGCAAACGGAGAATAAGCGTGTTAAGATGCGTATCCTTGTAGACGAGTCTTCTGTTGAGGTTTTTGGCAACAACGGTAAAGTCGTTTTCTCTGATGTCATTTTTCCGGATCCAGCCAGCAGAGCTTTGAGCTTTTACACCAATGGAGGCAACGTAAAGGTCGTATCTCTGAAGGTGAATCGGTTAGGCTCTGTATGGAATCAGGAGTCCAATTCCGCTACCAAGATAATGATGGATACAAATGATCGTGAACTGAGCAAGGGGCAAAGCGACACACTCTTTGCAATGGTAGAGAATGGAACAGGTAATGGTGCACAGCCGCTGAAATGGAATTCCAGTAACAAAGATGTAGTTGAACTAAACGTGGCAGATAACTCACAGGCAACCATTGTAGGTAAAAAAGAAGGCGAGTCGATCATTACTGTCTCTACTCCAAATGGGAAGACTTCAACAAGCGTATTAGTTAAGGTAACTGATGGTGAATTTCATACGAACTTAGGTGGATGGACTAAAGATCTTTCTGCAGCCTCTTGGGTCATTAGTGAAAATGGAATTCGTGGAAATTACTTGAGTGACGCGAATTATATCGCAGAGAAGCAGGCTGGAGACTTTACTTATGAAGCAGATATGATGTTAGGGAAATCCGGGGGAGCAGGCTCTATGTTGTTCCGCGCCAGCGAAGATGGACGCAGCGGATACTACTTAAATCTGGATCCGAATATGAAGTCCGTACGTCTCTTTTATAAAATCGAAGGCCGTATTGAAGAGCGTCAGATTCTAGCAAAAGTTCCGACGTTCATTCAGCCGGGTCAAACCTACAAAGTGAAAATCGAAGCGAAGGGCCCACATATCGTAGTTTATGTAGATGGGCAGAAAGTGATCGACCTCCAGGACGGCACATTTGCCGAAGGCCGCTTTGGACTACATGTATTTGGCGGAAATGTTTCATATCAAAACGTTAACGTGAGCGGAGAAACACCTGCCAATTTAACCACTTCCAGTCTAGTAAATGCAGAACTACAGAAATCCCTTTATACAGCAAATCTCGCAAATGGTGAAGCTGTTACCCTGAAGGATGCGAATGATTCTACGGATCAGAAGTGGGTATTCGTGCCGACGGGGGACGATGCAGGTTCCTATTCTATTCGTACAACAGCCGGTCAGGCGCTTGATCTAGACACAGGGCAAAATAAAATTCAGTTATACCCTTATCTCGGATATAACAATCAGCGTTGGATTTTTCATGAAAATGATGATGGTACCGTAAGTATTATTTCTGCTCATCATAAGAAAGCGCTGGAAGTATCAGCGGATGGAACAACATTGTCTCTAAGCGAATTTGATCCTACTCTTGATCGGCAAAAATGGGTAATTACGAATTAACATGAGAATGATGGAACTAATGGAAGAGCGGCTAAAATTGGCGGCTCTTCTTAAGAAGTCGATCTTAAGATTGAAACTACGAGTTCACTTGTTGCATATAGCAGCTTATGTGTAAAAATGCTAAATAAGCAGAGCAGTGCTTCTCCCGTTGGGGTAGGAGTGCGGCTCTGCTTATTAACGTTACTGCAAGTGAATATTTTGATCCGCTGATTCTGCCGCTATGAAAGAGATGAATCTTTAAAGTTGAAATATTTAAAAATCAGGTTGAAAAATGCTATTTTCCCTAATGGAAAATCATGACACAATATCAATAAAGCGCTTACTTCATAAAAACATCCCAAGTTCATGAATACTCTATACCACTTTTTTTAAAAAATCACGATATTAAAAGTCGTATCAACTGGTCAAAATTTCGGATTCGAAGCAAAGGTTGAAATTATTAAAAAAGTTGGTACTAAACGTTTAACTCAATTACTTAGGGGGTCAAACGGTTAGACATATCTAAGTAATTATGAAGGGGGAGAGGGAATTGAGAGTAGGTAAAGTATTCGGGGTAGGTATTCTTTCAACTGCACTAGCATTAAGTGTCATTGGTTGTGCGAAAGACGAGACAAACACAGCAACCGAGGCAACTGATGCACCCAAAGCATCCGAGAACGCAACTTCCAAGCCTGAGGAGAAGGTCAAGATTATCTATTCGATGTGGGGCAGTGCGGAAGAGGGAAATGTAACCCAGGGAGTGGCGGATAAATTTAATGCTTCTCAAGACAGAATTGAAGTAGAAGTACAAGCGATCCCTTGGGAAAACTACATGACCAAGCTGAATACAATGGCAACGGCAGAGCAATTGCCTGATACAGGGATGCTCAGGGAAGATGGTGTCGTTCAGTGGTCTACCCAAGGCATGCTGAATGATGTGAATACAATGTATGAAGGAAGCGACAGCAAACCACTGGATAGCTTAGCTTACAAATATCAAGGGAAAACCGTAGCCTATGCGGCTGCCAATGAAATCTTACTCCTCTATTACAACAAAGACATGTTCGACAAAGCCAATGTACCCTATCCTCCAGCTGCTTTGGATAAAGCGTGGACATGGGACGAATTTGTAACAACAGCGAAGAAGCTGACCATTGATAAAAATGGTAAACATCCTGATGAGAGTGGCTTTAATGAGCAGAGTATTGTTCAGTTTGGCGCATCCGTTGAGAACTTACCATGGCAGCTCGAGACCTGGGCGCTTGGTAATGGTGGAGGGTTCTATTCGGGTGATGGGACTGAGGTAAGAATTGGAGAAGACGCCAGTATCGAGGGAATTCAGAAGGTTGCAGATCTTTACTTGAAGGATCATGTTGCTCCGTTGTCTGTCGGACAGACTGATGATGGTATTCAACGAACCATTATCGCGGGAACTGTCGCCATGGCTACTAACGGTGCGTGGAACGTGGGAACTAGTCTGAATAAGGCCAAGGAAGAAGGCCTGAACTATGGCGTTGCTGTATTGCCTTACATGAAGGATAAGGTTACCCTCAACACGGGTGGAGCCAATGTCGTGTTCTCCCAGACTAAGCATCCAAAAGAAGCGATGGAATGGCTGAAGTGGTACAACTCTGAAGAAAATAACTGGGGACTCATTAGTTCAGGAATCTGGATGCCGACGCTGGAGAAATGGTATACGGATGAAACCCTTACCCGTAAATGGGTAGAGAACCCTAACTTCCCTGCTTATGAAGAATACAAATCTGCAGTAGTTGATTATGCTCAATCTTCTGCTGTAAAACCAGCATCGTGGTTCTATACGAATCATACGACGGAGTTTAACACCTTGCTTGGATCGATTCTAGGGGATGTGTGGACTGGAAAGACGACCGCTAAGGATGCTATCACGAAAAACCTCGATGCTTTGAAAGCTGCGAATAAAGGTAGTAACTAAGGTCTGGAAGGATGGCCGCTGCTATGCTCACAAACGCGGCGGCCATATTTTGATCATCAGGTGGGGAGAGAAAAATGGAAACTATTAATAAATCTCCGAAGCGCCGTTCACGCATTAATTCAAGTGAGGCACGCGTTGCGTATATCCTGTTGATTCCTGCCTTCCTCGGGCTGATCTTTCTGACGTATCTGCCTCTTGTTGGGGTGCTAGGAATCAGCTTGACGAATTGGACAGGATTGGCGAAACCCAAATTCGTGGGCATCGAGAATTACATAAATCTATTTACCACCGATCCTTATATTAAAGATTCTATTATAGCGACGATCTACTTTGCCATTTTATCAGTAGTTGGAAGTATGATTTATTCACTTTTTATCGCAATGCTTCTGAATCGTAAAATTCCGGCACGAGGTTTTTTTAGAGCGATTTTCTATGTTCCATACGTTTTGCCGGCAGCTGCAATATACGTAGGATGGTCCTGGCTATACGAGGCTAATTTTGGCTTTTTCAACTTTCTGCTCTCCGAAGTTGGTTTAAACAAAGTTTCTTTTATCGCTGATTCCAGCTATGTAGTTCCTTCTCTATCCTTGATATCGATCTGGTTATCAGGAAACTTAATTGTTATTTTCTTAGCTGGACTTCAAAATGTTCCGGGCGTCTATCATGAAGCGGCTGAAATGGATGGTGCCAACGGATGGAAACGATTCTTGCACATCACATTGCCATGCATGTCACCCATTATTTTTTACAATTTGTTAATGAGTTTAATTGCTAATCTCCAGATCGTTACGCCGGTTCTTGCATTAACTAATGGCGGACCGGGTAATTCTTCACGTTTTTTGACTTATCTAATGTATGATCAAGCATTTGTAAATTATAAGTTAGGGTATGCTTGTGCGACAACGTTAGTTATTTTTGTTATTCTTGCAGGCTTTACTGGTGTATTATTCAAAACCTCCAACCTATGGATCTTTAATGAAGGAGGCGATGACAAATGAGTGTAGCAACATACGGAAGACTAAAGAGCAAGAAACGCAATAATCAGTGGATGAACCTTATCTCATTTGTCGCTGTCATTTTCTTTACTATACTCGTGCTCTTTCCGATCTGGTGGATATTTCGCACGTCGCTCATGTCGAATGCCGAGATATACAAATATCCACCTTCACTGCTGCCAGGAAATTGGTTGTTTTCAAACTATGGAGAAACGCTAGAGATATTTAAGTTTTGGAAATATTTATGGAACACCATGATTATTATTGTACCCGCCTGTTTGGCAGGAACCTTTACAGCCACTTTATGCGGTTATGCCTTTGCAAGGCTGCGCTTTTGGGGCAAGAAATTGATTTGGGCTCTTTGTGTCGGTTCGATGCTTTTACCTGCAATGGTTACGCTCATTCCGCTATATATTGGGTGGACGAGGGGCTTAGGAATCCATGATAGCTATCTACCATTGATTTTGCCTTATTTCTGTGGCGGTGGCGCTTTTAATATCTTTTTGATTAGGCAATTTATCATGTCTATTCCGAGAGAGCTTGATCAAGCAGCAACGATCGATGGTGCTGGATATTTCCGTATTTTGTTCAGTATTATTATGCCGGCAATTAAATCTGCAATGATCGTCGTCGCATTATTTATCTTTATCGGTTTATGGAACGATCTACTTCAACAGATGATTTACATAAACTCAAGCGATAAGTATACGATAGCCTTGGGACTGACCGCTTTTAGAGGCCAACTCAAGCAGGACTGGTCACTGACGATGGCGGCTACGTGCATGTCCTTTGTGCCGGGCGTCATTTTTTATCTGATTGGTCAGAAATATTTCGTAGAAGGAATCACTTTGACTGGATTGAAGAATTAGCTCTAATGGCTAAAGATAGCTAGTAGTAGACATGGAGGATTAAATTTCCATCGGGCGCTATCGTTAATTTAGATGATAATTAGAGATTCACGATAGAGTCGTTTTACAAGCAACTTGCCAACAAGGAGGTTGCTTTTTTGTTAATATGGACCCCGAGATATAATATTTAACACTGTCGTATTTAAGGTATGAAGATGAAAACTAGACGACATTAAGGTACAATCATACTTAAAAGGAATACCTGATGAATTGATCCATACGTTCATCGAGCAGGGGGGCTTATGAGAACAGCAAACGCCAACTTAATGAAGGAAATTAACCTTAACAACGTTCGTCAAGTGATGAAACGTATAAATACAGCCACCAAACCCCAGCTGGCAGCACTGACCAAACTGAGCGTCGTAACAGTAAACTCATTAGTCAAGGAGCTGCATGAGTTAGGTGAGCTGTTCGAAGACTTGACTGTACCATCAAACGGCGGTAGACCAGCACAAACTTATCGCTACAATTACAACTTCAGCCTCGGGCTAGTCATTTATCTGAAGGATAAAGAGGGACAGGTACTGATTTCAGCCACCGTCGTGAATTTGGAGAACGAGATTCTGGCGAAGGATGAACATATCATTCCAGTCTTCGAAAGACAATTTTTTTGTGATATTATTGAACACTCTATAGCCTTGTATCCTTCTATCAAGGTTATTGGCATAGGCATTCCGGGACAGGTTGTCAACGGCGAAATTAAAGTCAGCAGCCACCATGAGCTGACTGGCTCACGGATGATTCAAGAGATTGAGCAACAATTTGAGTTGCCTATCTTGGTTGAAAATGACGTTAATGCAGCTATCAGCGGATATTGCATGAACCAGGGAGAGGAAGAGGAACAGTACTTGCTTGGTCTTTACTTTCCAAACAGGTACCCACCTGGCATGGGTATCTATCTGAATGGAAAGATCCTTAAAGGTAATCAGGGCATGTCAGGGGAAATAAAATTCCTGCCCGACATGCCTGACTGGAGTCTCGAGATGGGCAAGGACACGTTCATCAATACTGCCTGCCGGATTATCCAAACCCTGAATGCTGTTCTTGCTCCGGACAAAATTGTAATATATCAGGATAAGGTGGAATTAGAAATCTGGACATCTGCTTGGGAAGCTTATCAGCTTCGACATCCAATGCCCATTTATCCACAGATTGTTATGCAAAATACATTTCAAGAAGATTTCGAGGCCGGCCTGCGCTGGTTGACATTGAAGTCATTGGAGCCGGATTTGGTCGAGCTCCATTAAGAGGTTGTCCCATAAGTCATGAGATGAATGACTTATGGGACAAGCCTCTTTTTTTAGGTGATCAATATGAGTATTGATCCAATTGCTGATATGCACTGCACACTGATGATACAGCTCCAGATCAGTGAATGGGTTGCTTGACAAAGGAATGCTTATATCGCATACTTCATACATAGACTTTATAAAGTATATTTATTAAGTGTATAAATGTATTTCTTTACGCGTGCAACGAATCATTTTTATCACGAGGGGGAAGCATGCTTGTCTACCTGGTTTTTGATTATTATATATCTGGCTTTTATCAGTCTAGGACTTCCTGACTCTTTACTCGGCTCGGCGGGTATCGTGTCCATGATCATTGCGGGAGGGACCATCGTGTCCAGTCTCTTCAGCAAAAGGATGGTCGAGCGTCTGGGTACGGGTAGAATCACATTGTTCAGTTGTTTCCTTACTGCGGTTGCGCTACTTGGATTTTCCATTGCTCCATCGATGCTCTGGTTCATAGTATTTGCCATTCCACGGGAGCGGTGGATGCGGCACTAACATTGATGTTTTTGAGTACAGAGACGATTAATAGATTGCTGATAAAACCCACGCAAGGGAGGGGATAAAGAGATGGTTTATATCATTTTATGCGCAATCATCTGGGTAGGAGTGTATTTGAATCTAGCCGCATCGAAGGAATCCATGGATGTGAAGCCTATTCGTTCCGTGAATGATCTGTTTGAATAACCAAGGAGCAACGTAAAAAGCATTTGATCCTGGATCAAATGCTTTTTTGATAGTACAAAGACTATATCGTTTCAATTGCATAGTTATACTAGAATGACGAAGATGAGGAAGGTTAGTCTTTTGAAGGTAAGTAGGAGCTAACAAGCTCCCCCATGGTTATATAGATTTACCATACATGTACTCAACACCCCAAACCATTCCGTTACAGGCGGAATAGCTTGGGGTGTTGCATTTTTTATAGCGCTTATAATTATTAATTAAGTAAAACTATTGGTTTTGTGAAATATAGTGACTTACTGTTACTTTTGAAGCAGGAAAATATACATATATATTGAATACAAAACAACAAAGAGGGAGGATGAAAATGTCATACAGAGCAAATGCATTACGTTCGTCATTAACCCTAGCTGTTCCAATTATTTTAGATAGGCATTACCATTCTATAACTATGAATAATATCGAATCCGCCTGGTTTGTAAAGACGCATAAGGAATTGTTAGATTCAACATTCAACAAGATATTAATGAGTATGATAGAGGCACTGTTCTTGGATTCCTTTGATTACGACCAATACCTAAACATACTAGAAAAAGAGGGGGTGGAGCAAGGGATTTATACTGCAGAAATATTCGGTGATCATTTTGATATCTTACTTGAAATGAGCAAGGATTTAATCTTAATCGCTCAGAATATGATGTTTAAGATCATTGAAGAGATGGAAGATGATTCTACGACTCGATTGTTTTTTTATAATCGTTTAATGGAAAGCAACTGGACCGGTTTTATGGGCTTTGCAAAGGGTTATTTATCTAATAAAAATCAACAGATTGACAATTTGCATGAACAAAAAATTGCTGTTATGGGACAAATGGCAGCTGGTATGGCACATGAAATACGGAATCCGCTTGCTTCGATTAAAGGGTTTGCCCAGCTTGTAAATAACAGGCTATATGAACCGGAGATCAAGGCGGATGAATTGCGTGCGTATCTGGATATAACCATCAAAGAGATTGATGCTCTGAACGGATTAGTAACGGACTTCCTAGTACTGGCTCGAAAAGGAGATAGTTCGAAAAATAACGGCGTAGTATATAACGTTATCGAGGTTATACATAGAGTTAATAACATCGTGAATCAACTCATACTTAGTGATGATATTATTCTTTCCGTGGAGTATTCTCTAGAGAAAGTAATGACGTATGGAAACGCCTCTCAACTAGAACAGGTAATCCTTAACATTTTAAAAAATAGTATAGATTCATTCACAGCGTTTAGAGGCAGAATAGACATTACAGTTAGCACCGCTAATGAGACTAACGAAATTATCCTTATTTTTAAAGACAATGGAGAAGGAATTCCACTGGATAAACTAAATCGAATATTTGACCCTTTCTTTACAACCAAGCAAAAAGGGACAGGAATTGGATTATCAATTTGTAAACAATTAATAGAGATGTATGGGGGACAAATTAAGGTAGACTCAGAAGTTCAGGTAGGTACTAGCGTGATGGTTATTTTGCCTTGGGTAAATGATTATCACATTTGAGGCTACGAACAATTTGAATGATTGAATGAAGGATGATAAATGGATCATCAGCTTCGGAGAGCTGATACAGCAAAAACAAACAAGCCTGGCACAGAAGCACTTCAGGCTTGTTTGTTTTTTTTCATGCTGAAAAGGATCCTCCAAACGATACACAGTATCGCTATTCAAAAATACGCGTTCCTAAGAGGACGGTACAGCCTGTTCTACTTAACGCTAAGTTGTATCTCTTTTTCTTTTACAAACTTCTCCAGCACTCTAAAATCCTCGGTAACCTTTTTAAATGGTAAAGATTCCAGTGCCTTATCCCGGTAATCCTTTTTCGCAGCAGCAGACAGACGGGAATCAAGTATGCTGAGTACACCAAGGTCAGTCTCACTACGGATCAGTCGCCCGGTTCCTTGTCTTAACCGAAGCAGCATGTCCGGTACAAAAACGTCATTTAAGGGATCCTTCGCCAAAGATGCCTTATATTCATAGACAGGATCGGAAGGAACAGGGAAGGGCAGACGGAAAATAATTAACTGCGACAAATCAGAACCTTCGATATTCACGCCTTCCCAGAATACACCGGTACTAAGAAGAACGCCTTTACTGCCACGGAATTCAGCGATCACCCCGTCCTGAGACGATCCTTCTCTTTGAACATGCACCGCCCATGCAAGCTTCTCGGATTTTAACTTATTATGAATGTACTTCATATCTTCCTTCGCTGAAAAAAGAACCAATGTCCGTCCGTCCGTTAAATTACAGAGCCTCAGCATTTCCTTGTATGCTGCTTCAAGATAACCTACCTTGTTCTGATGGTTGTAGTAAGGGATGTCCTTAGCAATATACAGCATGGTGTGGTTGTCATAATCAAACGGCGAAGCCTGGCGCTCCATATAATCTCCCTTGTAACCGAGCGACTGCGTCAGATATGCATATTGTTCCTCTAGTGTTTCTCCGGTCTGGCACATAGTTGCTGACGTTAAAATAACAGATGTTTTCCCGTTAAATAAGCTATATCTTAGGAACTGGCTTATGCCTTTAGGACAGATACTAATAGTGGCCTCACGCTGGGTATTGCTTCCCCAAATCAGGTAGTTATCCTGGACTCCGGCGAGTACATCAAAGAGATCTATAAGTCCGTTCATGGCTTCAAAAAGATTATCGATCTCTCGCTCATGCTTGGAAGTTAAGACGGATAAGCTGAGATTAAACTCTTTCAAAACCTGAGCCCCCCGCTTTAACGGAATCCCTGTGATCTCCGACACTTTTATCCGGTCATTATCCTGCTTGGCTGTTTGCAGCAAATCCGCTTCTACCTGTTTGAAAATATGACCCACGCATCTTTTTAAAAATTTAAATTGCGGCAAAAGGCCGTTATCTGCGGATTGCTTGAAGAGAATCTGTAAGGTGTCATCCAGAATACGGCAGGTTCCCCGATATGTAAACTCGAGCGTTCTAGCATCTCTAACCTTTGCTTCCAGATTATGAGCTTCATCAATTACGATCAGAGCTGGCCGTTCAGTGATTAATCCCTTCGTTCCTTCTTTTTTCTTGATCAAATCACGGATGAGCAGGTCTTGGTTGACGATAATAAAATCCATGTCGCTGGCGTAGGCGTTAATCTTCGCTCTCATCTCGTAAAATGAACATGTACTTTTATAATGGCATCGTTCAAATTTACAATCATTCACACAAACATTAGACCATACTGCATCACTAACTCCGCCCTTAATATCTGCTCTCTCATCAATGTCATAATTCACAATACGCTGGGCAAGCGTAGATAGAGGAGAGCTTGAATCATCAGGTTGTAACAGGTCTGTTGCCCTGTATCGGCAAGCATATTGCCCCATACCTTTTCCGACTACGGAGCGAACCGATGTAAATCCGAGCCGGCTTCCGATGAATCTCAGATCTTTATGGATCTGTTCTGAAAGTTGTATGGAGGATGTTGCAATAATGATCGGTTGCCTTGAGACCTGGTTAATGAGCAGGCTGGGAATGAGGTATGCAAAGGACTTACCGATGCCGACTCCAGCTTCAATCATTGCGTTTTTACCATTAATATAAGCATCAGCGATATCCAGAGACATATCTTGCTGGCCGATCCGCTCTTTAAGTCCAATCCTGGGAAATCTATCATACATCCGAAAGATGGCATTGACTAAAGAGGGTTCGATGTCCTTTTTTAGCTCCCGCTTCTGTAATTTATATAGATCACTTAACCAGCTAATAACGACCGCCTCTTTTCAAAATCAATTTTCTTCCAGTCCCAGTTTTTTGGGTGAGGTTGTAATTATCGTAGATGAAGCGCTAACAGTCAAGTGTCAGAATATAAAATAATGATTTTTAACCCTTGTTCTTCCAATCATTAGAGATAGGAAGTGCGTAGGATCACAAAGCATTTATTGGATACGTTTATACTCAATATATCAATTAAATTTAAAATATAAATTACATAAGAATTTGGAGGTTACTTGCATGGATCATTTTACTTTTACAGATATGAAAAAAATAAAGAGAGAAAAGAAAAATTGGGGAAGAGTTTGGTGTTACCTCCGTTAATGAACTATTCGGGTTATTCGAACAAATGAAGATAGGGATCCCAATAATAACCCATGAAGATGACAAGGGAATGTCAATTGCAGTACACGATTGTTTCTGCGAAGGGTTACCTATTATGGAAGGGAAAATGGTATGTGACCTAGAGGGGGCCATTATCGAAGGAGCACTTAGCAAAATACGTGGGAAACGAGTTTCCGTCCGGGAAGTGAAATGTAATGTTCATGGGGATGAATGTTGTGAATACATAGTCAAATATTAAAAATTTACGTGATATTTTGATCATAATACGGATGTTTGAATCAGATCTGTAAATGACAGAAGAACAGCGATTCTCCATTCTCGGAGAATCGCTGTTTTGATTTTTTGTTCAATTGTGATTAAGAAGCTGATTTAGGAGTAAACGCTCTACGAATAACCTTCGTCAATTCCATTAGGATGACGGCGCCGAGTGCCAGCCCGCTTGCAATCAGCCAATCGGACATTCCGAATGAAGCCGGAATCGAGAAGATTTCTCTAACTCCTGGCAGAACCGCAATCCCGTAAAAGGCAAAGCAGACCAAAACGGCTCCGATGACGTATTTGTTGCTGAAAAACCCAGCTTCAATAGCTGTTTGACTGTTCGAGCGAGCGGCAAAGGTCTGAAGTGTACGAGACAGGATCAGGGTTGTAAAAGCCATAGCCACGCCCATATCAGGGGAATGCTGGAGTCCGATATACAGGGATATAATTACGGCTATACCTATAAGTAGACCACGGGTAATAATAGCCTGCATCATTCCTCCGGCAAATATACCTTCCTTCAGTTCTCTTGGATTTCTGTTCATCACGTTAGGTTCAGGTTTCTCCATACCAAGGGCAATGGCGGGCAGTGAATCATTCGCCAGATTGATAAATAGAAGCTGAATCGCTGTGAAGGGATTAATCCAGTCGAAGATCAGGGCAAACAGAATGGCGATAATCGCACCCAGGTTGCCTGAAAATAAATAGGCGATCGCTTTTTTGATATTGTCGAATACCGTTCTGCCCACAGATACAGCATTCACAATGGATACAAAATTATCATCGGTCAAAATCATGGCAGCCGCATCTTTAGCAACATCGGTTCCACTGCCCATAGCAACACCGATATCTGCTTGCTTCAAGGCAGGCGCGTCATTTACGCCATCACCGGTCATGGCTGTGATTTTGCCTTTTCGCTGCCACGCCCGGACAATTCTGATCTTATTCTCCGGAGAGACTCGGGCGTACACACCAATCTGTTCAAGCTTATTATCCAGTTCTTCGTCGGACATGGCATCAAGCTCTTGACCGGTTACGGCAATTTCTTTTTCGGTCATAAGGCCGATATCGCGTCCGATCGCTTGTGCGGTTGTCTTATGATCACCAGTAATCATGATGGTCCGAATTCCAGCCTTCTTGGATTCTGCGATCGCGCCATAGACAGCTTCCCGAGGGGGATCAATCATAGCTGTCAAGCCTACGAGCACCAGATTTTGTTCATCCTCAAGACCCACTTCAGTGACTGTATTTGGTACAGTTTTGTAAGCATAGGCAAGTACACGTAGTGCTCTGCTGGAGAATTCCTCATTGGCTTCAATGAAAAGATCAAGAACTTCCGGTGTCATCGGCACTTCTTGTCCACTTAGTAGTACATGCGTACAAAGACTAAAGAGTACATCTGGTCCGCCTTTAGTGATCATTGCTTTTTGTCCGTTAAAAGTGTGTAAGGTCGTCATTAGCTTGCGATCCGAGTCAAAAGGAAGTTCGGCTTCACGAGGGAAATTGTCGCGTATTTCCTTGTAATCTTTATTCATGCTGTTACTGAAGGCAATAAGTGCCACCTCAGTTGGATCGCCTAGTTCTTTACCATCTTCATTAATGTTAGAGTCGTTACAAAGCACGGCAATGTGTAGGAGGCGCCGGGCTTCCTCAGACCATTCTTCGGGCTCTTGATTGAATTGATCACGATCACCTTCCGGTAAAAAGTAATCTACAACTGTCATTTTATTTTGGGTCAGAGTACCGGTTTTGTCCGTACAGATGACACTGGTTGATCCAAGTGCTTCGACGGCTGGCAGCTTACGAATAATCGCATGTTGCTTAGCCATTTTATTCGTACCTACGGATAAGACAATCGTTACGATCGAGGATAGAGCTTCAGGAATAGCGGCGACTGCCACAGCGACTGCAAACATTAGGGCATTCAGAATGGCTTCCGTGGTATCCACTGTATCATTCGACAGCCAAACACGTCCGGCTTGGATGGCAAAGATCAAAACGGACAGCACGATAATTGCTACACCCAACTGCTTGCTAAAGGTTTCGAGCTTACGCTGTAGTGGCGTCTGCTTGGCTTCGGCGCTCTCAATGAGTTCAGCGATTTTGCCGATTTCGGTTGTCAGTGCAGTTCCTGTTACTACAAGAGTTCCACGGCCATATACAACCAAAGAACCGCTAAACGCCATATTACGACGGTCCCCGAGTGGAGATTCCTTCGCGATGGTATCCGTATGCTTCTCTACAGCTTCGGATTCTCCGGTCAGCATGCCTTCATTGATCTTCAAGCTTCCCGATTCTATGATACGGCCGTCGGCAGGTACAAAATCTCCAGCCTCCAGTAATACGATATCACCGCGAACAAGCTCTCTGGCAGGGACTGATTTTAAGGCTCCATCCCGCAACACTTTAGCCTCGGGTGCCGACATCTGCTGCAGGGCATCAAGTGAACTCTCCGCTTTACGAGTTTGGATGACACTTATAACTGCATTGAGAATCAACACGAGGAAAATGATAAGCGATTCCATAACTTGACCCATAACAATCTGGACAATGGCCGCAATAAGCAGTACGACCACCATAGGGTCCTTGAAATTTTCAAGAAAAAGCTTCCAGAGGGGATCTTTTTTCTTTCCTTTTAATTCATTGTAACCATCACGTTCCAGTCGTTTGTCGACTTCTGCCGACGTAAGCCCGTTAGTTGTACTCTGCACTTCCTGTAAACTGTCTGTTACATTCTTGCGGTAATACTCCACTAATGATAGCTCCTCTCCGCTGTGCTGTGTCTTTTTTTAGGTCTCATAAGCTTCGATTTACTGCATAAGTGCACATAACTGCGTGTTCTACACAAGTATGGTATATCAGTTCGTCAAATCAGTAGACTTCAGGACCTATCTTCAAACTTACGATTCAACTTGACGCAAGTTTCAAAATATGGAGCTTAGTATGCGCATATCTAAAAAAAGATCATTCGTAATCGTCCATATTGTGAAATCTTTTTAATGAATAGTATTGGATTACCTATGAAGAAGTCTTAATACATGGGAAGACATAGGGAATTCCTGGATCTTTCGTGTGTTTTCCTATGATTATGGGGGGTAACACCTTTAGTATTAGTATAGTTGTCAATTATGTCGGAGTTGTAAAATGGTGTAAGCACATATGAAAGCGGTTACAAATGGGGGGGTGAATCTCTAAAGTTAAAGACATTGGCTACGCCTAAGTATCAGGAGGATATTTCATTTTAAAGGGTTGGTTCTAGAAAATTTAGGTAATTAACTGATTTCCAAAACTGGAGGAGGAATGCAACAAATGAGTAAAATGCTTAAACAAGTCATCTCGATCTTACTCGCAGCTGCTTTGCTTATTCCGTCTAGCTGGCTGGCTCCGATTACGGAAGCTGCAGCACCCGATGCGATAGTGCCATCAGACTCAGTATTGGTATATCACGAGAATTTTGTGAGTGGCAAAGGCATCGCAGGCCAATCGGGCAGTGCTAGTCTTACGCCTGTCACAGATAAAGCATTTGCTGGCAATGCTGACGGAGCGGCTTTATATGTAGGCAACAGAACAAATAACTATGACGCGGTTGATTTCAAATTTAGTGACATGGGCCTAGAAAACGGTAAAACCTACATGGTGACCGCATCCGTTTATGTTGACGCTGATGTGACTGTACCTAGCGGCGCACAAGCTTATCTCCAAACCATAAACAGCTATGGTCTTTTGGCAAGTGTAAATTATGAAGCAGGTAAAGCGATCACCTTGACTAAAGAATTCACTGTGGATACGAGTAAAGATACGACGCTACGTATTCTGTCGGACGAGATTGGTAAAGCCGTTCCGTTTTACATTGGGGACGTCCTCATCACGGCAAAAAAAGCGGTAACAGAAACGGATAAAGAAATTTATCACGAATCTTTTGTGAGTGGCAAGGGTTTAGCTACACAATCAGGTAGTGCTAATCTAACAGCTGTCACCGGTAAGGTTTTTGCTGGTAATGCTGATGGTGCCGCATTATATGTTAGCAATAGAACAAATGACTGGGACGCGGCTGATTTTACATTTAGCGACATAGGCCTGGAAAATGGTAAAACCTACACGGTGACCGCAACAGTGTACGTTGATCCTGATGTGACTGTACCTAGCGGTGCACAAGCTTATATACAAGCGATAGGCAGTTATGCCCTTTTGGCAAGTGGGGATTATGAAGCTGGCAAAGGGATCACTTTGACGAAAGAATTCATCGTAGATACGAGTAAAGATACGAAACTTCGCGTCCAATCGAACGCGATAGGTAAAGCCGTTCCGTTCTATATCGGCGATGTGTTGGTTACAGAAAAGGTGACAGCAGAGCCGACACCAATACCAACACCAGAACCACCTAGAGATCCAGCGTTACCTTTTACCACGGTTACTTTTGAGGATCAAAAAGCAGGTGGTTTTGAGGGCAGAGCAGGTAGCGAAACGCTTACTATTACCGATGATGAGAATCACACGGATAACGGTTCATATGCTTTAAAGGTAGAGGGCAGAACGAGTACCTGGCATGGGCCTTCATTACGTGTGGAGAAATATGTGGACAAGGGCTACGAATATAAAATTTCGTTATGGGTCAAGCTGATCCAGCCTGCAAGCTCCCAGCTTCAGCTGTCTACCCAGGTTGGCAATGGAAGCAGCGCCAATTATGTACAACTGGCACCTAAAACCATCAGTGCAAACGATGGCTGGGTTCAGTTCGAAGGCACATACCGCTATAACAATGTAAGCAGCGAGTATTTGACCATTTATGTGGAAAGCTCAAGTAACAGTACTGCATCTTTTTATATCGACGACATCAGCTTTGAAAAAACAGGATTGGGTCCGGTTGGTATTCAAAAGGATCTGATTCCGATTAAAGATGCTTATGAAGATCATTTTTTGATCGGAAATGCAATATCTGCGGAGGATTTGGAAGGCGTAAGACTTGAACTTCTGAAAATGCATCATAATGTCGCTACGGCAGGTAATGCCATGAAGCCGGATGCGTTGCAGCCTACAAAGGGCAACTTCACGTTCACTGGTGCGGATGAGCTTGTAGATAAAGTGTTGGATGAGAGAATGCAGATGCATGGCCATGTATTGGTATGGCATCAGCAATCACCAGCATGGATGAATACAACATCAGATGCAGACAACAACACGATCCCCTTGGGACGGGATGAGGCTCTAGATAATTTGAGGGCTCATATCAAAACCGTTATGGAGCATTTTGGCGATAAGGTGATCTCCTGGGATGTTGTCAATGAGGCGATGAGTGATAACCCGTCTAACCCAACGGATTGGAAAACTGCACTGCGATCCGCCCCATGGAAGAGTGCTATCGGCGCAGACTACGTAGAGCAGGCATTCCTGGCGGCAAGAGAAGTTCTAGACGCGAATCCTGATTGGAATATTAAACTCTATTACAATGATTATAACGAAGATAATCAGAATAAAGCGCAGGCCATTTACAGTATGGTCAAAGAAATTAATGATAAATATGCGCTGACTCACCCTGGTAAATTGCTTGTTGATGGTGTCGGCATGCAAGCACATTACAGCATCAATACAAACCCGGAAAATGTGGAGCGGTCCTTGGAGAAGTTTATTTCCTTGGGCGTCGAAGTTAGCATTACCGAGCTGGACATTCAGGCTGGAAGCAACTATCAGCTTTCTGAGAAGCTCGCTAATGCGCAGGGTTATCTGTATGCGCAGTTGTTAAATATCTTCAGAGCTAACGATGAGCATATCAAACGCGTTACCTTCTGGGGTATGGATGATAACACGAGCTGGAGAGCTTCATCCAATCCACTACTGTTCGATAAGAACTTACAAGCCAAGCCAGCTTACTATGGCGTTATCGATCCTGATACCTTCATTGAAGAGCATGAGCCTGAATCGGTTGAAGCTAATCATTCGACCGCTAAATTCGCTGCACCTGTCATTGATGGAACGGTTGACGAGATCTGGAGCCAGACCGCTGAAATGCCGATCAACCGTTATCAAACAGCTTGGCAGGGTGCGAGCGGAGTGGCAAAAGCACTCTGGGATGATCAAAATCTTTATGTCCTGATCCAGGTTAGCGATACGCAGCTTGATAAGAGCAGTGTGAACGCACATGAACAGGATTCGGTTGAAATCTTCGTGGACCCAAACAATGGGAAAACAACGTTCTATCAAGAGGATGATGGGCAGTACAGAATCAATTTTGACAATGAGACTTCATTTAATCCCACAAGCATCGCAGCTGGTTTCGAATCGGCGACTCACATTTCCGGAACAAACTACACGGTTGAAGTGAAGATTCCGCTTCATGGGATAACTCCGGATGACGATACAAAGCTTGGTTTCGATGTACAGATCAATGATGCTAAAGACGGCTCACGTCAAAGTGTTGCGGCTTGGAACGATACAACCGGTACTGGATATATGGACACATCTGTTTATGGTGTACTTACCCTCAAGGGGAAATCTACCGGTTCGGAACCGACGCCAACACCAACGCCAACACCAACAAATACACCAACTGGTAGTAGCAACACTGGTAGTGCAGTAACAACTCCACAGCCTGTAGCCATTGCAAACAAAGATGGTGTTGTTACGATTACACTGGAGGTGAAATCCGATAACGGGCGTGCCATAGGCACGATCTCCAGCGACAACTTGAAAAAAGCGCTTGAACAAGCTACAGCAGCGGCAAACGGCAAGAAACAAATCGTGATCGAAGTACCAAAGCAAACGGATGCGAAAGTGTATGATATACAATTGCCAACCCAAAGCTTGATGGGGAAAGAAAACTTTGAACTATTGCTTAAGACGGAAAATGCTACAATCCAAATTCCAAGCAATATGCTGCCCGACTTAACAGACCTTGCTGAGCAAGTGTCCATACGCATAAGTAAAGTCTCAGCGGACAGCCTGAGTGCAGCTACCCGCAATTTGATCGGCAACCATCCGGTTATTGATCTAAGCGTAGTATCAGGCGATAAAGTCATTCCATGGAATAACCCTAACGCACCTGTCACGGTATCCATTCCGTATACACCGACAGCGGAGGAGCAAAGTAATCCGGATTTAATCGTTGTTTGGTACATCGATGATAAAGGCAACGTAGCTCCGGTTCCGAACGGTCGATATGATGCTGCAACCCAAACGGTTGTATTTCAAACGACCCACTTCAGCACTTATGCAGTAACCTTTGTAAAGAAAAACTTCGGAGACCTGCAGAACCTATCTTGGGCAAAACAAGCCATAGATGTTATGGCAGCTCGCGATGTCATCCAAGGCACCAGCATGAATAATTTCTCACCTGCAGATTCTATGAAGCGAGCGGATTTCATTGCTCTTCTCGTGAGAGCGCTTGAACTGAAGGGAACGGGCAAAAGTGAAGCATTGTTCAGCGATGTCCAAAAGACGGACTATTATTATGATGAACTGGTCATCGCGAAGGAACTGGGAATTGCCACAGGCTTTGAAGATGATACGTTCCGACCAAACATTGAAGTCTCTCGCCAAGATATGATGGTGCTGACTGCGCGTGCGCTAGCGGCATCCGGTAAGCAAATCAAGGCGAGTGGAACTTTAAATGCTTATCTGGATGAAGCAAGCATCTCCAGCTATGCGAAAGACAGCGCATTATTGTTGATCAAATTCGGAGTTGTGAACGGAAAGAACGATAGAATTGCGCCTAACGACACGCTTACCCGTGCTGAAGCAGCAGTTATCTTGTACCGCATCTGGAAGCTGTAGGCTAGCTTTGAGAGAAAGTCTTTATAGGCGGTTACAAGAAATATCAAAAAAAACGTAAACGACAGAAAACAGCGATTCTCCCATCCATGGAGAATCGCTGTTCTTGTTTTTGTATAGGACTCAACGGATATGGGCAATGGCAGAAATGAGTTCAAGGGGTGCACGAAAGGAGTGCCGGAGCCCGTGTTTATTTGCTCCTCTACATTGGAGTTTTTCTCGCCAAACCACCGAAAATCTGTGGAAAATACAACAAGGTGTGCTACGTAAGTTACAAATTTAAACTAACAGAAGCCAACTCACCCAACAGGGTAATTTGTTCGTCGATCAATATAGAGAAGATTTCTCTGACACAGGAGAACTGCAATGCCTTAAAAAGTAAAGCAGACCCTGCAGGTAGTTCGCAGGGTCATGCTCTTCAAAATTTTGGGAGGACAGTTCAAAGGCTATCCTCTTCTTATTTCTTACCTTCTCCCTTGGCATTAAGCATGGCGATCAGCTTATCGCCCTCGACGTCGAGGTTCGGAAGCAGACGGTCTAGCCATTTCGGAAGCCACCAGGCTTTGTCGCCGAAGACGGCCATTACCGCCGGAACGAGCGTCATGCGGATGATGAAAGCATCGATCAGGATGCCGAAGGCCAGTGCGAATCCGATCTGCTTGATCATCGCATCAGGTGCGAAGATGAAGCCAGCGAAGACGGAAACCATGATTACGCCTGCGGCAAGTACGACGCGGCTGGCGAGATCGTAGCCGTGAACGACACTGTCGTTGCCACGACGTCCATGGACGTAAGCCTCACGCATGGAGCTGACGAGGAATACCTGATAATCCATCGCCAGTCCGTACAGAATGCCGGTGACCAGAATTGGCATAAAGCTGAGCAGTGGGCCTCCTGTGTCAAAACCAAACAGAGAGTGCAGCCATCCCCACTGGTACACGGCCGTGGTAAGACCGAAAGTAGCGAGCACACTGAGAATGAAGCCTACCGTCGCCTTGATCGGAACGATGACCGACCGGAAAACAAGCAGCAATATAATTAGGGATAGAATTACGATGATGCCGATATACACGGGAAATGCATCGGATAGCTTGGAGGACATATCGATGTTGATCGCAGTGAAGCCGGTCACGCCAAGCGTTACATCATTTGCTGATGCGAGGCTGGAAGCGGGATCGCGCAGATCCTGTACCAGATCTCTCGTCTTTGTATCTGTAGGGCCAGTTTTAGGGATTAGACTGATAATAGCAATATCTCCGGTCGCGTTGACACCCATCGGGGACACCAGCGTGACGTTCTCATGCATTTGCAGCTCTTGAACCAGCTTACCAAGCGTCTCCATGGAAATCTTGTCGGACGGGTTGTTTGGTTGGGCCACCAGTAGTAGCGGACCGTTGAACCCTTCGCCGAAGCCCTTGGAGATGATGTCATAGCTCTGGCGTGCTGGAGTGTCCAGATTTGCCGAAGCGCCAGACGGAATACCTAGCTCCATTTTGGTTACTGGAATCGCCGCTGTACCAAGAACCAAGACCACTAGAACAATGATAGCCCAGCGGTATTTTACCGTTGCGTTCGCCCAGCGGTGTGAGAACCCGTGACGGGCTTTGTTCGCGGAAGCTACGTTCTTTGAACGTGCCTTGGCGGTGCAGATCCGTTCGCCGACGAGACCCAGCAGCGCAGGCAGCAGGGTAAGCGCCAACAGAACAGTGATCAGCACGCTGACAGCAGCAACGAGAGCCATGGTTGACAAGAAGCCGATGCCGATGACCAACATGCCGCAAAGGGCGATGATGACGGTCAGTCCGGCGAAGAATACTGCACTTCCGGCGGTGCCGACCGCTCGGCTTGCCGCTTCCTTGGCACTTAAATTCTCATCGAGAATTAACCGCCGCTGCCGGTTCACGATAAATAAGGAGTAGTCGATACCGACAGCCAGACCGATCATGACTGCGAGAATGGGTGTAATGTCATTCATGTGCACAATATTCGAAAGAGCAAAAGCACCGCCGACGCTAATCGCGACACCAAGGAGCGCGGTGATCAGCGGCAGTCCGGCTGCAACAATCGAACCGAGTGTAATAAACAGCACAACTGCTGCGACGGCTACGCCGATCGCTTCCGTAGATCCGATGGATGGTGTGCTTTTGAGTGAATCACTCGGAATGGCTGTGATCCCGGAGCCTGCCTGCTCGACTTCGGTTACAGCCTTAATCACGTTATCTGGTACAGAAGAGGGGAGTGATGTCTGCTGAACAGTGAACTGGAATTGGAACAGGGCGATGCTACCGTCGGCGGACAGCATAACGCCGGGAACCGGAGCACCATCAACGATTAGTGGCCCGTAAGGAGCGGCCTGAACCGCAGCGTCTGTCTGACTCGCAGCCGCCGAAGGGTCCGCAGTGGCAGTTTGGCCACCAGCAGCTGCTGATGGGTCTGCTCCTGCAGCTTGACCCGCAGCCGCCGCGGCTTGCGCGGCCAGTTCAGCAGGATTGATGATATAGTCCATGCTGTAGACATCATTTATAGCCTTCAGAATCAGTGCTGATCTCTCCGGCGTATCTAGCCGTTCTCCATCAGGTGCGGTAAAGGCAACGCTCGCCTGTCCGCCAGCAGCTGCTGGAAGTTCCTTGACCAGCATATCCAGTACTTTTTGCGATTCAGTGCCTTCAATTTTCATTTCCGAGCTGGACTGGATGCCATTGACACCAAGCAGGGCGCCTATGACACCGAGAATCAGAATCCAGACGGTAAGGAAATACCAGGGCTTGGTATATGCAGATTTGCCCAATCGGTACAGAAATGTAGACATATTATGGTTTCTCCTTTGTATCTCTAAATTAAAAGCCTTTGCGTAAGTAAGTAAACATGGAATTTAGATATTGATCGAACGATATGGCATCGGAGTGTTCATCCTGCGCTTCACCTGGTAGCATGACGTTCAGACGTCCATCCAGAATCGGCACGAACGCTCCGTAAACGGCACCAGCGAGAAGATGTGTATATCCGTCGGCATAACGTCCATGAGTGAACTGTTCGAGCACTTCCTGCGCGGCAATCTGCAGGCGGCGGAATACGCTGAGGATATAAGGCTCCAGCGACTGATACTGATTAGCCAGCGATACAAACTGCCGCAATTGATACAGAAACTCGGAAGTAAACTGCAGCTTGAACAATTTGTATAAGGCATCCAGCGGTGTTGCATCTGGTGGCAGATCCTCGAATAGCTTGCTCTGACCCTCTCTTGAAGAGTTGCTGATAAAATATGCGGCTACCGCCTCCTCTTTGCATGAGAAGTAGTTGGCAAAGGTTCGCCGGGAGTAGCCGGCCTTCTGTACAACGTCGTCGACGATGAAGCCGTCCATCCCTAGTTCAAGCGCAAGCTCGAAGGCAGATTTGGCTAAGGCATAGGCAGTAGCTTCTTTTTTTTTGTCGCGCAGCGTCTGTTTGGGGTTCAAGTTCTATGCGATCTCCTTTCTTAAGTACAGAGGACATTCTGTGCTCTATTTTCTATTTTTATATTATTGCCCAAAGGGCAAAATTGCGCAATGGGCAATTTTTTAAGCGAGTGGAGGTTATATTCAGGATACAGGGTAGAGCTTATAAGCAGGGTAGTTGTCAGACTAAAAAGAGATCAGCAATGATTAACATCGCTGATCTCTTTTGCAAGTTGCTTTTTATAGTGCTAATTGCTTCTATATATTAAGCTTCTTTAGCAATAATTTTTTTGAGCTTCACTTCGGGTTCTTGCTCCGGATCAGGCGCTTGCCCAACACGTTTAATGAAGAAAGAGAGCAGCAGCCCAAGAATGCCGATACCAACAATAACTAGATAGGAATCATTGATACCTTGAATGGAAGCTTCCATAATCATATGTTCTTGTGTTCCGTTCTGTGTGCTGCCCGAGGCAAGCATATCCTTCATATGCGTTGTAGTACGGCTTGTCATTACAGTGACAAGTAGGGAAGTCCCTACGGCGCCAGCCACTTGTCGAATGGTGTTCGAAATCGCTGTACCGTGCGCACTAAGCTTGGAAGGTAACTGATTTAGTCCTAAAGTTTGTATTGGCATAAGGAGTAGAGCCATACCGATCCGGCGGCCAGTTGACATATATACCAGATACATGTAACTGGTTGAGTCCGTTAAATTCACAAAGCTTAGAGTCGTTGCTATTGTAATCAGTAGACCGATAATAGCGAGCCACTTTGCCCCGAACCGGTCGAACAGCTTTCCGGTTATCGGCATCAATAAACCCATAATGAGCGCACCAGGAAGCAGTAGTAAGCCGGATTCCATCGCTGTAAAGCCACGGGCATTTTGCAGATACAGAGGCAGCAGCATCATATCTGCATACATCACAATTGTAACTGCGATACTGATGACAGTCGTTAAGGAGAACATACTGTATTTGAAGGCCCGAAGATCAAGCAGCGGGTTTTGGGAAGCTAGTTGCTTCCAAGCGAATAAGCCAAGGGAAAGGACACCCAATCCAAGAGACAACAGTACTTCCGCGCTTGACCAGCCTGCGCTGGCAGCACGGCTGAAGCCATACAGCAAGGTGCCAAAACCGATAGTAGAAAGAACTACGCCAACAATATCCAGCTTAGGATAGACACGTTCCGATACATTTCTCAAATAAATAAATCCACAGATGATTACAATGACAGTCAAAGGAATCATGCCGTAGAACATAGTTTCCCAAGAATAATGCTCCAAAATATATCCGGCCAAAGTAGGTCCAATCGCAGGTGCGAAAATAATGGCTAACCCTACCATCCCCATGGCAGCCCCTCTCTTTGCAGGAGGGAACAGGGTCAAGATGACATTTGTGAGCAGTGGCATGATAATCCCAGCGCCAGCTGCCTGAATCATACGCCCGGTCAGTAGAATAGGGAAGTTTGTTGCGAGAGCCGAGACGATCGTTCCAGCTAAAAATATAAACATGGAAGCTTGAAAAAGCTCTCGTGTCGTAAACCGTTGCATCAAATAAGCTGTAATTGGGATTAGAACACCATTAACCAGCATATAGCCTGTTGTCAGCCACTGAGCGGTAGCAGCCGAGATATTAAAATCATGCATTAACTCGGGAACGGCAACGCTCATTACTGTCTGATTCAGTGTCGCAAGAAAAGCGCCCAAAATCATAATGAATAAGATGGGTCCCTTTTTTACGGAACTGCTTGTTACTTCTGTCTTTGTACTCACTCCACTCCATCCTCTCAAATCGTCGATCATGGACTAAATTTACAATGTGTTGTATAGTTTACAATGCATGAATTAGATTATAAATGAAATTTTCATGTAATCAAGCAACGATTTGCGAAAAAATGTAAAATAGTTTACATTCATTTTAAATTTGTAGTGTTTTCTCATGGAAAAACAACAATTTTTTAAAAATTGTAGTTTACGATATGAATGTAAAAGATTGGAGAGAGTAAAATGAATAACACATCGCAACGTACAGATCCCCGGGTACTTCGTACACGTCAATTGCTTAGAGATGCTGTGATTGAATTACTTGAGGAAATGGATATTGAGAAAATATCAGTAAACCGTATTGCAGAGCGGGCTAAAATCAATCGTGTTACTTTTTATCTGCATTATCGGGATCTCCCGGATATGTTGGAAAAGATGGCGGATGAGATGGTGGAGGACATTTTACAAGTCGTCAACAACGATGACAACCATCACGAATCGGTTGAAGAAGAAAATTTGAGGATACTAGAGAGTCTGCTTAAACATATTGCGGAAAATGCAAAATTCTACAAAGTGATACTCACATCGAAAAGAAGCCCGATTTTTACAGATCGTCTGTTCAACTTGATGGCGGAAATCATCTCTGCACACCAGGAGAAAAAGGAGGGGGTTGCTGAGCATTCCAAGATGCCCATACAGAAGGACATTGCCGTTTGGTACGGTTCAGCAGCCCTAATTGGCACGGTTATTTCTTGGCTTCGAGATGACATGCCCTATACGCCAGTGTATCTTGCCAGACAAATTAGTATGCTGCGTGCCAACTAATCAAATGAATACGATCAAAAGAAAAAGCCGCGCATCATTGCGCGGCTTTTGATGTACAGAGCGGGTAACTCACTGCACACTGAGATTATCCCAGTTGACTTGGAATTCCTTCAGCATGCCTTCTTTGGTCAGCTTGCCACCGAGATACCCTTGGATGCTGCTGGATAATTCCTGCGGCATCCCGTTCGGCAGACGGGTCCAGTTCCAGGTCAGCGCTTGATCCTTATCGGTATAAGCCAGCACCTCGGCGCCCAGCGCTCCAAGATCTTCTTCGGTGCCCTTAATGCTGTCGAGCGCAGGGATGAACTGGAATTCCTTAGTGATATACTTTTTCCCGGTCTCGGAGGTGACCAGCCAATCCAGGAAGACCTTGGCTTCCTCCTTAACGGGGGAGTTTTTATTGATCACCCAATTGCTTGGCACGCCTACATACAGCTTGTCATTGTCTTCGGGGGTGTCGTCAATGGGCATCGGTAGGATACCCAGATTTAGATTAGGATCGATGCCGTCGATCTGTCCTTGCGTCCAGTTGCCCTGCTGCATCATCGCGGCTTCTCCGCTCGCTACCATTGTGACTTGGGTATTATAATCGGTCGAGAGTGGATTCTTGTTGCCATACTCTACAGTAAGGTCCAGCAGGTCGATCCATTTGGAGAAAATGGGGTCCCCGGCGAAAGTTTTGGTGCCGTCCGTAAGCCCGGCGATAAATGCTTCGGGTTCTGGCTGCTGGGCGAAAGCTACGTTCACATTATGATTGCCGAGCACGAACCATTCCTGATATCCATTTGCAAAAGGTATGATGCCTGCTGCCTTTAACTTCTCGGAGGCTTCGCGCAGAGCGGTTAGAGTTAAGGGTTTCTCGGTGATACCTGCTTTCTTAAACAGGTCCTTATTATAGATGAAGCCGTATCCTTCGAGATTCATCGGCATGCCATAGAGCTTGCCATCTGCGGTCATCTGTTCTGCTGCTAGGGGCTTTACATCCTTGGCCCAAGCTTCACCGCTTAGATCCTCCAGATATTCCATCCACATATCACGTTCATTGTTGCCGCCAATGGTGAAGATATCAGGTTCATCTCCTGATGAGAACTTGGCGCGTAGGGAGGCGCCATAATCGGTCCCGCCACCCACGCTTTGCACCTCCAGCTTAATATCGGGGTGTTCCTTTTCAAATTCAGTCTTAAGCGAAGCTAGCGCTTCAGATATTTCAACCTTGAACTGGTAGATGTGCACAGTTTTAACTCCATTCGCATTGTCGCTGTTATCTCCGCAGCCGGCTGTCAGAGCAGCCAGCAGCAGGGAGCATGCGAGGAGAATTCCACGTTTGGTTCTCATATTCATTCATCCTCTCTGGCTGAAAATAACATGTATCGTTAGCCCTTTACAGAGCCTTGGGCAATGCCTTCAATAATATATTTTTGCATGGCTAGGAAAAAGATGACCACGGGCGTAATCCCGAGCACAAGTCCCGGAAGTGCCAAATCCCATTGCTTCGTATATTGTCCGAAGAAGCTATAAGTGGCAATGGGAATGGTGCGAAGCACCGGGTCCTGCAGAATAAGCGAAGGCATCAGGTAATCGTTCCAGATCCACAGGGTATTCAGAATAATGACAGTGACAATAATCGGCTGCATGAGCGGAAGCACAATCCGGAAAAAGGTACCATAAGGACTGTTGCCGTCCACTCTCGAAGCCTCCTCAATATCAAGAGGTACCGATTTGACGAAGCCATGGAATAGAAACACAGTCATCGGGGCGCCAAATCCAAGATACGCTAAAATCAAACCTGCGGTTGAATCCATGACGCCCAGGCCGCTAACAACTTGCACCAGCGGGATCATGATCGCCTGAAACGGAATAACCATAGCGGCCACTAAAGCAATATAAAGTATGCGGTTATATAAGCTGTTATTGCGGACCATTTTGTAAGCGCACATAGAGCAGAGGAACGCTAGCAGAATATTACTAATCACCGTGATAATAAAAGAGTTCATAAAGGCACGAGGAAAATTGATAGCTTTCCAAGCTTCGGCGTAGTTGCTCCACTGGAATACGGAGGGCAGCGCAGCGGAATCCGAAAGAATCTCACTATAGCTCTTAACCGAGTTAGCTAGCAGAAAGTAAAACGGTACTAGGAATAGAAGGCCCAGCAGGATTACAATTACTTCGACGAGAAGCAGGGGCACATTGAATTTCTTGGCGGTAGTCTCCATTACAGCTCCACCTCTCTTTTCTTGGTTGCTCTAACCTGTAGCAGGGAGATTGCGGCCACAATGATGAAGAAAATCATCGCTTTCGCGGAGCCCATCCCGAATCGGCTAATAGTATAGGCCTCATTGTAAATATTCAACGCTACAGATTCGGTAGCTTTGAAGGGACCACCCTTGGTCAGCGACAGGTTAAGGTCGAACAGCTTAAACGACCAAGAGATAGAAAGGAACAGACAAACGGTTACAGCTGGCATAACCAGCGGGATGGTGACATGGCGTAAAGCCTGAAAGCGTCCGGCACCATCCACTTTTGAGGCTTCAATCAGGCTTTTGGGAACGTTGTTGATTGCAGAAATGTAGATGACCATTAGGTACCCTGCATTTTGCCAGACAAATACGATCACAATCGCCCAGAAAGCTGTCCCTCCGGTGCCCAGCCACGGAAGATTAAAGAAGGACCAGCCCGTAGCCTGTCCAATCGAGGAGAATCCTCTGACAAAAATAAACTGCCATATGAACCCGAGCAATAGCCCACCAATGACATGAGGGACAAAAAATACCGTTCTCAGAACATTGCGCGTGAACAGCTTACGGGTCAGCACATAAGCGAGTGCGAAGCCGAGCAGATTGGTCAGTACCAGGCCAAATAAAGTGAACTTCGCTGTGAACCAGAATGAATGAAGAAAGGAAGGGTCCTTTGTGAAGATATGTAGATAGTTCCGGAGCCCGGTCCACTCCACATGACGCGAGATTCCGTTCCAACTGGTAAAAGAATAATAGAGTCCTAAAAAGAAAGGAATCAGCACAATCATAAAGAAAAACAAGGAAGTCGGCCCGACAAAAACAAACTGCTGCATCAGGCGTGATCTTTTTCTATGGTCCATCGTTCCTCACCCCTTTTGGTTAATGTAAACTTTTCATTCTATAACCGGATTGGTGATTAAGCGAAACAAACATAATTGAATTATCGCTGCTTAGAATGATTTCATTACAGGCTTGACAGCCCTTTCAAAGAATCGGTATGGTGGACTTGTCAGACTAATAGGAGGTTGATGCGCATGTCAGGATTGCTAGGCAATCATTTTGTTACGCAGATTGGAATATTGGTGAATGATGTGGAGAAGGTAAGTACGGCATATGCGGAGTTTTTTGGACTCAAAAAGCCGGAAATTATCGTTACAGATACAGAAGATGTTGCACAGACACGGCATAATGGCGTGGCTACGCAGGCGCGGGCTAAGCTAGCTTTTTTTGATATGGGCTCTTTGCAGCTGGAATTGATTGAACCGGATCATGAGCCGAGTACGTGGCGGGATTACTTGAATGAGCATGGGGAGGGACCTCATCATATTGCTTTTGTAGTTGAAGGAATGAAAGAAAAGATAATGCTGCTAGAAGGCAAAGGCTTCCCACTCCAGCAAAAGGGTGAGTATACCGGGGGGCGTTATGCTTATATGGACACTTTCAAGGAGTTACAAGTAATTGTGGAGCTGCTAGAGAACGATAAGGATAACGGGGAGGAATAACTATGAATATTATCATTACAGGTGCTGGACGTGGACTGGGTTATGAACTGGCGGCCGAAGCGCTGAAGCGGGGCTATGGAGTTATTGCTGGGGTTCGCCGGCCCGATCAGGAACAAACAGCGCTATCGAAGCTTGCTGAAACCTATGGAGAGAAGCTAACCATCGCTGCGCTGGACGTGACGGACGAGGCAGGAATCGCGGCACTGGCTGCGAGTCTACAAGAACAAGGTCGGACCCTCGGTGCCATTATTAATAATGCGGCGGTACTCAACGCTCGGGATACATCGATTGAAGCGTTGGATTTCCAAGATATGCTTACAACGATGGATATTAATCTGTATGGACCGATACGAGTGGTTAAGCATTTCCTGCCGCTACTTACGGAACCCGAATGCTCGATCATCAATATATCGTCGGAAGCAGGAAGTATCACCAATGCTTATCCGAACGACTATCCTTATGGCATTTCCAAAGCGGCGCTCAATATGTTCACACAGCAGCTGCATGTCTATGTAAAAGAACGTGGGATTCAAGTGCTCAGCGTGCATCCGGGGTGGATGCAAACCGATATGGGCGGGGCAGAGGCACCGACAAATCCAAATCAAAGTGCCGAGGGGATCCTTGACCTGATCGAGAAGCGTACTACACCAGAAGGTCATTTCATGTTTGTAGATTATACGGGTAAGGATATGAAGATTTAGGTGATATATAGGCTGAACTAAATTTGCGAACAAAAAGCTCAGTAGTCACTGCGGTGAATCATTGGACTTCCGGCCGTTGTTGTCCCCAGATTTCTTGATTGAACCGCTCGTAGCGGTGGAAATCTGGGGACAAAGACGGTCACTAGCGCTCCTGCAGTTCCAATATTCCCCTCCGATCCTTCTCGCTATTCGTTATAATCTTTTATTCAGCCTATATAAATAGGAGTGGCAGTAGAAAGAACCTCGGTAATTGTGCCGAGGTTCTTTTGTCTAAACAACTGCTTATTTCTTAAGTAATAAATAAGCGAAATAAGGTACGCCGATTAGCGACACCATGATCCCTGCCGGAATGCCGTCAGGATCGACGAGATTGCGGCCAACGGTGTCCGCGATCAGAAGTAGCCAGCCGCCCAGCAATACAGCGACGGGAATAAACATCTGATTACGCGGGCCGACTAGCGATTTGGCAATATGTGGGGCCATCAGTCCGATGAAGGCGATCCCGCCTGTGACAGAAACCGCGGAGGCGGAAGCTGCAACTGCCGTGAGAATCAGAACGATACGTTCACGTTCGAGATTCAGCCCGACACCAATGGCAGAGACTTCACTTAGGCTGAGCAGGTTGAGTCGCTGTGATTTGTACAGGGTAAAGGGAACTAGTAAGATCAACCAAGGCAGTAAAGCCCAAATGAATGGCCAATCTGTACCCCATATATTCCCTGCGATCCATTTTGCAATAAAATCTACCTTGGCACGATCCGCGGACGAAATGATCACGATCATAACGCCAGACAACGCTAGGGAGAACCCTACCCCAACGAGCACCAACCGAACAGGATCAAGCCCCTTAGTCCGACTATATGATAATAGATAGATTAACGCTGCCGTAAGTAATGCCCCTATAAAAGCAACCAGCGGCAGCGCATAAATGAATGATCCAGCGCTAACCGGGAAAAAAAGAAAGAAAACAGCGACAGCCACACCCGCACCAGAGTTGATACCAATAATACCGGGGTCGGCTAGATCGTTTCGTGTAACGCTTTGCAGAATGGAACCGGATAACGCCAAGGCCATGCCTGCCAGCAGTGTAATCAGAATCCGCGGCAATCTTACAGAGAATAATACAAAGTCCTCTTTAAAGGTTCCATGCCCGAACAGAACCGGAAGCAGTCTGTCAAAAGATAGGGAAGAGTATCCGATTCCCATGCTGACGATTGCTGTTAGCAGAATCAAACCGGTGCATACACATAGGATAATACGTTGCTTTCGCACGGGTGCAGAGGAAATCATGAGAGTGTTTTACCTCCTTTCCGAACAACAAACAAGAAGAAAGGTAGCCCAAGCATAGCTACGACGGCGACCACTGGCGTCTCATAAGGTGCATGGATTGTCCGTCCAATTGTATCCGCGAGAAGCATGAACGATGCACCCGTAAAGATCGATATCGGCAAAATATACCGGTAATCGGTACCGACAATCTTACGGACAATATGCGGAATCATCAGCCCTACAAAAGCCATATCCCCAATTAGAGCGACCGATGCTCCAGTCAGCAGAATAATAAGAGTGAATAGAATCCCTTTAACCACAGCAAGATTTTGTCCTAATCCGATGGCTACCTCGTCACTTAAGCTAAGAATGGTTAACTGGTTTGAAAATATTAATGCCACCACAATGCCGATGAGAATAACGGGTGCGATAGCCTGAAGCTGGCCCCAGGTTGTGCCGATCAATCCACCCGCTGTCCACATGGATACATCCTTGGATATTTTGAAGGCAATGCTTACACCACTTGCGATAGCATACAGAAAGGCAGATACCGCTGCACCGGCGAGTACGATTCGAATCGGAGAGAAGCCACCTTGGCGCACAGAACCTAGAACAAGTACTAGCACGGCTCCTAGGGCAGCGCCAAAAAAACAAGCGATCATGGTACCAAAATAATTCAGTCCCGGCAGAAATACAAACGTAAGAGCCAGCGCCATATTCGCGCCCGAGGTCAGACCGAGCAGGCCTGGGTCGGCTAATGGATTGCGTGTAACCCCCTGCATGATAGCACCGGATACGGCAAAGGCAGCACCGATCAGCATGGCGGCGAGTTCGCGAGGCAGCCGGATCTCACGCAGAATAAGGACATTGTCTGCCTTTGAATTTGAGGTGATGGCAAGCCACAGATCATTGAAAGTGGTTTCTTTAGCCCCGAATAGCATAGCAATCACGAGGCATATAACCATTACCAGCACGCTACCAAGCAGCTTATATAAAAATGGAATGGAAGTTTGCTTCGTAGTCATTATCTTTATTTTCCAAGAAATTGTTGTTCAAAGAATTCCAACTGGTACTCAAGGCTAAGCGGATCGTTAAAATAGAATGCTTTTGCATCAGCCTCGAAAACACGATTGTTTTTGACGGCAGGGATGCTCTTGTAGATTTCTGTATTCTGGAAGGAATTATCTTCATCCGCATTTTTACTGAAAATAACGTAATCGCCCAGATAATCCTTCAGCACTTCTGTCGAGACAGCAAAGAATCCATCCGTTTTGGTGCTTTCTTTTACTGTTTCTGGCATGCCAAGCTTGAAGTCCCCATAGAGGAGTTCAGTTCCGCGGCCAAAGTTATACCCGTATACATACAATTGCTTATTAAAGGTCTCAATAACAGAGACAGTTGCATTATCACCGATCTTCGCTCTGATTTCTTCACCCGCTTTTTTGGTGCGGGGACTAAAATCATCGACCCAAGCTTGAGCTTCTTTTTCTTTGTTCATCAATTTGCCGACTTCCAGCTGTTGGGTTAAGTAATCCACTTTATTATAAGTATAAGTAACGGTTGGTGCGATTTGCTTGAATTTATCGATATTTTTAATATCGGAGAGCCCAATGATCAGATCCGGCTGCAGTTCAATGATTTTCTCCAGACTTTCATCGCTAACCGCTTCTACGTCTTTTAGTTGCTCTTCAAAGCGTGGGTTAGTTTTGGACATTTCATCTACGCCCACAACAGGTACACCCAGTGCCATGACATTACCTGTTAAAAAACGGGTGAGTACAACAACACGCTGAGGATGTGTTGGAACCTCAACAGGTCCATCTTCGGATTGATAAGTAAAAGTCGCACTTTCTGACTCCGCAGCAGGAGTAGAAGATGGGCTGTTTGTAGGACTAGCATCATTCTTCGCCTGATTTCCCCCACAAGCACTAAGTGCAATCCCCATAATAAGTACAAACGGAATAAATATCTTTCTCATTAAATAATTCTCCCCTTTTTTTGTATGACAGTGTTACTTTGAACAATTCAAACAGTGTAAATCAATCTTCAGCCTATGCCTTAGAGTGATTATGAGAATCATTCGCATTTGTAATCATTATAGGGATCACTTATGTGCCTAACCATGCCTTTTTGTTGGAAAAAAGACTTGGACTATTATTTGCCTCCGAATAAAGCTACCGCTCGTCCTAGTTGTAAGCGAATCGAAGCCGGGTTATAAGGCACCCAATCATCCAGATCAAGAATATGGACTTTCTTCTGCTGCACTGCGGGAAGCTGGTTCCAATAAGGGGATTGAAAGATCGCTTCAGTATGCGCAGTAGAGCCTTTGGCATCGGGAAATACAATGACTAAAATTCGGTCTCCTGCATAATCTGCAAGATCTGAAACCCCGATCGAAATCGAATGGAACTGATCTCCCAATCTTTTTATCTCGTTGTCAATCAAGGTCGGTGCTCTAAGTCCAAGGGATTGGTACATCACATAACCTACATTCCTTGCTCCGTAAACGAGTAGCTCCTCAGGCTTGATTACCAGAATGGTGATGATATCATTAGCGACTGTGCTGTGCTGTACTATTTCACGGGCTTCTAGCTCTTCTTGTTCAAAATCCTTCAGCCACTGCTCCGCCCGTTCACTCCGCTGAATGGCTCGGCCGATTAGGCGTAGCTGATCTTTCCAGCCGATTTCGTTCCAAGAGATCTCCATAATAGGTGCTACAGCTCGCAGCTGCCCGGCCTTCAATCCGTATTCCTCCAGATGTTCTTTGGCCGCAATAATCAATTCAACGTTGGCATCAAGTAATAGCGATCTGATCTGTTCAGCCGAGCTGTTTGTATTGATAAACTTCATCGACTGCGGTGGCTCCTGATCCGAAAGATTCAAATATTCACTACTTTCAGAGATGGTAACCGCAGGTTCTAAGCCAAGTAACAGCAAATGGCTTGCATAAGGGGTGAGCATTACGGCAACTCGCTGGAAAGAGCTTCGGCTGTAACCAGACGGAGATGCGCCTGTCTGCAGCTTAAAACGACGACTGAGATAAAATTCATCCTTGTAGCCTACCTTTAGCGCAATTTCCCTAAGTGTGCCTGAACCGTTAAGCAAAAGCTCCTTGGCACTATGAACCCGTAGCCGCGAAAGATATTCGCTCTGGCTGAAGCCTGTCACCTGCTTGAACAGCGTTGAATAATGCGAGCTGCTTACACCCGCAATGGCGGCTAAGTGCTCACGTGTTATTTTTTCGCTAAAGTGATTCTCCAGGTAAGAAATGCTCCGTTCCATCGATGGTTGCTCGTTAACTGTATATCTGGCTTCCTGCTGTTCGAGCAATTGTAGAATAATCTGATGAAAGAGCATTTGATTCTGTACATGGCGTGTTTCTCGATCTGGCAGTCGGTGAAGATACAATTCCTTGATACTGGATACAATGGTAGGCTCATAAGGAAACAACAGTATATTTGAACTCGAAGCCATTTCGCTTTTCCGTATCATCGCACCGCCAGGTATAGCCTGAGTCTGCTCTTGAATCCAGATGGTGAGCTTATAGGCATGAAGCGGCTGTTGGAGATTTGTAATTAAAGAGGCATGCGTATTAGCGGGGAGAAGGAGTACGCTTCCTTCCGTAAGCTCATAAATCAGATTATTAACCTCAAGGCTCCCTTTACCAGCGGCAACGGCCAGTAATACGGTTAGATTCTCATGAATCTGAACTCTTGGTAGATTTGAGGTCCCATACATCGATTGAATGCTGCCAGCGCTATATAAAGGAAAATGAGATTCGGCCCATTCCGGGATAACGTTATTCAAAATAAGGCCTCCGTTACTTGAATATATTTTCAAACTATAAAGCTATGGATTGAACTGTATTATTGACGTCTGTGGAACTAATTATAACATCTTACCTTTTTAGATAAGCCTGTTAATTATTTGCCCTATATATTCTTTTTAAAAGATTCGTCTGTCCAAGAGAACGCATATTGGATCGAATATACATACTACCAGGTATTCTTTATCCATTATAAAGAGGTGATTAAGATGAAAAAGCAGATAGCCTCCACTAAGAAGCGAGAGCTTCTCTCCAGACCTAAGCCCAAACGAAATCTGAATCCTAAAGCAGCAGCTCAGACTATCAACTTCGCGGTAATTGGGGATAGCCATGTGGGATATGGGAATAGCGCAAGCATTTTTAGAAATCTTTTGCCAAAGGCTGTAGGGAGCGGGAATAAGAGGTTTGTTATTTTTGGAGGAGATAACACGCAAGCGGGAGGGAATCATGGAAATAATGCAAATGCCTATTACAAGGACTTCAAGGATACAGTAACTAGCGCGCTCGGAAGTATCCCCTATAAAGCATCGATAGGAAATTGGGAGGCAAGCACCCAGTCCTTATTCACGCAATATTTAGGTGCAGTAGAAGGGCAAATGAATTTCCCTGGGACACAGGGTAAGGTGAAGTACGTGTGGCTTAATTGTGCTCTGGGTCTGTTCACTCCGGGAAGTATAAATATATTGAAAAATTTAGATGATCAGCATTTTTATATTATTGATTTTCATTGGCCTTTAAAAGTGAGCGGGATCACGGTCGATCCTAGCCATGTATTAAGCGTGGCGGAGACTGCTAAGTTTTTTGCAGCTATTCCTACGAAAGTGAGGGATAAAGTGCTAGCTATTTTCACACATCATGGACATTTGTTTTATCGAAAGCTTACTAATATATATCCAGGTTATACAAATACAAAATTCTTTGTGTGCGGATGTTCGGGTGATTATAAATGTAAGCCGAGTGGTGATCGCGGTTATTACAACGCCACATTAACCATCAATGGTACGGCATTGAATGTCGATGCTTTTAAGGTAGCGGTCACTTAGTGAAGAAGTGGATGGGGTTAAAATAAAACGTTAATTTTCGGGAGATAACCGAGATTAGCGTTTTTCTTTTATTAAGAATAGCCCATTAACCATGGAGTCACAGGTAAATAGTAAGTAAGCAGGATTATTTAACATATTTGTATAATAGTTTATATATGTATTGAATAAATTTATTTAGGAGGGCTACCCATGAAAGAACTATTATTTCATTCTTTAGAACAGGCGGGTGTGTCGGCTTACGGTGTAGAGCGTATACGTATAGCAGCTGCACAAATGGTTGAAGACAACATCACACCGGCACAAGTTATTGTTGCTGCGAGAAAGGGGACGCTACTGGTCCATCAAGCGAACGGGAAATTCGGTCCAGATCCAGGCGCAGCGGAATTAACTGTAGATGCTATTTATCCACTGTGTTCCATAACAAAATTGTTTACGGCAACCGCTATAATGATGTTAATGGAAAAAGGGAGGATTGGTCTAAACAGACCAGTTTCCGATTACATCCCCGAATTTACAGGTGAAGGCAAAACTAAGGTATGCGTACATCACTTATTGACACATACCTCTGGCCTGGAGGGTGAGGTGATTTGGCAGAACGGACAGTTGAAAAAGGAAGAAGGAGAGTACCCTCCACACGAACCTAATCAAGATCCAGATCAGCATAAGTACTTATATGGCGGTTATGATGCACCGCTTAGTAACGAACCTGGTACGGTCATGTCTTATTGCGGGTATGGCTATGAGCTGTTGGGTGAAATCATCCGGCGCGTTAGCGGACAGGCTTATGATGTATTCGTAAAGGAAACCATTTTTAAACCGCTTGGTATGGAAAATACATATTATCGTGTACCCATGGACGTGCGGGACAAAGTAGTAAGACGTGCACCAGAAGCAGCGTGCGCGGAATGGGTGGACAGCGAGTATAATTTGAATTCCGTATCTGCGGGGGGCGGCGCTTACTCCACGGCTATGGATTTGGCTGTCTTTGGCCAGATGTTTCTTAACGGTGGGATATATAACGGAGTACGATTCCTTAGTCCGGTAACCGTAAAAGAAATGACCCGCAATCAAATTCCAGGCGTATCCTCACAATATAGAGACGAGGTTTTTCCAGAAGCATATTGGGGGTACGGATGGGCGATTAACGGCTCGAAGCGTGACGGTGGAGATTTGTTCTCTCCAGAAGCCTATTCACACTGGGGCGCGGCAGGTCCATTCCTCTGCGTTGATCCGATTTATCAGACAGTTACGGTGCATTTATCCGTAGAGCTAGATCACCAGAAGCCATTTAAAAATATGTATGTGGATTACTTCAATAATACTGTTCTGGCAGCCATCACTGATCTTTAATCCTCTTTTTAGTTTTTGTCGTGTCATCTATGCTTAAAGCGTGCTTTCCCAGTTTCTTCTGAATTGTTTAGGGGTGGTGCCGGTATATTTCTTAAACACTTTGGTAAAATAGCTCTGGTCATTGAAATGTAGCCTCGTAGCGATATCAGATAAGCTAATGCCCGGTAATTCGATTAATCGTTTGGCTTCTACAATCCGCTCGAATTGAATAAAATCACTGATCGTGAATCCTGTTTCCTTCTTAAATAATAGGGAGAGATAGCTTCTGTTCAATCCAGCGACTTCAGCCAGCTTATCTAAGGAGAGTTCCTCATATAAGTGATTAAAAATATAGTTCTGACAGAGGGCCACGGTGCGCGAAAGTTTCGCCATCCGGCTCTCTTTGACATGGTCGGCGAAATCGCAAAGCGCATTAAGAATAGCATGATCTACAGCCGGAACATCCTTTAGTTCTTCGATATGCTGGATATGAAAGTCGCTGAGGGTATAAGAAATCTCCCAATACAGCCCTCCATCAATAGCAGCTCGTGTAGCGAGCGTAATACAGGAGATCGCCAGATTTTTTTTGTTGCGTAAATGGCTCTTCTTGGAGAGTACTCCGTAATTGTCTTCAGAGAAGGTTGCTTGGACACGAAGTAGCTCAGCCTTATTTCCATTTTTGATATGGTGAAATAAGGATTTTTCCAGCATGGGTTCGTGGTGTAGCCATGTATTCTCACGTCGGTAGGAAACGTCCAAGTCCAAACTGCCTGCGGGAGGCTGTTTATGTTCAAGAGTTCGGGCGTCCAGTAGCAGTTCGCTAAGGGATAACGTCTTTCCGGTGACGAGCGAGTACATCAGCATAGCGGTATGGTAGAGTCTCATTTTATTTAGCACGGTCAAGCTGCGGTAGTATTTCATCCATTGCTCTTGAAGCTTTAATGGAACTTCATGGTCACGCATCAGACTTGTCATATTGTCCTCTGAAAGGTGAGTATAAAGTGTAGGACCGATCACAATGCTTCCCCCGTTACTGCTGCCTGAGGGCAGATGGAGAAGGATGTAATTCTCTAGGAAGTTAGTGGTGCGAATGATCGGTATAGAGGCATTTGAGCTATCGTGGTTAGAGTTGTTCTCGCTTTTAGTAGAGTCTGCAATTCCTGAAAGAAGCTCATTGAGGTTATGAACCCACGGGGCGCTCTCTGAAGAGGAAGGCAGCGCTAGCTCGATTCTCCGATTGGCGTCTAGCAGAAACACAGGAATCTGCAGCGATTCATACAACACTTTACAAATATATTGAGCTCCTTCATGACCATCCAAATGATTCAACATTCTTTCAACCTCCTCGCCCAACCAGAATACCAAAAATACAATGATAATGCCATAAATCTAACATGAAGTAGATTAAAATGGGGATAGTATACATTCAGAGGAGGTATTTTTATGAAAACCAACATTCATGAATTCATATCACAAATGACCCTGGAGGAGAAAGCAGGACTCTGCTCAGGGCTTGATTTCTGGAATACAAAGGGCATTGAACGACTCGGAATCCCCTCTTTAATGGTAACGGACGGACCCCATGGTTTACGCAAGCAAAAAGAGAGCGCCGATCACCTCGGACTCCATAACAGTGTACCCGCGACTTGTTTTCCTTCGGCAGCAGGGATGGCTTCTTCCTGGGATCGGGAGTTAATCGGTCGTGTAGGTAAAGCACTCGGGAAAGAGTGTCAAGCAGAGAACGTTGCTGTTCTGCTCGGACCGGGAACAAATATTAAGCGTTCCCCGCTGAACGGCCGTAACTTCGAATATTTTTCGGAAGACCCTTATCTTTCTTCGGAGATGGGTGGGAATCATATCAAAGGTGTGCAAAGTGAAGGGGTAGGCACCTCGCTTAAGCATTTTGCTGCTAATAATCAGGAACACCGGAGAATGTCTGTAGATGCTGTGATTGATGAGCGGACGCTACGAGAAATTTATTTGGCTAGCTTTGAAGGCGCAGTTAAGAAGAGTCAGCCATGGAGCGTGATGTGTTCTTATAATCGAGTGAACGGTGAGTATGCTTCCGAAAGTGAATTTCTTCTGACTAAGATTCTTAGAGAAGAATGGGGCTACGAAGGATTCGTCGTGTCCGACTGGGGTGCGGTTAATGAACGGGTGAAGGCTCTACAAGCAGGACTGGAGCTGGAAATGCCGTCAACCGGAGGCATTGGCGATGCCAAGATTGTCGCAGCAGTACAAAGTGGCGAGCTGTCTGAAGAAACGTTAGATCTTGCAGTGGAACGTTTACTTACCTTTGTTTTTAAGGCGGTGGAGAACCGTAAAGATAATGCTTCATTTAATGCTGATGAGCATCACCGTCTGGCTCGTGAAGTGGCGCGGGAGAGCATGGTTCTACTTAGAAATGAGGAAGGCATTCTGCCGCTGTCAAAGCAAGGAACGATTGCGGTCATTGGCGAGTTTGCTAGAAATCCGCGTTATCAGGGCGGGGGCAGCTCACATGTGAATCCGACGAAATTGGACGATGCTTTTGAAGAGATGAAGGTCCTTGCAGGTTCTGCCGAACTGCTATATGCGCAAGGATATGAACTGAATCATGACGGGATTAATGAAGCTTTGCTACAAGAGGCACGGGATACAGCGGCAAAAGGGGATGTAGCCGTATTGTTCCTTGGACTTCCGGATAACTATGAATCAGAGGGTTATGATCGCAGTCATTTGTCGCTTCCAGAGAGCCATAAAGCGTTGATCGAAGCAGTGTCCGAGGTGCAAAGCAATATCGTTGTCGTACTCAGCAATGGTTCACCCATAGAAATGCCTTGGATTCATAAAACGAAGGGTATTCTTGAAGGTTATCTAGGCGGTCAGGCTTTTGGCGGTGCAGTGGCAGATTTACTGTTTGGAGAGGTTAGTCCAAGTGGCAAACTGGCAGAGACCTTTCCGATGAAGCTGAGCGATAATCCATCCTTTCTTAATTTCCCGGGTGAAGGGGATACGGTTGAGTACAAAGAAGGCTTGTTTGTAGGCTATCGTTATTATGATAAAAAAGAGCTTGAACCGCTGTTTCCTTTCGGCTTCGGACTAAGCTACACAGCGTTTCAATACAGCAATTTAACAATTTCCAAGAGCAGTATAAAAGATACCGAGACCGTTCAAGTTACGGCTACCGTCAAAAACACGGGTACTCACGCAGGAAAAGAAATCGTTCAGCTCTATGTTAGCGATGTGAAGAGCAGCGTGATCCGTCCACTTAAGGAGCTTAAGGGCTTCCAGAAGATAGCGCTTCAGCCTGGGGAAGAGCAAGAGGTTTCTTTTGAACTGGATAAACGCTCCTTTGCTTATTACAACGTCAACATTGGTGATTGGCATGTGGAAAGTGGAGTCTTTGAGATTGCTATCGGTTCATCTTCACGAGATATTCGTTTGACTGCTTCGATTGAAGTAGAATCGACAGTTCCGCTTGCGTTACGTTATCATCGCAACAGTACCGTTGGTGATTTGCTAGACAACCCACGTACGGCAGATAAAGTGAAGGAGTTCAGCAGTATTTTTGGAATGGAAGGTGCGATGGACGATAATCCGGAAATGTTCATGGCGATGATGAAATATATGCCGCTACGGGCGCTGGTTGGGTTCGGTCAAGGGAAATATACGGAAGAAGATTTAGCCAAGGATCTGCAAGAATTTAATGCTTTGGCTGTAGAGTAGGAGATCAGTTCGAAGAAGTTCGAAAAATATTTCAAGCCATGGTTATCGAGAATGGGTTACTTTCCAAAAGCGGGTTAGAACAATGGTTAGTTTAGATCAAATATGAAGTGGAATTTGAGGGATTGATCCTCAACGTTCTCCAAATAACGTTATTTTATGACAAAGGCTACCCTTAGAGGTAGCTTTTTTGGTTTTCAGAGGATTGGATTAATGATCCTACATTCTCCCGTTCATCTCACTCTAAATCATAAAAAATCCATTAAATAACATATTGTCATATGACAAAAGTGATGACAACGTACACTATTTAAATGCTCTTTTTTTATATATATTGTTGGAATGACATGTACAAGATGCTGGTAGTGGTATGGAAAAAGATGAGATAATCGATAATTTTCTTGATGTATAGGTGAGTTGTAAATAGCAACTTTAGTTGTCTTGATTGCACCATGGATAGAATGGTAGATTTATGTAAATTGTCGAATGTAGGAGGAAATAAGCGTCGATATTGGATGGCATCAGGAGTTAACCATATCTGAAAGCGATCTACAACTAAATAATAATGGATGGTACAAAGCGAATGAATATTAGCATTATATTGTTGGCTCAGCACTTTAACTTAACCGTACAATGTCTGGATCGAATTAAGCAATATACGTCTATGTCCTATGAACTGATTGTTGTCTCGGATAACCAATCTGCCGAAGTGTCGAATTTTCTTGCATATGAATATGGCGTTCATGTCATTCATAGCAGGGGCATAGGGGTTGCAGCTGCATTTAATCTGGGCGCGGCGTCATCTTCGGGTGATCGTCTTGTATTTATCCGCGATCAGATCATGGTAAACGAGGGATGGCTAGAGCAGTTGTCGGGCTGTCTGGATGATCATCCGAATGCTGCAATCGTGGGTCCGAGGATGAATGACGTTAGTGGCGGCCAAAGGATTCCGATTGTTTATCAGAACATGGAGCAACTCTATCAGTCGGCGTCAATGCTTGCCATTGGGAAATCGATGTCTTGGACCCGGGTTCCTAGGCTTGTCAGTTTGCTAATGATGATACCGCGTCTCTATTTTGAGCAGATCGGGTCCTTCGATGATAGGTTTGAGGTCGAATCCTATGAAGATGACGATCTGTGTTACCGCGCGTTATCTATGAATCTGGATATTTACATAGCCGAAGGATGCGTAGTTTTCCGGAAGGAGCCTCCTTCAGTAAATCCCAATGATCCCGATTGGTATAATAAAAGATTGATATTGAATCGTGCTAAGGCCATAAGCAAATGGGGATTCGATTTAACTTCGTCCTTGCATAGCGGCACACGGAAGATCACGGTCAGCCTATGCATGATCGTGAAGAATGAAGAACGCACCTTAGGACGTTGTTTATCCAGCGTGCGGGAGCTAGTCGATGAAATTATTATTGTCGATACGGGTTCGAGTGATGGAACGAAAGAGCTTGCGGCTTCTTATAGAGCTCAGGTTTATGATTTTGAATGGGTGAACGATTTCTCCAAGGCAAGGAATTACGCCTTCAGTCTCGCCACTCAAGAGTATCTCCTGTGGTTGGATGCGGATGATTATCTGCAGTTAGAGGATGCAGAGGCTCTTCGGTCCATTGTATCCGGATTACCTTGGGATATCGATGCCGTATCGATGCATTATTATCTCGAACATGATAAGGACGGAAACGTAACTTCGAGCTTGAGGCGGAATCGTCTGGTTAGAAGAAGTTGTGGCTTCCGTTGGATTGGAACTGTTCATGAGTACCTTGAGGTCGCAGGCAATGTGTTCTATACCGAGTTAGGCATAACGCATGATCGGAAGCATACGCAGTCTTCGCGCAATCTTCTTATTTATGAGGGGATGCTGGAAGCGCAGACGAGCTTCACTCCGCGGGATATATTTTACTATGCTAACGAGTTATACGACCACGGCCAATGGCAGCGAGCGATAGAGCAATACGATGCCTTCATTGCAATGACGAATGGCTGGATGGAGGACAAGCTGTTCGCTAGCCGGCGTGCCGCAGATGCGTTGTCACAATTAGGCCGGTTTCAAGAAGCCAAGCTTAAAGTACTTCAAGCCTTTGCATTGTCGCCTCCCCGAGCAGAAGCCTGTTGCCAATTAGGGTCTTATGAGCTGATCGAACAACGGTTCGAGAATGCTGCTTTTTGGTATAAGCTCGCCACGGAAGTACCTAAGCCGACTGAACCTAACGCTAGAGTAGAAGTTCCGTCATGGACGTGGCTGCCGCATTTACAATTATGCGTTTGTTATGATCGCTTAGGACAATACGAACAAGCTCACTATCACAATGAGATAGCTGGGGGCTATGTACCGGAGTATCCGAGCGTTATGGCAAATCGCGATTATTTGAAGCAATACATAACTTTATAAACTCGAGGGGGACTTAGGTAATGGCAAGATTGAAGAGGACGAAGGCAAGTAGTAAGAAGAGTGGCAAGCAGTTAGCTTACAAGAGCTCGATGGCGTTTATTCTGATGAGTCAATTGATTGCGCCATTGAGTCCTGCTTATAGCGGTATTCTACCACGGGCTAGTGCAGCAGCTTATAGCGATGTTAATACTACCTCTTGGGCGTACCAGTATATTACCAAAGCCTCCGCGCTTGGGGTAATTGAAGGAGATGGTTCCGGCAACTTCAGCCCGAACCGTCCAGTCACGAATCAGGAAGCGGTTGTTATGGTACTCAGGTTCATGGGATATGAGCAGCCTAAGGCAAATGGCGGAAGCCTGCCCTTCACCGTGGATTCATGGGCTACTGTATGGATACAGCAAGCCATTGACATCGGCCTCGTGATTCCAAGCGAGGAAGTGAGACTCAACACCGTCATCTGGGGAAAAGAGCAAGCAAGTCGAGAGTGGATAACACGTCTAATTATTCGTGCGGCAGGCAAGGAATCCGAGGCTACCGAGTTTAAGGATAGCAACATTGGTTTTTCGGATGCGTCAGACGCGTCGGACTGGGCAGCAGGCTACATTAATGCCGCAGTTAACCGCAATGTCATATCTGGCTTCCCTAATAATACTTTCAAGCCTAAGCAGACGGCTACTCGCGCCGAGTTTGCCGCTATCTTATCTAAGACGGAAATATTTGCGAGCACAGTATCCGATCGGATTATCCATGGCTCTGTCGTCTCGATGTCCAAAAACTCGATCGAAGTGTTAAGCAGTACTGGTCAGATGGAGAAGTTCGAAATCAATAGCAATTCTGTTTTGTTCGGAGACAATGGCAAGGGCGTGTTCCCTACGGGGTCTTTGGTGACGCTCATTTATAATGGAGGAATGGCTTCCTTCGTTGAAGTATTGGGAATGGGGGCAGTAGGCCAGACAGGTTCGAAAGGTGAAAAAGGTGATAGGGGAGACACGGGCGCAACTGGCGCAGCAGGTCAAAACGGGTCCTCTGGCTCCAGTGGACTGCAAGGCGCCACTGGAGCAACCGGCGCCACTGGGGCTAACGGAGCGACTGGGGCTGTCGGAGCGACTGGAGCTAACGGAGCGACTGGAGCAGTTGGAGCGACAGGAGCAGTCGGAGCGGCTGGAGCAGTTGGAGCGACAGGAGCAGTCGGAGCGACAGGAGCAGTCGGAGCGACTGGAGCAACCGGGGCGACAGGAGCAGTCGGAGCGGCTGGAGCAGTTGGAGCGACAGGAGCAGTCGGAGCGGCTGGAGCAGTTGGAGCGACAGGAGCAGTCGGAGCGACAGGAGCNNNNCAGTTGGAGCGACAGGAGCAGTCGGAGCGGCTGGAGCAGTTGGAGCGACAGGAGCAGTCGGAGCGACAGGAGCAGTCGGAGCGACAGGAGCAGTCGGAGCGACTGGAGCAACCGGGGCGACAGGAGCAGTCGGAGCAACTGGAGCAGTCGGAGCGACTGGGGCAGTCGGAGCGACAGGAGCAGTCGGAGCGACTGGGGCAATCGGGGCGACAGGAGCAACCGGAGCGGCTGGAGCAGCTGGAGCGACAGGTGCAGTTGGAGCGACTGGAGCTAACGGAGCGGCTGGAGCTAACGGAGCGACTGGGGCAGTCGGAGCGACTGGAGCAGTCGGAGCGACTGGGGCAATCGGGGCGACAGGAGCAACCGGGGCGACTGGCGCAACTGGAATTGGTTTAGATGGAATCGTTCCGTTCAATTCAACGAGTTCCTATCATGCAGGTCAAGTCGTTACTTATTTGGGAAGTATCTACATCGTTACGATAAACAACCCATCCGGAGTACCCTCTGATTTAAATAACGACTATACCCTACTAGTTTCTAAAGGTGAAACCGGAGCAACCGGCGCACAGGGAGTCCAAGGAATTCAAGGGGTAACCGGGGCAACCGGATCTACGGGTGCACAGGGAATTCAAGGAGTTCAAGGGATAACTGGAGCAACCGGGGCATCTGGAGCATCTGGAGCATCAACAATAATTCCATTCTCTTCAGGCGCACCAATCACCATAACGACAGCCCTCGGGGGATTAACCAACACAGTGGCAATGCTCGGATTTGGCAGTTCATACTCAGGAGCTAGTATAGTAGGTGGAAAAATAGATTTAACTAGAAGTAATGGATCTGATCCTACAAAAGATCCATACAACCAAGCATTTATTATTCCACGTAATGGTACGATTACATCAATCTATACTTCCTTCAGCACAACTGCAGCAATGTCTTTAATCGGCACGACCTTAAACGTTTCAGCACAATTATTTAAAGCGGATAGTAACAGCAACATTTTCACTCCTATTAGTGGTGCAACAGTATCCTTGGCGCCTAGTTTGACAGGAATAATATCGGCCGGATCTATTAGTACCGGATCAACCACAGGGTTAAATGCGGCTGTTCAGGCTGGCGATCGCTTAATGTTAGTAGTGGTCCCTACGATAACTTCGGGCCTAGACATGATAACTACACTATCAGGTTATGCGAGCGCTGGAATTGAAATTAAGTAATTCAAGATTTGGGGTTGAAACCCTCCATTTTGTTTGATAGGAAGTGATAAAATATGGCAAGGAAGCTAGTTTCGATAAAAAGATTGAGCTTAATGTTGGTGTTAGTTCTTATATTTACATTCATCACTCAATTTCCGTCTGTGGGGTATGCAAAGGGACGTTCTTACGAACAGGTAAAGCTGCTGGCTGCGCCGGCGAATCTGGCAGTTAGCGGCACAACCTCCATAAGCATCGGCCTTACCTGGGATGCCGTAGTGGGAAGCTCTGACTCCGATGTGAGTTATAAGGTAAGTCTAGTGGAGCAGACTAATTCTAGCGTGACCGATGTGGTCTACACTTTCGATTCAGGCGGATTAACGGAGTATACGGTGAAGGGATTAGCTTCCGACCGGAGCTATAACTTCACGGTCCAAGCGGTAAATTTATCAGGACCTGTGTCCAAAACAAGCCTCCCTTTAATCGCAAGTACGCTTCCAGCGGAACCACAACCTCCGACAACGGAGGAAGAGGAACTCGCTTTAGCCGATCAAGAACCGCCGAGTACACCCGAGCTAAGTCTTATCGGTCGCACATCGGATAGTATTAGCTTGGCATGGAGTTCATCAGAGGATAATGTCGGAGTTGCGGAATATGTTCTATATCAGGACTCCGATCAGTTGGCAGAAGTAACGGTAAGCACAACAGTCTACAAGGCCGTCAACTTAAAGGCTGGACAGGAGTACATCTTTTTAGTACAAGCTATAGACGAAGCGGGGAACAAATCGACTTTAAGCAACGAGTTGAAGGTTAGTACACTTGATGATGTAAGTGATGTTGGCCCGATTATGAGCATGGGCAACGGGAATTCCTTCCATACATTGACTGTACAGCCTGAGGGTACCGTATGGGCTTGGGGCAATAATAGGAAAGGTCAGCTCGGTGATAGTACGACCAATGCTCGTAATAAGCCTGTGCGGATTGTGGGTTTGCCGGAGATAAGCGCCGCATCCGTTGGACAAGACCATTCTATCGCACTCGCAACGGACGGAACGGTTTGGACATGGGGAGGCAATAGTGTGGGCCAGCTGGGTAATGGTACGTTGGAGTCCCAGCTTGTGCCGCAGCAAGTGCCTGGATTGGCGCATGTCGTAGCGGTTCAAGCGGGTGAGCAGCATTCCTTGGCGTTATTGTCTGATGGAACGGTGTGGGCATGGGGACTTAACGCATACGGGCAGCTTGGAGATGGGACCACCGAAGATAGCACAGTACCAGTGCAGGTTGCAGGCTTGGAGTCTATCGCATCGATCTCGGCTGGAGCCTTTCATAATCTAGCGGTTAACCGCGATGGTCAGGTATATGCATGGGGGTTCAATGCTTACGGTCAACTCGGCGATAACACAAAGATCGACCGCGCGACTCCCGTGCAGGTTGCTGAATTAAGCGGCGTTGCGTCCGTATCTGCCGGCTTTTATCACAGCATGGCAGTGAAAAAGGACGGAACCGTATGGAGCTGGGGAACGAACGTCAAGGGGATCTTGGGTGATGGGACAACCGAAGATCATTATACTCCCGTTCAAGCGGTGGATCTTGGTTCAGTGATCAGCGTATCCGCTGGCGCCTTGCATAGTATGGCGCTGAAGAGCGATGGAACCGTATGGATATGGGGAGCGAACAACGAGGGCCAGCTCGGTAGCGGAACCGAGTCGGAGCGTTTCATCGCGTCTAAGCTCGATATTGGTACTCGCATCGTCACTATTAGTGCAGGTTATATGAGCGGGGGCGCGGTTAGCGAGGAGGGAACCTTGCTGACTTGGGGTTACAATGGGTTAGCCCAGCTTGGCGATGGCACTTATACTAATGTCATAGATCCGGTTTCAATTACACTTGTAGAAGAAACTAAATAAATTTGAAAAGTAGGGAATTTCATGCCTTAGCGGCAATGAGTTCCCTATTTTTGTATGTGAGTCAAAGGAGATTGGCCCAAATGCCTCTGTGGGTTGCTAAAAAAAGAGGCTCTTCTATATAAATAGAGGAGTCTCTTTGCGGTGTTAAGGTATTTAGATAAATAGATTATGACTAGATTGATCGGCTTGACCGAGGTAATATCCTACGCCGCCGATCCCCACGCCGTCGATCAGTTCTTCACGGGTGATGCCCATAAGATCCATGGACATTTGGCAGGCAACGATCTCGACGCCTTGGTCGACAGCCATTTGAATCAATTCTTCCAAAGAAGAGACATTATTGTTCTTCATTACAGAGCGGATCATTTTGGAGCCCATGCCCATCATGTTCATATTCGAAAGCGTTAGCTTCCGACTGCCGCGGGGCATCATCGCTCCGAACATTTTGCCGATAATATTCTTGTTCACAGGCACTTTCTCATCCTTGCGGATAATATTGAGACCCCAGAAGGTAAAGAACATCGTCACTTTTTTGCCGCTGGAGGCTGCTCCGTTGGCAATGATGAAGGAAGCGATCGCTTTATCCAGATCACCGCTGAATACCACCATCGTACTTGCATTACTAGTTTGGACAGGCTGTGCTCCTGCTGGTACGGAATCCGCGGTAATGCCTTTGCGCAGATAAGCTTCAATCATACCAGTAGGCAGCTTCGTTAATTGCAAAAGCGTGTGCTTAGACATGCGAGCCCATGCCTTAATATCTTCATAGAATCCCGGATCGGAAGCCGTTACCTTCAAGACTTGGCCGTCCAAGAGCGGGTCCATGCTCATCTTGACTTGGATCAGCGGCCCAGGGCAGCATAGTCCGCAAGCATCAAGCACGGAATCAGGTGTTAGATCGGATTCTTGTTTGGCAGGGGTGGATACAGATGCGCTGGAGTTGGCTGCGAAAGCTGTAGCGTTGGTATTGCCTGCAGCTGAAGCGGTGCCAGTCCCAGGTCCAGTTCCATTGCTAGTGTCAGTTCCCGCCGGTGCTCCCGTTGCTGCGATTTCTTTACGGGCTGCTGTTGAAATACCTGCGTTTGGCGTCAGACTATCTTTTTTTTTAGGTGAATATTTACTCAGTTGATATGTCTTATAGCCTCCGGTCAGGTTCTTCACACGGAAACCTTTTTGCTGCAAAATCCGGGAAGCTGTGTAGCCTCTAAGTCCAACTTGGCAATACACCCAAATTTCTTTACTAGGGTCAAGCTCACTTAGACGACCACGCAAATCATCCACAGGGATGTTAATGGAGCCTTCAATGTGACCGTTGGCATGCTCGATTTCCGAACGTACGTCAACTAAAATGGTATTGTTGTTGTCACGACCTTCTAAATCCTTAGGAACGAATACTGTAGTCATGCCTTTCAAAATATTTTCAGCAGCAAAGCCAGCCATATTCACTGGATCTTTAGCGGAAGAATAAGGAGGGGCATAAGATAGCTCCAACTCCGTCAAATCAGTGACCGTACCTCTAAAACGAATCACTGTAGCGATATCGTCGATACGTTTATCTACACCACTATACCCCACGGCTTGTGCACCGAGCACCGTACCTTTTGGATCAAAGATCAGCTTCATTGATATTGGAGTTGCCCCCGGATAATAAGTTGCATGAGAGCTTGGATGAACATAAATCACGTGATACGGTAAGCCCAAACGCTGTATTGTTTTTTCGTTATTGCCGGTAGAAGCACCAGTCACACCAAATACTTTAATGATAGAAGTCCCTTGGGAACCTTTGTAGGTAGTGCCTAGACCACTGACGTTGTCCGCAGCAATCCGTCCTTGCTTATTGGCAGGACCAGCTAGTGGAATAGCAGTTTTAGTTCCGTTCACGAAATCAACCACCTCGACCGCGTCACCTACTGCATAGACCTGATCCAAATTTGTTTCCATGCGCTCGTTGACCAAGATATGGCCGCGTGGACCGAACTCTAAACCACTATCCTTCAAGAAAGAGGTATCCGGCGAAACGCCGATGGCCAACAGAACCATATCACTTTGAAGCACAGTGCCACTTGCCAACTGAACCTCTATTTGTTCACCCACTTCTGCAAACCCCTGGACCATATCGGAAAAAATAAGATTAACGCCATGCTCGTCGAGCTCTTTTGCCAGAATAGAAGACATTTCAGTATCGAACGGAGCTAAGATTTGTGGACCCGCCTCGATCAAGCTTACTTCTAGACCTGCTTCTCTGAGGTTCTCAGCCATCTCAACACCGATAAACCCACCACCGATCACAACGGCGGAACGAGTGCCTTCGGCTGCGACTTTGGTTTTGATTTTATCGGTGTCGGGAATGTTGCGCAGCATGTGTATTTTGGAACTCTCGATACCAGGTAGATTCGGACGAATCGGTTTAGCGCCGGGTGATAAAATAAGCGCATCATAGCTCTCTTCATAGGAGCCTTTTTCTATACTTTCTACTCTTACTTTCTTATTCACAGGGTCGATAGATACCACTTCGCTTTGAATCCGAACATCGATATTAAAACGTTTATACATTGCCTCTGGTGTCTGAACTAGCAGCTTGGAGCGATCCTGAATGGAACCTCCGATATAATAAGGTAGTCCGCAATTGGCAAAAGAAATGTACGGATCACGCTCAAACATGATGATATGAGCCTCTTCATCTAATCTCCGAAGTCTGGCGGCCGCTGATGCGCCTCCTGCAACTCCTCCGACAATCAGTACTTTTTTACTCATGATGATTTATTCCTCCCCTAAAAATAGCTGAATTAGATGTTTGATTTTCTCGTCTTTAACAGAATAGTTAATTTCCAGTCCATTACGTTCGGTTTCGACAATGCCTAGAGCTCTAAGCTTCTGCAAATGCTGGGATACCGTAGATTGTGGAAGGTCGAGACAGTCCTGCATGAAGCTAACGTTGCAGCTGCCTTTTTCAAGCAGACCTTTAATGATGCACAAGCGAACGGGATGAGCGATAGCCTTTAAGGTCTCGGCGGTTTGGTTATAGGCTTTGAAATTTTTGTCCATGGTTATGAACTCCTCGCTTTACAATATCCTTATATCGTAATATTATGATATAGTGATATGAAAATCAAGTTATTTTTAAAAAAGAGAAGGAGAGATGCTCGATGTCTTTTAAAATTTCAAAGGAAATTACCCCTCAGCAAGTGGCGGAACGTCTGAAGAATGGAGAGGCTCCTATGCTGCTAGATGTACGCGAACCCGCCGAATGGGTGGAGGGACATGTGATCGGTGCGAAGCATATTCCGCTTGGGCAGCTGTTAATGCGTATAGATGAACTAGATCCTAATGGAGAGACGATTGTGATGTGCCTAAGTGGTGGTCGTAGTGGACTGGCGTGTGAGCTGCTGAGCGAAAAAGGATATAACGTTGTGAATATGATGGGCGGATTAAGCGCTTGGACGGATGATTTTTTGGTACGGGGGTAATAGCATGAACATGATGTTTAGGATCCTACTGAGTATAGTAATTGCTTTTAGTATTGTAAGGTTCTTACGTTCCGCTTGGCCAGTCCGTTCACTCTCATATGTGGAAGCCCGCGACGTTCGCGAATTAGCAGATCAAACACTGGACATGAAAATGCTCGATGTTAGAGATGCCGTAGATTATGAGAAGGATAATATCCGTGGCTCGATAAATATATCGATCGGGCGGTTAGCCTATGTCTGGCAACATTGTCTATCTACTGACGATTCGGTTCTAATCCTTGCTGATAGTTACTATAAAAGAAACAAAGCTGCGAGAATTCTGTATAAGCAGGGCTTTCGAAAGTTATATGCAGTAAATGGTGATTTTTTAGGAAGTAAAAGAACACTCTCCGACATTTCGGTGAAAGGTTGTTGTGAAGGATAATGGATTTAAGCTCATTAATGTCCCGTCTCGGATTTGGTAAAAGCGCAAGTGTAAGTGTAAGAACGCTAAAGGTGTCAGAGTTTCGGAGAGAAATGGAGCAATCCAAAAATAGGCTGCTGATCGATGTCCGCGAACCGGATGAATACAAGAGTGGATTTATTCCGGGGGCGAAAAACATCCCGCTGTCTCAGTTGGAAAAGCGGCTCGGTGAAATCCCTAAGGATCGGGATGTGTTGCTCTACTGCCGCAGCGGTATGCGAAGCAAAAGTGCAGCGCGGATTCTGAGTAAGCAGGGGTATACTCGGCTTGCACATTTGCAGGGCGGGGTAAGTAGCTGGAATGGGAAGTTGAGTCGACGGTAACTGAACTAATTCCGCTGAACAAACTCTAACAGAGCTAACTCCAACAGAGCTAACTAAAGCTGGCCTTGCTTTAACGAAACGTACTTAAACCAACTAGCATTTTTGATGGATTAGTTATATTTGGCAGGATCTAGCATTGAATGTAGAGTGTTTATTGACAGCATCAGAAAGCGAACACTATACTTTTGAGTAATAGGACGAAGCACGTCCCGTACCCATATTGGGTGCGGGATTTTTTTATGCCAAGAAGGAGGGTGACGTATGGGATTTACGGAGGAGCATCGTAAGTGGGTAGAGGATCATATTAGTCGAAGAACGGAGAACGGCGGGGGAGATTGGAACGTGGACATGGCCATGGTGAGCGGATGTTTTTGGAGAAGGTATGGTGGCCTATGATGGGGCATTTCAATGACCTTCATCCTGAATATGAAGTGTTGGATTGGCGTAGCAAGCCCTACTTTGTTGATTTTGTGTGGAAGCCTGGCCAGGTTAAGTTTGCGTTTGAAGTTAAAGGCTACGGCCCACATGTGCAAAATACAGACCGAACGCGCTACAGGCAGGAGCTGAATCGAGAGACCTATCTGCAAATCGCGGGTTATCGGGTCGTGGCGATTCCTTATGATGATCTGGATGCGAGTCCTGATCTTACGATTACTTTGTTAAGACCATTGCTGATGCCTTACCTCGCTGTGAAGATGGAGGAGCAGGGGGAGTTTAGCCGACTGGAGCGTGATATTTTGCGGATTGCGGTTCGCACGAATGAGTGCATTCGACCGGTTGATTTGGTGAGGGAGCTTGGGATTGATAAGCGTACGGCTCGAAAAGGACTGAGTGCTCTCAGCGAAAAAGGAAAGTTTTCCCCCATAGTTTCTCAGGAGAGCGGTAGAGTCTGCAAATATGAATATATCCATTCCTTAAAGGATATTCAGTTATGGTAAGGCAATTAAAATACCCCGGATCCCACCCAAAAGGCTGGAATTGAGCAAAAGAGGGGTAGAAATACCCCAGATGCGACCCAAAAGGCTGGAATTGAGCAAAAGAGGGGTAAAAATACCTCAGATCCGACCCAAAAGGCTAGAAGTGAGCAAAAGAGGGGTAAAAATACCCCAGATCAGCCTCTCCAATCCACCTCGCCCCGTTATCATCCGCATCTCACTTCACCAAGGGAGACGGGCGAGCGAAGCACCCGATAAATCTCTAATTTTGACCTGATTTTCACTTAGATTGTTAAGGTGTTACTTATCGAGCTAATCTTCTATGATTATGTTGATAGACCAGATTTGTGTTAGACACAGACAACTACCTCGAGAACATATGAAACCGCTATCAACTTGAATCGAAGGAGCGATTATGATGGAAACAGTGACATCTAAATATCCATTTCAACAGATTGATTTACCCTTAAATGACCGAGTGCAGGATTTGATCTCCAGATTAACGCTTGATGAAAAAGTAAGCCTGATCCCTCAGTATCAAGCGGCCATAGAGCGTTTGGGCGTTGGAGCCTATAAGCATGGTACAGAAGCGGCGCACGGAATTTCCTGGCTTGGAAAAGCGACCTCTTTTCCTCAGCCAAGCGGACTGGCTTGTACTTGGAACCCAGAGCTAATGAAGGAAATCGGCTCGGCCATTGGAGATGAAGCAAGAGCATTTTACAAAAAGAATCCAACGGTGAATGGCCTGACGTTATGGGCACCAACGGTGGATATGGAGCGTGACCCACGTTGGGGTAGAACGGAAGAAGCCTACGGTGAAGATCCAGAGTTAACTGGACAACTCAGCACATCACTTGTGCAAGGAATCCAAGGTGATCACCCGGTCTATTTGAAAGCGGTCGCAACGCTTAAACACTTCCTAGGGAACAACAACGAGATCGAACGCGGAAACTGTTCCGCCAGCATCGATCCGAGAAATATGCGTGAGTATTATCTGGAAGCATTCAAGCCTGCTTTTCAAGAAGGTGGCGCGCAGTCTATGATGACCGCCTATAACTCGGTGAATGGCGTGCCTGTTATTCTTCATCCGGCAGTGATGGATGTTGTCAAAGGCGAATGGGACATGGACGGTTTTATCGTCAGTGATGCTGGTGATTTATTTGGGATTGTGAAGGATCATAAGTATTATGAATCTTTTGCACAGTCGATGGCGGAATCTATCAAAAACGGAATTGACAGCGTAACAGAAGAAACTGAAGAGACGATCAAGGTTCTTCATGAAGCACTAGACCAAGGCCTACTATCAGAGCAAGATCTGGATCGTGCACTAACTAACACATTTAGAGTTCGTTTCCGTCTGGGAGAGTTTGACCCCGCTGAAGGTAATCCATACGCAGCAATCGACGATTCCGTAATTCTTAGCAAAAAACATGCCGCACTTTCCTTGGAAGCTGCCAAACAATCCATTGTGCTGCTGAAGAATGATCAGGCAACATTGCCACTGAGCAAGACTGAATTAAACAAAGTGGCGATTATTGGTCCACTTGGCGATGAAGCTTTCAGAGACTGGTATTCCGGCACATTACCTTATGGAGTGACCCCGCTGCAGGGTGTTAGTAAGAAACTGCCTGGTAAACACGTTACTTTTGAGAGCGGCGCAGATCAAATCATTCTTACCTCAGCTGCAAACGGCCATGCCATCGGAATTACGGGGGAGGACGGAAGACTGGCTGTACAACATGACATAGCAGAGCACGGAGAATTGTTCCAACATACCGCTTGGGGCTGGACTAGCAATACTCTGAAGGCGACAAGTCGTGGACAGTATGTAACTTTAAGCGAAGCGGAGACACTTACAGCATCTGCTGATGAAATCTACGGCTGGTTTGTAAAAGAATCCCTGAACATCGTCCCGGAAGCTGAGGGTAAAGTCTCTTTGCGGACTTGGAATGACAAATTGATCTCTGTGAATGCTGAGGATGGCACGCTGCAGGTTGCTGATCAGGTCGCAAGTGCGGACGCTCGTCTTTTCAAAAAGAACATCGTTACAAACGGACTGGATGCTGCGGTAGAAGCTGCCAAAGCAGCTGAGGTAGCAGTGGTTTTTGTCGGTAATCATCCACTTCTTAACGGAAAAGAAGAAATCGACAGACCTGATATTGTACTTCCGGAAGAGCAGGAACGTTTGGTCAAAGCAGTCTATGAAGCGAATCCGAATACAGTGGTAGTTATTGTCGGCAGTTATCCGATTTCATCCACTTGGATTGACGAGAATATCCCGGCAGTATTGTATACATCCCACAGTGGACAAGAGCTTGGCAATGCGGTTGCAGAAGTGTTGTTCGGAGATTACAGTCCTTCTGGCAAGCTGAATATGACTTGGTTCCGTTCTGTGGAGCAGCTGCCTGAGCTGATGGATTATGATATTATCAAAGGTAAAAGAACCTATATGTACTTTGACGGTAAGCCATTGTATCCTTTTGGTCACGGCCTAAGTTATGCTGAAGTGAATTACAAGAATCTAAATTTGAGCACAAAGGAACTGCAGCAAGACGATACGCTTAACATTTCCGTTCAAGTGGATAATACTGGAGCAGTCGATGGGGACGAGGTTGTTCAGTTATATGTGCAAGCTTTGAATTCCCGGGTCAAACGTCCGATTAAACAGTTGAAGGGTTTTGAAAAAGTGAGCATCGTCGCAGGTCAATCGCATACAGTAGAGTTTGTTCTACCAGTCTCCGAGCTGGCATTCTGGGATGTCACACGTGAGCAATATTGCGTCGAAAATGGAGAATACACGATTCTGATCGGCCGTTCTTCTGCTGATATTAAATTATCTTCAGTAGTAACGGTGAAAGGGGACATCATTCCTTCCCGTAATTTATATAACAACACCAAAGCAGAGAACTATGATGACTACGAAGGCGTATATCTGGACGAATGCAAAGCAGGCGGGGCTTCGGTACATCCGGTAAAAGAGGGCGCTTGGATCGCTTTTAATGACGTATTGTTCGATCATGGAGCAGTAGCAATTGAAGCTCTGGTCTCCTCTGCAAAAGGTGGCAGCATTGAGATCAGAACAGGAAGCGCAGCTGGGAAAATGGTTGGAACCGTGACCGTCCCTTCTGGTGGAGTTCTGCAACAGTGGAGCACATTGAAAGGCGAAGTATCCGTGGAGACGGGTACTAGCGATGTTTATGTAGTTTTTAACGGTGAGGTGCTTCTCAGCCGGTTTCAATTTAATCAATAATAGAGATGACCTTTGATTATGGGATGGAGTGTGCTATATGGAGTGTTTGGGATGTCGGATTGCTAACGGAATTGAACCTAACGTAAAAGTAGTATATGAGAATGAATTTATTACTTGTGTGCTAGATATCGCTCCGTTTAACGAAGGACATCTCCTGATCCTTCCTAAAAAGCATTACTGGGATCTCGAAGACATCGACTCAGAGACTTCCTATGCGATAATGGACGCATCAAAGAAGCTGTCAATCGTCTTGAAGGATCTATTCAAACCAGATGGCATAAGCATATGCCAAAATGGCGGAAAGTTTAACGATTTGACCCACTACCATATGCACCTCATCCCTAGGTACGAAGGAGACGGATTTGTTTGGAGTGAACCACTACACCCGCACGGTGCTGAGAATTTTTTAAGTCACACGCAAGCAAAGATTATTGGTGTTTTAAAAAAGTAAAAATTATAAAAAGGGCATTCCTGAAGCAATATCAGGGATGCCCTTTTCCTTTTGTTATAGAGTAACGCTCTAATCACATCCGCCACCGCCACCAGCATCTCCGCCACCGAAATCTCCCCCGCTGCTGTGCCCGCTATCCCCGCCCCAGCTATGACCGCTGTCATGTCCAGAATGGTGATGGGAGTCACTCCCGTGATGGTGTTGATGGTGATGTTGGTGATTAGAATGATTCGGGTTATTTGTATCCAGCAGATCTGGATGGCTAGCTGCCATAAAAGACATGCTGGCGGCGTCATCTCGTCTATTTCTTTCAAATCGGTTGCTGTTCGAGCTTGAACCATTACGAACTACGGACTGTACGATTATAAATACAATAACACCAATAAACAGTATCCCAAAGACCATTATCGATCGCCCTCCCAGTTGTTCATTATAAGCTGTATTCTCTTAAATTGTACCATAATATTGAATAAATGGATTTAAGGAAATGAAATCTACGCTTATCTTTAATCTCTCTTCATAATATTGCTATGAGTTTGTCTTTTTTATTTAGAAAAGGTTGATTTTATCACCCTGATTTGCTACCATACGATGTAACTTAATAGTTATTGTTTTCTAGGGTTCCGCAGCTGGTGCACAGCTGGTCTGGTCCGAGGGAAAACGCACGAACAGCATCGTTCGTGTCTACACGGAGGGATAAAAGCCCGGGAGGTATCGTTATAAATGACGATGACCTTCCGGGCTTATTTGTTTGTTTCGTGGGCAATTATAAAGTTAGTGAATTGAAGGAGGGCTTGGAATGAAGAACAATTCAGAGTGGTTAAAGGTAGTTGGGGCAGCTGTTTTCGAGGTCATGTGGGTCATCGGCTTAAAACATGCCTCCACGATGTGGGAGTGGCTGATAACTGTGGTAGCTATAATAATAAGCTTCTATGTGATGATTTCAGCGAGTACCAAATTGCCGGTCGGCACGGTATATTCCGTGTTTGTTGGTCTAGGAACTGCAGGTACAGTAGTTGCGGACATGGTTTTATTCGGAGAACCGTTCAAGTTAATGAAGCTGGTTCTAGTGGTTATTTTGCTGGCAGGCGTTATAGGATTGAAAATGGTGACCAAAGAAGCCGAAGTAAAGGGGGAGTCTTAAATGGCATGGGTATTTCTGGTCGTTGCTGGTTTGTTTGAAATGTTTGGAGTAGCTATGATTAATAGGTTGAATAAACACCGGAATTTCCTGTCGTTCGCGCTGCTCTTTCTTGGTTTTGGAGCAAGCTTTCTGTTCCTGTCTTTAGCTATGAAGAGTCTGCCGATGGGAACAGCTTATGCTGTATGGACGGGGATAGGCGCATCCGGCGGAGCGATTCTGGGGATGATATTGTATGGAGAGGCCAAAGACTGGCGCCGGATCGTCTGTATTATTATGATTCTGGGGGCCGCTGTGGGACTAAAGCTGATAGCTTAGTTAGGTATTCATTCTTTACTTTTTCTCTTCAAAAGAGAGATTAGTTATAAATTGGACACGATTCAGATGTTTAGAAAGGTTCTTATAGGTCGTATAAAGTAAGTATACAATACTTCAATAAGGGGATTTTTAATATGACTAAGGATTCAATCGAACATTTGGCTGAAATCGCAAGAATGAACCAATCTAACCGCATGCTGCTTCCAGATGGAACGTCACTTCCCAGAATTGGGCAGGGAACTTGGAATATGGGTGACGACAATTCCAGTAGGGAGGAAGAGATTGCTGCCCTGCGATTAGGCGTGGAGCTAGGCATGGATTTAATAGATACGGCTGAGATGTATGGGGACGGACGCTCGGAGCTTTTAGTAGGTGAGGCTATTCAAGGTATTCGGGATCAAGTTTTCTTGGTGTCAAAAGTCTATCCACATAATGCCGGGAATGAGCACCTTATCCGCAGCTGTGAAGAAAGCTTGAAACGCTTGAATACGGATCATCTGGATCTTTATTTGCTGCATTGGCGGGGAGATATTCCACTAGAAGAGACTGTTGTAGGTATGGAGAAACTAGTCTCTCAAGGAAAAATAGCAAGATGGGGTGTATCCAATTTCGATGTCGACGATATGAAAGAACTGCTTGGTATTGCTGGGGGAACTCATTGTGCAACCAATCAGATTCTATATCATTTAGGGTCCAGAGGAATTGAAACTGAACTGCTGCCATGGCAGAGAAGTCACAAGATCCCGGTAATGGCTTACTCACCGCTTGCTCAAGCTGGTTCACTCCGAAAAGGAGTAATCGAGAGTGAAGTCGTTCAGGAAATCGCCAGTGCACATCAGGCAACTCCGCTTCAGATTATGTTAGCTTGGACGATGCGTGAAGAGGATGTTATTTCTATCCCAAAAGCTTCTTCTCGTAAGCACGTCATTGAGAATGCTGCTGCAGGCTTGATTACGCTAAGTAACGATGAAATTTGGAAGCTGGACGAAGCTTTCCCAATACCTTCTTGGAAAGTACCGCTAGATATGATTTAAATCAGTTCTATTCACATAAAGAGAAGCCCTCAATCACTGTAAAAGTGTTTGAGGGCTTCTTCTGTCATTTCTTGTGCGATTAGCTGTTCTCAATAATTGTCTGTAGTGTAGTCCGGTCAAGGCCTTCTACCAGTTTGATCAGAAGCTCTTTAGCAGCATCGTAGTCATCACTGTGAATCACTGATGAAGCTGTGTGTATGTAGCGGGAGCATATTCCGATTACTGCGGAAGGAACGCCAATTCCACTAACATGAACCTGACCTGCATCTGTTCCGCCTTGGGATACAAAATACTGATATTTGATCCGGTGGGTATCCGCTGTATCTTGTACATATTCAATCAGACCGCGATGTGTAACCATCGTAGGATCAAAAATACGCAAGAGAGCTCCTTTGCCCAGATGGCCAAATGCCTGACTGTCACCAGTCATATCGGCAGCAGCGCTCGCGTCCAGACCGAAGAAGATGTCTGGTGACAGGAGATTAGCCGCAGTACGCGCACCCCGAAGACCTACTTCCTCTTGTACAGTGGCACCAGCGAAAACGGTATTCGGCAGCTTTTTACCGTGCAATGCTTTAACTAGTTCAATGGCGAGACCTACGCCGTAACGGTTGTCCCAAGCTTTCGCCAAGATTTTTTTGGGATTAGCAAGGGGAGTAAAAGGACAAATCGGCAGAACTTGTTGGCCTGGTCTAACGCCAAAGCTTTCTGCTTCTTCACGGCTGTCTGCACCGATATCAATATACATTTTGCTGATTTCGCCAGTCTTACCACGTTCTTCGTTGCTTAGCAAATGAATAGGCGTACTGCCAACAACTCCGGTCAGCGTTCCTTTAGGTGTAATGATATGTAGGCGCTGGGATGCAACAGCAGAGGCAAGCCAGCCGCCAAGTGGTTGAAAACGGATCATACCGGTGTTAGTAATTCCAGTTACCATGAAACCTACTTCGTCAAAATGCCCAGCGACCATAATCTTTGGCCCGTTCTCTTCGCCGCGCAGTACGCCGAACAAACTACCGAGACGATCCTGTACGAACTCTTCAGTATAAGGAGTCATAGCATCCTTGACGTAAGCGCGGAGTTCGCGCTCAAATCCTGGGGCTGAGGGAAATTCGGTAAGTGTTTTGAACATGTCCAATGTTTCTTGATTCATATGAATTCACTCCTTTATTAAAATATAAGAACTCATTTATACATCATTCTTATATTTCTACGAGAAACGGATGTTAACCATAATGGACCACATCGTTATTTCTTCCTGCAACCTAGTATGAACATTCTGGGCTCACTTGTCCATGACAAGAGACAATGAACACCGGGCACGAGCTCCACGAATACTATGCATTAGAGGCTTTAGTGGCAGGAGCCTTAGAAAGGATGCGAAGATGAATGAGGGTAGCGGGCAGCGTACCCCCAAGAAGGGTGCAGGGAGGATTATCAAGTAGGAGCCTACAAGGAAACGGAACGCGCAGACGATACTGGCGCCACAATCCAAGGGAAAGAGAAGCAGTACTTATTTTTGTGCTCTTTTTATTGCTGATTGTTGTGTTACTGTATTTTTCCTGAACTGGAGGGACATAACGAAGCGGAGGATGGCAAACAATAAGGAAAACTTCTAAGCGAAGAACAACTTAAGGGGCTTAAAAGTGAGTACTATGATGCTTGTCAGCCCCCTTCGCCTAACTTTCAGGAGGTGCCTCAATGCCGGCGAAAACTAAGAAATCGGGTGTCAAGCTGAAGCTTGACACCCTGACTCCACAAGATTACGAGAAATTGTCCAAGCCCTTTGTTCCTGCCAGGCCCGTATTCAAAAACTGCATACGAGCGTTTATTGCTGGCGGCATAATCTGTGTTATTGGACAAGGTGTTCAGGAGGCTTTTATGGCAATTTTCGATATGAGCTCCAAGGAAGCCGCCAGTCCGACAGTCGCGGTGATGATCCTACTCTCTGTAATTCTGACCAGCTTTGGCGTGTACGACAAAATGGCTCAATGGGCTGGTGCAGGAACTGCAGTCCCAGTGACCGGGTTCGCAAACAGTATGTGCTCTGCAGCTCTAGAGCACCGCGCTGAGGGCCTTGTACTTGGTGTAGGCGGCAATATGTTTAAGCTTGCAGGTTCGGTTATCGTATTTGGTGCCGTAGCTGCTTTCATTATTGGTATCGTCTATCTCTTTTTGGGCGTAGACGGGGGTGCACATACATGAAACAGCTTGGTAGTCAGACCTGGGAGTTCACGAACCGTCCCGTTATTTTGGGTTCTTCCGCTGTAGTAGGGCCAGAAGAGGGAGAAGGTCCTTTAGCTTCAGACTTTGATTTTATATTTGATTCGCTGGAAATGGACGAGAAGACATGGGAGAAGGCTGAGCGTGCTCTTTTCGAGAAAGCCTCCCTGCTGGCTCTGATTAATGCAAATATCGATAAAGAAAAGCTGGAGTTTTTTGTCGGCGGAGATTTGATGAACCAGATTATCAGCAGCTCCTTCGCGGCAAGAAAATTAGGTGTGCCTTATCTCGGAGTATTTGGTGCTTGCTCTACTTCTATGGAGAGCCTTGCGATTGCCTCAATGATCGTTGATTCTGGAGGCGGTAAGTATGCGCTAGCGGGAACATCAAGTCATAACTGTACGGTGGAGAAGCAGTTTCGTTATCCAACGGAATATGGTTCGCAGAAACCCCCAACGGCGCAATATACAGTTACAGGTTCGGGTTGTGCTGTAGTGGGTCAGAATGACGGTTCGGGTAACTATCCAGTCGTGGTTTCGGCCACGCTTGGACGTATTATGGATCTTGGTTTGACAGATCCTTTTAATATGGGGACGGCTATGGCACCTGCGGCGGCGGATACCATTACTGCGCATTTTCGGGATACAGGTCTATCGCCCGGGCACTATGATTTAATTGTTACCGGCGACCTGGCATCCGTAGGGTTACCTATAGCCAAGACCCTATTGGCTAAAGAAGGAATTCCTATGGAGCAAACAACCTTTGACGATTGTGGTTTGCTTATCTACGACTTGGAGAAACAGAAATATGTGATCGCTGGAGGAAGCGGCTGCGGGTGCTCAGCGGTTGTAACCTATGGTCATATCCTTAAGCGGTTAAAAAAAGGTGAACTTAAACGGGTGCTTATAGTGGCAACGGGCGCACTTTTATCACCTTTGTCTTATCAGCAGGGAGAGAGTATTCCATGTGTTGCTCATGCCGTAGCCATAGAGAGCGGAGGTGAAGCATAATGATGATTTACTTATGGGCTTTTCTGATTGGAGGAGCCATTTGCGTTATAGGACAGCTGATGTTCGATGTATTGAAGCTGACACCTGCACATACGATGAGTACCTTAGTTGTAGCCGGAGCGATTGCTGATGCTTTTGGTATCTACGACCCACTTGTGAAATTTGCGGGTGCTGGGGCAACCATTCCGATCACAAGCTTTGGGAACTCCTTGGTTCATGGGGCATTAACGGAGCTGGAGCGGGATGGCTGGATCGGTGTAGTTACGGGTATTTTTGATATTACAAGTGCGGGCATCTCGTCAGCTATTGTGTTCTCCTTTTTGGCAGCTTTAGTTGTACGGCCGAAGGGGTAAAGTTGATGCTACATGAAAAGGTTGTCGTCAGAAAAAGACGGCAATCTTTTTTTGTTATTTTTGAATTGTAGGATGTTTCATCTTATGGTTTTTTTTGTATTATCACTTCGTGATCTTCAACAATGTACTTTGGGTCCTCTAATCATGTAAAATATAAATAATACTGCTTATTCTGGCTAGGAGGATTATATATGCCCGTACGTCAAGAATCGATGCACACCATGAATGCTGTACGCACTAATTTGGAATCCTGCATACTTGGAAAATCATTTGAAATACAATTATTGTTAACCGCTCTGCTTGCTGGTGGTCATGTATTGATCGAGGATGTACCGGGAACAGGAAAAACCCAGCTAATACGCGCACTTTCAAGATCAATGTCCGGTGAATATCGCAGGATTCAGTGTAATCCAGATATACTTCCGAGTGATATTACAGGTGTATCTGTCTATCATCCTAGGGATGAGATGTTTCATTTCCGGCCTGGTCCGGTGATGACGAATATTTTGCTAGCCGATGAAATTAACCGTGCCACTACGAAGACACAATCCGCACTTCTGGAAGTGATGGAGGAACGAAACGTTACCGTAGATGGAGAGACGTATCCACTTCCTCATCCTTTCATGTTATGCGCTACCCAGAATCCGATAGACTTTGAGGGAACCTATACACTGCCTGAAGCCCAATTAGATCGATTCATGCTGAGAATTAGCCTCGGATATCCTGATGCAGCGACGGAGAAAAATTTATTGCTTAGCCATCAGGAAGGCCAACCGGTGGACAGGCTTTCGCCAGTAACAAGCATGGAACAAATTGCAGGGATTCAGGAAGAAATTCGCGACATCTTCATGAGTGATCCTGTGCTGAATTACTTGTTAGATATTGTGCGGCAGACAAGAGAACATCCACTTGTAATGCTGGGTGCAAGTCCACGTGCCTCACTATCCTTTATGATGGCTTGTAAAGCTTATGCCTTTTTGCAAGGACGAGATTACGTTCTGCCTGATGACGTGAAGATCCTTACTCCATTTGCCTTGGGTCATCGGATATTGCTGCGTCCAGAGTCGCGCCTAGATAATATTAGCGTAGAATCTTTGCTTCAAAAGCTTCTGCAGAGCATTCATGTGCCTGTTACGATGAGGCAATGATATGAGACGTTATTTGTCGTCGGTTGCAGCCATCATTCAGCCCTCTAAGCTTGCAAGCATCCTTGTAATTTGGAGTATTACACTCTTATATGTACTTTTTCAGGGCGGGAAAACAGCATTTATGTTGTTTATCATGGTCTCTGTACTTATTGCATATTTGATTGCTGGAGGTTTAGGAGGCGTTCGGCGAGCGAAGGGCACTCGCAGTCTTTATTCTGAACAAGACAAGGGAGATTTGCTCTCTGCCGGAGGGCATCTTCGTGTAAAACTAAAGGTTACAATCCCCGGGATTTTGCCCTTGCCTTACGTTGTTGTAAGGGAAGTTCTTAAGAGGCATAATGGAGAATCGTGGGTATTTGAAGAAAGTGTGATCCCAAGCCTCAGAGGCATTGGGGAACTAAAGTTTCAGACACCAGCCTTAGAGCGTGGAACATACACATTCGCTAATACGGATATTATCAGCCAAGATATATTTGGGCTTGTCGAGCATAAGGGAACATTTTTATCGGAAGGACAATTTCAGGTTTTGCCTCGTGCGATCTACGTTCCGCGCTGGCAGTTATATGAGAGAAAATCTCGGCTATCTGGACCGCAGACATCCGTTGTTCAATCTCGGCGTGAAACCACACAGATTAATGGCGTCCGTGACTATGTATATGGTGATCGCTTGACGCGAATTCACTGGAACGCTACTGCTAAGACAGGCTCTTGGAAATCCAAAGAATTTGAGCATGAGTCGATTCCCAAAACCATTATAGTCCTTGATGGAAGCACATCAGCTTATATGAATACGAATCAATTCGAACTAGCAGTTTCGGTGACGGCATCATTACTCGGCTTCGGCATTCGGGAGAGAATTGGAATTGGACTGTGTTGTTTGGATAAGACGACGAAGGTGTTCGCACCAGTTGAAGGTGCTGCTGAGCGTCAGAAGATGATTCAATATTTAATCGATCTAAACGCTGAGGGACGCGGTCCGCTTATCTCCCGATTGGAAAAAGGATACCGTATGTTTCCTAAAGGCTCTTACTTCGTGTTAATCAGTCCACAGCGTGGACAGCCTGTACTTGATGCACTACGCTGGGCTGACAGCAGAGGAATGACTGCTTCTCACATTCATGTGCGAAATTCGGCAGAGATAAATAGTGGTAACGATTGGATAGACGTCCTTAGGACTCGCGGAATAACCGGTTATGGTATTAGCTCGCTTCAAGAGCTTCCCTCAGTGTTAGGAGGGGAAGGATGATATGAGAACCTGGTGGAATCAGCTAAAATTCTCTTGGCACCGTTCCGTCGGCCTATTTTGGCTATTGATTATTGCACAGCAGTGGATTTCTTATACGGAACCCATCTGGTTAAATCAAACCACTGCTTCTGTATGGGCTGCCCTATTAACGATCACCGTCATTGAGATTTTTATCCCTGTTAAAGTTCAATTCAGACTGATTATGGAAGCAGTAGCTATTATCTATATCGTTTATCGCATCATTTCTAATTACGGAATTTATGTTCCTGATCCATGGGCCACAACCCTTCTTGATAAGCTCCAGGATATTAGTGTGTATATGGTGCCGTATATCTGGTTTGCTCTTGGTGCCTCTGCCTTGCTGTTGCTATCGTCTTGGTGGGTATCCTCGAAGAAGCGTATTTTATGGTTTATAGGAATGAACATTGTAGCACTGGCAGCTCTTGATTCCTTTACATCTATTGTATTGTGGCAGGAAGTGGCTTGGACGGTATTTGCGGGTATGGGATGGCTTGTCAGCCAGCACCTGAGAAGTTTTCAGCTACATTATCCGCGTGGATGGGTACATTTGCTGGAATATCCCTCGAAAATAGTCATGAATATCGCAATCGTCTTCTCTCTGGTTATTTTAATCGGTGTGAATATGCCGGATGTAAGGCCTACTTTGACGGATCCTTATACAGCGTGGCAAGAGTGGAATGGAATTGGGAAATCTTCTGGTAAGAGCACAACTGGAACAACGAATTCCAATACGGGCTCAGGTTCCTCTGTTAACAATACTTCGTCTGGCTATAGTCTGAATGATGACAACCTGGGCGGGGGCTTTAACTTCGATTATACCCCGGTGATGACAGTGGTTTCAGATTTGCGTGTTTATATGCGAGGAGAAACACGCAGAATCTATTCTGGAAGTGGATGGTCGGATAAGGATCGATTGAAGCGAGGACCTATAGAAGAGGTGGAGACGGGGAAATCCTTGGAGCAAAGTGTGGCTTCTAAGGTCACTACCCGCACACTGAAACAGACGGTTAAAGTGCTTAACAATAATGAATTTCCGGTGTTATTCGGTGCTTATTCTGTAACTTCGGTGGATTCATTAAATGGTGAGGCAGCCGGGAAAGGTCTTTTCTGGAGAGACCGTGATAGTGAGCTTCTATGGGATATGGATAAGAAGAAACTAGACTATCCTTCGACCTTCGAGCTGACTTCTGAAGTTCCCGTCATTCCTGTTCAGGAATTGACAGCAAAGACCTATGAGGAGCTATACAAAGGTAATGATCTGGAGGAAAGCTTCCTTCAGCTGCCTGATGACTTCCCTCAACGGGTTAAAGATCTGGCCGAGGAAATTACCGCCCAAGGAAGAACACCGTATGAAAAAACAGCACTTTTGCAACAATACTTACAACAAACCTTTCCATATACCAACAAGCCGGATATAACACGTGTTTCAAGTGAGGATTTTGTAGATGGATTTTTGTTCGAGCTGAAGGAAGGTTACTGTGATTATTATTCTACGGCACTAGTCACTATGGCACGTTCCCTAAACATCCCTGCAAGATGGGTTAAGGGTTATGCACCTGGAGAACAGCCAGAAATGCCTATGAATCTGGCGCAGCAGGTGGGTGCGGCAAATAATAATTACACGATTACCAATGCAGATGCCCATTCCTGGGCTGAGGTCTATTTTGGTGAGTATGGTTGGATTCCTGTTGAAGCTACACCGGGGTTTAATGCTCCTCTCCTGACTAAGAATGAGCAAATACCTGAGACAGACCCGGAAGATCAAGATGAAATGGCAGAACCAACACCTGCACCTGTGACTAATGCACAAGCAGATCAAGGCTTCCATGTGGGTTTATGGGTAATTTTGGCGGCAGTGGTTGTATTATTATCCTGGACTATTTTTAAAGTTTGGCATATTCGCTTTAAGCTTCGCTTCTTCGTTCAACAGATGCGAATGGGCCGACCTTTAACGCCTGATCAGAAAGTTGTGGCTGAAACTGAGCGTTGGGTAAGGTATTTGCTTCGTAAGGGAATGATGAAGGAAGAGCATGAAACATTGCGTGAAGCCGTAGTCCGCTGGAGTCAGGAACGACCTGCTGTGGCCAATCATCTTTCTTCACTGCTAACGATGTTTGAACAAGCGAAGTATAGCCCTGATGTTATTGAAGACAAAGACTGGCAGAGCGTGTATACTGAAGCTTTGCGGCTGCGGAGAACGATAAGATCCAAGAAATAGCGTTTATGCAGTAAATCATTGCTATAGATTTATTTGCGTAGCGCATGGAGTATGTTATAGTTTTTTGTATGAAATCGAGGTGAACGTATTGTTTGAAATGTTAGTTCCCAAACTCCGGGTGAATACGGTATTCGATATTTCTCTAGAAGAGCTGTATCGACAGGGATACCGTGGAATCATTACGGATCTGGATAACACACTGGTCGGTGCCAAAGCGCCTGTGGCTACTCCGGAGCTGTTGTTATGGTTTGAGAAGGTGAAGGAAGTGGGCTTTAAGCTCATCATCGTATCCAATAACAACATGGAACGGGTGTCACGCTTTGCTACACCGCTTAATATTGAATTTGTGCATCAGGCTCGTAAACCGAGTAATGCTCCTTTTCTCAAAGCGATGAAGCAGATGGAGTTGCCACCGGAGCAGACGATTGTGGTGGGAGACCAAATGCTTACAGATGTATACGGCGGCAATCGGCTTGGCCTGTATACCGTATTGGTGCTGCCAATCTCCGTTAAGGATGAAGGGTTCGGCACAAGATTTAATCGTCGGGTAGAGCGAGTTGCTCTGACACGGCTTCGTAAAAAAGGATTGTGGCACGAGGAGGAAAAATAGTAATGAACGAACAAAGTGAAACACAGCGTACTGAGAAGTGTAGCGGTTGTGGTATCAAGCTTCAGACGGAGCATAAGGATCAACCAGGATACCTTCCGGAAGTCGCACTAGATCGGGACCCTGTGATTTGCCAACGCTGTTTCCGGATTAAGAATTATAACGAGGCTTCATCTGTTTCTGTGAACCAGGATGAATTTCTTCGCTTGCTGAGTGGAGTAGGGGAGAAGAATGCACTTGTTATTCATATTGTTGACATTTTCGATTTTGAAGGCAGTTTGATTTCCGGCCTTCAGCGGTTTGTCGGTAATAACCCAGTTATTCTTGCAGTGAATAAATGTGATCTGCTGCCTAAGGTTACGAACTGGAATAAACTGCGTAACTGGATGCAACAACGCTGTAAAGAAGAAGGATTGCGGACAGCTGAAATCGTACTTTGTAGTGCGAAACGTAATCAAGGCTTTGACCGTTTACTGGAAGCAGTAACAGAACTGCGTGGTCAACGTGATGTTTATGTAGTGGGTGCTACGAATGTAGGGAAATCCACGCTTATCAACCGTTTGATTTCGGACTATAGTGATTTGGAGCAGGAGTTAACCACCTCGCGTTACCCTGGTACAACACTCGATACGGTCAAAATTCCACTAGATGATGGCCACTATATTATAGATACGCCAGGGATCGTGTATCCATGGCGTTATAGTGAACTAGTTGAGCGTCAGGATCTGGATGCAGTTATGCCGGCCAATCCGTTGAAGCCTGCTGTCTATCAGTTGAATGAAGGACAGACGCTATTCTTTGGTGGACTGGGACGTTTTGATTTCGTGCAAGGTCCGCATCAATCGTTCACTTGCTTTATTAGTGGTATTTTAAAAATCCATCGCACCAAACTGGAACGTGCAGATTCCCTTTATGCGGACCATCGTGGTGAAATGTTGTCTCCTCCAGGAAGTGACCGGATGGACAAGCTGCCACCATGGCAACGGCATGAGTTCCGAATTAATAAAGGCAGTCGGAGCGATCTATATATTTCAGGTTTGGGCTGGATTAAGGTCAACGGGACAGAAGGCGCAGTCGTGGCTATCCACATTCCGCGTGGTGTGAAGGTGCTTACCCGCCCTTCGATGATCTAACGGGAGGCTATTACAGTGTCTTGGATAACTGCAACCGAGGGCTACAATACCGGGAATATTTTACTGGGCGTAATGGGAGATCCTATTATACAATCCAAATCTCCTATTATGCATGAAGCAGCACTGCAAGCACTGGGAATTCCGGGTGCTTACGTGCCGCTTCATATTCTTCCAGAGAATCTGGAGGATGCGGTGCAAGCGATTCGCACGCTTGGATTCCGTGGGGTAAATGTGACGATTCCGCATAAGGTTGCGGTGATGGCTTATGTGGATCTATTAGATGAAAGTGCGGTAGCCGTTGGTGCAGTCAATACGATTGTTAATAATAACGGGATACTCACCGGATATAATACGGATGGAATCGGTTATGTACGTTCGCTTAAAGCGGAAGCCATTTCTGATTTGTCAGGTACGAAGATTATGGTGATTGGAGCCGGTGGAGCAGCTAGAGGAATTGTTGCCGCACTGCTTCAGGAGAAGCCTTCTTCTATCCTTATCGCTAATCGCAGTGTTGATAAGGCACAGGACTTAGCTGCAGAGTGCCAGAGCAAAGGGAATGTGGTCGGGATTAGCATGAACGAAGTAGCGGAAATGCTAGATGGCGTTGATGTACTGATCAATACAACCTCCGTAGGAATGTATCCTCATATGGATGAGACACCTATAGATCCTGAACTCCTTCGTGCAGGGATGGTCGTAAGTGATCTGATTTATAATCCACTGCGCACGCGTCTATTGTTAGAAGGACTTGAACGAGGCTGTAAGATTCATGGAGGCCTCGGGATGTTTGTCTATCAGGGGGCTTATGCATTGGAGTATTGGACAGGGCAGCCTGCTCCTACGGAAATCATGCGACAGACCATACTCCATTGTCTGGGTGGAAAAGAGTAAGAAATGGATTCATCAATTTAGGGTAATAATATATGTTAATTAAGGAGTTATTCATTTATGTTAACTGGTAAACAAACACGGTATCTTCGTTCATTGGCGCATCACCTCGATCCTATTTTTCAAGTGGGCAAAGGTGGAGTAAACGATCACCTCGTACGCCACATTGAAGAAGCTATTGAGAAGCGTGAACTTATGAAGATTAGTATACTGAGCAACAATATTGAGAATCCCAAGGAAATCGGTGCTCAACTTGCCGAACAGTCGGGCTCTGAGCTTGTACAAGTGATCGGAAAGACCATTGTCTTGTACAAAGAATCGCGTGATAACAAAACCATTGAGCTGCCCCGCTAATACCTGAAAGCATACTACCAAGGAGGTCGTCCTCTTGAAAGTTGGAATTATGGGAGGTACCTTTGATCCTCTTCATATTGGTCATATGATGGCAGCGGAAGCAGCTAGAGAAACTTATGGACTTCAAGAAGTATGGTTTATGCCTTCACATATTCCGCCTCATAAACATGAGGCAGGGGTATCTGGAGCAGATCGGCTGGCAATGGTGCAGGAAGCGATACACAATCATGAAGCTTTTCGCACATTAGATTGGGAAGTTGTCAGAGGTGGCGTTTCCTATACGTATGAGACCATAAGACGGCTGCAAGAGGCGTATCCGCATTTCGATCTTTATTTCATCATCGGAGCGGATATGGTCCAGTATTTACCGAAATGGAACGAGATTGAAGAGCTTGTGCAGCGGCTTACATTTATCGGCGTAGGTCGTCCGGGAACACCTCTTGATCTAGACGCATTGCCAACTTATATAGCAGAAAAGGTACTATTAGCAGATATGCCTCTGGTTGATATTTCGTCAACGATGTTAAGAGAACGGGCTGCAACTGGAAAATCCATTCGTTATATGGTACCTGAGGCAGTGTTCGATTATGTTCAAAGGAGTGGATTGTATGGCATACAGCCGCGAAGCTCTGATTGAGGCGGTCTCGACACAAATGCCTGCTAAGCGCTGGAAGCATACACTGGGTGTCATGGAGTCATCCATTCAACTAGCGGAGCAATATGGCGCTGATCCTGAGCGTGCGGAGACAGCGGCAATTCTGCATGATGTGGCCAAGTATTGGCCTGTGGAGAGAATGAAGGAGATTATCGAGCAGAATCATCTGAACTTGAATCTTCTGAAGCATGACAAGCAGCTGTGGCATTCAGAAGTAGGTGCCTTTGTAGCAGAGCAAGATTATGGGATCACAGATCCGGATATTCTTAATGCGATCCGTTTTCATACCTCAGGTCGTGAAGACATGAGTTTACTTGAGAAAATCGTCTGTCTCGCCGACTATATCGAGCCTGGCCGCGATTTTCCAGGGGTTGATAAGATACGTAAGCTGGCAAAAGTAAGTTTGGAAGAAGGACTAGTCGCTGGATTTGATTCTACGATTAGTTTGTTACTGGAAAAACGCCGAGTGATCTTTCCGTTAACGGTACTGGCGCGTAATGATTTAGTTAGAATATTGGAGGATAAAATATGAGTGTACAACCAAGCAAGCTGTTAGAATTGGCCCTTAAGGCTGTGGAAGATAAAAAAGCAATGAACGTAGTGGCATTAGATCTGCGTACTGTTTCACCGATTAGTGATTACTTTGTTGTATGTCACGGTAATTCAGATACCCAAGTTCAGTCCATCGCTACCGAAGTCCGCAAAGTGGTTCATGAAGCAGGCGGCACGATCAAGGGGATCGAAGGAATGGATTCAGCACGCTGGGTGCTGATGGATCTTGGAGATGTTATTGTTCATATTTTCCACCGCGATGAACGTGAATACTACAATATTGAGCGTCTGTGGTCGGATGCGAAGGTAGTGGAGACTGTATGAGCCTGATTGCAGGAACTACAGTTACACTTAATGTAGTAAGAGAGGTATCCCCATACGGATTTTTCCTGAATGCAGGAGATCAGGATGTTATGCTGCATTATACTGAGCTTACCGAGAAGGTTAAGACAGGCGATAAAGTTGAAGTCTTTATCTTCTTCGATACCGAGGATCGTCTAGCAGCAACGATGAAGAAACCGTTTCTGACATTGGGCGAAATGGCCTTATTGGAAGTGGCTGATATCCATCCGCGTCTAGGTTGCTTCTTGGAAATGGGTCTCGGACGGCAGCTGCTGCTGCCCATTCGTGAGCTTCCAGAACTTCCAGAGCTGCGCCCTCAGATCGGCGACTATGTGTATGCGATTATGGAGCATGATAAACAGGGGCGTCTTCGTGCTAAATTAGCTGGAGAACAGGAACTAGCTCCGCTAGCTCTTCCTGCGCCTGAATCCTGGATGGGACAGACTGTGACAGCCCGGGTGTACAAACCGCTGCAGATGGGGACTTTTGTTCTTGTAGATGCTGGGGTTTTAGGCTTTGGTATTATCGGTATGGTCCATTCCTCTGAACGGAGTCGTCTACTACGTCTTGGAGAGCAGTTTGAAGCACGTGTCTCCCATATCCGCGAGGATGGACGTGTTAACCTTTCTATGGGTCTCCGTAAAGAAGTAGGCATGGATGTAGACTCTGCCACGATTTTGGAATTCTTGCATGCCCGTCCGGGTGGAGCGATGCCTTATTCGGATGCTACACCACCGGATATTATCAAGCAGCGTTTCGGAATTAGCAAATCAGCCTTTAAGCGTGCGCTTGGAAAGCTGATGAAGGAAGGCCATATTACCCAAAAAGAGAATTGGACGTATCTTGCTCCTAAGGAAGAGGAAGGTTCAACCGAGGGAAATGAAGAAACAACCGAATAATTAAAAAAATAAGAGACTTTGTGGGGACGCCTAGAGCGTTTAGGCTTGATGGGTCAATAATAGAATCATATTAAATGTTGTAATAGAAAGCGGTGTACTAGTGTCTTCCTATGGGAAATTTGCTTATGTATACGATGAGCTCATGGCAGATATGCCGTATCCTGATTGGATCTCCTTTGCTGAAACCGCATGGAGCAAATACGGTAAGCCTGTAACCGTGGCTGAGCTTGGCTGCGGCACCGGGAGTATCACTATTCCTTTGGCGGGTTCAGGGTATCATATGACCGGAATCGATCTATCTTCAGATATGCTCTCAGTGGCACAGCGCAAAATGGAAGAGCATCCCCAGGGACGGCGTTTCTTGCGCGAAGGTAGTGTTCGTTGGATTAGACAAAACATGAAGGAATGGGAGCTTCCAGAGCTTGTGGATTCTGTGATTTCTTTCTGTGATTGTCTGAATTATGTGCTGGAAGAAGACGATATCAGAGCTGTCTTTGCTAGTACCTTTGCAGGACTAAAGCAAGGCGGCACCTTTTTGTTCGATGTACATCATCCAAACACACTGATCCGTTATGAAGAAGAGCAGCCCTTTATTCTGGACGAACCATCGGTGTCTTATATTTGGACTTGTGAGATGGATGTTCCTCGCCGCGAAATAGAACATCATCTGTCCATTTTCGCTCGCGAAGAGGGACGGAGTGATGTATATCGCCGTTTCGAAGAGACACATATTCAGCGTGCCTACGATCCCCAGTGGATGAAGGATGAACTGCTTAAGGCTGGATTTAGTGATGTGAAGACTTACGCCGATTTCGAGTGGATAGAGGCGGATGATGATGCGGAACGTTTATTTTATATTGCTATAAAATAAATATTCAACATACTAAGAGGGGCTGTCCCAAAAGCTATGAAAATAGCTGGTGAGACAGCCCTTCTTTTTATGAGTTCGGTGTGGTTCCTGCTATTGAAAACGAGAGGCTAAAAATAAGCAAATAACGTCATCTGAGTCCGTATGCTTCATAGAATGTTGGATTCATGATTCATGATTCGTGTATGAAGAAGTAGCTGCAATTGCGCCAATATGTATATCAAAAAAACCGGGTAGTGTTTATGCCACCCGGCATCTTCCAATCCTTACCGATGCTCAAACAGATCAATGGCACCCAATACGACATGAGCCAGACCAAATCCAAGTACGCCTGTTGCTGCCATCTTATACTTGCTTCCAAGAAAAGCGGCGCTAGAAGCGGTTACGACGGTTCCAAGAACAGCGGGAATTAGACCTTCACGCATTCGAAACACTCCTTCTCGGTGGTTTGGGAGACAAGGTTATTATGAGTCAAACTCAAAAAAATATACAAAGAAAAAGAAGACCTTAGACCAGTTATTGCTGGTTCTAAGGTCTTTTTGTTTAGGGAATGTTTTATTCTGATAAGGTAACGGCAGTACGAGAAGCACCAATTTCAACTTCATGAACATCATATAGTACACGCGCCAGTAAGTCCTGGCTATAGTTGCCGAAATGTTTGCCGTAAATGGTGAGCCCGCGTTTGTTTACAGACTTGTCCGTTACGGCTATCCGGAAAGTAAGCTCGCTCTTGTAATCAAGCTGAATATCATCCAGGGTCACGTCAGAAATCCGGCAACCGTCAATAAAGCTACCTTCATTATTAATACGGATCAGTTTGAGCATACCATATTGGTTTAAATGTGGAGGCCACCAGTCTGGATTAAACGTTCCACGCGTGTCTCCGAAATCTCCAGGACTAGTCCAGTAGCCGATTTCAATTCCATTTAAGTAGAAATAAAGATCGGAGGGATAGTTATCGTTAGATCCAGGGGCCTCAGAGCCAATCTCCATCGAGAATTGGATTTCGCGGAACGTTTGATTAGCTTTAAGATAGTTCGGAATTCTATACTCGAGAAAGCCTTCAGCCATCCAAATGATCTCGGATTCAATCCGCTGAGGATCAGCGAAATAACGGGGTTCGTCGAAGTCGCCGATAATGCTGTCTTTGGTAGCAAGTCCGCAGGTCGGAACAGCCTGATAGTTGCTATAATGTCCTACTTGGATTTCTACTTCGTAGAGATTATCAACATCCTTGCTGCGAAGATCAACAATAAGCTTATCCTTATTTAAATAGCAGACCTTCTGAATACCGTGTTTACCCACAGATGTGTTTATCTCGATGAGACCGCTTTCTTCTAACTTTTTAATATGCATCGTGATTGCGCCATTGCTGAGGTTCAGCTTCTTGGCAATTTCATTCAGATTCAGTGCTTGATTGGTAGCTAAAAGTTCGAGTATGAGGATTCTGATTTCAGAACTAAGCGCCTTGAATATTTCAAGACCACTCATTAAATCTTTAATATAGATCATTTTATCAATACCTTCTTCCAAATGGTCATAAATGAATACTGTTTTATGAAATTATAAACTAATATAGCATATAAATAAAGCATCCTTCCTTATTTTGTAGAATGATAAAAATAAGGGGGTTTTTTTCCTTTTTTTGCATTTAATCTAATTTAATTTAAAAATTAATGAAACTAATTCACAATATAAGATGGTTTTACAACGAAATCAGGTTATTTTCACTATTTATTTTATAAAAGTATTAAAAGGTTTAAATAAAAATATTTACAAGTCTTTTTGTCTATGCTATTTTTAAACTGAAAGTCTTAGAAAAGGACGTGAAAATCATTATGTTAGCTGCAACGCCCCCGATGGGCTGGAATAGCTGGGACTGTTACGGAGCTAGTGTTAATGAAGAAGAGGTAAGAGGCAACGCCGAATATATGGCTGCTCATTTGAAGGGATTTGGCTGGGAATATGTTGTTGTGGATATTCAGTGGTATGAGCCTGGAGCGAACTCTTCGCAATATCGTAACTTTGTACCGCTGGTCATGGACGAGTATTCCAGACTTCAACCGGCAGAAAATCGTTTTCCTTCCGCAAAGGGAGGCAAAGGTTTTGCCCCACTCGCTGAATATGTGCATGGATTAGGGTTGAAATTCGGCATCCATATTATGCGTGGAATCCCTCGACAGGCCGTTCATGCGGCAAGTTCCATTCTAGGATCTGAGCAAACTGCACGTGATATCGCACATCCCAATTCTATATGTCCGTGGAATACAGATATGTATGGAGTAGATGCTTCTAAAGAAGGCAGTCAGGCTTACTATGATTCTCTCTTCCAGCTATATGCCAGTTGGGGTGTAGATTATGTGAAGGTGGATGATATTGCCGCTTCACGTATTTATGGATACCACAAAGACGAAGTTGCCATGATCCGTAAGGCTATCGACCGCTGTGGTCGTGAAATGGTGCTTAGTCTTTCACCTGGACCTGCTCCGGTAGAAGAGGCTGAACACTTAGCTGAACATGCTAACCTGTGGAGAATGACCGACGATTATTGGGATCATTGGCATTTGCTGCGTGGAATGTTCGAGCGCTGCGAAAAATGGGCTCCTTACGTTCAGCCTGGACATTGGCCAGACTGCGATATGCTGCCGCTAGGTCATCTTGGGATTCGTTCCGTTGATGGCGGGGGAGACCGATTTACAAGGTTTACTCCTGACGAACAGGTTACCATGATGACGCTCTGGACTATTTTCCGTTCGCCTTTAATGTTCGGGGGAGAGCTTAGAGACAATGATGAGTGGACATTATCTTTGTTAACCAATAGGGAAGTGCTTCATCTGCATCATTTTGGTAAGGGTGGTAGACAAGTAGAGCGGAACGAAGAGTATGCGACCTGGACTTCTGAGGACGAACAAGGTAACCACTATGTAGCGTTGTTTAATCTCAGTGACAAAGAGTCGACACTCCAGGTATCGTTCCAAAAGCTAAATGTTTCAGTTCCAAAAACGATACGTAATCTGTGGCAAAGCCACGACCTGGAAGTTACTAATGAAGGGGTTACGCAGGTTCTTCCACCGCATGGTTCTGCATTGTTAAAGCTTTTTTAGAGGAGAGAGATTATGGATACGAGTAGAGCGTACAACAACCCATTGGTGGAGCAACGTGCTGATCCATGGGTATATAAACATACGGATGGATATTACTATTTCACAGCTTCTGTTCCAGAATACGACCGGATCGAAGTAAGAAGATCGACAACCATCGAAGGATTAACTACTGCAGAACCAGTTGTAGCTTGGCGCAAGTATGAGACGGGGCCGCTTAGTGCTAACATTTGGGCGCCGGAAATTCATTACATAGACGGAAAATGGTACATTTACTTTGCCGCAGCACGGACTACGGAGACGACGGATGGTTTGTTCGATCACCGTATGTTTGCGCTCGAGAATGCATCTGCTAATCCCTTAGAAGGAACATGGGTAGAAAAAGGTCAAGTGAAGACCGCTTGGGAATCGTTCGCTTTGGATGCGACAACGTTTCAGCATAAAGGAAAACTGTACTATGTATGGGCTCAGAAGGACCTGAATATTGAGGGTAATTCTAATCTGTATATTTCTGAAATGAGCAATCCGTGGACACTTACAGGTCCTCAGACTATGATTGCTACTCCTGAGCATGATTGGGAAATTATTGGATACAAAGTAAACGAAGGCGCAGCAGTACTGAAACGAAATGGTCGTATCTTTATCAGCTTTTCGGCGAGTGCTACAGACTTCAATTATTGCATGGGACTATTAGTAGCGGATGAAGACAGCGAACTTCTGGAGGCAGCTTCATGGACTAAACTACCAAATCCTGTATTCCAAACAAATGAAGAAAATGGACAATTCGGTCCAGGCCATAATAGCTTTACGGTCAATGAAAATGGGGAAGATGTGCTCATCTACCACTGCCGCAATTATAAAGAAATTACTGGCGATCCTCTTTATGATCCAAACCGCCATACTCGTGCTCAGGTCTTCCATTGGAATGAAGATGGCACGCCGAATTTTGGAATTCCTGTTAAGGATGCGCAATAAAAATAATCCGTTTTGCAAAAAAAAGAGGGTTACCCATTAGCCACGTAAATGGCCGCTGGGTAACTCTCTTTTTCATATGTTACGTGTTGCTGCTTAAGGTATATATTGTTGCACGATGGAAGTGATTACGCCGTCCTGAATCGTAAGGTGATAAGGGAACTGGCTTAGATCGAAAATATCCGTTTTATTAAATTGATCGATAAATTGCTGTAAGGTAACGGCTTCGTTCCACTGAATGTCTAAGTCCTCAATGTTACCAGTGTGATCAAAGATCTGCATGGTGACTTTTGCGTTATCCGCGATCGGATAGGTTGTCAGTGTATCAACATCATTAACAACATAATATCCGTCTGGAGCTCCGCCAATTTCTGCTGCACCTTCTGGGTCTCTCTCAGCAAAGATTCGGTCAGCATCAGCACCCTGATACCAGTTTATTTCATCGGCTGTAATGGAAAGCTTGCCATTCTCGGATTGAATAGTATGGATATATACCGTCTGTTGCTGAGTCTTGCCACTATCTTGCGCATCTACTCGTGTTCCAACGGTACTAGCAGTAGTAATTAGGGAAAGAAACAATAGAACAACAACCGGTAACACATACGCTGACTTTTTCTTAAACATTAGAAATCTCCCCCTTGAGATATGTAAAAAGGTTGTATATATCTTATTACCCGCTACGTTTTTTCCTAAACGGGCTATATACTTCTATTACGTTAAACGAGCAGGTTTTGTTGCAATTTTTTTAAAATATTTCTGAAAAACGATACCGGTCATGAATCCGCTAAAAATGATAGTAAAAGTTTGTCTCCTCGGGCATATTAAAATGTCAAAACATACAGATTAGGGGGAGCAACGAATGGGTGGAATACTACGGATTTATAGGAACGACTGGCGCAACGTATTTAAGGTTCCTGTGGCCGTGTTCCTGATCGCTGCTTTGGTGGTGTTACCTTCTGTGTATGATTGGTTTAATGTTGCGGCGGTGTGGGATCCCTACAGTAATACCTCTGGCATTAAGATTGCTGTAACCAGTTTGGATGAAGGGACCACTGTGAAGGATAAGAGCTTCAATATCGGCAATGATGTCATGGAAAGTCTTCGGAATAATAAAAGCTTAGGCTGGACCTTCGTAGATGCAGAAGCTGCGCACAACGGTGTGAAGCGTGGAGATTATTATGCGAGTATTGTTATCCCTGCTGATTTCTCCAAAAGAATGACAGGAATCCTCGAAGGCAGGATCGTGAAACCAGAGATTGAATATACCGTCAATGAGAAGATAAATGCGATTGCTCCTAAAATCACAGATAAAGGTGCTTCTTCAATTACAACACAGATCAGTGAGAATTTTACGGAAACCATTAGCGAAACCGTATTTACGGCTTTAAAGCAAATTGATTCAAAATTCCAATCTGAATTGCCTATTATACGCAAGGTTGAAAAAGGGTTGTTTAAGTTAGAGGCAAGTCTCCCCGAGATTGAAACGGCAGGCCAACATGTATTGAAAATTGAGGAGCAATGGCCGCAAATTCATGCATCGGCAACGCGCATCTCTAAGCTGGAGAATAAGCTGCCTGAGGTGGAAAAGGCGGGATTGGCTTTAGAAAAAATAGCTGAACATTGGCCTCAAATTGCCAATGTTGCAGATCATTTAGGGGAGCTGCAGGATAAGCTACCCAAAATTGAACAAGCAGCACAGCTAATCGTTCAACTTGATAATCATTTTGGTGAAGTTGAACAAATCATGGACAAGGCGTCGGAAGGTCTTGCGGAAGCAAATAAAGTTGTTAACACTGCTCTAACTGCGCTACCTAAGGCCGACAAAATTGTAACTGCTGGAAATGATTTTGTTCTAGAGCTTCAACAGTTCTTAGAGAAGAGTAATGCTGCATTTGAAGCGGTACCTGCCGCCCTCAAACAAAATATATACCTGCTGCAAAATACGGAGAACGCAGTAGTTCAGCTTGCTGAACTGCTGCAGGGAGAAGATATTGACCTGCAAGCGGTACGCGAGCAACTTGAGTCAGTTTCCGCTCAGCTGGTGTCGGGAAGTAACGTGATGGATCATACGCTTTCTTTGTTATCGGCACTGAATACATTCTCACCAGGAACAGTAACTAATGCTGAGATTGGCACCTTGAAGGCTGTAAACAATGCCTTGAGCAGACAGACTTCTTTGGTAAACTCACTGGCGACGGATCTACAAAATGAGGGTCAGCCTGATCCGAGTAATGTTAAGCAATTGGGTCTTAAATCTGGCGAAGGAAACGTAGCCATTTCGAAGCTTATTTCCGAATATGAAGCGGCAACTATCCCTGCTATAAAAAATACATTAGAGCAAATATCCACTGCTGCTGAGACTACAGCCACTGCCCTGGAACAAGTTCCGGATCGTCTATCGGCGCTGGGTACCCTTCTTGAGGAGACTATGGCAGCGATTGAGTTCGGACAATCAAGCTTGGCTAGTCTACAGCAAGACTTACCAGCTATTCGTGAAGCGGTACATACAGCAGCTAGCGGTGTCGCAGATAAGACACAGAGCTTTGGTACTTTTGTTCGTGATACACTTCCGCTAATTCAGAGCAGCTTGCCTGTTGCAGGAGAAAAAATACAACAAGCTGCAAATTTCGTCCGTCAGGATCTGCCGGCTGTCGAGGAACGGGTGCACCAGATTTCTGATCTGATACGTACAGGTCTCCCCCGTGCGGATAAGGGAGTAGCGGTCGCAGCGGATATGGTGCGAAATGATCTTCCGATACTGGAAGATTCGATTCGTAAAGCGGCAGCTACCATCCGTCAGATCAAAGATGAGGTGGATCTGGGTGAGATTGCTGAGCTGCTCGGAGGGGATATTAAGAGCAAAAGTGATTTTTTAGCCAATCCGGTAGTATTAAAAGAGAATAAGTTATATCCTATTCCGAATTATGGTTCGGCTATGACTCCTTTTTATGTTGTACTTTCCTTATGGGTAGGTGGCACACTCCTAATCTCACTTCTCCGTACGGGAGTGGACACTGAGGGAATTGTGTACAAGCGGTATCAATTGTATTTTGGACGTTTGCTGACGTTTCTTACGGTTGGGATTCTGCAAGCGTTGGTGGCTGTACTTGGTAATATCTTTATACTGAAATGTTATGTGGTGGACAAGGTGTGGTTTGTCCTTTTTGCAGTATTAATTAGTATCGTATTCGTGACGATTGTATTTACGCTTGTCTCGGTATTCGGCAATGTTGGGAAGGGGATAGCAATCGTATTCATGGTGCTTCAATTCTCAAGCTCTGGCGGTACGTTTCCAATCAGTACAACAGGCCATTTCTTTCAAATGTTGAATCCGTTTATGCCATTTACTTATGCGATTAGTTTGATGCGGGAGGCGGTAGGGGGGATTCTGCCGGAAGTGGCGATTCGCGATTGTCTTTATTTGATCCTATTCGGTGTAATAGCACTCTTACTGGCGCTAACGCTCAAAAAGCCGCTGGAGCGTTATATCGAAAAGGCGGCTGAACAAGCCGAAGAATCCAAATTGATCTCTTAAGAAAAAAGAGGTTGTACCTAAGCCAATTGCTGTGGCTTTTGGTACAACCTCTTTTAGATTATCTCGCTGGAGCGAAATCGGCTACTGGCTTTAGAATCTCTTCAATTCTCTCCAAAGTATCTAGAGATAGAACGGCATCAACAGCTTTGGCGTTCTCTTCCACCTGTGCTGGCTTACTGGCCCCAATAATTGCAGAACTTACACCAGGTTGCCGTAGGGTCCAAGCTAACGCTAGTTGCGACAGCTTCAAATCAAGACTGCTAGCTAGTTCATCCAGCTGTCCGACAACAGTCAGTACATCATCGCGGAAGTAGCTACGAATGACGCCATTTACCGAATCATCAGCTGCGCGTGTTCCTGCCGGAGGCTGTTGTCCAGGTTTGTATTTACCTGTCAGAATACCTTGGGCGAGTGGGGAAAAGACCACTTGTCCGAGACCCTCACGCTGAGATACCTCAAGTACCTCATCTTCAATGTAACGTTCGAACATGTTATAGATAGGCTGATTGGAAATAAGCGGACGCAGATTTAGTCTGCGTGAAATGCCGGTGGCGTCAGAAATTTGAGCTGCGCTCCATTCGCTCACTGCCGAATACAGAATTTTACCTTGTGCAGTTAGGTCGTCCAGCGCTCGTAAAGTTTCCTCCACAGGCGTCTCTCTGTCAAAGCGATGACAAAAATAAACATCAATATAATCGGTTCCTAAACGGCGAAGGCTAGCTTCGCATTGCTCCATGATGTGCTTACGTGACAAACCGCGATTATTCACATCATCCCCCATGGGGAAGAATACCTTTGTACTCAGCACATAAGATGATCTTTCATAGGCGCGAAGAGCAGCGCCCATTGCTTTTTCGCCTTCACCACGGTTATAAGCATTAGCTGTATCAAAGAAATTGATACCGCATTCAAAAGCTTTGCTGATGCAGGCGTCTGCTGCCTTTTGCTCTGCTGCTGTTCCATATGTAAGCCAGCTGCCTAAGCCGATTTCACTGACTTTTAGTCCTGAATTGCCTAGTCTTCTGTATTTCATTATTTTCTTCCCTCCTTGAGTTGTATATGTTAACTTTACTTGTATCCTATGAAACATTCAACTTGAATGTTTCATGTAAAAGACGAGATCAAGGAGATGAATCGTAGTAATGACTATTCCAACTTCTAAAGCTAAAAAAGTGATTTTGTTTCAGGGTGATTCTATTACGGATGGAAACCGTGGTCGTGATGAAGATCCCAATCATATTCTAGGACATAGCTATGCATATATCATTGGCGGCAAGCTAGGCAACGAACGGGCTGAGCAGAATCTCGTGTTCTATAACCGTGGAATTAGTGGGGATCGGATCTCCGATTTATATGCACGCTGGAATGAGGATGCGATTTACCTTCAGCCGAATATCATCAGTATTTTAATTGGTGTTAATGATCTTTGGAGAACAATGAAAGGGGAACCAAGTGGTATAACGGACCGTTTTGAACGTGCGTACCGTCATGTGCTTGAAGAAACTGGGGAAGTACTTCCGCAAACGAAGCTGGTCTTGTGTGAGCCTTTTATTCTAAATACCGGAGCTCCGGCAGAACAATGGGACGAATGGAAAGAGCGGATTACTCATTATCAGGGTGTTGTTAAGCAGCTTGCAGAGGAATTTAATGCTGTGTTTGTTCCTTTACAGGAAGCATTTGATGCAGGTACTCGTAGAATAGATGCAGCCTACTGGCTGTGGGACGGCGTTCACCCGACAGCGGCTGGGCATGATCTGATTGCTGGCGAGTGGCTGAAGATCGTAGAGAAAAGTGGTCTTTTAAACGACTAGTGAAATAAAGATTCCCCCTTATCTTTATTTATGCACCTACTGATTACTCAGCGGGTGCATAGATAAGAGATATATGATAGTTATTCAGAAACTCGATCCATTCCTCAGAAGGCTTCTCGTCTGTAACGATATAATCCACTCGATCGAAACTAAATAATTTAATGAACGCAGTCCTATCGAACTTAGAGTGATCTGCGAGCAAAACTACTTTATTCGCCTGCTGTTGCATCAGAATCTTTAGTTCACTTTCTTCTTCATTCGAATCGCTGAGCCCACCAGTCATAGACAACGCTTTACAGCTGAATATGGCTACGTCCACATTATATTTTTGAATAGTCTGTGAGGCGGTATGTCCAACGAAGGAGCTAGTCTCGGGGCCTAGTATTCCACCAGTAGAAATTAGCTTTTGCCCAGAATGTTGAAATTCGGATAATACAACCAAAGAATTCGTAATAATCGTCAGATTGTTTTTCTCCTCTATAATTCTCCGTAAAGCCTCAAAAACTGTTGAACTCGTATCCGTCACCAAACTATCCCCATCATTAATTAATTGGAGAACATGATCAGCTATCGTACGTTTGGCCTCTATATTTACCTGATGTCTACTCACATAGGGAGGATCCTCATTCGTGTGGGCATTAAGGATTGCACCGCCATAATTTTTCTTGGCAAGTCCTTCCTTGTCCAGTTTATCCAGATCCCGCCGAATGGTCTCTTCCGAGACATTGAATTTTTGCGCCAGCTGAGCGACATGGACTTTCTTTTGTCTATACAGCTCATTAATGATTAGATCCCGCCGTTCAAATGCTTTCATCCGTTCACTCACCTCTATCATCATCTACTTCCTAGTTTACTACATTGTTGTATAAATCAAAGAATTAACCTCATATTCACATAATACCACAGTATAATAATATTAGTACCACATAAAACCACATTATTTATCTATAAATATGTTGTTTTATGTTGACTAAAGCGTTTCCATATTTTATGATGAAGGAGAAATAGGTCCATTACCGATGATACTAAGATGATTTTGAGGAGGAACAGCAGTGATAGAAAACTATCCGAAAATTGGCATCCGCCCGACCATTGATGGCAGAAGAAGAGGGGTTCGCGAATCGTTAGAAGCTCAAACCATGGGTATGGCTCAGCGGGTAGCTAAGTTTATTGAAGAGAACTTATTTTATCCGGATGGCCGCCCCGTAGAGTGCATCATTGCCGATTCTACGATTGGTGGTGTTAAAGAAGCTGCTGCTGCGGCTCAAAAATTTGCTGGGGCTAATGTTGGCGTATCGATTACTGTGACCCCTTGCTGGTGTTATGGTTCTGAAACGATGGATATGGATGCCTCGATCCCACATGCGGTTTGGGGATTTAACGGAACGGAACGCCCAGGTGCGGTATATCTAGCTGCTGTTCTCTCTGCTTATGCACAAAAAGGAATTCCGGCGTTTGGTATCTATGGTGAGGATGTTCAGGAGTCTAGCAGTGAGGAGATTCCAGCGGATGTGCAGACTAAATTGCTGCAGTTCGCCAAAGCTGGGTTGGCTGTCGCTCAAATGAGAGGGAAATCCTACTTATCAATGGGTTCTGTTTCGATGGGGATTGCTGGATCGATTGTGAATGAACAGTTCTTCCAAGAGTATCTGGGAATGCGTAATGAATATATAGATATGTCAGAATATGTACGCCGCTTTGAAGAGGAGATTTATGATAAAGAGGAATATAAGCGAGCACTCGCGTGGACCAAAGAAAACTGCCAAGTTGGTGCCGATAATAATCCGAAGCATCTGCAAATAAGTGATGATGAGAAAGAGAAGCAGTGGGAGACTTGTGTGAAAATGACATTGATCGCCCGTGATCTGATGATCGGCAATCCTGTTCTCGCTGAGCTGGGCTTTGAGGAAGAGGCCAACGGTCATAATGCGATTGTGGGTGGCTTCCAAGGGCAGCGCCAATGGACGGATCATTTTCCTAATGGGGATTTCATGGAGACGATACTGAACTCCTCTTTTGACTGGAATGGCAAACGTACACCTTATATCGTAGCGACAGAGAATGATAGCCTGAACGGAGTAACGATGCTGTTCAATTATTTGCTTACGAATACTGCACAAATTTTTGCGGATGTCCGAACCTTTTGGAGTCCAGATGCAGTTAAGCGAGTAACGGGTCATCAATTGGAAGGTGAGGCAGCACACGGAATACTTCACTTGATCAACTCTGGTTCGGCAGCTCTTGATGGGACGGGTGAGCAGACGAAAGACGGTAAACCTGCGATTAAGCCTTTTTGGGAAATTTCGGAGGATGAGGTAGAAGCTTGTTTGAGCCATACCCAATTCCGCCCGGCTTCTCAAGAATATTTCCGTGGGGGCGGCTTCTCTACGGATTATTTAACCAAAGGCGGGATGCCAGTTACTATGGCACGTATGAACTTGGTTAAAGGGCTTGGACCTGTTCTTCAGCTTGTAGAGGGTCACACAGTAGAGCTGCCTGAAGATGTTCACCATACATTGGATCAAAGAACAGATCCGACTTGGCCAACGACCTGGTTTGCGCCTAAGTTAACCAATAGTGGTTCTTTCCAATCGGTGTATGATGTCATGAATAATTGGGGCGCAAATCATGGGGCCATTAGTTATGGGCATATTGGGGCAGATTTGATTACGCTGGCGTCTATCCTACGCATTCCAGTAAGCATGCATAATGTTGAGGAATCACGTATTTTTAGACCTCGGGTATGGTCGTTATTTGGTACCGAAGATCTGGAGGGAGCAGATTACAGAGCATGTCAGAACTTTGGACCCCTCTACTAAAATCTTCCCGTGAAGCAGGTGTGGTGAACAATGGGTGATACGATTAAGCTCCTAGCCATAGATCTCGGCGCCAGTTCAGGAAGAGTTATGCTGGGGATATATGATGGCGATAAGCTGCAAATGGAAGAAATTCATCGGTTTGAGAATACGCCTGTACAGGTCAACGGGCATTTATATTGGGATACCCTAAGGCTCTTCCATGAAATGAAGCAAGGGGTTCAAAAAGCCTTTAGGCAACATGGAGAACTGACGTCCTTAAGTGTGGATACATGGGGAGTCGACTATGGGTTTATTGATAAAAGAGGAATGATGCTCTATTCCCCCCATCATTACAGGGATCGGAGGATGGAGGCTCACCTTCTTAAATTGGAAGCGTTACTGTCACCGGCAGAGCAATTCCGTATGACCGGTCTTCAGCCAAGTGTCATTAATACACTTTATCAGCTGTTCTCTGATTTTCAGGATAATGATTCTCTTATGGAGACCGCGGATACGATTTTAATGATGCCAGATCTATTTCATTACCTGTTTTCTGGTATAAAAGCAGCAGAAAGCACGATCTGGAGTACAAGCGGCTTAGTGGATGCTGTAACGGGAGAGCTCTCCTCTGAATTATTTAACAGACTTGGGATTCCGAGTAGTCTAGTTCCACAACAGGTTCATGCGGGAACAGTTATTGGATCTATCCTGCCGATTATTCAAGAGGAGCTTAATATAGGCCCGATGAAAGTGATAGCCGGCGCTTCACATGACACGGCTTCAGCAGTAGCTTCAATCCCTTATATTCGTAAGGATGAAGCAGCATTTTTAAGCTGTGGTACGTGGTCGTTGGTTGGTATGGAGACGCCTGAGCCGGTCATTTCAGAGAAAAGCTATGAATATGGTTTCACAAATGAACGTTGCTACGGTAATTCTAATCGTTTGCTAAAAAACACAACGGGACTATGGATTCTACAGGAGCTCCAGAGGAATTGGGCGAAAGCAGGAGAGAATTTTAGTCAAAGTGAAATGGTTGAATTAGCCCAAACGATTAATGGGGCGCCAGCGATCATTGACCCGAATGACCAGCTTTTCAGCACACCTGGTGTGATGATGCAGCGGATTCAGGAATATTGTGAGCGAACGGGGCAACAGTCGCCTAATACGAAAGCTGAGTTTATACGCGTTATCCTTGAGAGCCTTGCGCAATCATACTGTAGAACGATTGAAGAAATGGAAGAGATCACCGGCAAGACAATCACTATCATTCATATGGTTGGCGGTGGGATTCAAAATGAGCTATTATGCCAGCTCACCGCTGATGCTACGGGTAGAGAAGTCGTTGCAGGGCCAGTGGAGGCCAGTGGAATTGGCAATATCATTGTCCAGCTGGCTGCCCTGGGGAAATTGGAAGTTTCTAAGGCGAAAGAGTTCGTGGCACGATCTTTTACCTTTAAGACATACCAGCCTTCTTTGGTGAAAAACTCTAAAAAATAGGATACGAGGAGAGAACTTATGGATAACTTGGAACAAAAACTACGTTCGCAGATTTGTGATATTGGCAGAAATTTGTTTAATAAAGATTTCATTGCCGCCAATGATGGGAATATTTCAGCACGGTTATCAGAGAATGAAATTCTCACTACCCCCAGAGCGGTAAGCAAGGGATATTTAGAGCCACATATGATTGTAAAAGTAAACTTGCAAGGTGAAGTTCTTGAAGCGGCGGAAGGATACAGACCTTCAACGGAAACCAAAATGCATTTGAGAATTTATAATGAGCTACCTGAGATGAATGGTGTGGTTCATGCACATCCCCCGTATGCTACCGCTTTTGCCATTAAAGGTGAGGCGCTCGATAAAATGATGATGCCAGAGTCGGTTATCATGATCGGGGATATTCCTTTGGCGGAATACGGAACACCTTCAACAGAAGAAATCCCGGACTCACTGATGCCTTTCCTTGGCAAAAAAACAGCAGTCCTGCTCGAAAATCACGGAGCACTTACTTGGGGAACGGATGTTATGGAGGCTTATCTGAATATGGAGAGACTCGAATATACAGCCAAGATTACCTTTATTACACGTATGATTGACGGGGAGAGAGAGCTGCCACAGCATCGGATTGATGAGCTGGTTGCTTTGAGATCTTTTTATGGGAAGTAATGAGGTGCTTTGATGTTGAAAAAAATTCCTAAGCTACTATCTCCGGAACTGGTACGTGTGATGATGGAAATGGGTCATGGTGATGAGCTTGTACTGGCAGATGCTAATTATCCCGGACACTCCTTAAACTCAAAAGTACTAAGATATGATGGTATTGGGATACCTGATCTTTTGGATGCAATATTGGAATTGCTGCCCCTAGATCATTATGTTGAACATCAGGTGGCGTTTATGGCTGTGGTTGAGGGAGATCCTACGGTGCCGGTGATCTGGTCCACGTACGAGTCGATAATCGCCAAACATGACGGTGAAGTGACAATTAAATATGAGGAGCGGTTTGATTTCTACAATCGTTCTAAGCAAAGTTATGCTGTTGTAGTCACAGGTGAAGAAGCACTTTATGGAAATATTATTATCAAAAAAGGTGTGATCAAGGCCTGATGATCAGCGATTCTGCTTGCGGTATTGCAGAGGTGAGCATTTCGCGATTTGCTTAAACACCCGCCCAAAGTGGGCGATGCTGTCAAAGCCTGTATTCTCTGCAATGGTAGTGACTTTAGTGTTAGTGCTCTGCAAGAGTCGTTGGGCTTCCTTGATCCGAATGTAGTTTAGATATTCAACAATGGTGAAGCCAGTGGTCTGTTTGAATAAACGGCAAAGATAGGTACTGCTGATGAAAAAAGTTTCGGATAGCTGCTCTAATGTAAGCTTTTCAACATAATGTGCCTGTAAATAATCGATCATTTCGTAGACTTTAAGCTGCTTCTCACTGCTCTCAGGAGCGATGGGCTCGCGGCTTATTTCTTGTACTCTGTTCATTTCAATAAATAACTGGATGAGAAGTGTCTGAATATAAGGGATTTGCTGTGATCGATGCTCCTCTTGTTCTTTTAGCATAGAGAAAAGGATAGATTCGATGGCTCCTTGTTCATGTACTCCGGGACGCAGAAGTAAGCTTTGTGTAGTTAAAAAAGGAATACTTAGGTCGTAGTTCGCCAATGTTTTTTGCAGAAAGTCCTCCTCAAAGTTAATCAATATTCGCTCATGGCGTGCTGAGCCCTTAGAAGTGGTGCGATGGAGTTCATTTTTGTTAATAAATATCAAATCACCTTTGCGTAAGGTATAAATCAGATTGTTGATATAATAGCTGCGCTCACCTGCGAGTAAATAATAAATTTCATATGTATCGTGATAATGGTCGGAATCCATGCTGAATGGGCCGGCTCTTTTGATTTGTTCAATGATAAATGGAGGTTCTAGCTCCTGTTCCATTGTAGATTTGCCCCTTTCAGATAATGAAGCTAATATATGCAAAGTTTTCGCTATTTTTGCTAATAATCGCTTAGATTTGAATGTATTTTATACTATAAACTATAAGAAGAAACGGCATCAAAATCAATAGCGATGGAGTGATCCTTGTGTCGAAGAAGAAATATGTATTCGTAGGTACCGGTGGCCGAGCGGAGTTCTTCTATGGTGAGATAACTACGAATTATCGTGAAACTTCAGAAATTGTAGGCTTTTGCGATGTGAATGGGGCAAGAATGGATTATGCGAATCGATTACTGAAAGGGAAATATCAGTATCATGCGGTTTCTACTTATAAAGCTCATGAGTTTGATCGTTTGATTGAAGAGACTAAGCCGGATGTAGTTATCGTTACGAGTATTGACCGCACACATCACCATTATATTATCCGGGCGATGGAGCTTGGCTGTGATGTGATTTCGGAGAAACCAATGACTGTAGATGAAGAGAAATGTCAGGAAATTCTTGAAGCGATTGAGCGGACGGGGAAAAAACTGCGTGTTACGTTCAATTACCGCTACGCCCCGCACAATACCAAAATCCGTGAATTGATCATGGATGGGGCGATTGGAGAGGTGTTATCCGTCAATTTTGAGTGGCTGCTAAATACACAGCATGGGGCGGATTACTTCCGCAGATGGCATCGGGATAAACGGAACAGCGGAGGGCTGTTAGTTCATAAATCAACACATCATTTCGATTTGATGAATTTCTGGTTGGGCTCTCGTCCGGATACGATCTATGCCATGGGAGATTTAAGGTTCTATGGCAGAGAGAATGCGGAGAAGCGCGGGGTGACGGAGTTTTATCAGCGTGCCCATGGGAGTAGTGCAGCGGAAAATGATCCCTTTGCACTTCATCTAAAAGACAACGAGCAGCTTAAGCAGATGTATCTGGATGCCGAGCATGAGGATGGGTACCTGCGAGATCAAAGTGTATTCGGTGATAATATCAGTATTGAGGATACGATGGCAGTCATGGTCAAATACAAAAACAAGACGATTATGAACTATTCACTTAATGCTTATTTGCCTTGGGAAGGCTTCATTGTAGTATTTAATGGGACGAAGGGGCGGATGGAAGTTAAGGTTGTTGAACAGTCCTATGTAAACGCCGGGGGGAAGAAAGAAGATGAAGGGGCACTAAAGGACAAGCAAATCACTGTATTCCCTCATTTTGCGCCGCCTTATGAAGTTGAAATTGAAGAAGGCGTTGGGGGACATGGGGGTGGAGATCCGGTCATGCTCCGTGATATTTTTGAACGACCTGTGGAGGATCGGTTTAATCGTGCAGCTTCCCATGTGGATGGGGCGTTGTCTATTATGACCGGGATTGCGGCTAATCGTTCGATCGCTACTGGACTTCCGGTGAAGGTGGATCAGTTAATCAAATGGTAGAAGGAAAAAGCTCAAAACCAAAAATAGTAGTAGCCTGTTTGTGAATAAACCGCTGCGGAGTGGAGGGTTCTTACGATCGCTGTTAAAGCCCAATTTCTGAATAGTAGAAAGATTAGCAGTTGAAATGGGTCTTTAAAGGCGAACACTGGCGTTTCTCCAGAATCCCTCCACCCCTCCGCTCTGTCTTCACGTCAATTTACTACTATTTTTAGATTGAGCTAAAAAAGTAAAAATAAAAGGCTGCCTCCAAAGTCATTGTAGATGACTAAGAGACAGCCTTATTTATTTTGACACTAGTATTTATTGTTTGACGACGTTAAAGCCGTCTTTTTGCAATTGAGTCACAATGCCATCATCACCCAGCATGTGTAGTGCACCAACAACGACAAGATAAGTCGCTTTTTTATCACTATTCAAATACTCTTTTACATGCTTCACCATGTTGGCATTCCGATCCGAAACGAGACCCTTATAGTATTCTGGCTCCTTAGCGACCGCTTGTGTCATAGCTACGAGTGATTGTTCATCCCCCTGCATCCACATTTGGGATAATGCATCCAGCGAAGCCGTTGCTGCAGCATTGTCCGTTTGCTTGAGGCTATCGAGTGTATCAAGGAGAAGCTTTTCTTGCAATCCATCTGAGAATTGATTGAACATGTTCAGCTGCAATTGCATATTTTCCAATTCAATGATAGGTTTATTCAATTTGCCTGCCTTCTGTGTGAAATATAGGTCGATACCTGTATCCGGTGTATAATCTGTTGTTTGCATTTGTAGGCTTGAGATACCTTGAGTAACGACCCATGGCTTATAGGAATCGAATGCATTTCCTGCAAGACCATTCGCTTTCAGAAGCGCAACAACTTTGTTATAGGTATCAGCGGATACGTGATCCTTGAGCTTGGTCCCATCTGTATAAGAACCTTTCTCCGTAAGGAACTTTTGCATCTCCGTTTGATCAACCTTGGTTAAGTCAACTTCGACCCCGAGATATTGAGACGCTTCAAAAGCAGCTTCAATTTCCGGGCGTAGCGGGTACATTTTGTCGTTTGCCACATGGATAGAGCCAAGAAGATAGACGGTATTACCGTTGTTCTCTACTTTCCATAAGAATCCGGTGCTACCTGCAGCCTCGTTATTAGCTACAAAGGTGATGGTGCGCTGCGCCGCACTCCATTCTACCTTATAGCCGATCGTTTCACCGATAAAGCGGACAGGAACATAGGTGACATTGTTGATGGTTTTAGGAGCCACCTCTAGTTTTTTCTTCTCCCCGTTTACCGTTGCTGTGGTGCTGCCGATAGTCAGTGAGAGGGCTAGTCCATTTTTGGTCCCCGTTACGGTTTGGGTCTTTTTATTCCAATTCATATTTACATTAAGCTTCTCTAGGAGTGGACGCATAGGAACCAAGGTAGTTCCTTTTTCTACAATAGGGTTAGAATTGCCTAACTTTACTTCTGTTCCATCAATCCACACACCGACAGGCTTTTCAGCCGCATGGGCAGTGGTAAAGACAGACATAACCATGAAAATGGATAAAAATAATGCACCTAGCTTTTTCATTAATAGGACACTCCGTTTCTAAAAAAAATGAAAGTTGTAAGTCACTTTCTGATTTTAACGTATTTTTCCATAAATAGTTATACGTTTTGTTACTATATTGATTTGATGCCTATGATTGGAAAGCAAACCTATATCACTTTACTTCGTACAAAAGTCAAAATAATGCACATCAAAGCAAAAATCGCCCCTATTAGATCCTGTTGACTCTCCTTATCATGAAACATAAGAAACGAAGAGCCCGAAGGGAGCAAGGAACTTATGTGGAGCAATGCGATTGAAGATGCGATAGAGAAGGTACGTAAGAATATAGACCGATTCGGGGGCAGATTCCCTCATGTGAGCATGAATGGAACTTACCAGCTCAATAACAATGACGACTGGACCAATGGATTCTGGAGCGGCATGTTGTGGTTGTGCTATGAATATACGCAGGATGACAGCTTTCGTATCGCGGCATCTCATACCGTAGAGGATTTCCGCCGCCGTTTCGCGGCAAAGACGGTGCTTGATCATCACGACATCGGATTTTTGTATTCGTTATCCTCCAAGGCCCAGTGGATTATAGATAAAGACGAATCCGCGCGTCAGTTGACACTGCAGGCGGCAGACTTATTACTGAAGCGCTGGCGCACAGGCGGCGGTTATATTCAGGCTTGGGGACCTGTGGGAGATGCCCAGGAAGGTGGGCGCATCATTATTGATTGTCTGTTGAATCTCCCTCTTCTGTATTGGGCGGAACAACAGACCGGTGATTCCCTATATCGGCAGGTGGCGGTCATGCAGGCGGATAAAACGAAACGTTATCTGGTGCGGGGAGATGACAGCTCCTACCATACGTTTTTCTTCGACCAGAAGACCGGAGAGCCGATTGGCGGCGCTACACACCAGGGTTATACTAACGGATCGACTTGGACACGCGGGCAAGCCTGGGGCGTCTACGGTTTTGCATTATCTTACCGCTATACTAAGGATCTGTTGTATTTGGAAACATCCAAGCGGATGGCCCGCTATTTTCTGGAGCATTTGCCACAGGATCATGTCGCTTACTGGGACTTTAATGCTCCAGTGTCTGCGGATACGTACCGGGATAGCTCGGCCTCTGCAATTGTTGCGGCTGGACTACAGGAACTGCTGGAGCTAATGGAGGAGGAAGATCCCGAACGGGCTTATTTTCAGCAGGGGTTAATACAGTCGATGACTTCACTTGTGCAGAACTATTCCACGATCGGTGAAGACGTGGAGGGGCTGCTGAAACACGGCTCTTACCATGTACGCGGCGGTCTGTCTCCGGATGATTTCATGATCTGGGGAGATTATTTCTACCTCGAAGCGTTGCTGCGGCTGCAAAAAGGCACCAGGGGGTACTGGTATGAACGCTGATGTCCGATCAACCTCTCCCTATGCTGTCTTTACGCTACTCGACCTTGAGTTACCTGCTCTAGCGCCCGTGAAGGATGCGCTCAGCCAAGCACGGCAGGATGATGCGCTGACTGAATTGCATCGGTATTTGACTAGTCGGAGCACGCCGGGCTGGCGGGCAGAGGACAGTCGGAAACAGCAGCATATCGATTATATACAGCAATATTGCGCAGATGAGCTGGAAGTCGTAATGAAGACGGCGGATGAAGTTATGGAGCAGACGTTTCTTTTTCGGTTTCCCTGGGATATGGAGCGCAGCCGCATTCCGGTTTCCTTTGAGGAAGAAATTGACTGGCGTTATATTCCGGATAAGGATGTAGAATGGGCTTATATGCTGAATCGCCACCGCTACTGGGTGGCATTAGGACAAGCGTATGCGATAACAGGTAATGAGGAGTATGCGAGAACATTTTGCTGTCAGCTTGAAGATTGGATGGACCGTAATCCTGTTCCAGACATGCCTACGAATGATACGTTGACTTGGCGCACAATTGAAGCGGGTCTTCGCTGTGCGAACTGGATCAAAGCGCTATCCTATATACAGGATAGTCCGCTGCTCACACCGACGCTTCTGGCGAAAGTGATGATATCCCTTCATGAACACAGCGAATATTTAGCTTTATCGTTTACGGGCTGGAAGAATATCAGCAATTGGGGCGTTCTGGAGACTTGTGGCTTATTCCAAACCGCGCTCTACTTCCCTGAGTTCACTAGGGCTAAGATTTGGCGACGGCTCGGTGAGGAGAGATTAGTGGAGACGGCTAGAATCCAGGTCATGGCGGATGGTATCCATTGGGAGCAATCGCCCACCTATCACCATGAGGTTCTGGTATGTTTTCTCGACTGCATCCGCTTGGCTCACATGAATGGACTGGAGCTACAGGATGAACTTCAGCAAAAAGTTCATCAAATGGCCGTCGCTTCCTTGTATTGGGCCAAACCGAATCATCGGCAGCCGATGCTCGGGGATAGCGATGACAGCGATGTCCGTTCGATTTTGACTTATGCAGGTTGGTTGTTCCAGGATTCTGTGCTCCGCTTTGGCGGATATGATCATATGGAGTATGATAATGCCTGGTTGTTCGGAATGAATGGAGTTGAAGGCTACGAGCAGCTGATTGCGGAGGAACCGCCTTACTTGTCGCGCTCTTTCACACATTCCGGTCATTATATGATGCGAACGGGTTGGGACGAGCAGGACTTGTACCTATATTTCCACTGCGGACCGCTTGGTGGTGGACATGGTCACGCGGATTTGCTACATTTCGATCTGTATGCTTTTGGGCGGGATATGCTTACCGATCTGGGCAGATACAACTATAGTGATCACACACCACTCAGAAAAGCGTTAAAAGAAAGCGCTGCCCATAATACGACTACTGTTGACGGAATTGGATTCACTGAAATCACGGATACATGGTCCTTCTCCCAAATTGCGAAGCCGACAGGCAGCAAATGGATCAGCAATCCGGACTTTGATTATGTTGAGGGCAGCCATGATGGCTACCGTCATTTGGATGATCCGGTACACCTGCTAAGGAGGATCATATTCATCAAGCCTTATTACTGGCTTCTGGTCGACAGCTTTAGCTGCCGTCAGGAGCATACGTTTTCCCAGCATTTTCATTTTGCACCCGGAGCGGTTCAGATGGAAGACGAGACATTCATTTGCCGTACAAAAAATGAGCAGGAAGCCAATCTTTGCATCATTCCCGTTAATGTTAAAGGACTTCAGGGCAAGATTGATGACGGGGTAATCTCCCGCGAATACAATCTGCTGGAACCCAATCAACATGCCGTTTACTCCCGAACGGGAAAAGGAACGGTATCGATGATGCAGATGCTGTACCCGCAGCCTTCCGGTGAGCCGTTCTGTCCACTGGTTGAACAGGTGCCGATTTACCGCCATACGGGTGAACCTGTGGATGCTGTGCAGGCGGAGGCATGCCGCATCAGCTTCCCTGAAAGGAATGAGGAGCATATTATCGTGATCAGCCACGAGGTTCCATCCAGTCACTTGGATTCCTATGTAGTGGAAGGTATACAAATATTTGGTGAAGTAGTGCTTATTGTTTTCGCAAACGGTCAAAAGAAAGTCACGGTAATCAGATAATGCATGTATACTGGATAACGGGCTGATAGAATAAAAGAAAAGAGCATGAGAGAGGCGCGGAGAAAACATGTTCAAATTCACTTACTATAGACGTATCCAGGTTTCATTTCTTTTGCTGATTTTTATTCCGCTGATTGCAGTATCGATCATCTCCTTTGTGCTTATTCGGGATACGATGGTAGAAAAGCTGCAGCTCAGCAACGATAACTTTCTGAACGTTATGATTGACGAACTAAACAAGACCATTGATGATGTGACATTTGCATCGCATTTTATTGTAAACGATACCAATTTTCGCGCCAATCTGAAGGTCTTTGCAGATACCGAGCGATTGAACACCTATCAGGATTACGTACATTTTACGCAAATTCAGGATGTGTTTTCGCTCATCAACTCTAAGCCGCTAAATAATAACATTCGCATGTATTTGGTCAACCGGAAACACTTTGTGATCTCGTCTGGGACTGAGAATTTATCCGTGATTAATGCCAACATGGACAAGCTGATGGGACGTGTCAATATTCACGAACCGGAGACCTTGCAATGGCTTGGGATGGCCGACAGCGGTTCCGGTAAAAGCAGTAGCTACTATATTGCCAGAGTAATCTATGATAGTCGGGAGAAACAGCAGGTGTCCGTGCTTCTCATCTCGATTCCCGATGCCTATTTCAACAAATTGCTCGGGCCGGTCGAGTTTGGCAAGCTGGCGTTGTTTGATTCCAGAGGAGGTCTGATCGCCGGGAACTCAGAGCTAGCCCCAGAAGGCAAGGAAGCTAGAGGGAGCGTGCGTACGGCCAGAGCCATCGATAAATCCAATTGGGAGCTGGTCTATGAAGCTTCAGAGAAAGAATGGTCGGGCCAGATTTCGCGAACTTTTTATAGTGGTATTGGTTTAGTGCTTCTCTTGTTTATTGTCTTTTCGGCTACTTCCATGCTGATTGCCAAAAGATTGCATAGTCCGATCATGAAGCTGCAGCGCGTTGTGCGCCAGTTCGGGATGGGGAATCTTGATGTCAGGCTGGAGGTCAAGGGCAAGGATGAAATCGCTGAGCTGGGGCAGACATTGAATACTATGCTGGATCAACTGCAAGGATTGATTCACGACATCGAGCTGGAGCAAGAACAGAAGCGAGTGATGGAACTTGAGGCGCTTTTTATGCAGATTCGTCCCCACTTTTTGATCAACACGTTGAATTCGATCAAATGTAGCCTTATTTTGGCTAAAGATAAGCTGCACAGCGGGATCATTGATTCGCTAATGAGTCTTCTCCGTGCCTATCTGAAGGTCAATGAACCGGCTAGCTTACGGGAAGAATGCAGACTGCTTGGTCATTATATCGACATCATGAAGATCCGCAACGAAATCCCTCTTGAACTGGAGGTCGATCTGGAAGCGGATACAGAGAAGCTCATCGTTCCTAAACTTATTCTGCAGCCTCTCGTAGAGAATGCTATCGTTCACGGTCTAGTAGACCACCCGGCACCGCGTATTGTCGTCCGTGCGCGAACGATCCCTGATGGGATTATGATTGAAGTCGAAGACAATGGCTGCGGAGCAGGGGCAGAAATTCTGGCAGGACTGAACCGCAGATTGCTCTACAAGGACGATGAACAGGATGAAACTTATCAAAGGGTCGGTTTAATTAACGTGGTTCAAAGGCTGAGGCTGACCTATGGTCAGGATACCCGCTTATCGCTGCATAATTTGCCGCAAGGTGGGGTGTCCGTTTCTCTGTATTTGCCGCAAGGCAATCATCAGGTTAATCTGTCGGAGAGAGAGAGGGATATTGATGTATAAAGTGATGCTCATAGATGATGATGTTCCTATGCTCAAGGTGCTTCAGCAGATGATTGACTGGGAAGCACATAGCTTGCAGATTGTCGGCAGCACCTATTCCAGTGCCAAGGCGTTATTAATGTTTGAGGAAGTGCAGCCCGACATCGTGATTACAGATATTGGCTTGCCGCAAAAGAACGGGATTGAGCTGGCCGATTACTTTACCCGGATGAAGCCGGAGGTCAGAATTATTTTCCTGACCTGTCATGAGGATTTCCATTATGCTCAGCAAGCGGTAAAGCTGAAGGTGGATGACTATTTAATCAAGGACCAGCTTACGGACGAGCAACTGGAGAAAAGCCTTGCCAAGTCTGTACGCTTGCTTAAATCGAAGATCGGATTAATCAAGCATGGGGAGACGGGTTACAACAGCCAGTTATTCCGGCAGAATCTGCTGCAAAGGGTGATTGGCGGCGCCCCGCCCGAAACCACGCTAGCCTATGCGGCGCAAATCGGCATATCCTGGACGTACCCGTGGTTCATGCTGGGCACGGTCAGCATTCACTTTTCCAGTTTCGAGAAGAGGTACAAGCAGAGCGAGTATCCACTTATTTTATATGCCATCTACAATATAGCCCTAGAGCTGTCCGAAGCGTGTGAGGGGATTACGCCTTTTTTGGAACAGAAGAATATTGTGATTCTGTATAATTACCGTGTGAATCTGGCGCAGAATGCCAGTCTTTATTTTCATGATTATTTACAGCGATTGTGTTCCGAGTGCTCCCATCTCCTTAAGATTCAACCGGGCATCATCGCAGTCACTGAGAAAATAGAGCTGCAGGCGATTGGACAGATTCATCGGCAAATTGTCCAGGACAGGTGCGAGTTCTATGCGAGTGCGGAATACACAGTTCTGGATACTCTGCAAATCGCTACCCCTCGCTTCCAGCCTGCTCCTCAAGGATTTCTGGATAGTTATATCCCGCAGATGGAACGGGCCGTGATTAAAAATGATCTTGAAGCCATCCGTGGCACTCTTCAGGAAATCGCTAGGACTGCAAAAGTTATGGCTATCCATCCGGGCGATTTCGTCCGGGATTTATCCTTTATGCTCCGCGGTATCGAGCTGATGTTTACTAGCCTAACATTCGATGAGGATCTGTTCGTCTATCTCGTGCAAACCCGCACACTGGAGGATACGATGGAACTGGTGGAAAGAAAGCTTGTGCAGATTACAGGCAACAAACAGCAGGTGGCGGGAACTCCCCCGCAGGAGCCCAAGCTGCAGCTTATCCAGCAATTTATCGATCAGCATCTTGGCGATAACATCACTTCAATCGATATGGCACGTTATCTCTTTCTGGACCCGAGCTATTTCTCGCGTTATTTCAAACGCATGACAGGTCTGACTTTTACGGACTATGTACATCAGCACAAGATGAAGGTTGCGACCAAAATGCTGAAAATCTCCAGCCAAAACCTGGAATCGCTGGCCGTTGGTCTGGGATATTCGGACAGAACCTATTTTTCAAAAGTATTTAAAAAATATGTGGGAACTACGCCGAGCGAATATAAATCCAAACACTCAGTACGCTGAGAAGTGCAAATCTCAACCTACCGAATAAACCCGCCGCCCATCTTGGGCGGTTTTTTTGTTGTCGAAAGACAAAGGTCAAAATCTTGCACATCTCGGGTCATAATCACTCCTTCATGCGGGAGGCGGATATATTACTATAATGACAAATCAAATTGTCGAGGTGATACAACGTGGAGGCTGCAAAACAACCTGTGCCAAAAATTCTGCAGGAGAAGCGGAAGTTCTGGACTCCGCAACGGAAAGAGGCTTTGACCGGGTGGCTGTTTCTAGCTCCGGAAATTGTCGGAATGCTTTTTCTTAATGTATTTGCACTTGGATTCTCACTTTATTTAAGCTTCTCGAAATGGGATCTATTGTCGGGGGTTCAAGGGATCGAGTTTATCGGATTGGATAACTATATCAAAATGTTCCATGATCCGAGCATCATTCAAGCTTTGAAGAACAATGCTATTTATATGATTATGACCGTGCCGATACCGATTGCGATTGCTTTGGTGCTGGCGGCATTGATTCAAAATAGTGTATTTCTTAAAAATTATTTCAAAGTTGCCTTCTTTATCCCTTATATTTCTTCGATTATTGCAATTGCCGCTGTATGGAGCGCATTGTTCCATCCATCCCTTGGACCGATCAATCAGTTCTTGATGGAGCTTGGAATTTCCAGCCCTCCAAAATGGCTGGTGGATCCAAAGACCTCGCTGTTATCGATTGCCATTATCAGTTCTTGGGCGAGTCTGGGTTACACCATTATTATCTATATGGCCGGCTTGACGAATATTTCCGATGAAATCTACGAAGCCGCCGAAATAGATGGAGCTAGCGCACTGAAGAAATTCTTTGCCATCACGGTTCCGATGCTGCGTCCAACCACGTTCTTCTTGCTTATAACCATGCTGATTGGCTCGTTTAAGGTGTTCGACATCATCGCGTTTTTGACCGAAGGTGGCCCGAACAATTCTTCTACCGTGCTTGTGTTCAGGATCTATGAGGAAGGGTTCAAATACTACAACATGGGCTATGCTTCTGCAATTTCCTGGCTGCTATTCGCCGTCATAGGCTTGATCACCGCAGCTACTTGGAAAATGAGAAATGAAGAATAAAGGGGGGAGATTAACATGCAAATGATTAGAAAAAATATGTCCAGAGTGATCACTACCTGCATCATGGGGGCTTTGTCCATTGTATTTCTTATTCCTCTGATCTGGATGATTTCCGCAGCCTTTAAATATGAGAAAGATGTTATGCGCTTCCCGATCCAATGGATTCCCGAGAAGATCAATGTAGCGTATAATTTCAAGATGGTTTGGATGGGACGAGTACCTTTTTCTCATTTCTATTTAAATTCCTTTAAAGTTGCGATTATTACAACCTTAATTACACTTATCATTTCATCTATGTCGGCGTACGCCTTGACCAAAATCAAGTTCAAAGGACGAAATATGGTGTTTCTGGCGCTGCTGTCATTCATGATTATACCTGACCAGGCCACACTGATTCCGCGCTTTCTGCTGATTCGCTGGTTCGGTCTTTATGATACTCATGCTGCAATTATTTTAATGAGTATGTTCTCCATCTACTTCACGTTCCTGCTGCGGCAATTTATGATTGGTGTCAGCGACGAATACATTGAAGCGGCGCGAATTGACGGTGCAGGCCATTTACGGATATTCTGGTCTATCATTATTCCGCTCTGCAAGCCGGTGCTCGCTACGGTGGCGATCATCAAATTTATCTGGACCTGGAATGATTACCAGAATCCGCTGATCTTCTTACTAAATAAGAATTTGTACACTATCCCACTCGGTATGACACTGTTCCGGGACGATTATTCGAACAACTATGCGATTATGATGACGGCAGCTGTTTCGGCGATCATCCCGCTCGTCATCGTGTTCATTGCCCTGCAAAAGCAAGTCATTAACGGAATCTCCCTTGGCGGCGTAAAGGGCTGACCTGCGGGTGTACGATAGATAGTAAAAGTCAAAAATGTGATCCTACAACAGCAAAATTGTGCACTTGGCCAGTAAAGCGGATGCCTATAATAAGAAATGAAAAAGGCACTATACTTAAAATTCAGTGCGGGGGGAAGTAAAATGAAAACAAAGAGCAAGAAAAGATTATCCGTTGTACTGGGCTCCATGCTGGCGGTTTCCTTAACGCTAAGCGCCTGTGGAAATTCCGGAAACTCGGAAAAGAATGGGAATGCTGAAGCTGGTACGAATGCCGGGAACACCAAGGTGGACAAGCAAGTCGCCATCAAGTATTACAACTGGGATAATGAAGCCCAGTCGGCTGGTACCGATGCTATGCTGCAGGAATTTATGGATCAGAACCCAGGCATCAAGGTAGAGCATGTGACACTCGTTCCCGGTGATTCTGTGGAGATGCTGAAGAAACTCGACTTCCTGATATCTTCCGGCGAAGCGATTGATGTTGTTCAGGTGCCAAGCTTGGGAGGCGTGCTTGAACGGGCGACTCGGGGAGCACTTGCCCCGCTGAATGAATTCTATGAGAAAGATAACCTCGTTCCTGAGGATGAATATTATGTGAATGCTAAGGTCGACAACAACTATTATGGGTTGCAATATACGAAGAGCAGCAACTACGTGATGCTGAACAAAGATGCACTGGATGAAGCGGGTCTGTCTGTACCTACTTTTGGCTGGACATGGGATGACTACCGCGACTATGCCAAAAAACTGACCAAAGGCGAAGGCGTGGACAAACGTTACGGCACTTATTTCCACACCTGGGAATTGTACATGAACGCTCCAGCTCAAACGATGATGAAAGACCCGTTCGTATATGATGACGGGACGACAATCTTCGCGGATCCGACATATAAGTATTTCTTCCAGCTGCGTAAAGATATGGAGTCTGCTGATAAATCTGCGAAATCTTATGCAGACGCTCTTGCCGCTAAGCTTAACTATCGTACCGAATTCTTCAATGAAGAAGCCGCTATGATCTTGGCTGGCAACTGGACGATTGCTGATCCAGGTAACACCGAGCAGTATCCGCATGAATTCAAGACAGCCTTTGCTCCGGTACCGGTGCCTCCTGCAGGATCGGAACCGAAAGACTATGAAGGCAAATACTTCACCAGCGGCAACATGCTGGCGATGGGCGCAACTTCAAAGAACAAAGAGGCTTCCTTCAAATTGATGAGATTTATGTCTACGGCTGTTAGTGATAACAGACTGGAATTCTCCGGATATAAAAAAGCTGACAATGAGACCTTGCTGACTAAATTGGTCGCTGGCAAAGAAGATATGTATGATATGGATTCACTCAAATACACACTTTTCGATAACGAAATTCAATTCCTTGACGGTGCGCAGGTGATGACGACGGCAACGTCCGAATTGACCAAAATTATCGATGACGGCTTCAGCAGATTCATGCTTGGAAATGAATCGATTGATAAGGTGCAGCAATGGATGGTTGGTGAAGCAACGAAAATTATCAACGAAAAAGGTGTCATCAAGTAAATAGGCAATAAGCGAGGTATCCCAAGTTGGGGACGGGGCTTTGGAAGGTCATCAACCGGCTTTCCAAAGCCTTATTTATACATTGGGCTTACACAAATATACGGGAGAGTATACAAATGATGGAAAGCATTTCTTCAAAGAACAAGTCCGAAGAGCAAGCAGCGTTGCCTTCTAGGGAACAGATGGAGTGGCAGGATCTGGAGCTGGGGATGTTCTGCCATTTTGGAATGAACACGTTTTGCGATCAGGAGTGGGGAGAAGGCAGCGATTCACCTACGCTTTTCAACCCGCTTCATCTGGATGCCCGCCAATGGGTTAGTGCAGCTAAAGAAGCTGGATTCCGTTATTTTATACTGACCGCTAAGCATCATGACGGCTTCTGCCTGTGGCCGACTGCAACAAGCACTTATTCTGTTGCCTCCAGCCCATGGAAAGAAGGGCGAGGCGATGTTGTCAGGGAGTGCGCGGAGGCTTGCCGTGAACTTGGACTAGGCTTCGGCATTTATTTGTCTCCATGGGACAGACATGAGCCATGTTATGCGGATCCGCAAGCGTATGATGATTTCTATTGCCTGCAATTGCAGGAGCTACTTACGGGCTATGGCCCACTTACGGAGATTTGGTTCGACGGTGCAGGATCTGAGGGCCGTAATTACGATTGGCGGCGAATTATGGATCTGATCAAACAATATCAGCCAAGTGCTATGGTGTTTAATATGGGGGCACCAACGATTCGCTGGGTTGGCAATGAGGATGGCCTTGCTCCTTATCCATGCTGGAACACTGCGGATTCCGCTCGGGGTAGCATGTTCAGTGAAGCCTCATTGAACTGGCTTCCCGGAACACCGAGCTGGGTGCCTGCGGAATGCGATGTGCCCATCCGTAAAGACCGCTGGTTCTGGCATCCTCAGGAAGAGCATCTGCTGCTGTCTCTGGAGCAGCTAATGGATATCTATTATCGTTCGGTCGGACATGGGGCGACTTTGCTGCTCAATGTGGCCCCTGACAATCGCGGGCTGCTTCCAGAGGCCGATGTGCAGCGACTGCTGGAATTTGGCAAGGAAATAGGGCGTAGATTCGGCAAGGCACTAGCCGTAACGGTAGGCACTGGAGATCTTATTGAGCTGGAATTGCCTGCTGCAGCTACTGTGATTGACCACGCTGAGATAATGGAAGACATCGCTTATGGCGAGAGAGTGAGCGAATATGTGCTGGAAGCATTCAGTGACGGAGCGTGGCTGGAGTTGAAACGTGGCAGCGCGATTGGCCATAAGAAAATCGACGCCTTCCCTCCGGTATGCGCAGAGAAGATACGACTACGGGTGCCAGTGGCTGCCGCAAGCCCTAAGATTAGACGGCTTGCCGTCTACCACTGTGGGGAATCGTTAGAATAAATGCTAAAAAGGAGGTCGTCGATAATGAGCCTACTCACTTGGAACGACGGACACTATTTGCTGGACGGACAGCCTTACCGGATCGTATCGGGAGCCATTCATTATTTTCGGGTTGTGCCTGAATACTGGAAAGACCGGCTGCTGAAATTGAAAGCCTGCGGATTCAATACCGTGGAGACCTATATCGCCTGGAATATGCATGAACCCAAGGAAGGAGAGTTCGTATTTGATGGCATGGCCGATGTGGTCTCTTTTATTGAATTGGCCGGAGAGCTTGGGCTTCATGTTATTGTCAGACCGAGTCCATTCATCTGTGCGGAATGGGAATTCGGTGGTCTGCCGGCCTGGCTGCTGGCTTACAGTGAACTTCAGCTTCGCTGCTGTGATCCTCTTTATTTAAGCAAGGTGGACCGGTATTACGATGAGCTGATTCCTCGGCTGGTTCCGCTGCTGTCCACACATGGCGGGCCGATTCTGGCCGTCCAGGTAGAGAATGAATATGGCAGCTATGGCAATGACAGTAGTTACCTGAGATATATGCGTAATGGACTCCTCAGCAGAGGGGTTGATGTATTGCTCTTTACCTCCGACGGACCAACCGATGAAATGTTGCTCGGCGGAACACTGGAAGATGTGCATGCTACAGTTAATTTTGGCTCCTGTGCAGAGGAATCCTTCCGCAAGTACCGGGAGTACCGATCTGAAGAGCCGCTGATGGTGATGGAATATTGGAACGGCTGGTTCGATCATTGGATGGAGGATCATCATGTGCGCGATGCCGAAGATGTTGCTGGCGTTCTGGATGATATCCTGACACACGGCTCCTCACTCAATATGTACATGTTCCACGGCGGGACCAATTTTGGCTTCTATAATGGGGCGAATCATATCGTCGCCTACGAGCCGACGACTACAAGCTATGATTATGATGCCCCGCTCACGGAATGGGGAGATACGACGGCGAAATTTGAAGCTGTTCGGTCGGTACTGGGCAAACATGGATTTGCACCGACTTGTCCGCTCCCTGAGCCGATTCCGAAGATCTCCTACGGGAAAGTTGCCTTGATGGAAAGAGCGGAACTATTCACAGCCTCCAATCTGGAGAAGTTATCCGAGCCGGTGAACAGTGTGTGTGTGCAGCCGATGGAAAAGCTGGGACAATCCTATGGTTTTATATTGTACAGCACTTATGTGCAGGGACCACGGTCCAGGCAGAAGCTTTACATCGAAGGTGTGCGTGATCGGGCGCAGGTTTTCCTGGATGGACAGGTACTTGGGGTCATTGAACGCTGGAATCCGCAGCCACTTGAACTTTCCATTCCTGCCGGAGGAGCGCAGCTGGATATTCTCGTCGAGAATATGGGTCGGATTAATTATGGGCCGCTCATTCGTGATCCGAAAGGAATTCTGGACGGGGTTCGAATCGATAACCAGCTGCAATATAACTGGACGATCCGTACACTTCCGTTAGAACCGGGAACGCTGGCTTCACTTGAGTACAAGGAGCAGCCGGTGGAGAAGCAAGAAGCTGCGGCACTTTCGGGTTTGCCCGGATTCTACCGGGGCTGCTTTGAGGCGGAGGAAATTGGCGATACTTTTCTACGGTTCGATGGATGGAAAAAAGGGGTTGCCTGGATCAACGGATTTAATCTGGGCCGCTACTGGAACGCAGGACCGCAAAGGGCCCTATATATCCCCGGTCCATTGCTGCGCAAAGGTCGTAATGAACTGGTTCTTTTTGAACTGCACGGCTGTGCGGAGACTTGTGAAATTGAGCTTGTGAATTGCCCTGATCTGGGAAGAACTTCAGCCGTCGACGATGCCGTGCTGAATTTTGTGCAGGAAGATAACTTGTAGACATTTTTAGCTTTGCCGTCATAGAAATCATTCCCCTATCCTCTCAGCCATTAGACACAAGAAACCTGCGTTTTCTTTCATTATTTTACAAAAAAATGAAGACGAGCAGTCAATATAAGAATACCTGAAAGGCACTCCTTCGGGCGTGCCTTTATTTTTCGATGCCACATGGTTTTGTAGTATGATGAGCACAAGGCAGCTACATGGTTGTTCATAGGCTGAGAAGAAAGTGGGTGTCGCTATGTGGTTTTGTATGATCGCGATGGTCGTGATCTTGATCGATCAGGTCTCGAAAATTTGGATTCGGATGAACCTGGATATCGGAGATAGCTTGTTCTTCGGACGATGGGAGATTACACATTATGAGAATAGCGGGATGGCTTTCAGTTTATTCCAAGGTTATGCGTGGTTATTCGGGGTGATCGCCATCTTGTTCGTCATCGGTGTGTTCTATTATCGCAGCATGGGTGCCTGGAAAGGCCGATTGGCGGATATGATCGCTGGTTTCTTGGTCGGCGGTGCGGTTGGCAACGGGATTGATCGACTGGTGTTCGGGCAGGTCACGGATTTTATCATGTCTCGATCGGGGAGAGGCATTCTCAATCTAGCGGATTATGCGATCAACATCGGGATGATCCTGCTCGTCTTAAATATGGCAGTGAGATTCGTGAAAAAGCGGGTCTGTCACGCGCATTGAGGAATTATTCTCTTATCTTTATAGATTCCTTAGAAGTTCCTGTTACGATGTCTCTGCATGGTAAGAGAACGACGTAATAACAGATTTCGAAGGAGGAGAACATTCAACATGCAAGCAACGAAACGATTAACAGGTATCATTTCCCTGGGCCTAGCATTTTCACTATTACTATCGCCAGTGAGCGCCTCGGCGACCGCGCAGAAAATTACGGGGTCGAAGGAGAATATTCAAGAGATTAAATCTTTGACGTCATCGGACTATAAAGATTTAGCGTTTCTGAAGCCGATCTTGAAAGATAAGACGGTCATTAGCCTTGGCGAGAACTTTCACCGTGTCGCAGAATACAGCAGCATGAAGACAAGGTTGATCAAATATTTACACGAAGAGCTGGATTTTGACGTGATTGCATTTGAGTCGGGCCTTGGGGATTCCTTCATGACGTATGATAATGCAGGAACATGGACATCGCAACAAATGATGGAGCGTTCAATTTTTCCCATCTGGCATTCCAAGGAGACTCTGAATTTATTCGATTACATCAAGAAGAAGCAAGGGACGAACGATCCCTTATATCTAGCAGGTTATGACATGCAGTTCACATCAGGGTACTTAACGCAATTTATTGCCGGTTGGATTGCCAAGGTAGACAAGGATCAGGGCGAGAATTATTTCAACTTCGAAATGCAAGCAATGACGGATTTCTATAAGGTGCTCAACCAATATGGCATGGACGATAGTCATCCGGAGGCGAAAGCAGAAATCAAGAAGGTGAAGGATGCGTACGAACCGAAATACAAGGCGTTGATCCAGTTCATCCAAGAGAACAAAGAACAACTTGCAGCCGCCTACCCTGCGAACCCGCGGATGGTGGATATCGCTGTCAAGACGTTGGAGGATCGGGTCAAATTCATCGAGATGGGGATGTACGATACGAAGGAAAGCTATGAATTCCGTGATCGGATCATGGCTGACAACGTGGAGTGGTTAATGAAGGTGATGTATCCCGGCAAAAAAGTGATTTTATGGGCGCATAACGATCATCTGGCGAAGAATACGTCCAAAATCGAAACGAAAGAACAAGGGAAATGGATCAATAGCTTTACAAGCATGGGAGAATTGCTGCATAAGAAGCTAAAGGATAAGGTCTACGTGTTGGGTCTATACATGAACAGCGGTAAGGCGAGCACGATTACGACACAGAAGATCTTCGATATTCAGCCGATGCCGAAGGGGAGTCTGGAACAGCTGATGATGCAGAGCGGTTATAAGATTGCGTTTGCGGATCTATCCAAGCACAAGTCTCCGAACAAAAATAATGCTTGGATGTTCAAACCGATCTATGCAGCCGAGGATGGCATGACGTCCGAGATCATTATGCCGATGTCGATGCGATTCATTCCAAAAGAGCAATATGACGGGATCATCGTCTTCGATAAAGTCAAAGAACCGACAACGAAGCTCTAACTCGGTTATACCTGAAAATTTAATTGTTCCCCTGTCGTGAACACCGTGTGTGCCGCTGCAGGGGGATTTTTGGCGCACAAGAAGGTACAATGAGGGGATAAAGCTGCTAGATTGATAGACGCGAAAGGAAATTCAAGAGATGAGAGAAAAGATATTAATCGCCGATGATGAGCGAGAAATCGTCGGATTTATGCGCGATGCGCTTCAGGATGATGGGTATGAGGTATCAGTGGCTTATGACGGCAAGGAAGTGTTCGATCGACTGGGAGAGACGCCTGACTTAATCATCCTGGATATTATGATGCCGCATCTCGATGGGCTCGAAGTATGCCAAGCGATACGTGACCGGGTCTCGTGTCCGATTCTGTTCTTAAGCGCGCGCTCCAATGAAGCGGATCGGATCCAAGGACTCGCCGTCGGTGGCGATGACTATATCGTGAAGCCTTTTAGCATGCAAGAATTGAAGGCGAGAATAAGAGCGCATCTTCGTCGGGAGCAGCGGAGCCATCTTGATCGTCAACCGAAGCTGCTGCATCATGGCGATCTCACGATGGATCTGGACAGCCATCAGGTATTCTACCAGAACCTCCCGATTCCGCTGACCAGCCGGGAGTTCGAATTGTTCCGGCTTCTCTTCATGCATCCGAATCAAGTATTCTCGCGGGAACAAATCTATGAGAAGATCTGGGGATTCGATGCGGAGGGAGAAGCAGCCACAATCACCGAACATATCAAAAATATCCGGGCGAAGCTGGCGTGCGCAGCACCGGAGAAGACCTTTGTTACAACGGTATGGGGGGTAGGGTACAGATTCGAAAGGAAGTAAAGGCAAGTCGAAAACCGCTGCGCAGACAGTTTATGGGCGCATTTACACTCGTTCTTTTCTATAGCTTCATCGGCTCGATGCTGGTTTGGGGCAGTACGCTTTATGTTTTGATTAATCAAACGGACAAGAGCATTCTACCAGCCAATTATTATGAGCAGCAAATTCCCCAGATTCTAGGTTATGTAGATCAGCAAAAAGACGCCTTATTATCTCCTTCGAAGCAGAATGCGTTGGAACATGTTATTCTGACGAAAGGCATGCAGTATCAAATCGTGAATCTGAAGGGGCAAATCGTCTACGGCTGGAAGGGGCAGACCTTCGTCAACAGCCCGGAGGATGTGCTAAGCAAGCTGAACCGCAGCGAGAAACAGGGCGGGAAATATATCAATTACCACCCGATCCTTGATTCGCAGAAAAAATTAAAGGGGATGCTGGTGCTACGATACAGTTTAAGTGTATCCTCCAACAACCCTGGAAACGGGCTGCTCGTTATGCTTATTTTGTGCAGTTTGATCGCACCGTTCTTCTTCATCGTCTTGTTCTCTTTTATTTTCGCGAGAAAATTGGGTAAACGGCTCGAACCGTCGATCGCACGGATCATCGGGGGAGCTAGACGAATCCAGCAGAATGACCTGAATTTCTCCGTCGCAGGAGCAGGTGGGTCGAAGGAGCTGATCGAGCTCTCCGATGCCTTCGAAGAGATGCGGATCGCGCTGGAGCAATCCTTGAAGTGGGAGTGGAAGCTGGAGCAGGAGAGACGCGACATGATCTCTGCGATTGCCCATGATTTGCGGACGCCGCTGACGATCATTCAAGGTCATGTAGATAATTTAATCGAGAGCGGTGCACGCCGTCCCGAACGGCTGGAGAAGTACTTGTTAACCATTCAGAACAGTACGCAGCGTGCGGACAAAATGCTGACGGAATTGCTGTTCATGAATAAAATCGACACGCCTGATTTTGTCCTCCAGTATACGAGAGCGGATTTACTCGCCTTCTGTGAGCGGAAAAAAGATGAATACGCATTGTTATGCCGTGAGAAGTGGATTGCTTTTGACTTCTCTTATGTGAATAGGCGATGCGACCAAGAACAGCAGTTTCTTGTGGATACATCCCGGTTGGAGCAAGTATTCGATAACGTGATTACCAATAGCTTACGATTTACGCCAGTGGAGGGAAGGATCGAGTGGACGGTCATCGTAGAGGAGACGCAGATTACCTTTGACATGAAGGATACGGGGAAGGGGTTCAGCGCTCTTGATTTGCGGCGGATGTTCGATAAATTCTACACGGGCGATCCGTCTAGATCTCTAGACAAAGGTCATTCCGGGCTTGGATTGTATACAGCACAGTTGCTCATTACAAAGCACGGAGGGCATATCGAAGCAGGAAACCGTGTCGAAGGCGGCGCACAGGTGATCATAACGGTGCCATGTAAAAAAGCCTGAAGAAACTCATCATACGAGTCTTCAGGCTTTTTGCTGCAATAATTCGATAAATTTATGGAACGCGCTTGTCTTGAAATGATCCCGTCGATAGATGAACTGTACGGTCACATGGCGGTAATGATCGGGATGGTACTGCACCGAGCCTTCCGATTCGGAACCAGACAAAGCGGCAAAAACGAAGCTGTATGTTTCTGAAGATGCGTATGTCAATGGAGGATCGAAAGCTGCAGTCGATCCGGGAGGCTCAGCAACTCGAGCTGAAAGCGCAATGATTCTGCACAATCTGCTTGCAATCAAGACTGAAAAATAAGCATTCGTAGCTAGGGCTTTGGGACGGTTCAGTAGAACCATTCCAGAGCCCTTTTGACGTTTACAGAAGTCTCCGGATGACCTCTTAAAATTAAACCGATTGTAATGACGTTTCATTTCACCTTGGTTTGTGAATAATAGGGGATTGAATAGAAAGGAGCATTAGAGATGCAGGCGCATATGGATATTGTTCTTCGTACTGTGGTCGCTATGATCATGCTGCTAGTGATAGCTAAGATATTGGGTAAACAAACGATTTCTAATTTGACGTTTCATGATTTCGTTACAGGCATTATATTGGGATCGCTTGCGTCGAACTTGGCTTTTAATAAAGACCTGAAGTCGTCATATATGATCGTGGCGCTCATTGTTATAACTGCTACGTCTTTTCTACTATCTATCATAGCTATAAAGAGTCGTAAAATGAGAAGCTGGATCTCTGGTTCACCTACGGTACTTATCGAAAACGGGAAAATTCTTGAAGGGAATATGAAAAAGGTAAGGTATTCACTAGACTCCTTGGATCAGGCACTGAGGGAAAAAGAAATTTTTAATTTAGAGGCAGTAGAGTATGCCGTATTAGAAGATAACGGAATGGTATCCGTCTTAAAGAAACAAGAGTATCAATATGTTACTCGAAAAGATTTGAAGCTTCTTTCGGTTCCTCAGAGCTTTCCTGTTGAGTTAATTATGGATGGCGTCCTCATTGAAGAGAATCTTGAGAATAATGGACTGACCAAAGAATGGCTGGAGAATGAATTAAGACGGAAGGGGAAACGGATCTCTGACGTATTTTACGGGGTAAGAGGAACGCAACGGCAGCTCGTTTTTGATTATTATGAAGACGGGATAAACAAACCGATTGATAAAGAATAGATTCATTCATATTGGAGATTGACGGATCGCTGAGGACCGCTCTATAATGTTTGTATAAATATTAATTAGTTAATAAAAATATAAATGTTGAAGGGCGGAGTTTATTCATGGCAGATCGCGCAATCCTTAACACAGACATTCGCAAGGGTACGATAAACAAAAATATTTATGGACACTTCTCTGAGCATCTAGGACGTTGTATTTATGAAGGCATTTGGGTCGGAGAAGATTCACCGATTCCTAACACTAACGGTATTCGTAATGATGTTGTGAAAGCGCTTAAAGAAATACAGATTCCAGTACTTCGCTGGCCGGGTGGATGTTTTGCAGATGAATATCATTGGAAAGATGGTATTGGTGATCGCGAAGCTCGTAAACGTATGATCAATACGCATTGGGGCGGTACGGTTGAGAACAACCATTTTGGAACACATGAATTTATGGAATTATGTGAGATGCTGGAATGTGAACCTTATATCAATGGTAATGTGGGAAGTGGTACGGTTCAAGAGATGTCCGAATGGGTAGAGTATTTAACCTTTGGCGGTGTCTCACCGATGTCTGAGCTTCGCCAGCAGAACGGTCATCAAGAGCCTTGGGCTGTCACTTATTTTGGCGTTGGTAATGAGAATTGGGGCTGCGGCGGGAATATGCGTCCAGAATATTATGCAGATCTTTATCGCCAATATCAGACGTATGTACGTAATTACGGGGACAATCGTATTCATCGGATCGCTTGTGGTCCTAACGTGGACGATTATCACTGGATGGAAGTTCTAATGCGTGAAGCTACACGCTTTATGGACTCGATTACCCTTCATTATTATACGATTCCTGGTCCAGCATGGGAGAATAAAGGGGCAGCAACAGGCTTTGAAACTAGTGAATGGTTTAGCACTTTAGAGAAGGCCCTTCGCATGGATGAGCTGATTACTAAACATGGCGTTATTATGGACAAATATGACCCGGAAAAAAGAGTAGGCCTTATCGTTGACGAATGGGGAACTTGGTATGATGTTGAGCCGGGTACGAATCCAGGATTCCTATATCAACAAAATACAATTCGGGATGCCCTTGTAGCTGGCGTAACCCTGAATATTTTCCATAAACACAGTGACCGGGTACGGATGGCAAATATTGCGCAGACCATTAACGTGCTTCAAGCAGTGATTTTAACCGAAGGAGAAAAAATGCTGCTAACGCCTACCTATCATGTATTCAATATGTTTAAAGTCCATCAGGATGCTGAGTTGTTGGATTTAACAATCGATAGTGGGACTTACAGTTTTGAGGGCAGCGAGATTCCTGAAGTATCTGCTTCAGCTTCCGTAACAGACGCTGGGATCATTCATGTCAGTCTTTGCAACTTGAATCACGCTGCATCAGCTACTGTACCCCTCGAGCTACGTGGCCTTTCCGGGCAGAAGGTTGAAGTGACAGGCACTACGCTCACAGGTAACAAGATAGATGCTCATAATACATTTAGTCAGCCAGATGCTGTCGTACCGCAAGCTTTTACAGCCTTTACACTTGAAGGTGATCTTCTTAATGTAGAGCTGGCTCCAATGTCAGTAACTGTGCTGGAGATTACGCCGAAGGCATAAGGTGGTGTTATCATGTCAACAACATCTGCATGCAAGGGGTGCCGCGACGATTATAAGGTTACCGATGCACAGATAGAGCGAATCTTGTCATCATCCATGTTTAAGACAGAGCTTTGTGTTCCAGATGAGGTTTATGCTGAACGGATTTCTCTTTGCGGGACTTGTCCTAAGCTGCATGAGAGTGTGACTTGCGTAGCTTGTGGATGCATTATTCCTGTTGTAGCTAAGCTTAAGGAACGTGGCTGTCCACTGCCTGGTGGCGGATTATGGGGACCCTTCATTGAACATGAAATAAGGTAAAATAAGAGCCGCATTCGACTCTCCAACGGGAGATGAATGCGGCTTTATTCATGGGTATCTGTGTAGAACAGCTCAACGATTAGATCATCATTATAGTTGCCAAAGCCTTTGCCAAAAAGGGTAATGCCGCCAATATGCTCGGCCTCTTCATCGACGGAAAGCTTGAAAGTCCATTGCTTGTTGCGAATGTTCACTTGATCCAGCGTAACGTCGGACAGTTTCAGGCCGTCCATAAACGTGCCTTTAGATGTAATGCGCAGCTGCTTAAGAAGGCCGTATTGATTCGTGAGTGCTGGCCACCAAGCTGGCGTGTATTTACCACGTCTATCTCCGTAGTCACCCGGACTTGTCCAGAATCCAAGTTGTACTCCGTTCAGTGTGAAAGTGATGTCGGAGGGCCAATTATTATTAATGGAAGGCGCTTCGGAGGCAATCTCCATCGTAATGATTAGCTCCTCGGGCTGTTGACTGGAGAGAAGGAAGTTAGGAATTTTATATTCGATATATCCTTTGCCGAACCAGAGAATACCAGCATTCATACGCTCGAGATCCCAGAAATAACGGGGATCATCAAAGCTGCCAATCACTTGCTCTGTAGTGGCAAGACCGCAGGTAGGCTCGATCATGAAGTCGGAATAATGTCCAACAGGAATCTCCTTGCGGTAACTTTTGCGCTCATTAATTTGTCTGCCTGGAAAGGTGATCTCGGCACTTTCAGCAGCCAGCGTACAGATCTTTTGCAGACCACTTCGTCCAGGTGCCATATGTGTCTGGATAAGTCCTGCAGCTTCTAGCTTACGCACATGCATTGTCATAATGGCGCTGCTCAAATTTACCGCTGCGGCCAATTCCTTGACATTCATTGGGTTCTCGGCAAGCAAGCGCAGCAGGTGCAGACGAACTGAACTGGCTAAAGCTTCGTAGACGGGAAGAGATTCTTCCGACAGGTCAAGTTTCATAGATGGCCTCCAATTTAGTTCAAGACGTATAGTTAATGATTATATTATTTAAATGCTTGTTTTACAATACGAAGGTGAGAAATTTTATGGACGCTCATTCACTTTGATCACATGATTTAAGATAAAAAGAACGGAGCCTGAGGCTCCGCTCTCTTTCCAAATGATGATTCTCTTAATTTACATTTGAGTTATATTCGGTCAGTATTTCGTCTGATTTGAGTGCTCTGCTGTAAATCTTCAGTTCATCAATCATTCCCTTATAAGGTACGTCCCAATAGTTTACGCCAAGAGCGAACACACCATTCTTGTTCTTAAACACATTCGGGAAGCCCTCACCGGAGAATTGCTCAACTCCGTCGAGGTATACCTTCACGGTACCGTTGTTGACCGCAAATGCTACATGCGTCCATTTATTCTCTGGAATCTTCATAGCGGAAACAGCATCATACCATGCCTCGCCAGACCATAGCAGTGTTTTACCTCCGCCGTTCTGTGGAACGAAGCTAATCCAGCTGTTTATCGAAGCAGCACCGAAGAAGGTTGTTGTTGCATCTGTAAGCTGCTCAGGGTTTAACCACATAGATACGGTATAGGTATTGCTGTCAATTAATCCATTAGGTAACCGGATTCCGGAAACACCGTCAAATACTGCTGCTTGATTAGTGATACCGTTACCGTAAGTAATGTTACCTACAGTTGGGGCCTCGATTTTTATTCCCGTAACCTGGCCAGTACCGACCAATTGGAGGGAGTCATCAAGGTTTCCATCAAAAGCATAATAGGCTACTTTTCCATCCGTAACGTTTACCTTATAGTCTGCTGAGACACCACTACCATCAGCCGCAGTGGCTGTAATCACTGCTTCGCCACCTACCGTTAGCGCTGTTACGGTTCCGGTTGTAGCATCAACTGAAATGGCGCTAGGATCACTAGAACTCCAAGTAAGTTTCTTATTTCCTGCATTGGTAGGCAGTACTTTTACTTGAGGGGTAAAGGTATTCCCCACAGCCACATCCATTTCAGCATCATGGAAGGTTATCGTACTTACTTTTACATTACTGTCAGGCTCACCATTTACCAGCAAGTCTACAGCTTCAGCGGAAAGTGCACTTTCGTAGATACGCAGGTTATCAATCAAACCTTTGTAAGGGATATCCCAGTAGTTTACACCCAGTGCGAATACTGCATCTGCGCTGTCAAATACATCCGTAAATCCTTTTCCAGTGTACTTCAATACTCCGTTTACATAGAGCTTCACAGTCCCGGCATCGTAAGTGAAAGCTATATGCGACCATTGGTTAACTGGAATCTGCATGCCTGCTTCTGCATCGTGGAAGGTTTGGCTACCAAACCACATCCGGGTAGTAGCTCCACCGTTTCCATAAGGCAAGAGACTAATCCAATTCGTATCTGTTGTAGCACCAAAGAAGGCTGTAGTGAATTGAGTCAGTTCTTGTGGGTTAAGCCACATGCCTATTGTATAGTTGTTGCCTTTAATCAAACCATTGGGTAGGCGAATACCGGAGCTACCGTCGAATTTAGCTGCAAGACCAACTTCACCTGTCTCATAGGTGATGTTCCCACCAGTATTGTTAATCCGATTGCCGGTAATTGTACCCTTATCAGTACGATCTCCGTTCTCTGAAAGATCTCCTTCAAAATCATACGCTGCCACCAAACCGTCTTCTAGTATATTTCCAGTCAGTTCCATTACAACGATAGTAAAGGTCTTAGTTGCAGTAGACTCACCCAGCGCAATCGTAGCAGTAAGTTCAATCGTTGCGTTTCCGAGTCCTTTTTCAGGACGAACAACTGAACCATCGTTTCCTACTACGGCTTCATTGGAAGACGACCACGTAATGACTGTTCCTCTTACGGCCTCAGTTGGGAGCGTAAGATCTTTGTATACTTTACTTGTGTTGCCCAAGCTTAAACTATCTTTAACATTGGATACAATTTGATCTGTGCTCAGCAGTTCAATTTGGCTGCCCCAGACGGTAACACCCTTATTGGACATGGCTGTGAAAGTCATAACATTGCTCTGACGAGTGGAATCCCATTGTTTTACGAATACACCTTTGTAGAGATTTTGTACAGTAGCTCCGTCTTCTATTTCATTGATGAGCAGGTCGGCGTAATACTCTTCTTTTAGCTCCCAAGAACCGGTTACGGACCCTGTAATGGTTCCATCACCTCGCAGTTCGATAGCTGTTGTGGATTTAATTTTAGCAGAAGTATCTTTCCCGTGATTCACGAACTGATAAGCTCCAATAACATCTTCCTGCATAACAGCTGCGATAGTTTCACCAGTGTAACGATGAGGAGAAGTGAGCGGCCATCCATCTTCGTTGGTGAACATTTGATGCACACGAAGCTCATGTGTTTCACCACGCTGCGGGAAACGAGTGTGGAAGAAGTTGAATATTTTACCCGTCTCTTCATCATAATTCACTGAATTATGGCCTGATGCAACATAGCCGTAAGTTTGGAAGTCTGGGTCACTATTCACGTTCGTGAACATGAAGTTACCAAGAACTTTGTTGCCAATGGCCGAATGGTCATTGCTCGTTGCCAGCACTGCACTTTGTCCGGCAGAATCCACATAAGGACCATCCGGATTCGTTGAACGGAACTGACGCATATTGTAACCACCGTCGGACGCTAGTCCTCCATAAGTTACATATAAGAAGTAGTAATCTGTATTCTTGTCGTAAACGATATACGGACCTTCGCCCGATTTGGTCATACCGCCAGAAATATGGGTACCGAAATACCGGTCGATTAGACGTCCATCAGCGGTCGTTCCGTCTTTACCCGGATATTTAGGCTCGCCGGTAGCTGGATCGATTTCTAGAATAAATATACCGCCTGACCATGATCCATAAGTCATCCACAGCTTGCCGTCTTTATCGTAGAATAACGTCGGGTCAATTGCGTTTGTATACGTTTTGTTCTTATATGAACCGCCTGCGTCAAACCAATCTGGGTTGGCATCTTCTAATGTTCCGTTATCAATAAGCTTTTGAATATTTGTGTTTGTCCATTTTTTGTTAATTTTGCTGTTAGTATCGTAATCTTCTTCCTTGGTGAAGCCGGAATAAATTACGGTATTTCCATAGGCATAAGGACCTTCAATATTTTGCGAAGTGGCAAAGCCAATCGCTGAGCGGATGTAAGTGGAAGAAGCACTATAATACATCATATAAGCGCCAGTGGTCCCGTCCGCATTCTTATAATTCTCATTCCAGAAAACGTCTGGAGCCCATATGGAAAATCCGCCTTTACTGTCAGAATCGTTTTCTCCAGCCCATTTAAAGGATTCTGCCAGATTCGCGGAAAGATCACCAAAGAGTACGTTGCCTGGTGTTGTATAACCATTTGTGAAACGAGTCCAGTTCAGAAGATCATCCGATTTGGCCGCATCGATATGAGACCCGAACACATAATACGTTCCTTTGTCTACAGCCACCGAAGGATCATGTACAGAAACATTGGTGAGTGCTGGTGCCGTTGTTGACGGACCCGGCGTAGCAGTAGGAGTCACTGTAGCTGTAGGAACCGGAGTAGTAGTAGGTGTAGCAACAGCGCCGCCGTCCGATCCACCAGAACCTGAACTACCAGAACCAGACGTTGCCGTAGCTGTCGGAGTAGGTGTTTCAAATTTGATTAGGTTACTGTATTTACTGTCAAAGCTAACCTTCCCGGTGCCTTGGATAGTAATCATATCGTTTATACCAAGGATAAGATTCTTGATTGCTGCACCAGCATCTACACGAAGCTTGGCTAATTGGTTCAATGTAACTTCAGTAATATTGCCTGCAGCTAGATGTAGTGTAGGCACTCCTAACGCTCGTACCTCAGCAGAATCAAAGTTTCCTCTCAGCCTGATGATTGAATCGTTCGGGAGCGTATTCTCTATAACGACCCGGCCGAAGCCTGCTCCCGTCAAAGTAGTATCTTCCTCAAGCATTACACCGGAATGTACACGTACACTTGGTACGGCACTCGTTCCTTTAGTAACGACGCGGAGTTTCCCATTACGCTTATCTACAACCATGTCACCTGCATTAGAGTTACTAAGTACGATACTATTTTCGCCGCCGCCGGATACGAATATTGTTCCTTTAACAGTGACGTTATACAGCGTGATATCACCTTCTGCAATACCTTCGGTAAGGTACAGGTTTCCGGAGATGGTGGAGTTGTTCAACTCAACACCCGGGTTACTAATTACCATATTCTGAGTGGTAATCCCCGTATAACTCCCGCTCTTAGAAGTGATTTCCCCGGCCAACTTCTCAATCATACGCAGTGCTTCCGCTCTTGTTACGGCTTTTGCGCCTTTAAAGCTGCCGTCACTATAACCATTCAAATAACCTTCACCAAATAAAGATAATACAGCTTCTTGGCTCCATGAGGGTAAATCTTCAACATCTTTTGGTGCAGAGGTATTTGCAGAAGAATTGAGCTGGAATAGTCTGTGCAGCATAACCGCGGCTTCTTGACGACTTACTACCTGTGTTGGTCGGAAGGTGCCATCGCTATATCCTGATACATATCCTGCAGCCGAAGCTTTCTGGATATCGCTGTAATAAGCACCTGACTCCAGTGCATCCGTGAAGGCAATTTCTGATTTTTCCTGCAAATTAAAGACCCGATTGATCAATGTGACCCATTCCGCGCGGGTGATCTCTTGATTCGGTTTGTAAATTCCATTTCCATAGCCTGAAATCAAGCCCTTATCCACCCAGGATTGAAAATCTTTCTGTGCCCAGTGGCCCGAATAATCGACAGCCTGTTGTTGCGTGGATGGTGGGATTGTTTTGGAATCGCTTGCAGAAGCTGCTGAAATGAATGGTGCAGGTACTAGCAGCGTGAGTGCAAGAAGTGAAGCGGTTAGCTTACGAGTTGTTTTCCTCAAATTCATGATCCTCCGATTCTATTGATTAGAGATTGCGGCGGTACGAAAAATGTAAAACGCTTACAATAGAACTACTAAAAAAACGTTTTTCACAAATCAAAATGGATTTGTTTTATATTTATACAAACCATATCGTGGAAAACGTTTTATGTTGATCTCATTTTAAGCATGATATTAGCATATAGTCAAATAGAAATTTATGAAACGATGAATCTATTTATATTTTTATTGATAAAAGGGTAGTTGGGTTTGGATAACGTATGAAAAGAAAAGTACTGCGGATTACTACTGGAGTTGTGGAAAGTGAAAGAAGGTGGGAGATGTGGGCGATAAAGAGATGGATAGGGGAAAGTGATAACTGGTTCATATCACAGTACAGATAGGGGGGCTAAGGAAGAATAAATACTAATTAGTTGTTCGCCCCCATGAAAGAACCAACCTTGATACATGTGCGTACTAGAAGATTTTAAAGGTAATACATTTTGAACATGATATCTTGATCATGATTTCCGAATTTTTTTCCGAAAATTGTCGCGCCTCCGACGTGTTTTGCATCTTCCTTCACTTCGATCCGGAAAGTCCATCGGTCACAGGTCGTATCTAAATCCTCAATCGAAACGGAAGACATGGGGTCACCGTCAATGTATGTTCCATTGTGATTAGTAATTCTAATCGTTTTTAGTAATCCATACTGGTTAATATTGTGCGGCCACCACTCAGGTGTGAATTTACCTCTTGCATCAGCAAAATCCCCAGGGCTTGTCCAAGTACCTAATTCCAAGCCGTTCAATGAAAAGGTGATGTCTGAAGGCCATACGTCATTGGCAAATGGAAATTCGGAAGAAAGCTCTAAGCTAATTTCAAATTGCTGTAAGGTTTCATCTTTTTTTAGAAAATTGGCAATGTTGTATTGAACATAACCTTGGGTAAACCATAGAATCTCTGCATCGACTCTTTTAGAATCCATGAAATACTTAGGTTCGTCTACTCTGCCGATAAACTCTTTCTCTGTGGCAAGTCCGCATGTAGGCTTCAGATCATAATCCGTATAATGACCAATCGGCACCGATGTCTCATAAGAGGCAAAAGAATGAAAGATTTTTTTAGGGAAGTTAATCTCAATATGGTCGACTCTAAGAATTGAGATTTTTTGCATTCCGGATTTACCAGGAACTTTTTCTGTTTTTATGATTCCTGCATCTTCTAACTTTTTAATGTGTTTTGTTACGATGGGACTGCTTATTTTAAGTTCTTCTGCCAAATCTTTGATGTTCATCTTATTTTTGGAGAGTAACTGAATGATTTTTATTCGTACTTCACTTGCCAAGGCTTCATAAACAACGAGAGAGGACTTGTCTATTTCCAATTGCATTTTATCCACTTCTTTCAAAGTAATTTCATATACTGTAAAGTTTATTAATCTCTATATAAAGTAACACGAAAGGTAACTGAAGTAAATAATATATCGCTTTCATCTCTTCTTAATGAACTAAAAGGTTAACTAAGTTTTAAAAAAATCTATTAAGTTTATTTAAAAGTTATTGACTACGCTTTCAAAGCGACTGTATACTAAGTTTAAGTTAATCGTTTCCAACAAAGTTAATGTGAATGATTATCTTAACATTACAGCTGCAGGGGGAGAGAGTAATGAAAAAGAAATTTGGAGTAGTATTAGCAACGGTTCTAATGTTAACGACAGTGTTAGCAGGATGTGGTGGTAAAGATGATAGTAAGACGATTACGTTCTGGACACCGCTGACCGGTGATGATGGTGCTTATATGGATCAAATCGTTAAAGAGTACAATGCAACGAATCCAGAGATTAAAGTGAAGCACGTTATTACAGCTGATATGTACACGAAAATTTCTACCGTTTTGGCTTCCAGCAAAGGTGTTCCTGATTTAGCAATTATCCACGCTGACCGTGTTCCTGGGTTTGTTAAGCAAGGTGTCTTAGAACCCATGCAAGATACTGTATTGCCGGCACAACCTGAACTAAAAGCTGAAAATTACTTACCACAAGCTTGGAACACTGGTAACATCGACGGAACACAATACACAGTACCTCTTGATATCCACAGTAACGTAATGTATTACAATAAAGATTTGCTCAAAAAATATAATGCTGAATCTTTCTTGGATGATAACGTTGTTACGATTGATGAAATGCTTTCCTTACAAGGTAAATTGGATGAAGGCGACTATGTAGTTAATGATGCCTTGCTCGGATGGGTTATCCTGGCTCAAATTCAAAACTTGGGCGGAGATATTCAGGTGGACGGCAAACCGGCTGTTAACTCCCCAGTATTTAAACAAGCCTTTGAAGACGTTAAGAAAATTGCTGATGCTGGTTTGATGACTCCATTTGGTGAAGACGGTTACTTGATGTTCCAATCCCAAAACGTACTCTTCTCCACAGACGGAACTTGGAGTTCTACCGCACATGCTGGAGTTGAAGGCTTGAACTTTGGTGTGACTAACATTTATTCTCCAACCGCTGATAAATTCACGAATAGATCTTCTTCTCACTTGTTCGCTATGCTTAAGAATGATAAGAGAACAGATGAAAAAGAAGTAGGGATTGCTAACTTCTTAGAATATGTGCGTACAAACTCAATGGAATGGGCAAAAGCTGGTCAAAACGTCGCAAGTAACGTAGTTAACCAAAGTCCGGAATACCAAAACTACATGCAATCCTTCTTTACTTCTAATGAAAAAGAAATTGAATCCCTTTACATTTACACATATGAGTACTACCCATACATTGCAGAAGCTGTAGATACTTATTGCGCAGATATCGTTCGCGGTAACGTTGATCTAGATGAGACCTTGGCAACCATGCAGAAGTTTGTAGAAGATAAGATCGCAGAAAGCAGCAGTGCAGCGAAATAAAGCGAAATAGAATAGATTGTACGAAGTAATGTGCCGTACATTGGTGCATTACTTTGTGCAAAAGGAGAAATGAAATCCTATGAAAAAGAAAATAAACTGGGCACCTGCCTTCTTTGTAGGTCCGCACGTCATTTTGTTTGCTGTCTTCATTTTATTGCCAACGATTTATGGGATTTATGCTTCATTTACAAAGTGGAATTTAATGAGTGACCCGGTATGGGTAGGCTTTGATAACTATAAGGCCATTCTATTTGATGGCAAATCAACGTTTCATACTCAATTTTTCAGAGGTCTGAAAAATACTTTGATCTTTGTGGGTCTCTCTGTTCCATTATTAATAGTTATCCCATTAATGGTTGCTGTTGCACTAGAACATAAAAAAGTTAAAATGAAGAGCTTAATTCAATCTATTCTCTATATTCCGGGCTTGATTTCGATTTCTGCGGCTGCACTAATCTGGCTTTTGATCTTTAATAAGCAATTAGGGATTACTGGTAATCTATTCGGATCACAAATTGCTTGGCCTGCAAATCAGCCGTATGCGTGGATTATCATCATTGTAATCACACTATGGGGCGGTATTGGGGGCAACATGATTATTTATCGTGCTTCCTTAAGTGGCGTTGCGCAAGAATTATATGAATCGGCCGAGCTTGATGGTGCGGGTTCAATTAAAAGATTCACAAGTATCACCTTGCCATCTATTCGTTTTCCATTAATCTATACCTTTGTTATGACAACTGCTGGTGCCTTCAATGTATTCGGCCAACCGTTAATGATGACCGATGGCGGGCCTCGACAAAGTACACACGTACTCATGATGTATATTCGTCAATTAGCTTTCGGAAACGGTGAATCCATTGCAGGGATGGCATCGGCGATGGCAGTGTTATTGGGATTAGTAATCTTGGTGATCTCAGCGCTGCAATATTATGTAATGAACCGAAATGCTACATAAGGTTCTCGGGAACTATTTGATTAACAAGGAAATGGAAAAGGTAGGTGTACTAAAATGTCAAATCAGGCGGTAAATGGCCTAGATAATCGTCCAGTTGTAAATAGAACAGGCAAAGTAAAAGGATCATCCAATGTTAGCATTTCAAAATATGTATCATATGCTTTTTTGCTTATCCTTTGTGTGATTTGGATTATTCCAGTAATCTTCGGGATTTCCACGTCTTTTAGATCACAAACGGAAGTGGTTTCTTCAGGCTTTAGACTATTTCCTGAAACATGGGTCTTTGAGAACTATGTTACGATTCTGAACAATACTTCTACAGCCCCAATTCTACGTTGGCTAGGCAATTCATTGTTTATCGCTACAACCCACACAATCCTGGTGGTTATTGTGATTTCGATTACAGGCTTTGGTTATACCCGTATTAACTTTAAAGGAAGAGACACACTGTTCTTTACTTTGCTAGGGATCTCCTTTTTCCCGGGTGTAGTTAACTTAATTCCTTCTTATAAAATTATCGATTCCTTGGGCTGGGTAAACACTTCTTGGGCAATGATCATTCCCGGTCTTGCGGGTATGGGGAATATCTTCTTGGTCAGACAGTTTATGAACGGTATCCCAAAAGAACTAGATGAGTCTGCAAAAGTTGATGGTGCAAGTGACTTTAGAATTTTCGCGCAAATTATATTGCCGTTAGTTAAGCCGATTCTGATTGTTTGCGGATTGTTCTCCTTTACGGGATCTTGGAATGACTTCCTCTGGCCGGTTATCGTGTACACAGATGTAGACAAAATGCCAGTCACAGCTGGGTTGCTCTTGTTACAAGATATCTACGGAAACTATCGTATGATCGGGCAATTAATGGGGTCGGCAATCTTGGCGATCGTTCCAACTCTGCTGTTATTTATATTTGCTCAAAAATACTTCGTTCAATCTATTAACTTGAATTCAGGTATTAAAGGGTAGATCAAATGAACATAGCTTAAATACACCTTGCCTTCTTATAAGGAAGGGTGTGTTTTGGTGACCCATAAAATTAAAAATAAAGAGAGATATAGGAGTTGTCATCATGAGAGAATTCAATGCGAAAAATCCGCTTATTGAGCAAAGGGCAGATCCATGGATCTATAAACATACTGATGGTTATTATTATTTCATAGCTTCGGTTCCGGAGTTTGATAGAATCGAGCTTCGTCGTTCTGAATCCATTCAGGGATTAGCTGAGGCTGAGGGTAAGACCATTTGGGTTAAGCATGAAACAGGCTTAATGAGTGCCAATATTTGGGCGCCCGAGATTCATTATATTGATGGAAAATGGTACGTGTATTTTGCAGCAGCACATACTTCCGATACGAAAGATGGCTTATTTGATCATCGTATGTTTGCCATAGAAAACTCATCCGTAAATCCATTAGAAGGTGAGTGGGTGGAAAAGGGTCAAATCAAAACGAAATGGGAATCCTTTGCCCTGGATGCAACCACTTTTGAACACAGAGGGGTTAGATACTACGTATGGGCACAAAAGGATCCCGATATCCCTGGTAATTCTAATATGTATATCTCTGAAATGGAAAACCCTTGGACGTTAAAAGGAGAGCAGGTGTGCATCACCACGCCTGAATATGATTGGGAAAAAATCGGCTTCCTGGTGAATGAGGGTGCGGCAGTTCTTAAGCGAAATGGACGTATTTTCATGACTTTCTCGGCAAGTGCAACAGATCATAACTACTGTATGGGGTTGTTAACCGCTGATGAGGATAGTGATTTAATGGATCCGAAATCATGGGTCAAAACACCAGAACCTGTGTTTACAACTTCTGAAGAAAACGGTCAATATGGACCGGGACATAATAGCTTTACAGTCTCAGATGATGGCACACAGGATATCCTAGTGTTCCATGCTAGAAGCTATAAGGAAATTGTGGGAGACCCGTTATATGATCCTAATCGGCACGCGCGTGTGCAAGTGATCCAGTGGAATGAAGATGGAACGCCAAACTTTGGTGTCCCTAGACCGGATACGAAATCTTAAAATAATGCTTCTCTAGTGTGAAGCTTATTATATTCTTCTATATGAAAGAGGGACGCTCCAGTAGCCACATGCTATTGGAGCGTCCCTTAATCTTATAATGGAAGATCCCGTCGTCTGAACAGTTCGATCCCTATGGCAAAAGCGAGAATACCGATCAACAGTAACCAACTAGAAACCTGAATAATCTCCACGTTTCCTTGAACGATTTTACCAGGCTGATAGAAGGAGAACAAGGTCAGGTAACGTAACCCCTCCAGTTTATCGCTTATTTTGCCGAGCAGATCCAGAGTGAAGAATCCGAAGGTGATAGCGCCGGAAATTCCAAGCGCTTTTTTCTCATCATTACAAACCGAAGATACAAGGAAAGTGAGTCCCCCCACGGCAAAAAACAATAAAAACGCTACGCTATTCAGCTGAGCGAATCGGCCGCTATTAAATTCATATTCACTGCCGAGGAACCATGCTTTACCTAATAATCCGGCGAGTGTGGTTACGCCCATAATCAGGAGCAATGCTGTTGTGAGTACAAGCGCCTGCGTGGTAGCTACTTTTCTCCGCGTAGTTGGTGCTATCAGAAGATAAGCCATAGAGCCACGATCCACAAGTCGAGCCATGAGCTGCGTCGACATTTGTACACACACAATGGATAGAATCAGTACCAGAATAAGTCCATAATATTCTCCTGAGATAAAAGCCTCAGCACTGGTGAATCCGCTGTTTAATCCAAAGGCTTTACCTACACCTTCCGGCATAGCTTTAATGAGGTCATCAATGGCTTGTGTGCTTCCGGCGATCCCTGGATATAGCCAGATCATAAACAGAATATAGAAGGCAGAACCGAAGGCGTAATTCATTATGCCTTTGAGGTTCACCCTCATCATTTCTTTATAGAGTGGAAGATTCATTGCACGGCCCCCTCACGGTCATAATAGTCCATGAAAATGTCCTCTAGATTCTGCGTGAACACATCCATACTGCGGATATTATATTTCCCGGTCTCCTGAATGAATCGATCGTAATTACCCTGAACGGCAATACGGACCATATTCCCTTCACGAGCTTCCACCTGCAGGCCGGAGGCGGCGAATTGTTCTGCATCTTCGCGACTCGCGAAAACAACCTCAAACAGCTTCCGCTGCATCGATTGTAATTCGTGGATATTTTTTACAGTGACGATACGTCCGTCTTTAATGATTGCAGCTCGGTCACAGGTGCGCTCAATTTCTTGAAAGCTGTGAGAGGACATTAGAAATGTGGTTCCGGCTGCTTTTTCCTCCAATACGAGATCTATAAATACCTTTTGCATAAGCGGGTCGAGTCCCGAGGTTGGTTCATCCAGAATAATAACTTCAGGATTGTGCATGAAAGCTGCGACAATACCGACTTTTTGCTTCATTCCCTTTGACATTTTGCGGATCGGAGTTGAGGCATCAAATTGCAGTCGTTCAATGAGGCGGTCACGTTTGGTAGTGTTCTTCATCCCTTGCATGCCAGACATGAATTTAAGGAAAGAAATGCCTGTCATCCCGTCAAAAAAATTGATTTCACCGGGTAGATAGCCGATATGCTTCTGGACTGTACCCTGTGCTTTCCATACATCAAGTTCATGGATGCTCGCATTACCTTTGTCCGGCTTCATAAATCCCATGATATGTCTTATGGTCGTAGATTTACCCGCGCCATTAGGCCCCAGAAACCCAAATACCTCACCTTTATTTACGGTAAACGTAACATCTTCGATTCCCTTGCCATTCGAAAATCGTTTGGTTAAGCCTTCAACTACAAGCATGCCGCCACCCCCGCTGCAAAATAATGAACTATTACTAATTGGATATTTCATATGTTATATTATTCCTAGTGAATAGTGAAGTCAATCGAATTATGAAATAATTGATAATAAATATTTCATTAAATTTAAATAAGCGTATTATATAATGAAGTTAAGGGTGGATAGCATGAATGGATTTGAGAAAAGAGCCGCTCAAATAAAACTCAAAATTATGAAGACTACGATGGAGATGCTCAAGAGCTGTGAGCCCAAACGTCTCCGGATCGCAGACATTGCGAAAGAAGCAGGCGTCTCACAGGTGACGATTTATAATTATTTTGGCAGCAAGGAAGCACTATTTGGTGAGGCCTTTAAGGATTTTATAGAGAAGGCCATTCGCGAATTTGAAGATTACATTCATGGAGAGCATTCTCTAAAAGAGATTATTGAATACATTATGACGATGGAGAGAGAAACCTACAGTTCATTGTCTCCTACGACTGTGAAGGAGCTTATGATTGAGGATCAGGAAATGTTTCATTATATTGAAGAACGTTACACAAATGACGTTTTACCATTGATGGTCAAGATGGTGGAGGATGGCAAAGCACGAGGAGAAATTTCAAATAAAGTGTCCACCAAAGGGATACTTTCATTTATGGGAATGTATATGCGAAGTTCGGGGGAAATGCTAGATGAAGCCAGCAAACAAGAAGACATAGATGCCTTCCTGGAGGAAGCCATCCATCTCTTCTTTTATGGGATTTGCGGGCGGGAACAGGAGTAGCGTGAGCTTTGCAATCTGTTCCCTCTAATTCATCATGGAAAGAGCGGATTCCCTGTCATCCCTACCCACAGCTCGGATTGTTCAAGATGGGCTGCAAGCTGAAGCAGTAAATCTTCCCGGCCTTTAGCAGCCATTACCTGTACCCCCAACGGTAGACCCTCTTGCGACATATGGACGGGAACGCTCATAGCTGGCTGACCCGTCAAATTGGCGAGCTGGGTGAACGGTGTGTAGGTTAGGCTTGGTTTAAACATAGCGTAAATCATTCGCTCTTGTTCCTCTTTCGGCAACTCATGTACATGCAGCAGTTTTTCGATTTCAGCAGAGCTATGCGTTAACTCGCCAATCTTAGGAGCTGAATCCGCATTTGTTGGTGTGATATACAGATCGTAGCGGTTAAGCAGACCTGCCATTTGAGCGGCTGCAATATCCCATTCATCCAGACTATGCACAAATTCTGCCGCAGAGACTTTTCTTCCGGCTTCCCCAAGGACCCAAGTAACGATATCAACTTCACTGGAAGTAATGGAACGTCCCATCATTTTTTCCAGCGATACGAACATCGCTGCCACTTCGCCAGTATTCATCGTATAGTAATTCTCCATCAGCCTAACACCATTTACTGGACTTAGCTTTTCTTCAACTTCATACCCCTCAGCTTCGAGCCATTTTACAGTTTTGAGCACAGCAATGACTGCTTCATTCGTTACAGGAGTGCCTACTGGAGAAGCTGTTGTGAACGCTATGCGTAGTTTTCGCTGTGTTGGCTTGAATAGATCGTCTAAGTAGACGCCCGGATATAGAGGTGTTTGAAAAGCAGCCTCTGGCTGCACAACCTGTAGTAGATCCAGCATCGCAGCACTATCGCGTACGGACCTTGTCAATGCAAAGTCAATAGAAGCGCCTTGCCATTGACGACCGACACCTGGTCCAACTGGAGTACGTCCACGGGTGGGCTTCAGTCCGAACAAGCCGGTGAACGAGGCAGGGATACGGATCGAGCCGCCACCATCACTAGCACCCGCTGCCGGAACAATACCAGAAGCTACCGCCGCAGCTGCACCACCACTTGAACCGCCGGGGGAATATTCGGGATTCCACGGATTACGTGCCGGGCCATGAAGGACGTTCTCGGTAATGTTTTTGAGGCCGAATTCTGGTGTATTCGTATGTCCAAGCGGAATGAATCCGCCGTTTCTGATTCGTGCTACGTAGTTTGAGTCACGTCTGGCAATATTGTCTTTCATAAGCAAAGCACCCGAAGTAAGAGGTTCTCCAGCGATAGCTTGGGAGATATCCTTGAGCAGAAAAGGAACGCCAGCAAACGGGCGAGTGCTATCATGAACAGGCATATCGTCAGCTTCCTTAAGAGCAGCTTCTCTACGAGTACGTACAACCGCATTAAGAACTGGATTAACTTCATCGAGCCGAGCGAAAGCGGCTTCGACAAGCTCACGAGGGGAGACTTCACGTGCTTTGACAAGCGAAGCAAGCCCTAGAGCGTCATATGTAGAATAAGAAAAGGACATTATAGATAACCTCTTTCGAATAGGCGTGAATTGCCTGTATTTTATATATAACAATGTATCATTTATCGTCAGTAAAGGACGACCAAGCCCTTTCTTCTGATCCCATTATACATCTCGATAGTAATGATTTGAAAATGGATATCTGACATCTATCAATTCTTTTTTAAGCCCGATTAGGCTATACTTAGTGTTAAATGGATCTTATGGGGTGTACTGATGAACGAAGATAAATATCAGAATGTTGATGGACTAATGGAAGCTTTCCAGCAATTTTCCAGGATGAATTGGCGTAAAACTACAGTCTGGGGATTGAAGCCAAGTGAGGTTCGGATGTTGGTTTCTTTAAAGCTCGGCAAGGAACGGGAAGGGAAGAAGGGCCAGACCGTATCAGATATCAGCAAGTTTCTTAAAGTCACTTCTCCTACGGTTACACAGATGGTCAATAGTCTGATTGCACAGGGATATGTAGTGCGTTCTGCCGATGCCCAGGATCGCCGAATCAGTGAGATCACGCTTACGGAAAAAGGAGAGCATTTGGCCGAAATGGCCGTGACGAAATCCCGAAATACCTTTAAAGGCATGATTGATTATATGGGTAGAGAAAAGACAGATTCGTTAATGGAGCTGTTAAACGAAGTCTACGATTATTTCGAAGAATTGAACGATCAACCAACCGAATCCTAATCTCCTTCACATAAAAAAGAGATGCCGCACAGCCAAAGCTGTTTACGGACATCTCTAATGTATATTTATTTGTGATTAATGTGCAGCAGGTACTGACTTTTCAAGGTTTTTGCCTTCGCTTTTTCCCTCTGCAGTTACCTCTGTTTTTTTCTCACCACTTCGCAACGGAATCTCTTTAAGGAACAGGACAAGCAATGCTGCAATGACTAACAGTGCCGTGCCGCTTAAGAATACAACTGTCAGGGAATCGCTTAGTGCGTTTCGTAGCATCTCAATCAATTGATTGAAGAGCGGCTGGATTTGCTCTGGCAGCGTTGTGTGCAGTTCCTTCAGCTTAGGCTGATCTAGCAGCATTTGCGGATTCATAAATGCGGAAAGTTGTTTAGCGGATTCAGGGTCAAGTTTGGTTAAATCTGGACCTTTGCCAGAGGACACTGCTGCCTCTAGTTTATTCGTTAATGAAGTGTTCATGATGGTACCCATAATAGCGATACCGATGGTTCCACCTAAATTACGGAACAAAGTATTTGTAGCAGTAGCAACTCCTAGCATGGAGGGAGCTACAGCATTTTGCACGGTTAAGGTAAATACAGGCATCGATAGTCCTAAACCAATCCCGAAGACAATCATGCTGACTACGGCCATCGCAATGTTGCTCATAAAGGCCATTATGATCATGGCTACAACCATAAATGGCATACCCATCAGGGCATAACGCTTGTATTTACCTGATTTGGAGATCCATCTTCCCACAAGCGTACTAAGTACAATCATTGCTAATGACATCGGCATATTAATGAATCCGGAGTTGGTCGGGGAGACACCTTCTACACCTTGGACAAAGAATGGCAGATAGATCATTGCGCCCATCATACCAGCATTCATCAGGAAGCCGACAACCATGGAGATGGTTACGATGGAATTCTTAAATAAGGATAATGGCAATACTGGACTTTTAGCTTTTCGTTCAATCAGAATTAAAATAATAACTCCGAGAATAGATGCCCCGAACAAGCTGAGAATCTCTGGGGAACCCCATTCATATTTTGTACCCGCCCATGAAAAGCCGAGCAAGAGTGCAACAATGGTAAGGGAAAGGAAAATAGAGCCTAAGTAGTCAATGGATTCTGAAGTGGAGCGTGCAGTTTTAGGGAACATTTTCCAAATCATAAAGAAAGCCACGATACCGAAAGGCAAGAAGATCCAGAAGATCCATTTCCAAGCCATGTGATCCACCATGAAGCCCCCAAGGGTAGGACCAATTACACTAGAGAATCCAAATATGGCCATCATAATTCCAGTCCACTTGGCTCTCTCTCTAGGAGCGAACAAATCACCTACAGCGGTTACGGTAGCCGACATTAGAATCCCGCCGCCAAGACCTTGAATCCCGCGATAAGTGATCATTTGGAAAATATTTGTCGACAATCCGGACAGGAAAGCGCCTATAATAAAAATAACGATCCCCGCTAAGAGGAATGGCTTTCTTCCATAGATATCGGATAATTTGCCGACAAGTACGGTAGCGATTGTAGAGGTGAGCATATAGATGGTAATTACCCAAGTATAATGTTCAATGCCTCCTAACATCGCAATAATTCGGGGCATTGCAGTACCCACAATGGTCTGGTTGATTGCTGCGAAAAACATAGCCGCCATTAAAGCAATCATAATTGTAACTTTTTTCTTTTGCGTAAGATGCTCCAGAGCTGTTCCTCTCCTTTAACTTCTATATATTGTAGTTTGGGAATTCACGTCTTAATAATTAGGTAGCCAAACTATCATTTATGTATAATACACAAATTCATCATTTAGCACAACTGTTTAATTATTTAATTTTTATGGAAACAGAATGTGATTTGGACTTGATTTTTTGGAAATAGGTAAGTAATCTAATTAGATTGAGTTAAATTGGAGGTGCCCTATGGATACTCAAAATAGTCAAGAGCAAAAGCTAATTATAGCCTTTGAAAATATTAAACGTTTGACCTCTCGTCCGTCCTCAAAGGAAGTGATTTCGTATAGAGAATTTATGATGATGTATGTCATAAACAATTTAATGAAGCGAAAGAAGCATTCAGACGAAGTCGAAGAGCAGCGGGGAGTCATGATTTCTAGATTAAGCGACTTGCTCCAAATTAGCAGGCCTACTGCGACACAAATGGTTAACAGTTTGGAGGAGAAGGGTTACGTGGTGCGAACAACGTCCGATACCGATCGGCGGGTTGTATATATTGGTCTGACGAATAAAGGGGAGCAGATTTATGATTCCCAGATGGCTACTTTTTCAGGTATTTTAAGTGAAGTTACGGAAAAGGTGGGTAAGAAAGAGATAGACCAGTTGATTTTTCTGTGTGATCGTTTTCAAGAAGCGGTGCATGAAGTCAGAAGCCGCCAGCTTTTTACTCAATCCGATGAAGATCCGCTCGTTATGGATTCCGTATAGCGACCATTACAAAAAAAAGATATTTCGGTGCCTCTGCCCGGAACGTCTTTTTTTAATTATAAGAAAGTATAAGTTTCGCGATATACTTTATCCTTATAATTCTCGCATAAACGCTCACCGTCCTTTAAAGGACGCCGAAGGCGTTTTAGCTTGCAGCATCCAGAGCAAGGAGGAATTACAATCAGAATATTAGCGATTAGCGACATTCACGGAAGCTATTCCGAATTCAACGCATTATTAAAAAAAATAAACTATCGGCCATCCGAGGACAAGCTCATCCTGATGGGGGATTATGTGGATAGAGGTCTCAATAGTAAAGGAATTGTGGATCAAGTTATGGCCCTAAAGCGGGAATGGGGCGTTACTGTTCTAAAAGGCAATCATGATAAAATGGCCTATGACGCGCTCACCAGCGAGGATGATAAACTGGATACGCATTGGCTAAACAACGGTGGTTTGTATACATTGATGAGCTATTGTGAGGCGGATTCTGATTTTTTTAAAGCGGATTTTGGCTGGCATGATTATATGCTGCTGAAAGAAGAAATTAGACAGAAATACAAACATCATTTGGACTTTCTAAGTTCATTGCCACTTTATCATGAGACGGAAGACCATATCTTTGTCCACGCGGGCATTAATCCATTAATAGAGGATTGGAAGCAGCAGGATCCATATGATTTTATCTGGATCAGAGAGCCATTTTATACGAATCCTGTAGTTAGCACTGACAAAACGGTTATTTTCGGTCATACCTCGACGATGGATCTACATGATTCGGAAGACATCTGGTTTAGTCCGCTGGGCGATAAGATTGGTGTGGATGGTGGATGTGCCTATGGTCAACGTCTGAACTGTTTGGAGATTTCCGGTGGGGCATACATCACACATTTTGTTCGGAATGGGGAGAAGCCTTGAGCTGTCTCTCTTTTTTTAAAATATTAGAAAGTATAACGCTGAAGGCGTTTATGCTTGTTCATGAAAATGTAGAATAGCACTGTATTTAACGCCAACTATGTATAAAATAAAGAATAGGGGGTGTAATAGATGAATGCAAACAACAAATATCATATCCTCATGCAAGGGACTATCAGCAACAATGTGAGCGAAACCTGCAAGGAGTTTGGCATATCCCGGACGATCTATTATCAGTGGTGTAAAGCTTACCAAGAGCAGGGGATGGATGGACTGGCAGAGAAGGAACGAAAGCCGGTAATGCCTAATAAAGTGGATAAGCGAACGGAAAGATTGATCTTACAATACGTTGCCAAATTCCCTGAAGATGGACCCAAGCGAATCTTTTACGAACTGCAGGATGAGGGTGTGAACATAGGGGAGTCAGGTATTTATAATGTGCTGCGTCGAAATGGACTTAGTAAGAGAATACAACGGGAGGCTTACGCCAAAGAAGTTAAAGCAAAGAAGCGGGACGGCACGCAAGCGGCTAACAGCAGAGGGTGTAAAGAGAAACCCAAACCTCTGGACTATAGGATGAAAAATCCGGAAAATGCTCATCCCGGGTATATGTGCCAACAGAGTATTAGCTATATGGGAGTGTTCCCAAGGGTAGGAAAGGTATATCAATACGTGGTCTACGATGCCTATTCCAGATTAGGCTTAGTTAAGCTATATAATCGGAAGTCCGCCATTCTTTTTATCGATTTTATGGATTTGAAGGTCATCCCATTGATGAAGACCTTAGAATTCCAAATTGATAATCTGGTTACGAACAAGAGTCGTGAATTTACTACGAACTGGGATAGAGGTAAACATAAATACAGCGATTTTTTACATAAGAACAACATAAATCAAGTAGCTATTACTGCAGATCAGACAGTAGTATTTCAGCCCTTACAGCAATTTGCAGCAGTGTTGACGAAAGAATTCTATCAGCAGGCTTGGTTGGATGATACGATTGATTCCTTTGAGACTTTAGAAAAGCGCTTACACGAATATTTGAGGATCTATAACTTCAGCAGGGTGATCACAGACGGACCTAATCAAGGTAAAATACCATCGGATGTCGCACTTGAGTATGCAGGTCAGCGGGAGACCTTGCCATTATGGTTATTTACAAGGAGATAACAGATGATGACTAATATGAAGTATGAAGACAGGATAGGGATCATCGGTGCAGGGATTTCTGGGGTTACAGCTGCTTACCAGCTCGCGAAAAAAGGATATAAACATATCACTCTCCTTGAAAAGTCAGACCGGGTAGGTGGCAAGTGCCACTCCATCGAATACAAAGGGAAATCCTATGAAATGGGAACCCTAATCGGCTTGCCAACTTATAAACATACGATAGAACTCATGAGAGAGTTTGATCTTATGGACAAGGGTCCACTCTTGGAACGGGGATTTTTTGATACAAATGGGCGAAAAACTACTCAGATTCCTATGGACCAAATTCAGGTGTTTACCCAAGAATTCAAACGGTTGCCAGATATTTTGAAACGTTATAAGTCACTACAAGAACCGGGTTTTCTACAGTTACCGGCAGATCTATGTCAGCCCTTTTCAGATTGGTGTACGGAGAATGAGCTATCTGTAATTGGGCAGGTGTATATGCATTACTTCAATACTTTTGGTTTTGGGAGTATTCAGGATGTGCCGGCCGCCTATGTATTGAAATTTCTTACTTATGATAATTTATTGTCCTTTATTGAGATCACTCACATGATAACCTGGCCTAAGGGAGTCACTGAACTCATTAGAAGAATGGCCGACCAAGTAGAGGATCTGCGTCTGACTTGTGAAGTGCTACATATGGAGCAAGAGGGAAATGGTCAGGTTCGGGTGGAAACAAACCAGGATATCTTTTATTTTGACAAGGTTATTTATACTGCTTCCTTAGAGCATCTGGGCGATATGATTCACTTATCTTCGGTAGACAGAGCATTGTTTGAGTGTATAATCTATGAACGGTTTCGGGTATATGCCTACAGAGTGAAGGGGTTGCCGGAGCTTTCTGGATATATCCCCTGCAATATGAATCCTGAACGCAAGGGACATATGATGGCATGGTATTACAGGTGGGCAGATATGGGAACAACGGATCTAGTTACGGTTTATGTAGCGGAGAATGATGAGATGACAGATCTCGAGATGAGGGAAAAGGTAGAAAATAAACTTCGCGAACTTGGCGGCGAGAATATCCGTCTGTATATGATGAAGCGCTGGAAGCAGTTCCCCCATGTAGATTCTAATGTGATCCGTGAAGGCTTTTATGAACGGCTTGATCAGATGCAGGGAAGAGATAAGATCTATTATGCAGGAGAAATCATGAATTTTCCTACACTGGAGAACTGTATCGTATATTCGAAATACTTAGTTGAAAGATTTTTTTAAAAATGCGTGAGTAGTAAGCCTTGTCCACAAAGAAATTTGTCGGCAAGGTTTTTTTATATTGCATCAAGTATATATTTTGGGCCTCCGACAAAGTACCTGAGTAAGCATTAAAGCAAAACTCCACTTTGTGGGGGATATTTTACGTTCGAGTTAGGTTTACAGTCTGTAGTTCTGTAGACATAGTTTCTAATAGATTCCCTTACTTGGGGTAGGACCTTGGATGAATTCCAGTCCTATTGATGTGTAAACTCAACTCGAAATGAGACTATGAAAACCTTGATAAATCAACGTTTTGAGCGGTTTGATCGTTCGGAGGAGGATGGGATATATTGGACTCAAGACATAGCTTATATACAAAATATGCGAATGCTTACGAAGCTAGTTTTGCACGAAGACAATCAGTGATGTTTATGCTCACAAAACTTTTAGGAGGAATGCATTATGTTTTTATTCGAATCGATTCCTTGGTACTCTGCTCTAATGTGGTTAGTGGTACTTGCAGGATTAATGATTTTCAACGAAATAGCTCGAAGAAGCAAGTGGTTCTCAATCATTCTGTTTATCGTTGTCCCTATTGTTCTTACCATAGCGGTCTGGCCGAATACGGCAGGCGAAGGCTCCAGTACTGGAACATGGTTTCACTGGGTAAAAGTATATTCTGCCTTGGCAGGATGTATAGGGTTTATGGCTATCCGTTATGTTAAAGGATGGGACAAAAATAAATATATATTAATGTTCCCAGCTATTATCCTTGCAGTTAACATTCTTGAAGCAGTTATCCGTGATTTCCAAGTGTACAGCTTGCAAGGCATGGTGGATGGCGTAATGATGGTAGGTGGTCCTTGGAACATTATGAACGGGATCGCAGGTATTCTGAACATTATTACGATTTCTGGTTGGATGGGTATTGTTATTAGTAAAGACAAGAGTAAGGATATGTTGTGGCCGGACCAGCTGTGGTTCTGGATCATTGCTTATGACATTTGGAACTTTGCCTATGTATATAACGCAGTTTCTGACCATTCCTTCTATGCAGGTGCAGCACTTCTGATCTCTTGTACAATTCCAGCATTCTTCTTCAAAAAAGGAGCATGGCTACAGCACCGTGCACAAACCTTGGCGATTTGGATGATGTTTACAATGTCGTTCCCGGCGTTTGTTGGCGATTCAAAGTTCTCCGTACAATCTTCTCACAGCGAAACGGCGCTTTGGGTTGTGAGTGCGTTATCTTTAGCAGCTAATATTGCAGTGTTTGTCTATCACTTCTATAAAATTACCAAACATAAACGCAATCCGCTTAAAGTGGAAGTGTATACAGATTTAGCGGCTTATAAGACGATTGCCGAGAGTGCAAAATAATAGAAGGCTTAATAGTTTCTTTAAGAATCCGCGCCTAGCGCGGTTTTTTTTATGGAATAGAATTTATAAAATTTCGAGATTGCGGAGAAATGTGAAACGAATTTATAGGATGGCCTATATTCAACTGGTGGCCATGGGGAGCTCTGTTTTTAATTAAGCACACGCCTTTGGGATGTATAACGGCCCGAGCGGACCTTATATCCTTCGAAATGCATGTTTTAGTCGAGCTTACGGACAAATGTATGCGAAAAACTGAACACAATGTGCTGATGGTAACGTAAACGAGCCAAATGTATGCGAAAAACCAAACACAATGTGCCGACGGTAACGTAAGCGAGTCAAATGTATGCGGAAAACCA